>NZ_JBGANL010000018.1:0-111046 GCF_044222345.1 Prosthecobacter sp.
GCTGCAAATTCCTGACAAAACAACCGCCTTTCCTATCCGCATGATTCCCAAAAAATGGTTCCTGAATCTGGATTCTCTAATGCCTTGATCAGCGTCATCTCAGCGTCTCATCAGCGGTTAAAATCCGGGCCTTTCATCCTCTGCCATGCTTTGGACTCCGGCGAAGTTCTTTCTCTGCCCCCTCTGCCCATCCCGCTCCTCTGCGGCAAAATCGAACGTTCCTGCGACCTCCATACATTATGGCGCATTCCAGAGTCCATCATTCCCATTGCCGAAAACAAACACCCTCTTTCGCCCAGCCTCCCCTCAGGAGCTTTAAACTTTAAACCTCAAACTTCTAACTTTAAACCACGCAGCCTTTCCCTCACCAACCCCGCAATCTCCTCCGGCGCCGCACACACTTGCGGCCCCACCTCCGCCGCCCGCCCGCCACGCTTGCCTCGCCTCCTGTCGCTCACACCATAGAGCCTGCCCATCTGCCTCAGCGCCTTGAGCCGCACCGACACCAAGGCCATCGACGGCGGCTCAGGCACAGCCCCGTCACCACCCTCGCTCTTCCCCGGCCCCTCACCAAACGACGCCACCACCGTCTCCCACAGCGCCAGCCCAACCCGCTCCCGCAACGCCACCACATCCTCCTTCGACCGGGGCAGCGGCGGTAAAATCCGGGGCGGCTTGGCAGCCTGCGCCACGCCCGCACACTCCGCACGGTGTTGCCGCCAGTATCGGCGCACCTCCCTCAGGCTCACCCTCAGCATCACGGCCACCTCCGGAAGCGGCAGCCCCCGGCGCACATGCAGCTCATACACCAGCCCCGGTCCCGTCACCCCGCGTCTCCTCGCCGCCCTCACCCACCGCCGCACACTCGCCTCCTTCACCGGCCGCCGCAGCACCTTGGCCCGGCTCTTGCGGCCCT
Source organism: Prosthecobacter sp. (assembly GCF_044222345.1). Classification (GTDB taxonomy): domain Bacteria; phylum Verrucomicrobiota; class Verrucomicrobiia; order Verrucomicrobiales; family Verrucomicrobiaceae; genus Prosthecobacter. The sequence goes on from NZ_JBGANL010000018.1 coordinate 917, forward strand.
TTTTCGCCCCAGAAGAAACAGCAGTCATCATCTCAAATAAAATGCAGTGTCATAATCTGGTAGCCATCGACCAAAAGCCCGGCCACCACGTCATACCACAAGCCTTGGGTCCGCATTTTCAAATTCAACCCCTTTTTTCAAAGAACCTCCTTCCCACTCACACCGTGCCTGCCCGGATGGATTGAAGTACGACAGACACTCCTGTCTGTCGATCAGCGCATCGCAAGCACCCCGGACCCACGAACCAAGTCCAGCACTCTTGGCAGAGTCTTACGACAGGCCTCCTCAACATTAAAAAAACTCAACTCAACGAAAAATGAGAACGGCCCATTAACCCGCCCCTCTCTTCCCATTCCTTTGCCAAAAACAACACCACCAAATCCCCCCAACAAAAAGCCCCGAGCCCCCTCTCAGGAACTCAGGGCAAACAATCGTCAACAACCGTCAAATCTCACCGCAGATTCACCGCGTCCCCGTCAATCGGGTAACTGCTTCCGGTCACAAACGACGCCTCGTCACTGCACAGATACAGCGCCAGCGCCGCAATCTCCTCCGGCTTCGCCATCCTTCCAATCGGCTGCGCCTCGCTCAGCTTCTGGAACATCTCCGCTTCCTGGCCCGGGTAGACCGGTTCTCAAAAAGATTGTCACTTTGATCCGGCGAGCGCAGCGGCCCCAGTGGCAAGGAGAGTGCGCCGCCTGCTATTAGAAAATAACAGGCAAGCGCTCGACGCCGCCAATGGGGCCGCTCCGCCGCCGGGCAAGGTGGCAAGATTTTTGAGGACCGGTCCAAGTCTTGGCCAGATACCCGTCCACAAACGGCGTGTGCACCCGCGCCGGAGCGATGACCTCGTTATCGCAGATTCACCGCACCACCGTCGATGGGGTAGGAGGAGCCGGTGACAAACCCGGCTTCGTCGCTGCAAAGGTAGAGGGCGAGGGCGGCGATTTCATCCGGCTTGGCCATGCGCCCAATCGGCTGCGCCTCGCTCAGTTTCTGGAACATCTCCGCTTCTTGACCCGGGTAGGTTTTGGCCAGATACCCGTCCACAAACGGCGTATGCACCCGCGCCGGAGCGATGCAATTGCAGCGAATGCCCTGCTTGATGAAGTCCTTGGCGATGGAGTAGGTCATCATGAGGACGGCCCCTTTCGTCATGGAGTAGGCGAAGCGATCCGCCAGCCCCATCTGGGCGGCGATGGAGCACATGTTGAGGATCACACCGTTGTTCTTCGCGGTCATGTGCACGAGCGCCGCCTGCGCGCACGCATGCACCCCCTTGATGTTCACCCGGTGGAGGCGGTCCATGTCTTCCTCGGCGGTGGTGAGGGCGGTGCCGATGTGGGCGATGCCCGCGTTGTTCACCAGCACGTCGATCTTCCCATGCGTCTTCGCCACTTCGTCAAAAATCGACTTCACCTCCGCATAGTTCCCCACATCACAGGCCGAACCCCGCGCACTGCCACCGGCAGCCACAATCTGGTCCACCGTCACCTGCGCCGCCTCCTGCTTGAGGTCCAGCACTTCCACATGCGCGCCCTGCTTGGCGAAAAGAATGGCGATGGCCTGGCCGATGCCTGAGCCGGCTCCGGTGATGATGACGGTTTTATTTGCGAGTGAGAACATGAGCGGGAGTAAACAGAGATGGAGCGTGCTTTTTTACCGCTTTCCTTCTTTTCAGCCAGTCAATTTTGAATTCCTAAGCGAAGGGGCCTCAGCCCTGCGCCATCCTGAAGCCGGAATTCAAAACGCGAATGATCGCGAACAGCCGCGAATGACCACGAAGCAGAATCACACCCAGCGCCCTTCGCGAGAGTTCGCGGACATTCGTGAACATTCGCGTTGGAAGCACCGGCTCAATCCTCCGATGTCCCATGGAGGGGAGTGATGCCTCAGGGCTGGTAGGGACGCGTTGTGCGCGTCCGTGGAATCCTTCGTCCCAGCGCTGTCTCGCGGCCCCTGCGCAGCGCATCCCATCTAGCGCTCCACCTCCCGCCGCGTTCTTTTTCATCCCACGGCCAGCGCGCTGCAGAAGGCGGCAAGGACGGCGCACCTTTTTGGATGGCCTGCGGGTGCCACAGACCCGAAAAGTGGGACGCGCACAACGCATCCCTACCATCCCTGAAGCCGGGATTTCAAACGCGAATGACCGCGAACAGCCGCGAATGACCACGAATCAGAATCAAACCCAGCGCCCTTCGCGAAAGTTCGCGGCCATTCGTGAACATTCGCGTTAGAAGCACCGGCTCAACAGCCGCCAGTCCTCTCCTTTTTTTGCATCCCTTTTTGCGCCTCTTTGCGGCCAACCATTCCGGCGCCTCTACTTCTTCCCCTTCTTCTTCCCAGCCTCGGGATCCACCGGCAGAAACGCCGCAAACCGGCTCTCAAACCGCTTGGGAATCACGCACTGAATCTCCGCGCGGCCCGTCTCATAATCCTCGCTCAGCATCTTCCCTTCCTGATGCACCAGCGCGACGAGATCCATGCGATCCAGCGGCAGGCTCAACGTGAGCCGCACGACGCGGTCGATCATGAAATCATGCAGCCGGTGCAGCAGATCCTCCATGCCCTGCCCCGTCTTCACCGAAATCAGCACCGCCTCCGCAAACTCGCGCTTCAGCTCCATGAGCCGCGCATCGTCGATCAAGTCCACCTTGTTGAGCACCAGCAGCACCTTCTTTTCCCCCGCGCCCAGCTCCGCGAGCACCTTGGACGTCGTCTGGTAAAACTCCACCGCCTGCGGCGAGCTCGCATCAATGACATGAATGAGGAAATCCGCCTGGATCGCCTCCTCCAGCGTCGCCCGGAACGACTGCACCAAATCATGCGGCAGATTGCGGATGAACCCCACCGTATCCGTCACCAGCAGCGGCTGACCGTCCGGCAGCTCCATGCGCCGCGTCGTCGTGTCCAGCGTCGCAAACAACTTGTCCTCCACATAGGCCTCCGCCGCAGTCAGCTTGTTCAGCAGCGATGACTTCCCCGCATTGGTGTAGCCCACGGTGGCCGCATGCGGCACCGGCACCCGGCTGCGCTCCTTGCGCATCGTCTCGCGCTGCTTCTTCACTTCCTCCAGATCCGCCTTCAGCTTGTCCAGCCGCTTGCTCGCCAGACGGCGGTCCACTTCGAGCTGAGTCTCCCCTTCCCCACGCGCCGCGCCCGCCCCGCCCCCCCCCCCGCCCGCGCCCCCCCCCAGGCGGTCCAAGTGAGCCCACATCCGCGTCAGCCGTGGAATCGAATACTCCATCTTGGCCAGCTCCACCTGCAGCCGCGCCTCCCGCGTCTTGGCCCGCATGTTGAAAATATCCAGAATCACCTCATGCCGGTCGATCACACAGATGTCCCCCTCGCTCTCCCACGCCCGCTGCTGCCCCGGGCTCAGCTCATTGTCCCAGACAATGACGTCCGCGCCCAGCTCCTTCGCCTGCTTCATCAGCTCCGCCGACCTGCCACTGCCGATCAGGTAGCGCGCCGTGTGCTCCCGCGCAAAAACCAGCTCCTTGCCGATGATGTGGATGCCCAGCGTCCCGACCAGCTCAGCGAGCTCCTCCAGCAAATCTGAAGCTTCCTGCTTCTGCCGCCGGTCAAAGTACGCACCGACCAGAAACGCATTCTCAACGGCATTGGGTTTTTCGCGGATGTCAAACATGGGGTTGCCAGTATGGACCACGCCAGCGCATTGCCAAGCTGCGTATTCCATGCCATGAACAGTCACATGACACGCCGCCTCCTCCTGCTCAGCCTCTGCCTCGGTCTCGCCGCCTGCGATTCCTCAGACACCGCCCCCCTGCCGCTGAACCTTTATGAGTGCGATGCCGGCGAAGCCGCCGTGCGCCATCTGATCACCCTGCTGCCCGATCTGAACCCCGGCGTGGCCAAAAGCTACTCCATCGTGCTCGGCGAGATCAACCGCGACGGCATGACCCCCGCCACTGACGACTTCACGAAACGCTTTGCCGATTTGAAGCTCAAATTCGTCAACGCCCAAAACCTCAAGGACATCGAGCCGGACCACACCATTGCGGATCCCGACACACGCCTTGCCGCATTCATCCTCCAGCTCCGCAAACTCCAGCCCACCAGCGCCAACACCTGGGACGCCGAAGCCGGCTGGAGCTACAAGAAGGAATACGCGCGCTACAAGCTGCAGCTCGAAGTCAAAGACGGCAAAACCCGCGTGGTGAAAGCCGAAAAGACCGAAAGCTCGTAGTCGCGGGCATCAATGCAGGGCGGTGCCGCTGTCATCCACGCTGTCCACATCCATTTGCCGCACTCGCTTGCGATCCCGTTCATTTTGAACGGCATTACGCAACTTTTCACGCACCCCCTCGACACCCGGAATGGCACGCATCGCGACCGTGGGAGTCGTGGCATCGGTCGTGATCATGGTCAGATTGCCAAGCCCGACCATGCGCAGCAGCAAGGGCTGCTCCATGGTGTAATCCCGCACCCGGAAAAGCTCCAGCTCATCCACTTTTTTATTGAGGATGCCTGCACGGATGCGCAGGCGCTGGGTGGTCAGCTCATAGGTGGTGGATTTGGTGACCCACCAGCGGATGAGCCACATGAAAAATGGAATGACGAGCGCCAGGTAGCCCAGCATTCCTACGCCCGCAGTCGCCAAACCGAACACTGTCGCGGCGAAGCTGATGCCACCGGCAAGCAAGATGCAGAAGAAGTAATACCAGAAGTGAACCCACTGGGAGGTATGGCCGGACCAGAGGGTGGTTTCCGCTGCCGCGGAAGGCATGGGGGCGTCGTCAGTGGGCATGTTGTGCGAGGGTGTGTGAGTTTGTGGATGCGATTGGAAAATCAGAGCATCGACCTGATTTCATCGAGCGCCTGCTTGGTGCGCTTGATGCCTTCGATCTCGGTGTGCTTGTCGCCTTCGTATTCGATGCCGATGTAGCCGTTGTAGCCGGCCTTGACGACGATGTTGATGAGGCGCTCGAAGTCGAGGGTGATCTCGCGGCCTTCGCGGCGGTCTTCGGTGTAGAACTTGCCGGCGCCGGTGTCCCAGTCGTAGGCCTTGGCGCTCATGCCTTTCTTGACCCAGGGCATGAACTCACGCAGGCCTTTGTAGGGGTTGTAGAGCTCGCCTTTGACGCGGTCGGTGTAGAAATTGCCGAAGTCCGGCAGGATGCCGACGCGGGCATGGTCGGCCGCTTTCATGACCCCCGTGAGCCAGAGGCCGTTGCTGGAGAGGCCGCCGTGATTTTCCACGACGACGAAGAGTCCGCGCTTGTCGCCTTCCACGCAAAGACGATGCAGGCCGTCCGCTGCGAGTTTCATCTGCTCGTCCCAGCTCAGCTTGTGATCGCTGGCGGCATTCACGCGGATGCTGTGGCAGCCGAGGGTGGCGGCGGCATCGAGCCACTTGAGATGATTTTCGATGGTCTTTGCGCGCTTGGCTTCATCGGGATCGCCGAGATTGCCCTCGCGGTCGCACATGATGAGCAGGCCTTTGACGCCTTCGCCTTCCTGGCGCTTTTTCATTTCGCCGAGGTAGGCGGCGTCTGTGGCCTTGTCGAAGAACATCTGGTTCACATACTCGACGCCGTCGATGCCCAGGCTGCGGGCGATTTTGCAGAAGTCGAGATGCTCATGGCGCTCGGCGCTGCCTTTGCCAAAGATGCCTTTGTTCAGCGACCATTCGGCCAGTGAGATTTTGAAGGGCGGCTGCTTGTCGGCGGCGATGAGAGGGCGGGAACCGGCGGCTGCAAAGGCGGTGGAGACGAGCTGGAGAAAGTGGCGGCGGGAAGTCATGGGTGTGATGGCACCCATTATGACGTGCGGAGCCGCCAAAGCTCCAGAAGAATTTTCGTCCCGGCTTTGTAACAAACTGGCTAGGCCGCCTTGCGTTCCACGCGCTTGCGCAGCATGGCGGCGCGCTCGCCTTTGACGACACCTTCGTTGATGGTGACGCCGCGTACGTCCATCCGGCTGGGCACGTCGTACATGACGTCCAGCATGATGCGTTCGAAGATGCTGCGGAGTCCGCGTGCACCGGTGCCACGTGTCACCGCCTCCTTGGACATGGCAAGCATGGCGTCCCGCGTGATGGAAAGCTCCACGCCATCCATGTTCATCAGTTTTGCATACTGTTTGATCAAAGCGTTTTTCGGTTCGGTCAGCACGCGCACGAGTTCCTGTTCCGTCAGGGACTCCAGGGAGCAAACCACCGGCAGACGGCCGATGAATTCCGGAATCAGGCCAAACGACAGCAGATCCTCAGGCTCGACTTCAAATCTGGATTTGGCCGTCTCGGGTTTCGCTGAATGGGAATTGACAAACCCCATGGTCTTGCCGCCACGGCGCCGTTCCATGAGTTTGTCGAGGCCCACAAAGGCCCCGCCGCAGATGAACAGAATGTTTTCGGTGTTCACCTGGATGTACTCCTGCTGAGGGTGCTTGCGCCCTCCCTGAGGTGGCACATTGCACACCGTGCCTTCGATGATTTTCAGCAGCGCCTGCTGCACGCCTTCGCCTGAGACATCGCGCGTGATGCTCACATTCTCGGTCTTGCGGCCGATCTTGTCGATTTCGTCGATGTAAACGATGCCCATCTCGGCACGGGCGACATCGTAATCCGCCGCCTGCAGCAGGCGCAGGACGATGTTTTCCACGTCTTCGCCGACGTAACCGGCCTCCGTCAGTGTCGTCGCATCCGCAATGCTGAAAGGGACGTTGAGAATGCGAGCGAGAGTCTTGGCGAGGAGCGTCTTGCCACAGCCCGTGGGGCCCATGAGCAGCACATTGCTCTTTTCGATCTCGACATCATTGGGGTCCGGCAGGGTTGCCGTCAACTTGCGAGGGGCTCCGCTGCCGGCACGTGTGGCCTGCTGCTGGGTGTGCAGGATGCGCTTGTAATGATTGTGCACCGCGACGCTGAGAACCTTCTTGGCCTGGGACTGGCCGATCACGTGCTGATCCAGCAGCGCGGCGATGTCCGCCGGGCGTGGCACCAGGAGTGCCGGCCCGCCCTCGGAATCGACCGAGCTTTCTTTGTCGAGAATGTTTTTACAGACGTGAATGCAGTTGTCGCAAATGTACACCCCCGGACCAGCAATGAGTTTTTTGACCTCTGCATGGCTTTTGCCGCAGAAGGAGCAGAGAGTAACATTGGAGCCGCGTGCCATGGTTTTTGGGGGTGTTGTAATGTCGCACGGAAGCGGGATGCACGTCAAGGTGCTGCTTCTTTAGAACGCAAAACAACCTGTTCTTTGTCATTCCGCCCATACCATGCTTTGAGTACTACGCCTGAAGCCGGTCGTGAGGTCAAAATGCTGTCCAGCGAAAGGGAACGATTTGCGAGCACCTGCCCCTTTGCGTCTTGGATTTCCCACTCCTGCCCCCTCAATTGCGGGAGCCGCTCCCAAGAAACCGCGTCCAAGCCCTGAATCACTGCTCCGGGTGGAACCTGAGCCGAGTCCATCAGCCAGGCCTGCGGGACGAGCGTTCGCAAAGCCACAAAGTGCTGCAGGCGCAATTCCTGGCTCCAAAATGAGCGCAGCGCCGGTAGATGCAGGAGTGCCTGCTCCAACGGAGCATGGGCGAGCGTTGGACTGCCCCCCACGAGTTTCAGCTTTGCTTGATCCTGTGTATAACTGAATGACAACCAAAGATCTGAGACAGCACCCTTCGCAGGGGCCAGCGACAGCCAGTACGCCAAAAAAGCACCTAATGGCCCTGCGATACGGCCCTTGGCAACACGCGCCTGCAAGACATCGCGTGCCGCCATCCAGCGCATGACGCGATAGCCGGCAGAATCGACCGCTTCGCGCTGTGATCGAGGTAGTTGTTCGAAAAAGTCTGGTATCATGGATGCTGCAGCCTCTGTCTAAATGCAGACAGTCACCCGTGAAAACGAGAGATTGCGGCGAAAAGATGTTTATGATAATTATATAACTCGTGTTGCTCTTCCCCGCCAGCCACCTCCGTCCGCAACCCCAGCCGAAGACCTGGATGTCTGCGGGCTTTTCACTTTTGGAACTGCTCACGGTTATCTGCCTGGTCGGCATTCTCAGCAGTATTTCACTTGGCTGGTACGGCGGGAACCAAAAGAATGTGATTGAGCGTGTGACCCACCAGCGGAATGCGCAGGAAATCGTTTCGCTCGGGGTCTATGCCACCATGGGAGGTGCGGATTTTGTGGTGCCAGGGGACAAACTGGCCACCGCCGCCAAGCTGATCGGCGGCGTCACCGGCCGGCAAGGGATGTGGAAGGACAAACTTTTCAGCCTCAGCAACATGCGCCCAACCGATCTGCCCGGAGCGCTGCCTTTTGTGAAATTCGAGTCCGACCTGCTGCTCTATGACCCCGAAGGGCTGCAGCCTTGATCCGCTGAATTAATCAACACTCACTTCCACATTCAAAGTGGCGGGCAGCTTCGATGCTTCGACTGGATTGGCCGCAGCCGGTTCATCAGGAAAAATCACCACGATCTCGCGGATGCCTTCCTGATCGTGCCGTTTTTGTTCCTTGAGCACCCAGTGCTGGACAAACTTGGCCACCGAGGTGCGGCTGGCTTCGCGCACATGCTTGATCTTGCCCGGCACCGCCGCACGGCGTTCAAGCATCGGAGTCAGTCCTTTCTCCAGTTCGGCCATGTTCTCCGCCGCATTGAACCGCAGCCAGCCCGCCTCGGACTTTTTCTCCATTGTCTCCGTGCGGATGGCCGGCGGCAGCGAAGGCCGGATGGCGGGCGCTACCACCACGCAGCGTCCGTTTTCGACCGTGAGCTTCCATTCGTCGGACAGCTTCAAATGGTAACGATAGACCACCATCGCGCGGATTTCCGCCACGGTGGTGCCGAGGTAAACGGCATCGTTGAACAAGGTCTTGGTGTCATACTTCGTCACCGTCTCCTCGGTGTCCAGCGTCGCCAGTTCCAGCACGTCGCCCTGAGTTGAGGCGATGCGTTTCACGTTTTCATGAAAACTCTCGGTGATGGTCCGCTTCTGGAAGTGCTCTGCCAGCCACTTCATGCCAAAGCCCGAATCCACCACCTTCCATGCGACGACTCCGCCGGTGACCACCACCGCCAGAAAGGTCAGGGCCAGTATGGAGAAGCATCCAGGCCCGCGTCGCTGCGCGGGTGCTGGAGCAGAATTCGGTTCAGCCATGGAATCAAGAGTGAGTCAAAGACACCTGAACATGCCGCCTAAGGCTTACGCTGCCAATTACGAATCTGGTAAAAAGCTCACCTTGACGATCTCCCGCAGTCCCTGCGAGACTGGCGACGCATGAAGTCCTCATTTCTCTCACGCGCTGTGCTGCTGGCCTGTCTGGCGGTTTTCTCCATCTCCCAAGCGCAGCAGCCGGAGGCATCAGCCCCTAAGCAGCCGACGGCAGAGGAGATGAAGCAGATGATTCAAAAGCGCATCGATGAAATCGAAAAGCTCGGCTGGACGCGTCAAGGCAAGGGCAATCTCGGAGGCAAAGCGGAGGTCGCCATTCCGCCGGGCTATCGTTTCACCTCCGGCGAAGGGACGCGGCAACTGATGGCCATGTATGGCAACCCACCGACCCAGCGCGAACTCGGCATGCTGGCGACCGAGGGCCTGGGCCCATGGATCATTTTTGAATTCGATGAGTCCGGCTATGTGAAAGACGACGAGAAGGACAAGATCGACGCGGATGACATGCTGGCGAAACTGCGCGAGGGCCAGGAGCAGGGGAACGAATACCGCCGGGAGCATGGCATGGCTGAGCTTGAGATTCTGGGGTGGGTGGTGCCGCCCCGTTACAACGAAAAAACCCACAACCTGGAGTGGGCCACACGTTTGAAGTCCGTCGGCAGCGAGGGGATTTCCATCAACTACAACACGCGTCTTCTTGGACGCACAGGCGTGATGGAAGTCACGCTGGTCTGCGAACCGGAGGAAATGGAAAAGATGATTGCCGAACAGGAAAAAATCCTCACGGGCTTCAGCTACATCGAAGGCCAGCGCTACGCTGAGTTCCGCGAAGGAGACAAGGTGGCCAAATACGGCCTCACCGCGCTGATTGCCGGCACCGGCGCCTTTGCAGCCGCCAAGATGGGTCTGTTTGGCAAGCTCGGGCTGGTCTTCGCCAAGCTGGGCAAGGCGGCGATCCTGCTGGTGGTGGGGGTGCTGGCCGGCTTGAAAAAACTCTTCAGCAAAATCTTCGGCTCGCGTCAGCCGCCAGGCGAATAGCGCATGACCGACGGCCAGACGCTTCTCGCAGTCTTCGTGCTGCTTTATCTCATCGAGTGCCTGCGCCTCGTGCCATCCAATGCCTGGATGGCTGCGGGCACGGGCAAGTCGGGCTGGAGTCCACTGCGACCATGGATGCGGCTGCAAATCGGCAGCGGCTCGCCCCTGCTGCTCTCTCCTCTGCCGCCCATGCAGGCGCATGCTCTGGCGCTGCCATGGCTGTTTGTGCCCGAGCAGGATTCGCTGCGTGTGCGACTGACCGACAGCATGAGCGTCAGCATCGCCTGGGACAAGCTGGCCCCGCGTGTCGAGGAAAGCACGCTGCATCTCGATACCGTCACCCGTGTGCGCCTGCCCTCCAAAACGCTGGCTGAACTCTGGCAGCAGCGGCTCGCTGAATGGCGAGGCCTCACACCCGAGCAGCGCCGCAGCGCGTTTCTCAAGCACGCCCGCACGACACTTGACACGAAGTCTGCCAACACAACCGCCACGGCCACGGCGCAGTTCACCCGATCCCTGCGGCTGTGTGCCACGATCCACTTCATGTGGTGCTTTGGCGTGATGAGTGTTTTGTATCATCGCTTTGGCGACAGTCTGATCGTGCTCGCCGCTGCGGGTGTGCTGCTGCTGGTGCAATTCACTCAGTCCTGGCTCTTTCTGCGCAGCACCCGGAAAAGCCGCGTCCTTGTTCCGCATCGCGGCTGGCGCGCGCTCGGGATCGCCTTCCTGCCGCAGCTGTCGATGCGTGCCTTTGATGTCGTGAATCTGACCACGGATGCCGAACCGCCGCATCCGCTCGCCTGGCGCGGGCTGCTGGATGACAAGCGCTGGCTGGAAAGTGCGCGACTGTTTTGGCGTGAGTCACGGTACGTTCCCGGCTGGCCGCAAGACGAGTCGCTGCCGCTCGAAGCCGAGGCACTGGAAAAATTCTTCCGCCATGAAGGCATCGCAGAAGCTGATTACGATCCGCTCCCAGCGGCAACTCTTCCTACCTGCCCGCGTTGCGGTGCGGAATACCAGAAGGGCATCACCGCCTGCTCCGACTGTGGCGGCGTGGAACTGCGGCAGCCGGCGGTGTAATACCACGCGCAGTTGAAAATGGGCCTGCGCAGGATCAACAGCAGAGGGTCATCGGATGAAAAAATGCCATGCAGCCGCAGGTGTCGTAGGACGGTCGTGGCGAAAGCCCGCCCGTCCGTGAGCGTATTGCAGACACCCCGGCATGCGAATGTCCTCGCAGTCGGGCGGTTTGGCGGAGAACGTGACAGAGCATCAGAAGGCCTTCGACGCCAAACACGACCAACCTACGGCCGGAGCGCCGCGTTTTTCGTCTGCGTGAGAACCTGTTTGCAGCAACAGGAATGCAGACCTGTTTACAATGACTCTTAGCATAAGCTGCATCAAGGATTGGTAACGTGGCGCAGCATCCATTCCGACATCTCTGCGTAGATGGGGAAATCAGTGATCAGCACATTGTCGTGATCCGCGCCGGGGATTTCAATCCAGCGTTTTTCGATGCCGGATGGCAGCGCGTCATAGAGACGACGTCCACACTCGATGGGGATCACCCGGTCTGAAGTGCCATGCGCGACAAGCACCGGGCATTGGAGCTGGGGAACCAGAGCCAGGGAGTTGGCCGCACTGACGTCCATGTGCGCCTTTCTTTGATAAAACCAGCCCGTCATGTGGCTCCAGACTGAACCCAGCCAATCCCCCACCCAGCCGGAGGTCTGATGACGCACCACGTGGTCCAATGAATCGAAGGTGGAAACCAGCACGGCCGCGCGCCATGGCGCATCCTTCCCCACGGCTGAGCGGATGCTGACCGCACCGCCCATCGACAGCCCCATGATGCCTGCGGGTTGCGGATTGAAGCCGAACTTCGACGCGGCCTCATGCAACGCCAATGCCGGAAGGTGGGCCTCCCGCACGCCATAGCAGGCGGTTGTTCCTGGATGGTCCCCATGCCCTGGCATGTCGGGCAGAATGCAGCGAAAGCCCACGGCGCAGAAACGCTCTGCGATGAGCAGGTAATCCTCCTTTCGACCGCGGCGGCCATGCACGAGCACCAGATTTCCCACCAGACTGCCGGGCGCTGGCAAAGGGAGACCTTTCAGCGTGAGCTGCTCACGAATGACCTGCCCGCGCTTTCCAAGTGCGCCCTGCGGATCCGGCTCACAGACGAGACAAGGGGTGCCATCAGCACAGGTGAAGGATTTCAAAGCCACGCCATGCAAGGCCGGATGGGACAGAAACTCATGGTGATAATCCTGGAGCGGCCTGCGTGGCGGATGCGCCAGCTGATCCGCCGCCAGCCAGCCGGCGAGCGGTGGCACCAGCAGAAGTGCGGCTCCCAGGATGACTCGTCTTCTTTTCACGGGCCGATGATGAGCAAGATTGTGCCGAGTGCCAATCTTGTTATGTTCATAAAAGCAGAATATGAACCTTTCCAAACTTCTTCAATTCCTTGCCATTTCGGTGCCCGCTCTGCTGGCCAGCTGCGCCAAGCCTGCGTATGAGATGCGAGGATATGCCTCCTACATCGCGGATCAATATGCAGGCCAGTACACCACCTCGGGGTCCATCTATCACCCCCAGGGCTGGACCGCAGCGCACAACACCCTGCCCTTCGGCACGGTGGTCAGGGTGAAGAACCACAGCAACGGCCGCACAGTGAACGTGACAGTGACCGACCGCTTTCCCTATTACCCGAACCGCGTCATCAATCTCTCCCGCGCCGCTGCTGAATACATTCAAATTCCCCATCACCAGCTCGGTGATGTGACTGTGACGGCCAAAACGATTGCTGGTGGCACGGCCCCGGCGGCAAATTACTCCTCTCCACCAGCATCCAGGCATGGCGGAACAGCGCCAGCCACCTACGGGGCTCCGCCACCTTCACCCCGTATGACAAAACCTGCGGTCAGACCCTACTCAAGGCCCACGTCGGTTCCACCCGCAGGATACGGCACCAGCGCGCCGCCTGCGGGCATCCCGCCTCCGCCGCCCGGTTATCGTTAATCGGCTGAAGGCTCCTCCGTCTTTGCACTGCGTTCGATCCAGTCATAGAGCATCGGCAGCAGCAGCAGCGTGAGCAACGTGGAGCTGATGATGCCGCCGATGACGACGGTGGCGAGCGGGCGCTGCACCTCGGCTCCCGCTCCATGCGCGAGGGCCATGGGCACGAAACCGAGCGCGGCGACGAGCGCGGTCATCATGACGGGGCGCAGTCGTGTGGCGACGCCATTGAGAACGGCATCGCGGACGCTCATGCCTTCCTCACGCAATTCGTTGAAGTAGTTCACCAAGACGAGGCCGTTGAGCACCGCGACACCGCTCAAGGCAATAAAGCCGACGGCGGCAGTGATGCTGAAGGGCATGCCGCGCAGTTCCAAAGCAATGATGCCGCCGGTCAGCGCGAGCGGGATACCCGTGGCGACGAGGAGTGTCTGGCGGATGCTGCCGAAGGCGAAGAAGATGAGCATCAGGATGAGCGCCAAGGCGGTGGGCACCACGATGAGGAGACGAGCACGGGCTTCCTGGAGATTTTTAAAAGTGCCGCCGAATTCGAAGCTGTAGCCCTCGGGGAAGGTCACTTCTTTTTTGATGCGCGCCGTAGCCTCGTTGACGAAGCCTTCCATGTCGCGGTCTTTCACGCCGACGAGCAAGGCCGCGCGGCGTTGCGTGCGGCTGTGGCGGATGGGTTCCACAGTTTTCTCCGTGCGAATGTCCACCGCATCTCCCAGCGAGAGCATGCCGAAGTCGCCAACACGCAGGGGCAGGCTCTTCATGATCTCCTCCTTGGCACGATCCTCCTCGGGCAGGCGCACGACGATGTCACGCTTGCGATTGCCTTCGACGACCTGACCGGACACCTCCCCGCCGAGGCCGGCTGAGACGGCATGATTGAGCTCGGCAAGAGGGACGTTGTACTTGGTGAGGATGTCGCGCTTCACCTGCATGACGACGGTGCTGGTGCGACCATCTGTTTCAAGCTCAGCGGATCCGCCCGGAGTGTTGTTGATGATGTCACGAATCTGGCTGGCAAGCTTTTCGAGCAGGTCAAAATCGATGCCATAGATGCGCACGGTGAGCTCGGCCTTGGAACCTTCCATCATTTCATTGAAGCGTGTCTCGATCGGCTGGCCGAATTCGATGCTCTGGTCTTCGTGCTCGCTGAGCGCCTCCTTCTCGATGGCGGCGCAAAGTTCGGCCTTGCTGGTGGGAAGGCCGGGGCCTTTGGGCCACTCGGAGACGGGTGTGTAGAAGACGTAGAAATCCGTTTCGTTTGGCGGCATCGGGTCGGTGGCGACTTCGCTGGTGCCGCTTCGGGTGAAAAAGCTGGTGACCTGCGGAAACTTTTCACGCACCATCTTGCCAAGCACAAGGTCCTCATGCAGCGACTCCTTGAGGCTCATGCCGACTTTGCGGTAAATCATCCCGGCAATGGAGCCTTCGTCCAGCTTGGGCACGAACTCGGCCCCCAGAGTGCTGAAGCGCCAGCCGCAGAACGCAAAGAAGGCGACGGCCAGAAGCACCACCGCCCAGCGCATTTTGATGGCGGCGCGCAGCATGGGCTGGAACACGCGATTGAGAGCTGAGATGATCCAGTTGTCCTTTTCCGCGACATTGCCGCCGAGGAAGAACGAGCACATCGCGGGCATGAGCGTCAGCGCCAGCAGCAGGGCACCGGCGAGCGCAAAAATCACCGTCACCGCCATGGGGCGGAACATTTTTCCTTCGGTGCCCGTGAGCGTCAGAATCGGCAGATAAACGATGGTGATGATGAGCACCCCGAAAAACATCGGGCTGGCCATCTGCTTGCTGCCGGCGAGCACTTCGCGTGAACGCTCTTCTTTGGTGAGAATTCGTCCGAGGTGATGCTGCTTGACCCCGATCCTGCGGATGATGTTTTCGACCATGACCACGGCACCGTCGATGATGAGACCGAAATCGACCGCGCCAAGACTCATCAAATTGCCCGACCAGCCTCCCTGCACCATGCCACAGATGGCGAACAGGAATGACAGCGGAATGGCGAGCGCCACGATCAAGGCCGCACGCCAGTTTCCAAGCAGGATGAGCAGGACGACGATGACGAGCACGGCCCCTTCGAGGAGGTTTTTTTCCACGGTACCCACAGTGGCTTCGACGAGATCAGAACGTTCGTACACGACAGTCACATCCATGCCTGCAGGCAGCTTCTCCTTCAGCTCCTCCAGCCGTGGTGCCACACGATGGCAGACCACTCGTGCATTCTGCCCCATGAGCATCATCACGGTTCCGAGCACGACCTCTTCACCGTCCATGGTGGCCGCACCGCCGCGAAATCCGGCGCCCCACTGCACCTTGGCCACGTCCTTCACCCGAAGCGGCTCGATGGCAGCACCGAATTTGATCGGCAACATGGCGATTTCCTCCGCTGTGCTGACACGGCCCACACTGCGAATGGTGAGCTGCTCGCCGCCGCGATTGATGACGCCGCCGCCAGCGTTTTCGACATTGCCACGGATGATGGCGGCGAGTTCGCCCACGGTCATGTTCGCCGCCTTTAATTTATCGAGCATGGGCTCAACGGTGACCTGCCGCTGGTGACCGCCGTTGCTGTTGATCTCGGCGACGCCTTGAACGACGCGCAGGTGCGGTTTCACGATGTATTCGTGTGTCTCCCACAGACGCATGAGGCCCTCATTTTCATCAGCGGGCTTCTCCTTGGCCCCCTTCTTCCAATGGAGTGTGTAGTAGAAGATTTCACCGAGCCCCGTGCTGATGGGGGCGAGGCTGAGCGAACTGCCCGGCGGGAGATCGCGCATCACGGCGGTCAGACGCTCGGTGACGAGCTGGCGAGCACGAAAAATGTCCGCACCGTCTTCAAATTGAACCGTGACCTGGCTGAGGCCAAACTTCGTGATCGAACGCGAGTCGAGTACGCCGGGCATGCCGGAGAGCGCCATTTCGATGGGGCGGGTGACGGCGCGTTCGGACTCCTCAGGAGCCAGGGCTGGCACGGCCACGTTCACCTGAACCTGCGGGCCGGTGAGATCCGGCACCGCATCGATGGGCAGGTGCATGAGTGAATACAAGCCCGCACCGAGCAGGCCGAAAGCCCCCAGCAACACGAGGGCACGCTGGCGGACAGAGAATTCGAGAATGAAATTGAGCATGATCGCAAAAGATGAGGTTCAAAATGCGATGCGGCCTATTTCACCAAAGTGCTGCCCGTGAGCTGCTCAAGCTGCAGACGTGCGTCCACAGCGCCGAGCTGTGAGGTGAGCACGGCTTTGACGGAGGCGATGTACTGACGTTGCAGCTCCGTGTAAGTCGCCAGCGGCAGCGCGCCCAGACGATAGTGCTCATCGGCTTCTGCTGCCGCTTTGCGAAAGCTTTCCAGCGTGTCAGCCGGCCATTTGGCAAGCTCCTCGGTATGGATGCGGTAATGGCTGGCCTGCGCAGCAACGTCACGCTCGAGCTGGCGCATCTGGGCAGTGAGCATGACCTCCGCCTGCACCTCCTTGGCTTTCGCGGTGTCGATGGCCCCCTTGTTGCGGTTCCACAAGGGCAGCGGAATGGAAACACCGATGCCCACCTGGGCTTCCCGCGTGAACGTCGTCTGCTTCTGGAGGTAAGTCTGCACGGTGATGGACGGCCAGCGCTCGTTTTTGGCAAGAGCCACATGGTAGCCCTGCTGCTCCACATCAATGAAGCGGGCACGCAAAGCGAAGTTTTTACGGCGTGCCTCGGCCAGCAGGAACTCGAGAGGCGGTGGTGGATTGAGCACGAGATCTTCCATGCGCAGCTCCAGCGGATGTTCGGCTTTTTCACCCAAAAGCTGGTTCAGTTCAAAGCGGGCGGCGGCCAGTTCATTGCGCGCGAGGGTGGCCTCCGCGCCGAGAGTGAGCGCGCTGGCTTGAATGATGCGAGCCTCCAGGCGCGGCGCGGCACCGGCAGGATCACGCTGCAGAAGCACCGAGGCGAGGGACTGGAAGCGCTTTGCCACTTCATCGGCGGCACGGGTTTGCTCCTGCGCGGCCAGCAGCTTCCATGAGATGGTTCGCACCCGGCCGGCAAGAGCCGCACGAAACTGAGCGATCCCGAGCTGGGCCAGCTCAATGTCTTTTTGTGCGATGGCCTTGCGCAGGGAAAGGCGCCCGGGCCAGTCGAAAGTTTGCGTGAGCTGCACCGCCCAGGTGGGGCCATCGGTGACTTGGTTCGTGGCGAGATCGCGAATATGCCAGTTGCCGACGCCGACCATCAGGTCCGGGTTTTTAATTTCGCCCGCCTTGGTTTTACCACCTTGGGCGACATCGATCTGGGCCTCGTAATAACGAAGCTCCGGGTGTGTGGCGAGAGCCTTGAGAACGAGGGAATTGACAGAGACGGGCTCCGTTTCGCCCCTGGAGGGCAACTGGAGACAAACAAGCAGAGAGAGAAGAAGAGAGGAAAGTTTCATGCGCGTGATTTGAGAATAGATGATGAGTCATGGGCCAGGCGGATTCATCCGCAGCATGTGCCCGCTATGTCCGCTTTTGCGGCCCCGGAGATTCAATCCATTGCTCAACAACGCATGACGGTCCGGCCAGCCTTCAGGGCAAGGCCATGCGACCATGAGGTTCTCTGCGAGCGCCCGGCGGCAGCAGCCACCACAGGCTTTGCGAGGCGGCAGTGGGCCACGACATGCGCAGGGGCCGCTGCTTTGGCGATGCCTTCCGTGGATGTCATGAGTCGCTGCGCACGTGAAGCGTCATCGACTTGTTTGAATGCCAGGACGTGGTCCGCCGCATTGGATGCAGGCGCTTCGGCAAAAGCCACCAGCACTCTGCAGAGGGCGTCGTGCTCATGAATCGTGAGCTCAGCGGCGGACTTGCCTGCATGAGAAAGCACCACCGTCAGGGCTCCTTTGTTGGACACACCCACCTTCACAGCGTGATCACCGTCAATCATAGCCGCCGCCATGCAGATGGCCGGTGCGATCCCATGAGAGGACAGCATCCAGCCAATCAGCAGCAGCAAATGCACCAACCGGACGAGCGGCTTGGAGTCATGGCGGTGAGATTTCATGCGTATATGTAGGACAATAACGCACAGCCCGGCAGTTTCCAGCATGAAAAATTAACCAAGCCCGTGCCCTTCAGGCGGGTCTGCGGGCGTTTCCGGTTCATCCAGCTTTTTTTTCTCATGCAAAGATAAGAACGGCTGGTGATCCGGGCCTTCGATGAGAACGTACTTGCTGTGCAGGCCTTCTTCGCCGGCATCAAAATGGGGGTAAAGTACCGGAAGAATGAAAAGGGTGAGCAGGGTGGCCGTGATCAACCCCCCGATAATGACGCAGGCAAAGGGACGTGCTGTTTCCGCACCGACGGCATGGGACAACGCCGCAGGCAGCAGGCCCAGGGCCGCCATGGCGGCGGTCATCACGACCGGTCTCACACGGCTGATGGCCCCCTCCCGAACCGCCTCGGCCATGCGCATGCCTTCCTTGCGCAATTCACGAATGCGCTCGACCAACAGCACCCCGTTCTGCACCGACACACCAAAAAGAGCGATGAAGCCGACCAAGGCGGAAACAGACATCGCCAGCCCC
Organism: Prosthecobacter sp.; assembly: GCF_044222345.1. Taxonomy (GTDB): domain Bacteria; phylum Verrucomicrobiota; class Verrucomicrobiia; order Verrucomicrobiales; family Verrucomicrobiaceae; genus Prosthecobacter. Next base: position 19,677 of record NZ_JBGANL010000018.1, read on the forward strand.
GCCAGCGGGAGTACAAGAATTCCCCCCACCGCCGCAAAGGGAACATTGAGCAGGATGAGGGTGGCGAGCTTCGCGGAATCAAACGCGGTGAAGAGCAGGAAGAAAATCGCCACGAGGGTGATGGGCACGACCAGAATCAGACGTCGCACGGCGCGCTGCTGGTTTTCGAATGCACCGGTCCATTCCAGGCGAAACCCCTTGGGCAGCACGACCTGCGCATTGACCTTCTGCTGCGCTTCAGCCACCAGGGTTCCCAGATCGCGCCCACGCACCGCGAGCTTCACCGCCGTCAACCGGGCGTTTTCTTCGCGATAGATGCGGGCAAACCCGGGCTTCACATCCACAGAGGCCAGCGCCCCGAGCGTGAGTCGTTCGCCATCGGATCCAGACACAGGAATGCGCCGGATGCCGTCTATGCTGGCAACGGAGCGCGGAATCATTTTGACCACGAGATCAAAGGTGCGCTCGCCTTCGAGCACCTTGGTGGCGACGGAACCGCCCATCGAGGTCTCGATGACAGACTGCACATCCGTCATCGACAATCCAACACGGGAGATGGCATTCCGGTCCACGGCAATCTGCACCTGAGGCTGGCCCATGAGGCGGTCAGTGCCCACGTCCGCGGCACCCGGGACGGTGTTGAGAATGTCCACGATCTGATCCGCAAGCTGCTGGAGTTTCTCGGGTTCATCCCCGAAGATTTTCACACTCAGCTCGGACTTCACGCCGGAGATGGCTTCATTGACGTTGTCCTCGATGATCTGGCTGAACTGAAACTGCACGCCGGGCACTTCGATGTTGAGCTTTGCTTTCATGGCTTTGACGAGGCCATCCCGCTCCTTGGCGGTCTTCCATTCCTCACGCGGATAAAGATCCACGGAGGTTTCACTGACATCGAAGCCGTTGACGTCCGTGCCATCGTCCGGGCGGCCATTTTGAGTGATGATGGATTTGGATTCCGGGAAGGAGGCGAGCACACCACGCATGCGGCGCATGATCTGGGCGGACTCGGAGGGCGAGATGGTCTGCGGCAGGAAAGAGCGGATATAGAGGGAGCCTTCGTCCAGCTTGGGAAGGAACTCCGTGCCCGTGTGAGAGGAGACCACACCCGCAAAGGCCAGCATGACCACCCCGCTGAGAACGACCATGCGGCCATGCTTGAGCGCCCAGCCAAGCGACGGGCGGTAGATGCGCAGGAGAAGGCGCACGAGCCATGACTCATGCTCTCCTGGCCCCTTCTTGAGCGCGTAACTGGCCAGCAGCGGCACAATGGTCAGGGCCAGAATGGTCCCGGCAATCAACGCAAAGGTCAGAGTGAGAGCCATCGGCTTGAAGATTTTCCCCTCAACACGCTGCATGGTGTAGAGCGGCAGGAAAGCGGTGAGGAGGATGGCTTTGGAAAAGAGGATGGGGCGCCCCATCTGCCCGACGGCCTTGGGCAGGAGTTTAAACAGGGACTCTTTTTTGTCCCGCCGCTCATGCATCATGCGCAGCAGATCTTCGATCACGACCACGGCGGAATCCACGATGATGCCGAAGTCGATGGCCCCCATGGAAATGAGATTGGCTGGAATGCCGCGCAGATCCAGCATGAGGAAGGCGCCCAGCAAGGACAGCGGCACCACGGCGGCGACCACGAGCGCGGAGCGGATGTTTCCCAGCCCCAGAAACAAAATGAGCACGAGCAGCACGAGGCCGATGCCATCCGCCATGTTTTTATGCACGGTGTGCAGGGTGCGGTTGATGAGATTGGTGCGGTCGTAATGCATGTGGATGTGCACTCCGGCAGGCAGAAACTTGGTGTTGATGATGTCGATCTTTGCCCGCACGCCTTCGAGCACATCCGTGGCGTTCTCCCCTTTGCGGAGCATGACAATGCCCTCGATGGCGTCATCCAGTTCGTAATTTTCAGCAGGGATGCTGCGCCCCACACGCCCGAGGCGAAGCTGTTCGCCGATGAGGACGCGGCCCAGGTCTTTGACGCGGATGGGCGTGCCACCGCGTGTCTCCACCGCGATCAGCCCGATGTCTTCAAGCGACTGCACAAAACCGAGGCCGCGCACAATGAACATTTCAGGCCCATGCTCGATGTAGGCGCCGCCCGCATTTTTGTTCCCGGCGGAGAGTGCATCGAGCACCTGGCGCAGCGAAATGTCATAGGACAGCAGCTTCATGGGATCGATCAGCACCTGATACTGCTTGGTGGCACCACCGAAGCCGATGACATCGACGACCCCGGAAACCGTACGCAGCTGGCGCTCCACGATCCAGTCCTGAACGGCGCGCAACTCGGTGGAGGGCATGCTCTTCGGCGCATCCAGCGTGTAACGGTAAATCTCCCCGACGGGTGTGGTGTCTGGCGAAAGGCGGGTGTCGGCATCCGGCGGCAGATTCACGCTGGAAAGCAGCTGGAAAGCCATGTTCCGGCAGTAGGCGCGGTCGGCATCATCATCGAAAACGATGGTGACCTGCGAGAGCCCGAAGAGCGAAACCGAACGGATGGAGGACCGCTTGGGAATGCTGTTCATGGCATTCTCAATGGGCACCGTCACGAGACGCTCCACCTCTTCGGCGGCACGCCCCGGCAGCAGCGTGATGATCTGCACCGAAACATTGGTGACATCGGGATAGGCCTCAACCGGCAGGCGGTTGAAGGCCAGCGCACCGGCAAGCACAAAAAGCACCATCAGCGCAAAGGCAATGGGCCGGTGTTTAAGAACGTATTTGGTCAGCGTGCCCATGGTGTTTAGTGTTCAGCCTTCTCTGAGCTGGCGTTTGCGGTGCTGGTATTGGCATCAAGGAGGCTCTCCAACACGAGCGCCCCTTCAGAGACCACGGCTTCATCGGCATTGAGTCCTTTGCTGACGAAGACATGCCCGGCATCCTCCGCAGCGGTGGTGATCTGGCGCATTTCAAAGTCACTCTCTGATTGGCGCACGAACACGCAGGCCTTGCCCTCGCGCAAAAAGACCGCCTTGACCGGCACCTGTGGCATCCGGGGCACCTGGGTAATGACATTGACGTCCACATACATCTGCGCCTTGAGCAGCTTCTTGGGATTCGCCACGGAACCTTTGGCCACCACAGTGCGTGTTTCCGGATTCAGCGACTGCCCGATCACTGTGAGCACGCCCGGGAAGACCTGATCTCCATAGGCCCGGGAACGGATTTCCAGCTTCTGCCCCACCTGCAGGTTCGACAAATCCTGCTCGCTGACATCCAGATGCACCCACAAGGATTCAGGATCTGAGATGATGAACAGTGGAGCGGCCACCACAGCCATGCCTGCCAGCATCTGATCAGATCTCACCTCCTGCCCCGGCTGCACATTGCGATCCACAATGACTCCATCCATGGGCGCTTTGAGTGCAAAAGCACCGTTCACGTCGCCTCCGCGCCCGCCCCAGACGGCGAGGCGCTCCACGGCACGGTCGCGCTCTGATTGAGCGTCATCAAAAGCATTCTGTGCCGTATCCAGTTCTTTCTGAGGCAGCACGCCCTGCTTCAGCAAATCCCGGGTGCGATCCAGCACTCTCTTTGCCAGCGCCAGATCCGCCTCAGACTTCACCGCGTCTGCCTGGGCCTGGCCAAAATCCGGCGATGTGATGCGCGCCAGCTCATCCCCCACTTTCACCTTCTGCCCGCGCGCCCCTTTGATGCTGGCCACACGTCCGGCCAGAGGAGAGAAGACATTGGTGGTGACGTCCTCGTTCCACACCAGCTTGCCGGTGAGGTGCAGGATCACGGTGTCGTTCTCCTTCGCCTGCTGAACTCCGATGGACTTCAGCTGGGGATCACCCGCCGTGAAAATCAGATGGTTCTTTTCCACTTTGACCGGGAACCGGTCTATCTCCACGACCGGAGCGGGTTTGCAGGACGCCAAAAGCAGCGCCAAAAGCCATGAGTATTTGATGATTTGCATGAATGAGCGGGGGTCAGAAGTGGATGATCCAGATGCCGGCGGCGCGATGCAGTTCAATGACCGCGCGGGCATGGTCGCTTTGGGCGCTGTAAAAACTCTGCCAGACCTCGTTGGCCTTGCGCTGGGCATCCAGCAGCTCCAGCAGCGAGGAGCCGCCGCGCTTGTAGCTGACGACCCGCTTTTCCAAAGCGGCATCGACATCCTTCAATACGCCGCCTTGATAAAGATCCACCCGCTCACGTGCGGTGCCATAGAGGGAAAGCGCCCGGCGAACGTCCACTCCTGCCTGCACTTCTGCAGCGTCAAGGTCCAGCTGTGACTGGCTTGCCTGAGCTTGCGCAGAGGCGATCCCGGCCTTGTTGCGATTCCAAATGGGAAGCGGCAATGAGAACTGCATTCCCATCATGTTGTAATTCGGCTGCGGGGAGGTCGTGTTGCCCGAGTAGGTGCTGTTGGTCCAACCCACCCCCACGGTCAGATCGGGAACACGATTGGCCTTTTCCAGTTTGATGTTTTCGCCTGCTGCATCACGCCGGTGGCGCATGGCCACCAGATCCGGGCGGTTGCGGATGGCGCTGGAAAGCAGTTTGAGCAGATCCGTGCTCTGAGGTGTTACTTCCAAAGTTCCCACAGGCTGCCAGTGAGTGCTGGAAAACTGCGGCCCCAGAAAGGCATTGAGACCAAGCTCAGCGTTGGTGGCCTGGGCCTGCGCATTGAGCAGCTCGGCCTCGTACTGGCGAACTTCGACCCGTGTCTGCAACAGATCCACATCACTGATGTCTCCCGCCTTCTGACGTTCCTGCTGGGCCTGCAGCAGGTCCCGCAGCAGGGAGGCGGTGCGCTGGTACTGCGAAGCCACCTGCCCCATGGCAATGGCATCTGCATAAGCACCCGAGGCATCCAGGCGCAGATTTTGCAGGAAACTCTGCAAATTGGAGGCCACCGCCGCATAGTTTTTCCGGGCCACCAGCTGTCGTTCGCGCCGCTTGCCGCCGAGCTCGATGGTTTGTGATATATACCCGTTGTAAAAACCCGGGAGCTTTTGTCCGCCGCTGTTTGAAATGTCCCGCATGTTGCCGATTTGCAGCACCGGGTTTTGAAAAACCTTCGAGGCCATGATCGCCGCCTCGGCGATCGACACATTGTAGCGCTGTGACGCATAGCCGAGGTTTGAGGCCGCCACTTTAGCCAGGTAATCCTCCAGCTTGATCGGCGTGCGCCGGGAGGTGGATCGGGTCAGCTCCGCGAGACGCTCCGCCGAAGGTCCGCCGGCATCCTCCGGCATGGCAGGGGGATTCGCAGCAGCTGCCTGGATTTCCAGACCCAGCGTCAAGAGGAGAAGGTAAAGGCAGGTTTTCATGCAAGATGGACTCAAGAATGACATTTGAGAGGGGAAAGTTTGACCCATGGGATGCGGCGTCATGCGCGTATTCAATTCACTGAAGGAGTTTGGAGGGAGCAGAATGATCCATGACCGAAAATCGCGGCCGGTTTTTCAGGCAGGGTGCCGTGAGAGAAGACACCGCCTGTCCATGAACTCAAAGGGGTGGTGCAAAACAGCCACGCATCTGACGGCGGCAGCTTTGACAGCGGACAGTTTGCTTTGTGTTCTTGAAAAGGCGCGGCTCGATCAACCTCGGATTCAAAGGGTTACTTGAGTTGCTGCTTCCGCAATGCCTCATTGCTCCAGAGTTCCCCAAGAAGAACATCTCCATTCAGCACCTGCACATGGTAGCCATGGTAGCGATGTCCAGCCTCCTCGACGGTGATGGAAGACCTGCCTTTGCGCTCAGAATGCATGGGCGTATAGACAAAGGCCACCTTGGGAGTGGTCAGGTCTGCATACCTGCCGTTGGCATCCACACTGATTTTGATATCGCCAGATTTCTCGACCACAATGCTGTCCGCACCGCGCCGAAGGTTGGCGGCAAACAAGGTCCATTTCAGCGTCACTCCTTCCAGCCTGGAGCAAGAGGGGTTGGTGTCACGCACATTGAGCCAGAAAGCGCGGGTGACTTCGGCTTTTTTCTTGTCGGCGGTTTTGTTTTCGCTGGAAGCTTTAACGTTGAGCATGATCGAACCGGCAGACGCAACGCCGGTAAGAAGCAGGCTGAGAAGAATTGAAAGAATAGTGTTCATTAACAAAGAAATTGAAAGACATGATCTCGTGGAAAAAAGTAACTGCGGCATGGACTGACAGAGACCCAATCGGCCCGGCCGTGATGTGACAATGGAAGCTGAAGCAAACAATCTGCTCACCAGCCCGCGTATAGCATTCCCCATGCCTGTCTATGGCATTCCCGCTGCCTGTTTAGAGCACACCTGAGATCTGCTCTGCAGCATTTTCGTGCATCATCATCAACAGCATTCTTTGCACAACCACCGGTGCCGGCGGACTCCTGAGCAGACTTTAACGATTGCAACTCCTTCGAGCGACAAAACGAAGTCTGAAGTCAGACGTTGAATCACTAAATTCACTCCTGACAAAAGGAACGAGTCGCATTCCGTGAATGTATTTTCACGCTCAAAGTCCTGCTTCAATTCAACGTCGTCATCATCCAAAACACAGGCAAGGCTGGACGGCCCCTTTGCCTCTGAAGCACCATGCGAGGTGCACAACTCCACCCCAAGCGTGAGCAGGACGAGGATGGATGGGATGTACAGGTACCAGCGCATTTTAGGATCAACTTTACGAGTTAACGCGAGGTTGTCGTGGTGGCTATCACAAGCTTTTTATTATTTGCTTATCAAGTGTGAGCCAATTCTTTAGACTTCATTCATCAGGCAAGGCCCGCCAATTTGTTCCGCAGCTTGCTCATCAAGACAGCGTTTCCTTCCAGTTCTTCCATCAGCAGGGTGAGCACGTCCAGCGTCTGACGACTGATGTGGTGCTCCATTCCCTCCACATCCTCATGAACGGTTTGCGGATCAAGCCCGAAACCCGCCAGCAGTCGAGTCAAAACCTCGTGCCGCCGAGCGATTTCAGCCCCCACCTTGTGGCCTTCTGCGGTCAAAACCACGCCGCGATACCTCTCATAGACCACAAAACCCTCGGCATCGAGCTTCTGAATCATGTTGGTGACGCTGGCCTGTGAAATCCCCAGGTTTTTGGCGATGTCCACCACGCGGGCATACCCCTTCCCTTCGATGAGATTATGGATTTGCTCCAGATAATCCTCGATGGCCGGCGAGTGAACATGCGCGGTGGTTTCTTGTCGCTTGGCAGACATTTCTGAATTTTAGCCGGGCTGCCAGTGGAGGCAAAGCGAATCATCTCGCCGCAAAGTTAGCCCAAGCTAAAATTAATGCTTGCGCCTTAGTCGGACCCATGTTGTTAGTCCCACCTAACTTTTTTAATGCGCACAAATATAATTACACTCACCTGTCTCGCGCTCTCAGCGGCAATGCTGTGCGCCGCTGAACAGCAGCCGGTGCGTCCGCTGAGCACCGACCGACCAGACCAGACCGAGTCCGCTCACACGGTCCCGAAAGGCTGGTTTCAGGTCGAAAGCAACCTCATCTCCTTCACCCGCAGCCGGCAGGCGGGTGAGAGGTCTGATGACACCTCTTTCTGCGACTTCATTTTTAAATACGGCATCACTCACAACACCGACCTGCAGATCGGCTGGGCGCCCCGGCTGCTCCATCGCAGTGAAGACGCTGAAAGCGTGCTGATCGGTGAAAACAGCGGCAGCGGAGACTTGTACCTCCGCATGAAAACAAGTCTCGTTGGCAACGACGAAGGCCCCTACGCCCTGGCTCTGCTGCCATGGACCAAGGCCCCCACGGCCACTCAAGGCCTGGGAAATCAGCGTTGGGAATATGGCCTCACCATCAATCAGGAGCTCGACATCGGCGGTGGCTGGGAGCTCGGCTCTAGCATCTTCCTCTCCATGGCTGTCACAGACCACCAGACGCGCTATTTCGAGCCCGCCTTCACGATCGCGATCGGACGCGACCTGACAGAAAAACTCGGCTTTTATGTGGAGACCTACCAGGGCTATCTCACGGACGAAGGCCGCTACTGGCAGTCATCCCTGGACGGCGGCTTCACCTATCTCGTCACATCAAACCTGAAATTCGACGTCGGCGCAAACTGGTACTACAACGCCCAGGAAGCCATCAATCCCTTTGTCGGCGTGTCTTTCCGCTTCTAATTCTACACCCATACCCATGGAAAATACTCCTGACACAGGCTGGCGCTCACGCGGAGGTGATTCGTTGCCCGAAGTCTTCCGCTCCATCCATGTTCCGAAGGACGGTTCCTTCTGGCGCAAAATGCTCGCGTATGCAGGCCCCGGCTTTCTCGTCTCCGTCGGCTACATGGATCCCGGCAACTGGGCGACGGATCTCGCGGGTGGCGCACGCTACGGCTACACGCTGCTCTCGGTCATCCTGATTTCAAACCTCATCGCCATCCTGCTGCAACACCTGTGCGTGAAACTCGGCGTCGCCACGGGCCGGGATCTCGCGCAGGCCTGCCGGGATCATTACCCACGGCCGGTCGTGTGGGGCCTGTGGTTTCTGTGTGAGGCGGCCATCGCCGCGTGTGATCTTGCCGAGGTCGTCGGCTCCGCCATCGGTTTGCAGTTGCTCTTTGGCATCCCGCTTGTCTGGGGCTGCGTCATCACCACGCTCGATGTCATGATCGTGCTGCTGCTGCAAAACCGCGGCTTCCGCTACGTGGAGGCGCTCGTCATCACGCTCATCCTCACCATCGGCGGTTGTTTCGCCGCCGAGATGTTCTTTGCCAAACCGGACCTCGCGGGCATTGCCGCCGGCTTTGTGCCTTCTGCCTCCATTTTGAAGAACCGCGAGATGCTGTTCGTCGCCATCGGCATTCTGGGAGCCACGGTCATGCCTCACAATCTCTACCTGCACAGCTCCATCGTGCAGACGCGCAACTTTGCCCGCGATGATGAAGGCAAGGCCGAGGCCATCAAGTTCGCCACCATCGACTCCACCTTTGCGCTGATGTTTGCGCTCTTCATCAACGGCGGCATTCTCATCGTAGCCGCCGCCGCGTTTCATACCAGCGGACACAGTGATGTGGCCGAAATTCAGGAAGCCTACAAGCTGCTCAGCCCTGTGCTCGGCGTGGGCGTGGCCAGCACGCTGTTTGCCGTGGCTTTGCTGGCCAGCGGGCAAAACTCCACCCTCACCGGCACCCTCGCGGGCCAGATTGTGATGGAAGGCTTCCTCAACATCCGCCTCAAGCCCTGGCTGCGGCGTTTGATCACCCGCCTCATCGCCGTGGTGCCGGCAGTGTGCATCATTGGGTATTTTGGTGAGGATAAAACCACCGACCTCCTCATCTGGAGCCAGGTCATCCTCTCCATGCAGCTCAGCTTTGCCGTGGTGCCGCTGCTGCGCTTCACGGATGAAAAGGCCAAGATGGGCCGCTTTGCCAATCCGGTGTGGATCAAGATCCTCGCCTGGGCCAGCGCCGCCGTCATCATCGTGCTCAATTTCAAACTGCTCTTCGATTTCTTCGCCCCGCAGTCCTGGATCAACGCCCTCGGAATCTAACGCCATGTACCGCAAAATCCTCGTCGCCCTCGATACCGGCGCTTCCGATCTGGAACTGCTGCCCGCCGTCACCGCCCTCGCCAAGCTGATGCAAAGCGAGCTGCTCCTCGTCCACGTCGCGGACGGCTGGGCCGCGCGCAACTTTGACCAGCTCAAGCTCGCGGAATCCGAAGAGATGAAGCAGGACCTGAGCTACCTCGAAGCCACGGCTGAGAAACTGCGCGTGGAATCCAATCTCACCGTCAACATCCTCCTGGTGCTCGGGGAGCCGCCTGATCAGATCCTCAAAGTCGCTGCTGAAGAACGCATCGACCTCATCGCCCTCGCCTCCCACGGCCACCGCCTCATCGGCGACATCATCCATGGCAGCACCATCGACGCCGTCCGCCACAAGGCAAACGTCCCGCTGTTCGTGGTGCCGCCGAAGCGCGCATCTTGACGAAAGCGCAGGCCCCCGCCATATCAGCGGTCTTATGCGCATCCTTTCCGGCCTTCAACCCAGCGGCAGACTCCACATCGGCAATTTCTTTGGCATGATGGAGCCTGCACTCAAGCTGCAGCATGAAGGCGACGCCTACTATTTCATCGCCGACTACCACTCGCTCACTTCCGTTCAGGACGGCAAGGCGCTGCGAAGCTACGTCCGCGAGCTCGCCGTCGATTTCCTCGCCTGCGGTCTCGATCCAGACAAATGCGTCTTCTTCCGCCAGAGCGACGTGCCGGAGCATTGCGAGCTCTCCTGGATCCTTAGCACCGTCACGCCTATGGGCCTGCTGGAGCGCTGCCACAGCTACAAGGATAAAATCGCCAACGGCATTTCGCCTTCGCACGGCCTCTTTGCCTATCCCGTGCTCATGGCGGCGGACATCCTGATCTACGACAGCGATGTCGTCCCGGTGGGCAGAGACCAGAAGCAGCATGTCGAGGTCACCCGCGACATCGCCATCAAGATGAATGAAACCTTTGGCGCAGGCCTCTTCAAACTGCCCCAGCCGCGCATCCAGGAAACGACTGCGGTCGTCCCTGGTCTGGATGGCAAGAAGATGAGCAAGAGCTACAACAACACCATCCCGCTGTTTGAAGAGCCCGGGCCGCTGAAAAAGAAGATCATGGGCATCCAGACCGACTCCACGCCGGTCGAAGCGCCCAAGCCCATCGAAGGCAGCAGCATCCTGGCCCTCTACAAACTCGTGGCCTCACAGGCTGACTACGATGCGATGGTGGCGGATCACCTCAAAGGTGGCGTCGGTTATGGCGACTTCAAAAAGCGCCTCCTGCAAGGCGTGACCGACTACTTTGCCCCTTTCCGCGCCCGGCGTGACGAAATCCTCGCCGACAAAGGCTACGTGGACAAAGTACTCGCTGAAGGTGCTGAGAAAGCCCGCGCCGTCGCACGCAAGACTCTCAGTCGTGTGCGCGATGCGGTGGGCCTGGGTTGATATCCTCTAGCGTTTCTTTTTCTTCTGCTGCGCACGCTTGTGGCCATGCCCCGGCTTGCGCGGCGCCGCCGAAGGCCGCTTTGGATCACGGCTTGATGGCCCACGCCGATCCTGACGTTCCGAATCATTGGAACGCGTCGGTTTGCCACGCTGCGGCACGGGCATGAAATCCACCTGCTTCTTGATGGTGTCTACCTTGTAGATCTGCACGACGAGGTTGTCGCCGACGCTAATGACTTTGCGCGTGTGACGCCCCGTGATCTGGCGAGTGGCGGGATCAAAGACATAGAAGTCATCCTGGATCGCGGAAAGCGGCACGCCACCGCTGAGGCCGAGATCAGGCACATCAACGAAGAAGCCAAAGTTCCGCACATCGGTGACGAGCGCGACATAGGGCTGCGGCTTTTTCGAGACCAGCTGCGCCTTCAGATAGGCGTAGAGTTTGACCTCCTTGCTGTCGCGTTCGGCATCCGACGAATTCTTCTCAGTCGTACTGATGTGATCCGCAATCTGCTTGGCAATGCCCACCTGCAGCTCGACCTTGTCGAACAAGGAGCGGTGCACCACGAGATCGGCGTAACGACGAATCGGCGAGGTGAAATGCGTGTACTTCGTCTTGGCAAGGCCGTAATGACCGAGCGGCTCCACGGCGTAACGCGCACGCATCATCGAGCGCAGGAAGCCGATTTTCAATGCTGGTCCAATCGGCAGATCATCCAGCCGGCTCAGCAGCTTCTGCACCTCCGGGCGATGCGTGAGATTTCCGCACGGCACGCGATGGCTCAGCACATCTTCGCGATAATCATTGAGCCGCTTTTCCTTGGGCGATTCATGCACGCGATACACAGAGGGCCGGTCCAGGCCCATGAGGCGACCCGCGACGGCCTCATTGGCCAGCAGCATGTACTCCTCGATCAACTGATGCGAGACATCGTTCTCAATGCGTTCGATGCGCAGCACCTTGCCGTGTTCGTCGAGGCGGATTTTGTTTTCCGGGAAATCGAGATCCAGCGAGCCGTTCTTGAACCGCAGGTGGCGCACCTTCTGCGCCATCGCATGCGCATCGTGCAGCATCTGCTCGGTTTCATTGTTTGGCGGCACCTGGATGGCGGCAAACGCCTCCTTGTAGGTGAAGCGTCGCTTTGAGCGGATCACGGCGGCGTAGAATTTCGAGCTGACGACGTGGCCATCCTTGGACAGCACAAACTCCACGCACTTCGTCAGACGATCCACGTTCGGCTTGAGCGAGCAGAGCTCATTGCTGAGCGCTTCAGGCAGCATCGGGATCACACGATCCACGAGGTAGGTCGAGTTGCCGCGCTTCCGGGCCTCGATGTCCAGTGCGCTGCCCGGCATCACATAGTGCGACACATCGGCGATGTGAACCCAGAGCAGCCACTGATCGCCCTGCTTCTGAAGGCAGATGGCATCATCAAAGTCCTTTGCATCATCCGGGTCGATGGTGATGACGTTGTGCGAACGGCAGTCAACGCGTCCGGCACACTCCTGCGCGCTCGGCTGATTGTCGGGCCGAGATTTGGCGATGGTGCTGGCTTCATGCAGCACGTTCTTCGGAAAGTGCAGCGGCAGATCGTAATGACGCAGCACGGAGAGCATGTCCACGCCCTCTTCATCCGGCGGACCGAGCACCTCGATGATCTCGCCCTCAGGCGCAGTTTGCTTGGAATCCCATTGGGTGATTTCCACCACCACTTTGTCTCCCACGTTGGGCTTGCGGCCCACATCACGCGGCTCCGAGACATAAATCGCTCCGGGCAAACGCGGATCATCCGGCGTCACATGCAGGAACTGCTTCGAGCGCTGCAGGGTGCCCACGAACTGTGAACGCCTGCGCTCCAACACCTTCACCACACTGCCGATCTTGTCCTGCTGCCCCGGTCTGACGTCGAGGCGAACCAGCACACGGTCGCCATGCATGGCGGTGCCGGTATTGCTTTCCGAGATGCCAATTTCAGAGATCCCCGCTTCATCCGGCTGCACAAAGCCACGGCCGCCCCGCGTGATCTGAATCACCCCGGGCACCAGATCAGCTTCCTTCGCCACAATGTAGCGATTGCCTTTCGTGCGTACGATTTTACCCTGTTTCTCCAGGCTTTTGAGCAGGCTTTGCAATACCTGCTGTTGATTGGGCTTCATGCCCATTTGGGAGAGAAGCTCTGGCACATTGGAGGGTATGTATTCCTCACTGCCGAGCAACCTCAGTAGTTTCTTATCCATCTTTTTCTTAACTATCTAATCAGGCTACATTCGCATGCCGAATGATTCCGTCAATGAGAATTCGGTGGCAGCCGGAATTCACGGTTCAATCGCAGCTTCAATTTCCGCATCACTTCATCCAATTCCTCACGCACCGCGACCAGCTCTGGCTCCAGTGCTTGATTGACTGGTGTTGAAGCCACGCGCTCGTAGCGTTCCACCAGCGCCTGACCATCCTCACGCAGTCCGCTTTGTTCGATCAATCCACGCACCCGCTCCACCAGCGCACGCGTTTCAAAGATCATCTTCATCGTCTCAGCCTCAGTGGTTTCACCGCGTTCCAAACGTCCCAGCTGCTGGCAGTTGAAGAGCCGGCAGCGCACCGGCCGCTGCTCATAAACGGTGCAGCGTTTCTCCCGCAGCGCGGAGCAGGGCTGCTCCATGTAATACTCCCCGCCCCGGCAGCGAATCTTCAGCCCCAGCTTTCCCAGCTCCGCCGGCACCTCTCCCGGCTGCATCCGCACGATCTGAAACATCGTCCCGTCACAGCACATGCCACACGCCGTGCACAGGCGGGTGGCTGCTGAGGAAAATTCTTCCGGGATCATGCTTAAGTGTTAAAAGCTTTTCCCTGATCAAATCAACCCCAGCTATTGCCAAACACCCGGACATTCCGGTAAAAGCATGACATGCCTCCTCGCATTGTCCTTTGTCTCCTGTTGTTAGGCTTCACTTCCTCAGCACAAACAGCGGCAGTGGTGGTTCCAACGCCAGCCCAACGTTACCTGGACATCCTCATCAAGCGCCCACAGCCAGGCACGATCTTTGAGCGCTTCTACGCCGCGTGGCTGGAGGAAAGCTCGACCGCAGAACTGGGTGCCTTTCTAGAATCCACGACGAAACTGCCTGCGGCAACGGCGGCAGATCATCTGCTGCTTGCCGTTTTTCATTCGCATCGTGGTGATGACCGTGCGGCGCTGACGGCCTATGAAGCGGCGTTGAAGCTAGATCCGGCCAACACTTCCGCATGGATTGAGCGTTCACGGCTGGAAGCGCGTGCGCTTGATTTCGCCGCCGCTTTGCAATCCCTCGATGAAGCCGTGAAAGCGAAGCCGGATGCCGCCGGCACGATGGAGATCGGCAAGCTGCGCGGCCGTGCGCTGCTGCGTCTCGGCAAAAATGAAGAGGCCTTGCGCACCTGGAAGGGACTGGCCGCCGCACACGCGGGAGATGAGGATCTGTCCGAAGAGCTGATCGATCTGCTGGCCGATGAAGGCCAGTATGAGGCCGCTCTCGAAACTGCGCAGGCCTTGATCAAGCGTTCCCGTGATCCGGTGGCGCGGACTTTGCGCCAGCTGCGGCTCACGGACATCCTGCTCCTCGCGGAACGGCGCGACGAAGCCCTGAAAACCCTGAGCGAAACTTTGGCCGCCACCGGCTCCGACTCCTGGGTGGAGGGCGATGTGCTGGGCCGCATCAGCCGCGTGTTTCGCATGAGCGATGATCTGGCCGGATTTGAGAAATTCATGGCCGACCTCGTGAAGGAAAACCCGCAGCGTGTGGCCCTGGCCTGGCAGCATGCACAATTACTCGGGGAGACCGGGCAGAAAGACGCCGCACTGAAAGAGGCACGTGCGCTGCTGCAGTCGAATCCGGGACGGCGCGATCTGCAGGAGGGATTTCTCGACCTGCTCGAATCACTCGATTTAGTCAAGGAGGCGGTCGAGCAGGCGCAGGCGCTGACACAACAGAACACCGCAGACAAAGAAATGCTCGTGCGGCTGGCCAGCCTGCAGCACCGCGCCAAGGATGATGCCGCCGCGCAGTCCACGCTGGAGCGTTTTCTCAAGCTGCCAGGAGCCGCAGAGGCGGATCATCTGCGTGCGGCACGACTGCTGGAAAACTGGGAGGATGCACCCGCCAAGCCCGGCAGCCCTGCGGCCCTGGCGTATGCGCGTCTGGTGGAGAGCTTCCCCGCCAGCCTCTCCGCGCAGGAAGCCCAGGCGCATTACCTGCACCGCAATGGCCAGCGTGATGCCGCGCTGGCGATCTGGACGCGCCTGTCAAAGTCCGCTGCGCTGGAGGACCTGCTGCGCATCACTCAAGCGCTGCAGGCCAGGCAGGAGTCACGCACGGCGCTGGATCTGCTGGCACCGCGTGAGCAGGACTTCACCCAGGAGCCGCGCTTGTATGCGTTGCTGGTGCAGCTGGGCATCGCCAACAAGGAAGTGGAACGTGCGCTGCCCTGGGCGCGCAAGCGCCTGCGCCTCGCACAGGATGCGGAGAGCATCGAAACGGCCGTGAAGGACATCCTGCTGGTGCTGCGCAGTGATGAGTCCGGCAAACTCTCCGCAGCGGTGCAACAGGAACTGCAAAGCGAGGGCTCCGCCCCCATCCAGCACCGCTGCCTGCTGGCGGCACTGCTTGAAAATGCGGGCAAAAATACCGAGGCGGAAAAGACGCTGAACTCGGCACCGGCAGAGGACCAATTGATCGCGCTGAACCAGCTCGCAGTGTTGTTTCAAAACCGGCAGGAGTGGGAAAAAGCAGCGCAGACACTGCAGAAGGTGATCGCGCTTCCAGGAGCACGCACCACGGCCCGTGTGCAGCGCATGGTGGATTTTTACCGCCGTGCGGAAAAGCCGGAGCAGGCCCTGACCTGGATCGCCGAATGGAAAAAACTATCTCCCAGCGCCGTGCAACCATGGCTGGATGAATCCCGTCTCTTGACCGCGCTGAACCGCACGAAGGACGCGCAGGCCCTGCTGCGCGGTGCTTTGCGCAAGTTTCCTGACTCCATCGAGGCGGCATCCAGCTATGCCACGCTTTGCCTGGAAAACGGCCAGCCGGATGAGGCGGAGCGCACCTATCTGGCGCTGTATGAAAAGACCACGGATGCGACCGCACGACTGCGCTTGATCGGCCCGCTGGCGCTCGCGGCACAGCAGCACAACAGCCTGCCGCGTCTCATCGAAAACTTCCAGCAGCGCCAGAAACAGAACCGCGCCAGTGCGCAGCCCTGGCTCGCCCTGGCGGAGATCCACCGCAGCACCAGCAGCGATGAAGAACGCCGCCGCTGCCTTTACGAGGCATCGCGCCTGCGACCGCAGGATCTGGCACTGCTGCTCGAAATCGCCCGCAGTGAAGAGGAGATCGGCCTCACCGCTGAAGCCCTGCGCACGCTCGAAAGCGCCGCCAAACTCGACAAGACCAGCAAGACCCGTGAGAACATCGCGCGCCTGCAAATCGACAGCGGGGATGCGGATCTTGGCTATCGCATGCTGTTTGAGATCGCGGGCGGCAGTCAGATGGACGCGCGCGCCATCGAACAGATGGCGGACACGATTGCGGAAAAGGGCGAGTGGGAACGCGTCATCTCCTTCTTGGAAG
Source organism: Prosthecobacter sp. (assembly GCF_044222345.1). Taxonomy (GTDB): domain Bacteria; phylum Verrucomicrobiota; class Verrucomicrobiia; order Verrucomicrobiales; family Verrucomicrobiaceae; genus Prosthecobacter. Next base: position 36,174 of record NZ_JBGANL010000018.1, read on the forward strand.
CGGTGCTGGAGAAACATCCGAAGGACTACCGGCTGCATTACCTGAACGCCGTGGCCTTGGAAGAAGCTGGGCGCGAAAAAAAGGCCGTGCGTGCCTTCATCGAAATCATGGGTATGCACGAGGAACTGCCGGGAGTGCTCAGCACGGGCCGCAGCATCGGGCTGCGCCAGCAGTATGATTCCATGTCACTGCCACCAGGCACCGAGGACTGGCTGGTGCTGCCAGCCATGGTGCAGGCGGCTTACATTCACCGGCAGAAGCAGGGCGGCCGTGCGAACTACGGCAGTTACAACCCCTTTGGCAGCACCGCCACCAATGGCCTGCCGGCGAATGGATTCATTCAGCAGGCACCCGGCGTCACCGAGTCTCCCGTGCTCGCGCTCGCCCATGTCCTGCAGATGGTTTCCATGTGGGATGTGGCGGAGCGTGAACCGACATTGCGCAGCCTCAAGCAGGCCGGTGTGAGCGATGCTCCGCTGCTGCTCATAGCCGCGGAGAATTCGCCGCAGCTGGTCATCACGCCCGAAATGCTGGCGGATCAGCCACAAAATGCCGCGCTGCATGCGGCGTGGCTGATGCAGAATCAAAATGGGGATCCCTCCGAGCTGCGGCCGATTTATGAGAACGCCTTCAAGCTCTTCCAGACCAGCCATCCCATGCTTGCTCTGCGCACAGCGGCGCTGGCATGGCGCACCGCCGGAGACCAGTCCCCTGCCTGGGTGCGGCGCATCCTCGCCATCTGCCAGGCCCAGCCAAAGGCCGATGCTGCGGAGATGCAGACGCTCATCAGCATGTTGCGCACCCAGTCTGACCTCTTTCCCCAGGAGGCTCAACGCGCCGACGTGATCAAACTTGGCAGGGAGGAGGTTGCAGCGATCATCACCTTTTTGAAACAGTGGCTGCGCTCCATTGACGACCAGCAGCCCTATTACATCGCCGAAGTCATCTATGCCTTGGGCGCTATGAAAGACTGGGAGGGCGTGGTGGAAATCATCCAGCATCGGCTCAGCCTGCCAGACAAGCCGCAGGTCCAGAACCCGGCGGTGACACCCTCAATGCTGGCAGGCCGGGGACGTGGTTACTATCGTAATTTTCAGCCGTCCCCCATGCCGGTGCCTGTCGCCTCGCTCAAGCTGCCGATGGAGGCCCTCGCCTGGTGTTCAAGACTCTCGGCACAGCAAGTGCACGAAGAGAACTCCATTAACGAAGCACAGAAGAAATGGGTCCAAGAATTTCAGGACGGCTTGAAGCCCTTCATTGAAAAGACCCGGGAGCCGCGGCTGAAGCTCGTTCTCCGGCTCATGGCAGGCGAACAGCAGGCCATGCTCGATGAACTGAAGCCGCGTCTCGCCACCAATCCCGCGCTGGATGATCTGCTGCTCGCCGGCTGGCTCTCCGAGCAGCTGAACCAGTCCGATCAAGCACTCGCCTTTTTCCAGCAGGCCCAGCCGCTGGCCACCGATGCGGCACAGACCTTCCAGCTCGACCTTGCCATTCTTTTTCATGCGCAAAGCCTGCTGCAGCAGCCGGACAAAGTGGAAGTCACAACACTCCTCCCCAAGGTGAAGCCGGTGATCGAACATCTCTCCCAGACCGCCGCCACCCAGGAGGAGAAGTACCAGCTGGCGCAGACGATGAACTCCTTTGGCATGGAGGAGGAAGCAGAGAAGATGGTTCAAGCGGCGCAGGGGAGCAGCGTCAGATCGCGCCAACAAAGAATGCCGGTGGTCGCCAATCCCTACTCACGCAGCTACTCCTACCGTCAGCAGCAGCAGAAGCGGCAGGTGTCCACCGAGGAACTGCTCAAGAAAGGCGACCAGGCGGGTGCCATCCAGGAAATCGTCAGACAACTGCGCCTGGCGATTCAGGGCTGTCTGAATCCGCAGAACAGTTCCAGCGCCCATCACCAAATTCATGAGGTCATCAATCTGTTCACCAAGTACAAGCTGACGGATCAGGTGATGGAAACCTTGCGAACCGGTGCAGGATGGAAGCCCCGGCAGGAATACGCGGTGCTGCTGGAACATACCGGGCTCGAAACCAAGCCCGCCATTGACGCGCATCGCGCCGTGATCGCTGCCAATCCGCGTGCTTTTGCCTCGCACGCGCGTCTGGCCAGCCTGCTGGCCAGGGAGGGGGACTTCAAGACTGCGCTGCAGCATTGGAAGCTCCTGCCTGAAGTCACCCAGGCGATGTATCTGCCTGCGCTCATCCATGAGTTCAGCGAGAGCAGCAGCATCTCCATTCCACGGCCCGCCGCACTTTCCGGACTGCTCTCCACATGGCTGCGCTCCCTGCCAGCGAATCGTCCACTGCCCGCCAGTCTCACGCAGCATTTCATTCAGGCATTGAACAGCATTCAGAACAATGATTCCGGCCAGAACCTGTCCTTCCCCGCCCTGTGGGATCCCTCCACAAAGGAGAACTCCCGCAACAATCGTCGTTGGGCCTTCAATGACGATGGCACGCTCATGCTCACGGCTGAAAGCCAGAAGGCCAGGGACGAGCGGCGTGCAGCGCAGGACCAGCTCTGCCAGGCCATGCTGCAAATCCCCGAACTCGCAGTCATAGGTTTCGCTCCGCTCGGAGGACTGGCCATGTTTGAAAACCGCAGTCTCGTCGAGACAGAAAAAATCGCGCTCGATCTGCTCAGCCTGCGCGCCATGCCCAAGGTGAAACGGCGGCTCATGGCGCAGGGCGGCTATCAGGGGTACAACGGCGGCACCGATCCCATCTCACCACTCGGCAGCCTGTTTGCCACCGCCGAGCGCATCGCCATGCCGGTGCCTGCCGTGTTCGCGACTTACAGCGCCGCGCTGCGCGGGGATCAGCACACGCTCGATGGGGTGATCTTTCCCGCCATTCTCAAAGCGGAGGGCAAATCCATCGCGGAGTACTGCCGTGCTTATGCTGCTGTGCTCATGGCGGATGAAGCACACTTTGTCTCTGCTGCATCTGCCTGGCTCAAACCACCGGGCAAAGGCAATTACTCTCACCGCAGCCAGCAGCATGGCGGGCCACTGGATGAAATCGTGCAGCAGTGGCAGAGGCGGAAGATCAAAGAGTCTTTGAACGAGCTCATCCTCTCTCAATATGCCCTGCCGACCAACGGCTACTTTGGCTACTCGCTCCAAGTGGTGAATGCCTACATCTTTGCTCTCGGTGAGCGTGATCCGGAGGCATTGCGCAGCTTTGTCCACAGTCTGCGTGACCGCTGGATTGGCGCCACACCTGAACTACGCGCCAAAAACATCGCTGACTGGCGCGAATACCAGCGGCAGCAGCAGCGCGGCGGCAGGCTTTCCGCTCAGTCTTCCCGCACCCTGCAGGTCGTGCAAGGTTACATCCAATGGCTGCAAAATCTGCTGCAGGACCGCCGCGGCCTCGGGCTGATTGAATTCGCCATGGAGGACGGCCTCGACAACTCGCCAGAGTGGTTGCGCCAGATCGCCGCCAATCATGCTGGAAGCGACCGCATTCGCTCAGCGGAGGAATTTCTGCACAGCGCCGCCGCCGTCGGCTTTCTCGGGGATGCCGCCCATTTCCGCGCCTATGATTTGAGCGAGGACCAACGGCACAACACTTGGCTGGGCAATCTCATCCGCCAGTGGCGCGAGCGCTCGAGCGACGAGCTGCTCAACGCCACCCTGACCCTGCTAGGCAAACGCAAACCCAGCTTCGGCGCCGATCTCATGCAGGCGTTGCTGCTTAAAAACAGCCGCACGATGCTGCAACTGGACGGTAAACCGACTCCGTTCGAAGTGGCGCAGGTCACCAAGTTCCAGTCACTCAATGATGAAGGCGGCTTCGCCTTGCGTGGTGCCGCGCTGCAGGTGGTCCTGCCACGGTATGCGAAGGAGATCGCCACGATGAGCGCCGTCAGCCAGCTCGATCTCTCCCTCCTCCTGAGAGACGAGTTGCGCGGCTATCCGCAGCCGGATCGGCTGGGAGAAGAACTTACCCGCGTCCTCGCGCCGCTGCTCAAGATCGAAAACATCGAACTCACACGCAAAGTCGACGAGGTGCTCGCCGCCAAGACCTGGAGTGATCTGCATCAGCAGGAATACCAGTTCACCCAGCAGTTTCCAGCCCTGCTGCGTGACTTTGCCGAGATCGACAGCGCCAAAGCTGACACCGCAGCGCGTCACGCCGTCGAACTCCTGCGCAGCAGTCCCGAGCAGAAGCAGGCTGTGTTGCAGAACAACCGTGAAACATCTGTACACCGCCTGCTGACAGCACTCGCCCGAGTGCCGCAGATGCTGCACACCACGATCGCTCTCGCGGAGCAGGAAGGCTTCTCGCAATCGAGCAACTGGACCTCCAACCTTCACAGTTTCGTGCTACAGTCACTGCATCAGCGCGAAAATATCCGCTTTATATTTTCCGGTACTCCTTGGGTCGCTGAGGCTGCGGAATTTCGTGATTTTAAATCCGAAAACAACCAGGAGCCGACGCTGCTCTCCAGCATTATCTACCGGATCGAAACGAGCAGTGAACTCCAGCCTGTGGTTCATGACATCCTGAAGAAACAACCTGCCACCTTTGGCACCGAATTGCTCGTCGCGTTTCTGCAAAGATCCCCGGATGATGACACGGACGCCCGCAGTTTTCACAGCAGCAGGCACCCGGATGCCTCGTTCATTCTCTCCTTCATCCAGAAGCGCCGCGATGATTTCGCCAGACTCAAACCCGAATCAGCCGCCAATCTTCTGGCCATGCTCAATGCCCGCATGCCCGATTTGGATCAAAAGCTGGAGCAGGACGCCGCGCTCAAAGAAGCTCTGCAACCATTGATCAGTGCAAGTGCGGCTCAATTGGAGACCGACATCGCCCGCTGGATGCAGATGACTAGTCTGAAAAGCTCCGGCAGCCAGGGCTATGAGGCCATCCAGCATTGCCTGCCATTGCTCGACCGCCTCGCTCAAAGAGACAAGCCGCGCACCATCGCCCTGCTTGATCAGGTCAGCAAACTCGTCGCGCAGCAGGATGCGCTGAACAACCGCGGCGGCAGCCGCATGCAGCCCCATCAAACCCAGGTGGCCCAATGGCTGCAAAATGCCGCCGCCGTGCCGGAGCTATATCGCGAAATCATGCAGCGCGCCGAAGAAATCGGTGCGGCCAAGGATGCTTCATGGATGGAAAACATTCGGAGCCACACACGCTACATTCCCAAATACCGTGACAAGCCAAAGCGGTTCATTGCCCTGCTGGAAAACCTGGGAATGCTTGATCCTGCCGCCACCTTCAATCCACATCTGCTGCCAAAAGCGGCGGAAATGCAGGCTCAGCAGCAAAGGCAGCTGCAAAACCGGCCCATGCCATATCAAATGGTTTCGCCCCCGTTGAGCCTGCTTGAAACGTGGAGGGATGAACTGGGCCATGGACACTTGTTTCCCAAGCTTGCGGAAGAACTCCAGAAAAGAGAGCCCCGCACCCTCGGCACCGGCGTGCTGATGCTGATGTGCGGCACCAGCAAATCCAGCGCTGACATCTCCGCCTTTGCCAGTGCCCATGCAGATGAAATTGCCACTGCCTCTGCCGAGCAGAAGAAGATGCTCGCCGCCTTTTTTGAGCGGCTGCAGTGGGCGGAGATTCTAGCGCCTCTGATTCCGGCGCTGCACGAAGAGTTCGCCCCTTTGATCCGGCAGCAGGAGGCGCAGCAGCTCAGCTTTTTCGAGGACCTGATGAAAACCACCCAGTGGGTGCAGATCGAAGAGCTGTATTACAAGTCTCTCCAGACTCGAGGTCCTGGAGCCATGCCAAATGGTTTTCCGGGAGGCCCAGGAAGGATGCCCAGCAGCTTTCCTCCCCAGCCTTTTGGCTCACGCAGAGCCCCTGGATTCTACCCGCCGGGAGAGCGCAGCATGGCCATGGATTACCTATCCAAGCAGTTGGAGCAAATCGCCAGAACCGCACCAGACAAGGCGCAAAAAGGTCTGCAGCACGTCTCCGACATTCACTACACCGAATTCATCTCTGACGGATCCCCCTTCCGCACGCCTTCGCTGTCACCGCTGCTTCAGGCACTTGGCGCCTTCCCCCGGCTGGTGCCCACCGTTTTGATGGGCACCGCAAGGACAGGCAACCGCATTTTCAGGCGGATGGATGAATGGGACGATTTCAGACTGATCGAGTCAGTCCTCCCTGATGCCTCGCTGACCAGTGCCTCAAAAATCGTCAGCACCATCGAGGAAATGGGACTGCTGACTGACGCAGCGGCCTTCGATCCAGTCCCGACTCAGTTTCCTTCCAAAGGCAGCGTGCTCACGCTGATCTCATGGCGCATGATGCATGACACCACCGAGGAGCGGGAGAAGGCCAAGGCCAGTCTCCTGACGCTTGTCACGTGGCGGCTGCAAAAGGCCAGCCCCGAGGTGCGGGAGCAGGCGGCACGAATGTTCGCGGAGAAATCAGAGGCGCGCTTTGGCCATCAGCTCATGTCGGCTCTTCTCACTGGCAAAGACTCTCCTGACATGCCTGCCCGCATGCAGCTTTGCTCCGGCCAGTTTGCCAAAGTATCTTCGCGATCCGCTGGCCCGATCCTGCTTGCCTTCGCAGGCTGCCATCCCTCACTAGCAGGTGCTGATAGCGCCGAAGATGGCCTGGCTCCATTCGCCCCGCTCCTTCAACTTCGCCATGACGAGGAGCGCGCCAGCCTCAAGGACATCATGGAAGGCAAAGCAGCGGTCATGCCACCCTTCCGGGGCTTCATGGCCGTGGTCTCAGAGGAGCTGGTGCGGCTGATGGAAGCGGGAAAAACGGACGAGGTGGTTGGCCTCATACGCGCCCTGCGTCTCCAGCTTGAACCCCGCGATGCCGCCACCACTTTCGGTACAAGTTCCTACTTTCGCGATGGCGAAACACTCAGCGAATTTCTCCGCGCCATCCTCCTCAACAGCGACAAGGCAGCCACATTGCTCGCCTGTGAACTTCAGGCCGCAGCTCGTTTGCCGGAAGTCCGTATCCCGCATGACCGCATGTCACTTCAAAAGAACAACGCCATCAAAGGCCAGTTGATGATCGAATGGGAAAACCGTGGCGGCTGGGCTGCACCGGCTGTGGTCTTTGACGCACTCCTCAAGGACATCGCCAAATGGGCTGACCTTGGCAGCACCCGCGGCCTCTGGCTGCCGCTGCTCCACGACATGCTCGCACGCATGGGGCCAGTGGAGCAGCGTGAAATGGCGGCATGGGCTGCCAAGCAGAATAATCCTGGCATCAAAATCGTGACTGCTGAACTCGCCATCGCCCAATCTTTGCTCGATGCCACTGCACCCGCGTTCGCAGATTCTGCAAGCACTCGCCTGCCGGCCAAAACCCCGCAGGCAGGCAAGACATTTGCCAGCGCTGCAGCATCCTCCACAGCCTTGCTCAAGAATGAATCCATCCCCTCACATGTCCGCCTTGCTTTGGCAGCATTCCTGACTGCCACCTACCCCGGACTTCTGGACAATGACACCATGCAAACCTGGGGCCAGGGAGCCGCCCAGGCCTGGCATGACGGCACACCAGTCACCGTGTTTGAGCTGGACTCCTTGCTCAACGCTGTCTCCGTGCTTCCGGTCAATGAAAGCTGGAATCGCATCAGCAAACTGGTGCTCGAACGCTGGAAGCAGCGTGAGGAGATCATGCAGCAAAAGAAGACTCGCTACACCGAATCGGCCTTTCACCCGTTCGTTTTGCGTTTTGCCGCCCGCTCAGGTGATTCAGCTGTTTTAGAGTCCATGCTCAGAGGAAGCCTCGGCCAGGAAACTCGGCGCTTTACCAGCATCCTGCTCGAATGCGGCGACTGGATGCGCTCGATCGAACCACTTTTTCCCCAATATTTTTCAGGCATTTTATCGAAGACCCAAGATTCCATCGGCTGGCTTCCAGCGAGCGCGGAAACTCTCACAAGCTTGCAGCACCACGCCATCGAACACGCCCTGCTTGCAGAAGTCGTCGCCTTGGACGCCGATGACATCGCCACCCGCTGTCTTTACCCTCATCAACAATGGCCGGATCGCGGCAAACGTTTCGATGCATTCGTCAAAAAACTTCCTTCCGCCCCAAAGCCGGTCAAGCCTGAAAGGATGGCGCCTGTGCTGGTAACTCTGGGCGTTGAAAACACTCCTGCGGCACTCGATCTGCTGCCTCAGTTTGACGAGCTGGCGAAGGTGCTCATGCCTGATTCATTGCCTCAGCAGCAGTCAGGCATACGCATTTGGACAGGCTTCCTCGCCGTCCACGCAGCGCTTAAAACGGCACGCGGGGATGCCTCCCTGGCTGACATCTATTATGAGCGTTTGAAAAACGATCCCACCGTCGCACGAAGCGGCAATTCGAACACCGCCCGGTCAGATTTCCGGCACACGCTTTTCTACTGTCTCGCACAGCTTTGGCGTGTGGGTGAGGCCCGTGATCTGGCCAAGATCTCCCGCCTCTCCCTGCTTGCGGACACCGCCACGAGCCAATCTTCTTCCAATCAATTCACAATTCCACAGCTCACGTTTGCACTCAAATCCTGGCAATCCGCCCTCAAAGGCGAGCCACTTCCCAGTGCGATGATCTCCGACATCAAAGACTACGGACTGCTGCTGGATTTGGCCACGGCCATCGCCGGCTCAGGCAAGACCCGTCTCTCATTTCAAGAACGGCTGCATTTGTTCACTCAGTTTTCCGGGCGCACAGACATTGCCACTTATACCAGTCAAATCTGGGACCATTTGGTTCTGCGTCATTACTTCACTGCCGAGGAACTGCTCAAAGAGCGGGCCTCCATCCTGAAAGTCGCGCATTTGCTGGCCCCTTCTCATCTGAATGATTTCGCCATGTACATGCGATGCCACAACGTCGAGGACGCGGCCGAGGAGGCATGGGCCATCGCCACCAGAAAGCCTTCCACCTCCAAGGGAGCCACCTATTTTTCCAATCGCTGCCTGCTGGATCGTGCCGCCACACTGATTCACCTGAAGAAATTCAATGAAGCCCAAAAATGCCTCAGTGAGTTGAATGAAAAGAACCAGAAGGCCTCCAATCGCTTGCTTTACGCAGCGCTGCTCAGGCTCCTTTCGCAGCCAGCTCCAGCACCTGCAAAGTAAGCGCCACATTCAGCTCCAGATCCAGCGGAAGCCGTGTTGTGACAGGCGCGGCACTGCCGCGCGCACGCCAGTGATTGATGCACATGCCCAGCGTCGCCAGATCACCCGGATCGTTCAGGACATGGCCGTTGATGCCGGGGTCGATCAGTTCACCAGCCCCGTTGAAACTCGTCGTGATCACCGGAATTCCGCTGGCCAGCGCCTCGCTCACCACATTGGAGCAGGGTTCATAAATGGGCAGGAAGGTCAGCACATCCGCGGAGGCATAAGCGGCTTCCACATCGTTCAGCGGCCCGGTGAGAATGACGTTCGGCGGAACCTTGCCTCGCATGCGATCCCGTGTGACGACAAGCAGTTTGAGCTGCGGATCATCGCTGCGCCCGGCCATGAACTTCAGCAGCCAGGGCAACCCCTTGCGCTCCCAGCCGGAGCCGACAAAGACCAGTACGAAATCATTTTCTGCGAGTCCAAAGCGTTTCCGCGCCGCAGCCCTCGACACGTTTTTGAAGCGCTGCACATCCACTCCGTTGCGGATCGTGTGCACGCGTTCCTGCGGAAAGGCGGGGAAATGCTGCGCGATCTCCCCGCGCACCATTTCAGAGTTCACGATAATACGCTGCGTGTTGGCCGGATCAAAGGTTTGCGCCTCAAGCGCCATCATGTTGCGATGAAACGCACCCAGCCCCACCAGCGGGCGCTTCCACCAGGGTGAGAACTGTTTACGCCTCTGCAGCCACACACGGTGCAGGCCGTCTCCTGCGCGGTAGACGTCCTGCTTCAGCGTGCGCTCCAGGCTGAACACACAGTCAAACCTCTCGTGCTGCAAAGCCGCGTTCACGCCTTCTGCAAAACGCTGCGGACGCTCCGCGCGTGATCCATCCACGGGGACGCTGTGAAACTGTACACCCGCCGCCTGTCCCTGCCACTTTTCCGCAAACAAATGCGTCTCATGCCCCGCAGCAGTCAAGGCCCCCAGCAGCCGCTGCACGTACAGTTCCGCGCCTCCGGTGGCGGAGAACTGTCGGCGAATGAGGGCAAGTTTCATGCGAGTAGCGCAAACATCTCGTTTGCGGTGAGTCATGCAAGCGGGACGCTTGCACTACGACTGCTTGGACCGCCACTGCTCAAAGCTCTCCTTCGGCGTGCGAAAGACCGCACCGCAGCGCGGGCAGTGAATCTGCGCCACACCGTCGGCAAAAATATGGTCCAGATCATCCTGGGGCAGGCGCATGATGATGGGCATCAGGCGCTCCACGGAGCAGCCGCATTCAAACACGTAACCTCGTGTCTCCAGCAGGGTGAGATGTTCGGACGTTTCGAGTGCCAGCACCTCCTCCAGGGTGAGTTCAGACAGCCAGATTTCGTCGCAGTCCGGCTCGGCGGAAATTTGTACAAACTCCTCATCCTCCAGCCGGAAAAATCGCGTGAGGCGTTGTTCGCTGGTGGTGTAAAACGTTTCCACCGCCTTCAGCATGTCGTCGCCGTGAAACTCGATCATGCTCTGCCGTGGTGCCTGATCCGGCCGCGTCGTTTGCGCGATGAACATCGCCTCGCCCTCCTGACGCACGTCTTCGGTGAAAACCCGGCCTGCCACACGGCCAGGGCGTGAGCTGCCGGTGACGAACACGTTCGCGCGCTGCGGCTCTTTGACGTGGATCGTCCACGCACAGCTTTCATCCTGCGGACGTGAGCAGAGGTGCAGCGCCAGCGCGGCCAGCGCCTCCTTGAGCATCAGGTCCAGCGGCTCCGCATTCTGCAGGCCGTGCTGCATCAGGTGCAGGTAGTAATCGAGATAGAGCGGGCTGAAGCGCCCCCGCACCAGCAGGGCATTGCGCTTCCGCACGAAGTAGGAGCGGAGGTCCACCACGGAAAGATCCGGTTCAAGCATCTGACTCATGCACAGCCTATCTCACCGGATGAAAGAGGGCGCAAGTGGCGCGGACGTCACTTCCCCGCCATGCCGCGGAATTTTTGCCGGTAGGCGCTCGGGGTCGTTCCCATCACCTCACGGAAGCGGCGGTTGAAGTTCGCCAGGTTGCGGTAGCCGCAGTCCATCGCGATGTCCGTGATGTTTGACACATCCTCCGCCAGCATGCCGCAGGCACGGCCGATGCGCACCTCGTTCACATACTGCGGCACCGTCTTGCCGGTGCGCGAGTGGAAGAAGCGGCTGAAGGCTCCCAGGCTCAGGTGCGCCAGCTTCGCCAGGCGCTCACGGTCGATTTCTTCCGTCAGATGAGTGTGAATGAAGTCGATCACCCGCTCCATCCGCCCCTGGTCGGCAGATTCGAGCTTGGGCTCAAAGTTGGAGCTGGCCAGCGCCTTCAAATCTTCGGAACCAGCCAGCGCATTGAGAATGGCCAGCAGTTCGATCACCCGCGCCAGCCCTTCGCTGCCCGCAAGACGTTTCATGTGCTCCGTCACCACCGCGCGGGCGGTGCCGCGCACCTCCAGGCCGCGCGCCGCACGCTGCAGCAGCCGCTTCACCGGCTCCATCTCCGGCAGCGCCATGAAATCGCGTCCCAGAAAGTCTTCGTCGAAACGCACGATGATGGCATTCACCCGCCGCGACTTCGCGCTCGTGTCCTGATGCCACACATGCGGCAGATTGGAGCCAATCAGCACGATGTCTCCGTCCGTGAGCGCGCTGATGTTGTCCCCCACCACCCGATGCCCGCGACTCTCGATCGCCAGCGTGAGCTGATACTCCGGATGAAAATGCCAGCGAGTCCCATAGTCCAGCGCACGCACCGTCTCACAGTGGAAGGACTCCCACTGACGCTTGGGGACTTTCTCGAAAACAGGCTTCATGGAGGGGAAGTTTGCAGTTGTTGGCGATGGTTTGCAATTGCTGAACCACTGCAAACCACTGCCAACAATCGCAAACTCTGCTAGACGTCGTCGTCCTTGTCATTGTCCCCGGCCTTGCGGCCGCGCAGCTTGGCTTCCATGAAGGCATCCAGGTCACCGTCCATGACGGCCTGCACGCTGCTGGTCTTTTCGCCGGTGCGGTGGTCTTTGACCATCTGGTAGGGCTGGAAGACGTAGCTGCGAATCTGGCTGCCCCAGCCGATGTCGCTCTTCTCGCCATACTGGCGGTCGATCTCGGCCTGACGCTTGTCTTCTTCGATCTGGAAGAGCTTCGCCTTGAGCATCGCCATCGCTTTGGCGCGGTTCTTCGGCTGGCTGCGTTCGATCTGACAGGCCACAATGACCCCGCTGGGAATGTGCGTCAGACGCACGGCGGTTTCCACCTTGTTCACGTTCTGGCCGCCTTTGCCGCCCGCACGATAGGTGTCCACGCGCAGATCTTCATCACGCACGACGATGTCGATCTCCTCTTCGGAGTCCGGCGTCACGTCAATCGAGGCAAAGCTCGTGTGGCGCTTCTTCGCGGCATCGAAGGGAGAGATGCGCACGAGGCGGTGCACACCACGCTCGGTTTGCAGGAAGCCAAAGGCGTTTTCACCGATGATTTCGAGCGTGGCGGAGCGTGTTCCCACGTCATCCCCCGCTTCATGGTCGATCAGTTCCACCTTGTAGCCACGGCGCTGGCACCAGCGCTGATACATGCGCATCAGCATGTCCGCCCAGTCACAGGCCTCCGTGCCACCGGCACCGGAATGGATGGTGATGAAGGCATTGCCACTGTCAAAGGGGCCGCTGAGCAACTGGCTCAGTTCAAAGCTTGAAACATCCGCGCTGAGCTTCTTGTGCTCCTGCTCCACCTCATGCCACGTGTCCGTGTCGCCCGCTTCTTTGGCCAGCTCAATGAGCCCGTCAAAATCCTCGGCACGCGTTTCCAGCTCCTGGAGCGGTCCGATTTTCTTTTTGATGACATTCGTGCGGTCAATCAGCTTGCGCGCCGCGTTCGCGTCATCCCAGAAGCCAGGGGCCGCCATGCGGTCCTCCAGCATGGCCAGTTCGTCTTTTAATTTCGGGACGTCAAAGATACCTCCGGAGCTCCCCCAACCTTGCCTTGAGAGCCGTGGTGTCGAGGGATTGAAGGTCGGTGAGGATGGTCTTGCTGGTCTTTTCCATGCAGCGTAGATAGCGGCTGGGCGTGCAGATTCAACGCCTTTTGTCATCATGGAAAAAACCGAGGCCATCCTCATCGGACGCACGCGCTATGCGGAGAGCAGCCTCATTGTACAATGGTGCTCGCCGGAGGCCGGCCTCTTCAAAACCATCGCCAAAGGCTCCCTGCGGCCCAAATCACCGCTCTACGGCGTGCTGGACCTGTTTGTCTCCGCCGAACTCCGCTTCGTCCGCAGCAAATCCAGCGACCTGCACACCCTGGCCGAAGCCCGCTGGACTCATCCACGCCTGGGCCTGCGCGAGAGCTATGGCCGCGTGCTCGCCGCCACCTACCTCGTCAAACTCATCACCCTCGTCGCCGAGACCGACTCCCCGATTCCCGAGATTCACGATTTGCTGGTGAAAGCGCTCGATTACCTCGCGGCAAAAGATCCGGTGCCCGCGCTGATCACGCGGTTTGAGCAGCGGCTGGCTGAGATGCTGGGCATCATCCCCGAAGGCGAAACCGGCATGGCCGCAGCCGCGATTGAGGATAGCTTTCACCGCAAGCTGCCCGTGCAGCGCCGCCAGCTCGCGGATTGGATGACGAAGCATTGAATTGACCCCTCGCACCATGCGTCTGTTTCACTCCATTACACACGCCGTCGTCACCGCATTGTTGCTTGGCGTCTTTCTCGTGATTGATGCCTTCCCAAATCATGGCCCTCCATTTTTTCGCTACACCGGCTCGGACCCCGCTCACATTGTTTGGAACTTTGGCTGGCCGATCCCTTGGCTTATCTATGATGAAATCAATCCCCCCTGCTGGTTCACATGGATTGGATCTGGGCCGTTCTTGATCGCGTCATTCTTTCAGGCCGTCATCATCGTCGCATGTCTGGCTATTTCATGGATGATCCGAAAAAAGGATTCCTGATCCCATCCATGAACCGTTTCCAACTCTTCCCAGCCCCAAAGGGGCTGCGGATTCAGCCCAGGTCGAACCGAGCCTTGGCGAGGCAGCCCTGGGTAAATCGCGGGCGTTCTGGAAAGCAAACCCAACGCCTACTTTCAATACCGCTCCCACTAGCAGCGTCTCCCCGCCTCTCCGCAGCGTCGCGTTGCCCCTGCTCACTTCAGCGCCGCCTCGATCGCAGCCATCAGCTCCGGTGAATCGGGCGCCACGTCCGAGCCAAAGCGCTGCAAAACCTTGCCGTCCTTGCTCACCAGGAACTTCTCAAAGTTCCAGCCGACCTCACCACCCACCGCAGATTGCAGCGCAGCATACAGCGGATGCTTGGCATCTCCCTTGATCGCCACCTTGGCAAACATGGGGAACGTCACTTTGTAATTGAGCGAGCAGAAGCTCTTGATCTCCGCCTCGCTGCCCGGCTCCTGACCACCGAAATCATTGCAGGGAAAGCCCAGCACCGCCAGCCCCTTGCCGCTCATCTTCTCATGCAGCGCCTGGAGTCCGGCATACTGCGGCGTGTAACCACACTCGGAGGCGACATTCACAATCAGCAGAACCTTGCCCGCGTAGGCCTTGAGAGTGGTGCCTTTGCCGTCGATGTCCTTGATGGCGATGTCTTGGACGTTGGTGTCAGCTGCGAAGGCCATGGAGGTCATGAGGAGGGAAAGGAGCAGGGTTTTCATGTGGGAAAAGGAACGTGGCATCTGCCACCTTGGTTTCACCTCATTCCACCATGCTCAGGAAGATGTCTTCCAGCCGCCGCCCGCGCTTTTCGTGATCCCGCCGCAGCTCCTCCAGCGTGCCCAGGGCAATGAGCTTGCCATGATGGATGATGCCGATGCGGTCGGCCAGCTCTTCGGCGATGTTCAGCAGATGCGTGCTCATCAGCACCGTGGTCCCGGCCTGGCTGCGCTCCTTGATCTCCCGCTTAACCGTCCGTGCATGGATGGGGTCCAGGCCCACCATCGGCTCATCAATGACGAAAACTTTCGGATCATGCAGCAGCGCACTGGCGATGGCGAGGCGTTGCCGCGTGCCGTGGCTGAGGTTCTCAATGCGCTGCCGCGAGTACTCATGCAGGGCAAATTTGGTGAACAGCGCATCCGTCTGCGCCTCTGCATGGGGCAGATACATCTCAAACAGCTCGGCAATAAATTCCATGAACTCGATTGGCGTGAGTTTCTCATAAAACACCGCCACGTCCGGCACATAGCCGAGCAAGGACTTTGCCTGCATGGATTCCAGCTGAACATCGTGGCCGCACAGCTTCACACGCCCCGAGTCCGGCTTCATCAGCCCCGTGAGCAGCTTCATCGCGGTGGTCTTGCCAGCGCCGTTCGGCCCCAGAAAGGCAAACAGTTCACCGGGCTTGATGGTGAGATTCAAGCCATCCAGCGCCCGTAGCTCGCCGTAGTTCATCGTGAGGTCTTCAATCTCGATCATGCTTCAAAAGGGTTCGAATCAGTGCACGACTTTCTGCAGTCCGTGGATGGTGGGTTCCAGCAGCACGTAGTCGTCTGGAAGGTCGATGCGCGCAAGCTCACCCGCCTCGGTGAAGATCATTTTGACCTCGTACATTCCCATGATCGGCAGCGTCAGCACGAAGCACTTCCGCTGCCTGCCTGCGAGCATCATCATCCCCTCACGCGCCTGCAGTTTCGTGGCCTCCTTGTCCTTGTTATCCGGCTGCTTGCCCGTGTTGGGCATGCCTCCACCCAGCAGTGAGAGCATGGCCAGCGCACTGTCCTGACCGGCGCCCGCGCCCATGAGCAGCTTCACATCCTGCGAATTCATCAGCACACGTTCGCCCTGCTTCACCATCACTTCGGGCGCCGGCGCTGTTTCGCTCCAGGTTAGGCGCATGCTCGCATCACGCTGCGGGAAGCTGGCTTTGATGCCCAGATTTTGCCAGCGCTCGCCATCGGCCAGCGTGCAGCCCAGGCTCCAGCTTGCCAGGATGCTGCGCACCTGGTCCTCCGGCCCCACCTCCTCCACGGCCCCATGGGCGATCAGATCATACACGGTCTCCTGATTCGGCTTGGTGCGGCGGTTCACCTGCAGATTTGCATGCCCTATTTTTTCGTGCTGATGGTACAGATGCAGCGTGCAGCCAAAGCTGTCCGCCTGCCGCAAAAACAAATCCATCACCATCTTGGGCGGCACGATGGCAAAGCGTGAAGCCTCGGGAAAATAGATGTCACGCACCAGCAGTCCGGACATCACCGCCCAGAAAATCACCGCCAACACTGCCGCCACACGCCAGATCATGATTCGATAGTAGTCAGGAAACGAGCGTGCTGGCAAGCACTGCAGCATTTTGCTGTAAAAAATCTCGCCTCTTCAGCCTGCGTTTGCGACGATGCCTCCATGCGTCTGCTGCTTGCCCTTCTCCTCACCTCCCTCACTCTTTCCGCCGCCGATCAACGCCCGCCGAATGTGGTGCTCATTCTGCTCGATGACCTGGGCTACGCCGATCTCGGCTGCTTTGGCGCGGAGAAGATCAAG
This sequence comes from Prosthecobacter sp., assembly GCF_044222345.1. GTDB lineage: Bacteria > Verrucomicrobiota > Verrucomicrobiia > Verrucomicrobiales > Verrucomicrobiaceae > Prosthecobacter. Next base: position 52,749 of record NZ_JBGANL010000018.1, read on the forward strand.
ACGCCGCACATGGACCGCATGGCCGCCGAGGGCATGAAGTTCACCAGCTTCTACGTGGCTCAGGCCGTGTGCAGCGCCTCACGCGCGGCGCTGATGACCGGCTGCTACGCCAACCGTGTCGGCATGCAGGGCGCCCTGAACCACACGAGCAAGGAGGGCATCCATCCCGACGAATGGCTGCTGCCGGAAATGTGCAAGGCACGCGGCTACGCCACCGCCGCCTTCGGCAAATGGCACCTCGGCACCGATCTGCTGTTCAATCCGCTGCGCAACGGCTTCGATGAATTCCTCGGCATTCCGTATTCCAACGACAACAGCAAGTACCATCCCTCCCTGGCGCAGGAGATGCCGCCCCTGCCCTTTTACGATGGCTTGAAGGTCATCGAAACCGATCCCGATCAAAGCCAGTTCACCCGCCGCTTCACCGAAGGTGCCACCAGCTTCATCGAGCGGCACAAAGACCAGCCCTTCTTCCTCTACGTTCCCCATGTGATGCCCCATGTGCCCATCTTTGCCTCTGACGCCTTTCGCGGTAAATCCAACGCAGGACTCTACGGCGACGTGGTGCAGGAAACCGACTGGTCCGTGGGCCAGATCCTCGACACCCTCAAGCGCTGCGGCATCGATCAAAACACGCTCGTGATCCTATTCTCCGACAACGGCCCCTTCCTCAGCTACGGCAATCACGCCGGCAGCGCCAAACCCCTGCGCGAAGGCAAGCTGACCACTTTCGATGGAGGCGTACGCAGCCCCTTCATCGTCCGCTGGCCAGGCCATGTGCCTGCAGCCCGCGTCTGCGACGAGCCGGTGATGGAAATCGACCTGCTGCCCACCATCGCCACCTTGATCGGCGGAAAACTCTCCGACCGCAAAATCGACGGCCAAAACATCCTCCCTCTGCTGGAAGGAAAACCAGGCGCAAAGTCCCCGCATGAAGCGCTGGTCTTCTACGGCGGTGATGAACTCCAGTCCATCCGCAGCGGCCCATGGAAGCTGCACTTCCCGCACCCCTACATCACCGTGGATGGCGAGCCAGGCCGCGATGGCAAACCAGCCCGCTTTGGCCAGATGAAACCCAAGTCGATCACACAAAGCGGCATCGCAGGCATCGCCTCCCGTCACGGCTACCGCGTCGAAAACATCGGCTTGTCACTTTTCAATCTCAGTGACGATCCCGGTGAGACGCATGACGTCGCCAAAGATCACCCCGAGATCGTGGAGCGCCTGCAAAAACTCGCCGAACCCACCCGCAAAGAACTGGGCGATAAGCTGCTTAAAGTCAAAGGCACCCAAAATCGGCCGCTGGGACTCGCCCCATAGTTTAACGCCTCGCCCGCTCCTTCGCGATAGCCTCGCGAATACGCTCCATCCGATTCGCCGGATTCGGATGCGAACTCATAAAATCGGATTTGTTCCCGCCGCCGCTGACCTGGGCCAGGATTTCCATCACGCCAATCAGCGCTTCAGGATTGTAGCCCGCCTGCATCATGAACCGCACCCCGAGCGCGTCCGATTCCGACTCGTCATCCCGGCTGAACTTCATCACGCGCCATTGCGCCACCATGTTGGCAATCTGCGCCCCCGAGTTGCTGTGCCCGTCGGAGAGCAGCACGCCTAGCCCCTGCGCCAGACCACTCCAGAGCTGGGAATTCGCCATCTGCTCGTTGGAGTGGCGGCCCACCACATGCCCCATCTCATGCCCTAGCACACCCGCGAGCTGGTCTTCAGATTTCAGCCGGCGAAACAACGCCTCGGTGATGAAAATCTGCCCACCAGGCAGGGCGAATGCATTCACGGTTTCAGTGTCGGCCAGCAGATGAAACTTAAACTGATATGTGGTCTCCCTCGCCGCTGTGGAGGCGATCAAGCGTGCACCCACCCGGTCCACCAACGCCCGCCCTTTGTCATCACGCGAGAGCCCGCCGCTTTCCCGGATCATCTGCGGCGCCGATTGCAGCCCCAGCGCGATCTCCTCCTGCGGCGTAGCCATCGCGAGCTTTTGCTCCCGCCCCGTGAATTCGTTGTGGTAGGAGGTGGTGGCGATCCAGTGATAGAGCAATGAACCCACGATGATGAGCAGCCCCAGGATGATGCGCGGATTGATGCCCGGGCCGCTGCGTCTGCGATCGTCCTCGAAGACGGAGATTCGCTTGAGAAATAAGAGCCGCTGAATCGTGGAGATCATGGAATGCCTTATACTTCATGGAAAAATCTTGAGCCAGCAGGTATTTTGCGGCATGGCAGCTCATGTCGTTGTTTCAGGATCAGGATCAGACGGTGGATTGGGGTCGCAAAGGCTCGCAGGCGGTTGTGACGCTCGCGTGTCTGTTCATTGTTCTGACAGGCATGAAGATCGCGGCCAATGTGCTGGTCCCCATCGTCTATGCATTTTTTCTCGCAGTGCTGAGCTATCCCATGGTGCGCTGGCTGCGGCGGCACAGGGTTCCAGCCGGCCTGGCGCTCGGCATCACCATGCTGGTCAATCTGGGCGTGCTGGCAGGTCTGGTCACGGTGGGCGTGCGTTTGCTCATCAGTTTCTGGAGAGATCTGCCGCATTACCTCCGTGGCCTGGAAAAGTATTCGAATGACCTCGGAGCCTGGCTCGAACTCAAGGGCGTGGCTGACGCCAAGACAATGCTCGGCGGTGTCTTCGACTGGAACACCCTCATTGGCTACGCCACCAAGCAGGATGTCATGGGCAATCTCACCGGCCTGCTTGGCACCACCTTCGGCACTCTCGCCACCTTCCTCGCCAGCCTCATCATGATCACCATCGTCATGATGTTCATCCTCATGGAAGCCCATGGCACCCAGAGCCGTCTGCAGGCCGTGCATCTCTCCGGCGGCCCGGATTTCACCGGCCTCATGCGCAGCGCGGACGACATCCAGAAGTACCTCGGAGTCAAAACACTCATCAGCGCACTCACAGGATTGATGGCCGGCTTCTGGTGCTGGTTCTTCGATCTCCACTACCCGCTGCTGTGGGCGCTCCTGGCGTTCTTGTTCAACTACATCCCCGCCGTGGGCAGCACCGCCGCCTGCGTGCCCGCCATTGTGGAGGCCCTGGTGCAGCACGGCCCCGGCACCGCCGTCTTTGTCGCCATCGGCTACGGCGGCATCAATTTCTTCCTCGATAACTTCGTGCAGCCCACCATGCTCGGCAATCGCTTCGGCATCTCGCCGCTGGTGGTCATTCTCTCCGTCATCTTCTGGGGCTGGCTCTGGGGTCCGCTGGGCATGTTCCTCGCCGTGCCTCTGACCATGGTGCTCAAGGTCCTGCTCGACAACAACGCCGAATTCCAGTGGATCTCCGTCGCCATGGCCAAAAAGAAAGTGCGTCACGGTGAAGTGGAGGTTGCAGGCTATGACCTCCAAATGAACGACGACGAAACCATCGGCAGCGGCGCAAGCACGGAAATCCCCGGGCGGAAAAAATAAGGCTGGGCATGCATGCCACTCGGAGTGCTTCCCTGGGCAGGCATCCGCGATCAGAGGGGGACTTGCATCATGGCCAGGCAGCGTTTTTTATAGGACACACCTGTGCCACTTCGACGTTTCTACTGTGACAGTCATGCACTCAAAACATGCCCGTAAACCATGATAGAAAGTGCCCCAACCTAGGCAAATCAGGCGTAGCAGCCCATGCCAGGGCTGTGGCATGCTTCTAGCAAGAAAGACTGAGAAACAACCCTTCTCCCACCAACCATGTCTCCCGAAAAATTCACCGTTAAGCTGCAGGAAGCCTTCAATGCCTCACAGTCCATCGCCACCCGGCATGGACATCAGGAATTGAAGCCGAGCCACCTCATCCTCGCCCTGCTTGAGCAGGAGGGCGGCATCGCCACGCCCCTGTTTGAAAAGGCGGCGGTGAATCCGGCTGCGGCGCAAGGCCTCAAAGCCAGCGTCGAAGCCCTGCTCGCCCGCCAGCCCAAGGTCAGCGGCGGCACCAGCGGCCTGCATCTCTCCAATGAGATGCGCGAACTCATGACCAAGGCCGAAGACGAGCAGAAAAAGCTCAAGGACGAATACCTCAGCGTCGAGCACGTCATCCTCGCCCTCTTCAAAACCAAGACCGAACTCCCGGATCTTCTCAAGCAGGCCGGCCTCACCTACGACACCGTTTCCAAAGCCCTCACCGCCGTGCGCGGCAGCCAGCGCGTGGTGGATCAGGACCCGGAAGGCAAATACCAGACCCTTGAAAAATACGGCACCGACCTCACCGCCCGCGCCAAGCAGGGCAAGATCGATCCCGTCATCGGCCGCGACGAAGAAATCCGCCGCGTCATGCAGGTGCTCAGCCGCCGCACCAAGAACAACCCCGTCCTCATCGGCGAGCCCGGCGTCGGCAAGACCGCCATCGCCGAAGGCCTCGCCCGCCGCATCGTCGCGGGCGACGTGCCCGATTCCCTCAGAGGCAAACGCCTCATCAGCATGGACCTTGGCGGCATGATGGCCGGGGCCAAATTCCGTGGCGAGTTCGAGGAGCGCCTCAAAGCCTTCCTCAAGGAAGTCACTTCCAGCGAGGGGGAAATCATCCTCTTCATCGATGAACTCCACACCATCGTCGGCGCCGGCAAAGGCGAAGGCGCGATGGATGCTGGCAATCTCCTCAAGCCCCAGCTCGCCCGTGGCGAACTGCGCTGCATCGGTGCCACCACCCTCGACGAGTACCGCAAATACATCGAAAAAGACCCCGCTCTGGAGCGCCGCTTCCAGCCCGTGAAAGTCGGGGAGCCCAGCGTGGAGGACACCATCGCCATCCTGCGCGGTTTGAAGGAGCGCTATGAAGTCCACCACGGCGTGCGCATTCAGGACGGTGCCATCATCGCCGCCGCCACCCTGAGCAATCGCTACATCACCGACCGCTTCCTGCCGGACAAGGCCATCGACCTCGTCGATGAAGCCGCCAGCCGCATCAAGATCGAGCTCGATTCCATGCCTACGGAGATCGACGTCATCGAACGTCAGGTCATGCAGGGCGAGATGGAGCGTCAGGCTTTGAAGAAGGAAAAAGACGCCGCCTCCAAAGCCCGCCTCGAAAAACTCGACAAGGAGATCGCCGATCTCAAAGAAACCTCCTCCGCCCTCAAAGCCCAGTGGATGAAGGAGAAGGAATCCGTCGATGCCGGCCGAAAGGTGAAGGAAGAAATCGACCGCCTGCGCACCGAGCAGGAGCAGGCCCAGCGCCGTGGCGACTTCGGCCGTGCCGGTGAGATTCAATACGGCCTCATCCCCGATCTCGAAAAGAAGCTCAGCGCCGCCCCCGTCGAAGCCTCCCAGCCTCGCTCCGCCCACTCGTTGCTGCGCGAGGAAGTCACCGAGGACGACATCGCCCGCGTTGTCGCCAACTGGACCGGCATCCCCGTCTCACGCCTTCAGGAGGGCGAGCGCTCCAAGCTCGTCAAAATGGAGGAGCGCCTCAGCCAGCGCGTCATCGGCCAGAAAGACGCCATCACCGCCGTCAGCAATGCCGTGCGCCGTGCGCGTGCCGGCATTCAGGATGAGAACCGCCCCATCGGCAGCTTCCTCTTCCTCGGCCCCACCGGCGTCGGCAAGACTGAGCTCTGCAAGGCCCTCGCCGAATTCCTCTTCGACGACGACAGCGCCATGACCCGCATCGACATGAGCGAATACATGGAGAAGCACAGCGTCAGCCGCCTCATCGGCGCGCCTCCCGGCTACGTCGGCTATGAAGAAGGCGGCCAGCTCAGCGAAACCGTCCGCCGCCGCCCCTACAGCGTCGTGCTCTTCGACGAAGTCGAAAAAGCCCACCCCGATGTCTTCAATGTGCTGCTGCAGGTCCTCGATGACGGCCGCATCACCGACGGCCAGGGCCGCACGGTCGATTTCAAAAACACGGTCCTCATCATGACCAGCAACATCGGCAGCAACGCCATCCAGGACGTCAGCAATCCTGAGCAGCGCGATGCCCTTGTGCGCGACAGCTTGAAGCAGTTCTTCCGCCCCGAGTTCCTCAACCGCATCGACGAGATCGTCATCTTCGACCGCCTCGACGCCGGGCAGCTTGATAAGATCGTCAAGATCCAGCTCCAGCGCGTCATCGACCGCCTGGCGAAACAAAACATCCACCTCACCGTCACCGACGAAACCACCCGCTATCTCGCCGACGCTGGCTTCGACCCCGTCTTCGGCGCCCGCCCCCTCAAACGCGCCATCCAAAAACACCTTCTCGATCCGCTTTCACTGGCGGTTCTTGAAGGTGGCTTCAAGGAAGGCGACCACATCACCGCCGAGATGAAGAGCGGCAAGGTGCAGTTTGTGAAGAATTAAGGAGGCAACCACTCCGTCTCGGCGGGGAGAGATGAAACGCGATGCAACTCCGATGAAGTTTCAAAGCGTTTCAGCGCGAATCCCCTCTCCCCGCCCGAATCTTCTTAGCTGCGGGATTACTTCGGGGAGAGGCAGGGTGAGGGGAGCACGACAAAGCCCGCATGAGCTGCCGCGCCTCATCTCATTCCCCGAGGCCCTGACAATGCCAGCGATTCATCAGCCTTGTCGTTTGCAGCAGACACGCTCCGCAACCGCCCCGAAGACGATTCCGATCACATATGCCAGCAGGTCCGGGGCATTAAAGGTTGAACCAAGAATCAGCCGCCCAAGCAGGCTGCTTCGAACTTCGTCGATCCAGGGAGCATGATACAATTGGGAAAATTCAATTCCCCACGCGAAGCCAAGCGCGACCAGCATGATCCGCCATGTGGATGCACGGGGAAAGCACAGCCCGACTGCCAGAAAAACGGCCAGCGCCCACAGCGCATCACCTCCGTATTTGGATAGAAAAGGAGAGAGAGGCAGATAATGGGATCTCCATAACAAGCCTGCGCCAAGAACCAGCACGAGCGCCACCGTTTGTAACAGCCGGTTACGGTGCATGTTTCTATAACGCCCTTTTCTGTCTCACCCTCTTCGGCTTCTCCGGCACCAGCGTCATCTGCGGCGTCACCTTGATGCCCATGCGCTTGTAGTAGTCCAGCATCTTCTCCGTCGCCACTCGGCTCGCTTCGAGCACGATCTTCGACATCTCCGACATTTCACACGGCGGAGCTTCCTGAACCGATTGGGCGGCGAGCATGGCTTTGAGTTCTTCGAGCGAATGAATGGCGCTGTCCGCCATCTGACGATGCGGTGGTGAGGCATTGTCCCACCGCACCCACTCATCGGCAAGCGGCACATAATCCTCCGAGAAATGCTTCCGGCTCCTCTCAAACCGCCGACGCACATCCTCCTCCGGCACATGATGCCCGCCGATCTTCACCCGCAGCGCCACGCGCTCAACCGCCTGATCGGCAGAGCCAATGAGGATGTAATGCAGCAAAAAACGATAGCCCTGCGCCTTCGCTTCCCGGATCATCGCCACATACGTTTTGCCGCTCAGCGTCGATTCAATCGCAAAGCTCGCCTTCGCCGCGATCAATCCTCGGGCCTCCTCAATCAGCAGCCGTCCCGCCTTGAAAGCCGTGAGGCTCGGATCCAGCGGCGAGAGCCCGCGCGCGATCTCATCTGCGTTCAGAAAACGCATGATGCCAAGACGCGGCAACAGCTCACGAGCCAGCGTGGTTTTGCCCGCGCCATTGCAACCACCAAGAATGCACAACGTCGGTGTCATGACGGTTGCGCATTCTCTTCCACAAAATCCCCCGGGCACAGCCGCTTCACTCCCTTCGTCAGCGGATTCTGATCCTTGCGCCCGTGCACATACAGCGCCGTCCATTCGGCCAGCCGCCTTCCTAAAATCCGACACGCCTCCTGCGTCTCCTCCTCACGCGGCTCCTTCGAGGCCACCGCCCCATAATGCAGCGTCATCTTCCGGCCCGAGTAGTCCGTCACACCAAAGACCAGAAACCCAAAATTCATGAGCACCGTCAGGATCGACTGGCAGGCCATTTCCATGCCGCCGCCCCAGCCGCCTGCACTGCTGAAGGCGCAGGCGATCTTGCCATCCACCTCCAACCACTTGTCCGCCATCGTCTCGTCCCAGAAGCGCTTCATCTTCCACGACAGAATCCCCATGTTCGTCGGGCTCCCCACCGCGAGCCCATCGCACCACACCACATCCTCCGCAGTGGCCTCATCCACATGCCGCAGGCGCACTTCCGTATCGGGCACTTGCTTCGCCCCTTCCTCCACCAGCGCGGCCATCTTCGCGACATTGCCGCTGCGGGAATCATAGAGAACAAGAATTTGGTTCATGATGGGAGTTGGATGCCTGCACCCCGCAAGTGTCAAAGAGTTCCCCCTGCGCAATGGCTCAAATCTTCAAGAATACGTTCTCTCCGATCGGAAGAAAAACGGTCACCCAAGCTGATAATGCCATTGGCCATCCATAGCAGCCCCCATCCCCCCAGCGGAATGATGATGGTCCAGACCATCACGATGGAGAACAGAATGATGCAACCGCACCAAGCAGCCATGAACGCCTGCACAAATCGGTTATGTGACATGCACCCAATGATCCGACTGCCACCCTCGGCGTCTTCAATCCGTCCACGAAACAAGGGTTCAAAGCTGTCGCTCACGAATGCTGAGCCCCAGCGAATTCGAAGGGTGAATCCAATCACACTGCCGCGTGAAGCACCGGTATTCCATGAGACAACCTTGTTTAGAGAATCCCGGAGGCAGCACAGAAGCTGCTCTGGAGAAAGTCTGGACTCAATAATTGTCTCAGGTCCATCCTGAAAAAAACTCCCGATCTTCGGAGGCAGCTTCTGCCAAAGCCATTGTTTGAATTTCATGCTGATTCGTGATTCAACAGCCCCGCGCCAGCTTCCGCAAGTATTCCAACTGCCTCTCCGGCGGCGTCCTATCCGCATGGCATGGCAGCACTCCATCAAGCGGCAGCTCCAGCGCACGATAAATACTCCGCCGGGCCTCCGCATTATCCTGATTCAAATACGCCGGAGCGATCTGCGGCCCCAAGCCAAAGCTGGCAAACAGATCGCCGCTAAAAAGCAGCCGATGCCTGGCGGAATAATAGCCGCAGTGTCCATGCGTATGCCCAGGCAGCGCCACCACACGAAGACCGCCCCACACCGGAATTTCATCCCCCTCATTCAGCAAACGCTCAGGTTTAAACGAAGGCTGTCTCAGAAGCCGACGGCCCAACCATTCAGCCACACCCGCGACACGCCCAAGCCCGCTGTAACACGCACGATTCTCATAGTGCTCCTGATCACCCTCCGGTCCGGCAATCCACGCTCCGTGGTGTGCAGCAAGTGCAGGCGCATTCCTCACATGGTCCAGATGCCCGTGCGTGAGCAGAATACCGCGAATCGGCAGCGCATCCCAACCCCGCTTCACCAGCGCCGCATGCAATGCCCGCTGCCCGCCAATAAAGCCGGTGTCGATGAGATACAGCCCCTCACCATCCCGCAGGACGAAAAACTGCACGATGAACGTGCGGACGATGAGCAGATCAGGCGGCATGCAGATTCATACAGGCTAGACAGCAGCTTTTCATGAAGCAACCCGCGAGTTCCTGCGTTTGATGGGGACTCATGAAGTCGCTTTTCATCCTCACCTTGCTTCTCCTCGGCACCTTCGCCCACGCAGCGGACAAGCCGAACATCATCTTCATCCTCGCCGATGACATGGGCTACGGCGACGCCGGTTGCTTCGGGCAGAAAACCCTCACCACGCCCAACCTCGACAAGATGGCCGCCGAGGGCATGAAGTTCACCCGCATGTACGCCGGCTGCACTGTTTGCGCCCCATCCCGCTGCGTGCTGATGACCGGTCTGCACACTGGCCACTGCCGTGTGCGTGGCAATGGCGTCGGCTCCGTCCCCGATGGAGACCTCACACTCCCAAAGGTCCTCAAATCCGCCGGCTACCACACCGCGTGCATCGGCAAATACGGCCTCGGCAAGCCCATCCCCCTCGACGACCCGCAGCGCAAAGGCTTCGATGAATTCTTCGGCTACGTCGGCACCAGCCACGCTCACAATTTCTTCACCAAGGCCCTCGTGCGAAACGGCAAGATCGTGGAGCTTCCCAACACCGTCATCCCCGGCTCCGCCAAGGATGCCAAAGACTACTCAGACAGCGACCTCGTCGGCACCGGCGTCGCACCTTTGGATGGTCGCAAAGCCTGGGTCCCTCAGCTCCTCGCAGACGACGTCCAGCGCTACCTCGGCGAGCGCGCCAAAGAAAAAGATCCCTTCTTCCTCTACTACGCCTTCAACATTCCCCACGCCAACAACGAGGCCGGCAAGACCTCTCCGCTAGGCCACGGCATGGAATCCCCCGACTACGGCGAATTCAAAGACAAGAACTGGCCCGATGCCGAAAAGGGCTTCGCCCAGTTCATGCGCTTCCTCGACAACGAAGTCGGCAAAGTCCTCTCCCGCCTCAAAGAACTCGGCCTCGCTGAAAACACCCTCGTCATGTTTTCCAGCGACAACGGCCCCCATCAGGAAGGCGGCCACCAGAGCGACTTCTTCAACAGCAACGGCGACTTCAAAGGCATCAAGCGCGACATGACCGATGGCGGCATCCGCGAACCCTTCATCGCCTGGTGGCCCGGCAAGATCAAAGCAGGCACCAGCAGCGAGCACGTTAGCGCCTTCCAGGACATGCTGCCCACCCTCGCTGAAATCAGCGGCACAAAAGTCACCAGTGAAACCGACGGCATCTCCTTCGCGCCCACCCTCCTCGGCAAACCGGGCCAGCAGAAGCACTCCCACCTCTTCTGGGCATTCGACGAACAAGGCGGCAAGCTCGCCGTGCTCAAATGGCCTTGGAAACTGATCCACCTCAACACCGGCGCTGCACCCAAAGGCCCAAAAGCCAAAGGCAAACCCAAGCCTCTCGAAAAACTCCTCTACAACCTCGACACCGACATCGGCGAAGAAAAAAATCTCGCCTCCGAAAATCCCGAGATCGTTGCCGAGCTGGAAAAGCTCATGCAGTCCTCATGGCGTGCTCCAGATTGAGCCTGCTCTCGGGGAGAAATACCCTCTCCTTCGACCTCGCTTCAGCTCGTGCCCCCGCTCATGAAGGCCAACGGCCTTCCGTCTTTCTGCCCAGGGATGCCAGCTTGTCCTCCGAAGCTCGCAGAGCGAAGGAGGAAGCTCTAGCGAGTGCTTCCCTGGGTATGGCAGAAACACGAAGGCAAGCGAACCCATGACTTTCTACATGCGCCGCATGCACCAGAAGCGTCTGCCCCGACACTCCGCTGCGGGCACAGGGCTGTCTTTCACATGCACGCCATGCATTTCCGCCTATGAAACAGGCTTCTTCAAGGCCCCGCCCACCATCCCCACCCCGCCCGCCACAAACAGCAGCGGAAACCAGATGGAATACAGCGCCGCACGCGAGCCATGCTGCAGCACCGCCTCATCCGGCGCTGCCGGGTTCACAAAGCAGGTCTGACTCGATCCCGTCGGATACTGCTGCTGCCTCTGCACCGCGTCATCGAAATGCAGCGTCGGCGCGGCCTCCACCTGGCGAATGCGCATGCTGCTGTGCTTGACACCCTTCACCTCATATTCATAGCGCACCTCCACCCGGTGTGCAGGATCTGAGTGCGGCGTCGGCCGCTCACTCACCACACGTGAGGACAGGATGCGGCATGGAATCTGCGACCACCGCCGCGTGATCTGCGCCTTCTCATACGACAGCCACATCCGCCACGCAAAGAACGATCCTGCCACGATGAGGAACACTCCCATCGTGCAAAGCCACAAGCGGCCTGATTGAGATGCAAATTGATTCTGAGACATGCGTTCGGGAAGCAGGCTTTGACTACGCTTCACGCATGTTCCATACAGAGATGTATTCATCTCGCAAATAATCCACATGTCTGAACCCGCTCCCATTTCGATACGTCCGCCACGCTGGCTGCTGAAGCCCGCCGTGGAGGGTGCTGCCGAGCTGGCGGCAGACATGGGTCTGTCTCCGCTCATGGCGCAGCTTCTCGTTCAGCGCGGCCTCACCTCCGTGGAATTGGCACGCGATTTCCTCGTGCCAAAACTCGCCACCCTCGGCGATCCCACCGTTCTGCCCGAAATGAGTCTCGCCGTGGAGCGCATCCTGCGTGCCGTCGATGAACAGCAGAGCGTCGTCCTTTACGGCGACTACGATGTGGATGGCGTCACGTCGATGGCGCTCATGCATCTCATCTTGAAGGCCTATGGCCTGGAAACGCACCTCTTCTTGCCCACACGCATGGAGGAAGGTTACGGCCTGAGCCTGGATGGCATCGCCAAATGCTACGAGCAGTTTGGCAAGCCGGATCTGTTCATCGCGCTCGACTGCGGCACCACCTCCTTAAAAGAAGTCGCAAAGCTGCGCGCGGACGGCGTGGATTGCGTCATCATCGACCACCACGAGCTTTCCCCGCAGGGCCGCCCCGAATGCCTCGCCCTGGTGAATCCCAAGCTCGGCAAGGACTACCACTACTTCTGCACCGCCGGACTCGTGTTCAAAGTCTCGCACGCCCTGCTCAAGGCGCGCATGATCGCAAGCTACGATCTGAAGGAGACGCTCGATCTCGTGGCGCTCGGTACCGTGGCAGATCTCGTGCCGCTCATTGATGAAAACCGCCTGCTGGTCCGGCGCGGTCTCGAAGCCCTGGCACAAACCACACGCCATGGCTTGAAAGCCCTCAAGCAGATCGCCGGTGTGGAGGGCCTCGTCCAGACCCATCACGTCGGCTTCCGCCTCGGCCCCCGCTTGAATGCAGCGGGCCGGCTCGACACCGCCGCCACCGCCCTGCAGCTCCTCCTTGCCACAGACGCCACCACTGGCGCCGCACTGGCCGAGCTCCTCGAAGCACACAACAAGGATCGTCAAAACGTGGAGCAGCAGGTCCACCTCGAAGCCGAGGCGATGCTCGCCAACATCGGCGAAATCGACAAGGTTTCCGCCATCGTGCTGGCCTCGCGCAAGTGGCATCCGGGAGTGATCGGCATTGTCGCCTCCCGCATCTCACGCCTGTGCCACCGCCCCACGATTCTCGTGTCCATCAATGAAGATGGCATCGGCAAAGGCAGCGGACGCAGCATTCCAGGATTTTCGCTCGTGGAAGCCATCGACATCTGCCGTGATCACCTGCTCGGCGGCGGCGGCCACGCGATGGCCGCCGGCATCTCCGTCCATGAAGACAAGATCGACTCCTTCCGTGAGGCGTTTCAGGTGGCCGCACGCGACGCCCTGAGCAAGGAAGCCATGACCGCCGTGCTGGAACTCGATGCCGAGGTCAAGCTGCGCGACCTCTCGCTGAGCTTCTTCGAAAGCTACAAGCTCCTCGAACCCTTCGGCCAGAAAAACCCCGAGCCGCTGTTTCTCTGCCGCAATGTAAAGCCCAAGCTGCCGGGCCGCACGATGAAAGAAAAGCATCTGCGCATCATCCTCACTCAGGAAGGCGCCTCCATGGAGGCACGCTGGTTCAATGCCCCCATCGGCCATCTCCCACCCGCCCCGTGGGACGTCGCCATGCGCATCCAGCGCGGCTGGTTCCGTGGCACGGAGCAGTGGCAGCTCACGCTTGAGGCCGTGCGCACCGCCGAATCCGTTCAGCGTGGATGAAACCGGTAGTGCCCGGTGATCGGAAACTCAAACAGACGGCTCTCATGCTTGGGTCCCTGGCCGATGTTATGCACGATCCAGGGCGACGCACTGCCATCCGCCGCCGGCACCACGATGGCGATGTGCGGCAGCCTGCCCGCCACCGTGCAGGTGATGAGATCCCCCGGCAGGTAATCCTCCGCCTTCTGCGTCACCGGCAGCGCCGCGCCACGCCGTTTGAAAAAAGTCTGCAAATTCGGCACACGCCGGTGATCGATGTTTTTATCCGTTGAGCTCAGCCCCCAGTCCTTCGGATAGGCGGCAAAGGCGCGCCGCATGTCCTCATGCACCAGCTTTTGCAGGTCGATCCCCAGCGCGCGGTAGCTGCGGATGACTTCATCCGTGCACACCCCCGTATCAGCAGGCACATCGCCATTGGGATAAGCCAGCACCACATAGGCGGGATCATAGCGCACCGTGTGCTGCACACGCTCCAGCGCCGCCTTCACCAGCCGCTCCGCAAAGCTCGGTGCGCTCGTCTGCCCCCTGCATGCCAGGGCACAGGCGAAAAACAAGAAGCTGCGGCGCAAAAGCTCAGTCATGCGACACTTCGACACCGCCGATGAAAGTCCGTTGAACTTCCAGCCGACGATTCAGCACCAGCACATCCGCCCGCTTCCCCTTCTCCAGACTCCCGCAGGTTTTGGCCATGCCCGTGCGCTCAGCAGGAGTCAGGCTCGCCATGCGCACCGCATCCGGCAGCGTGGCAGAGGTGCTCTTCTTCATGTGCCGCACCATGTGGTCCAGCCCCATCACCGAGCTGGCCAGCCCCTCCCCCGGTACAAATCCCACCCGGCCATCGCTCTCAAAGAACGCACCATCATCCTCCGATCCAAACCGGTAGCGCCCCGGCGGCATGTCCATCGCACGGTTGCAGTCAGTCACCAGGCACAGCCGCTGCGCACCTTTCATGCGAAAGGCGAAATCCAGCAGCTCCGGCGAAAGGTGCATGCCGTCAGCAATGACCTCCGTGCTCATGTCCGCCGTGGCCAGGACAAACTGCTCCATGCTCGCCTGCATCGGCGTGCCAAATCGAGTGCGCAGGGAGGCCACCGAACTCATCGCACACCAAAAATGATCCACATGCCGCATCCCCGCCTTGAAGGCGCCCGCCATCTCCGCCCAGTTCGCATTCGAATGCCCGCAGGTGATCAGGCATCTCTTCTTGCGCGCCATTCGGTAAAACGCCTCCGCCCCCGGCAGTTCCGCCGCACATGTGGCGATCCGCACCAGATCATCCCGAAACCACCGCGCATACTCCTCCGCATCGGGCGCACGCCGTCCCTCACGCGAGTGGCACCCCACCTTGTCCGGCGCAAAATACGGGCCATACAAATGCACCCCCGCAATGCGTGAGCCATGCCCCGGCTCCCAGCTTCGCTGCACCTCACGGCACGCTCCTAGCATCGCCATGATCTGCACCGGCGCACCCGTCGTGGTCGTGGGAAAGATCGAGGTGGTGCCATGCCGCGCATGCGCCTTCAGGGCCGTGCGCACCGCAGGCACCGTACCGTCCATGAAGTCAGCCCCAGCCCCGCCGTGCACATGAATGTCGATGAACCCCGGACTGATGTAGCCGCCTTTAGCATTGATCACCACAGCCCCCTTCGGCGTAGCGATTCCCCTGCCCACGGCCTTGATCCTGCCGCCTTCACACAGCACATCCCCACCTTGAATCAACTGGTCCGGCAGGATGAGCGTGCCATTTTGAATGAGCAGCGGTGGGGCAGGCGGCGTTTTCATAGCAGCGTGAGCGGATTGACGCGTGTCTTCAGCGGAAACGTCACCCGCTGACCATTCAGCCGGTGCGACTCAAAGATGGCGCTCACCATCTCGATCGTCTCCCGCCCCTGCTGCGCATCGATCAGCGGTGCCCGATTTTCCCGAATGGCGGCGATCAAATCCAGCCCGGCCGTTTCATGGCTGGCAACCTGCGCCCCAAGATTGGCGATGGGCTCCGGCTTGTTAACTCCAGCCGTGGTGATCGGCTGCCATTGCCGCGCCTCCTTGATGGCCGGATTGAACGGACTGCCGAGACAAATGTGAGCCACCGGCTCCTTGTCGATGCGGAAATCGATGATGCCCTTCGTCCCAATGATCTGCAGCCCGAAACCCGCCTCCTTGACGCCCGCATTCTGCACCGAGTCAAAGAACATGGGCACACCATTCGCCAGCTCAAACCTCGCATGCACCTCGTTGCCCGCCAGCGCACCGATGCCTTCATCCCCCTCCTTCACATCCGCCTTCGTGATCGGCTTGCCATCCTGTAGTACCTCTGCGCTGCACGCCTTCGGTGCTCCGCCAAAGTAGGTGCCGAGGTTGAAAAGATGCGTGCCCAGCACCCACAGATCCAGCGAGCCACCCCGCGTGTCCTCCTTGCCCCGCCCCCGCATTTCCAGCACACGGCCAATCACCCCCTCCTGGATTAGTTTCGCAATCACCGGCAGCACCGGGTGGTACCGGTTCCGATGCGCGATGGCGATCTTCGTCCCCGCCTTCTCCGCAGCGGCGATGATTTCATCCGCTTCCGCCAGGCTGCGGCAAAAAGGTTTCTCAATGTAGATGCCACGCGCCCCCGCCTGAATCGCCGCCAGCAGCATGTCGCGGTGCTGGTCGATGTGACGCGGGCCGATGGCGACGATGTCCGGCTTCACCTCGGCCAGCATGGCGTGGTAGTCGGCATAGCCCTTTTCGACGGCCAGCTTCTTCAGTTCAGCCTTGAGCCCCTTTTCGTCTGCATCCGCCACCGCCACGATTTCGACGGCGGGGATTTTGAGCCACAGGGTGTCGAGGCCGTGGCCATAGTTGCCACGCCCGGTGTGACCGATGACGGCAACACGGAGTTTGGAATCAGCCGCAGCAGCAAAGCTGGAAGCAGCGAAAACAGCGGGCAGAGAGGCGAGAAGATGGCGGCGGTTCATGCGAAATCATGAACGTTACCAGCATCTCCAAACACGCAATCAGATCCATTTGGAAGCATTTCAACCCCCGGCGGGTCATACTTTGCGATTCTGAAGCCACCTTTTGAGTTTGTTTGTGGCAAATTGTGTCTATTCATCCCACCGCGTCCGCTCCCCAACCGCGCAGAGGACATTCCCACCCCCATGTCAGAGACCCAAGTGCATGCCGCTGGCGACTCCGTGCCGGAGTTGAAGCAGCGTATTCGCGAGCTGGCAGGCATGCTGCATGCCTGCCGCCTGCGCCTGCCCGATGCCCCCGCAGAAGCCGTGCGCGAAATGGCGGAAAGCGAGGAGCGCTTTGCCCTGGCGGTGCGTGGCACCAATGACGGCATCTGGGACTGGGACATCCGCACCGGCAAAGTGTTTTTCTCCCCGCCGTGGAAAAGCATGATCGGCTATGAGGACGACGAGCTCGAAAACGTCTTCACCACCTTCGAAACTCATCTGCATCCCGAAGATCACGACCGCGTGATGGCCACCTTGAATGATTACCTGGCAGGCCGCATTCCGCGTTACTCCGTGGAGTTCCGCTTCCGCCACAAGGACGGCAGCTGGCGCTGGATCCTCGCGCGTGGCCGCGCCTTGCGTGATGAAAACGGCACCGCCTACCGCATGGCCGGATCACACACGGATGTGACCGAGCGCAAGCATGCCGAGGAGGAGCTGCGTCAGGCACGTCGGGCCGCCGAGTCCGCCAGCAGTGCCAAAAGCGCCTTTCTGGCGAACATGAGCCATGAAATCCGCACCCCCATGAATGGGGTCATTGGCATGAGCGAACTGCTCCTCGGCACGGACCTCAGCGAAACCCAGCGCGAATACCTGGAAATGCTCAAGCTTTCCGCCGACTCCCTGCTGGAACTGCTCAACGACATCCTCGACTTCTCCAAAATCGAGGCCGGCCGAATGGAGCTGGACGCCCACGAGTTTGATCTGAACGAGGTCGTCACCGAAATCTCGCAGGCCATGGGCATCCGCGCGTTTCAAAAGCGGCTGGTGTTCCTGCATCATATCAGCCCGGAGGTCCCCCTGCGTCTGATTGGCGATGACGGCCGCCTGCGGCAGATCCTGGTCAATCTGATCGGCAATGCCATCAAGTTCACCCACAAGGGCGGCGTCACCATCGAGGTCAGCCTGGAATCTGAAACTGCCGACATGGTCACGCTGCATTTCAAGATCAACGACACCGGCATCGGCATCGCCGCAGACATGCGCGAAAGCATCTTTGAGGCCTTCACCCAGGCGGAGCAGTCCACCTCACGGCGCTACGGCGGCACCGGCCTCGGGCTCGCCATCTGTCATGATCTCGTCGCCCTCATGCACGGCCGCATCTGGGTGGAAAGCCAGCCCGGCACCGGCAGCACCTTCCACTTCACCGCCGCCTTTGGCCGTACCAGCGGCATTTCGATCAAGCCCAAGTCCCCACGCTTCAAACCTGTGGTCACAGCCCAGTCCTCCATGAAGGTGCTCATCGTCGAAGACGGCCACGTCAGCCAGCTCGTCGGGGCTCGCATGCTGGAGAAACGCGGCCACGTCGTCACCCTCGCTTCCAACGGCAGGGAGGCCATTGAACGCTCTGGCAAGGAGGCCTTCGATGCCATTTTGATGGATGTCCACATGCCCGGCATCAATGGCTACGAAGCCACCGCCAAAATCCGTCAGTCCGAGCAGGCCACCGGCAGGCATGTCCCCATCATCGCCATGACGGCCAATGCCATGAAAGGCGACCGTGAAAAATGCCTTGCCGCAGGCATGGATGATTACATCGCCAAACCCCTGCGTTCCGCTGAGTTGTTCCAGGTAGTGGAGCAGTTCGCGCCGCGCTCCGCCGCCCCGGCAGCCCCAGCATCTGCGCCACCCGCGCCCCGCCCGCAGATCGAGACGCCCACCTTCGACCTCGCGGAGTTCCGTGAGTCCACTGGCGATGAAAAACTCATGCGCAAACTCGTCGCCATCTTCTCGGAAGATGCGCAAAAATACCTGCGCAAAGCCGAAAAGGCGCTCACAGCTGGCAAAGCCGAGAAAGCCTATGAAGCCGCGCACTCGCTCAAGGGCATGCTTGGCGTTTATGCCGCCAAAAAGGCGCTCACCCTCTCCTCCGAACTCTGTGAATACGCTCACGCGGGCGATTTGAAGGGCGCTCAGCTCATGCTGGATCAGTTGAAAAAGGAATGCGCTCTACTCGGCGATGCCCTGCTCTCCGCTTTCGAGCCCGGCATCTGATCAACGATACTCCGTCATCCCATCGTAGCCATGCACCAGATGGATCGGATGCCCGACTTCCTTTAATATCTGGCGCGTCAGATTCAGTTTCGCCTGCAGCGCAGCATCATCGTGGTCCGGATCATGATGCACCACGATCCACTTTTTAGCCCCCACCAGTTTGGTCAGCGCACAGGCCGTGGCCAGATTGGAATGCCCCCAGCCGATCCGTTTCGGATAGTCCGCCGGCAGGTACTGCGCCTCATGCACCAGCAGGTCCACTCCGTCGAGGAAGGCCAGCATCGGCTCATAGGGTACCACCAGATTTGAATCACGCGTCAGCAGCACCGGAGAGCCCGTGTAGCCTTGGAGAAATTCATTGTCGGGAACAAACGCCACGCTCCAGCCATCATGCGTCACTTTAAAGCCCACCGTCGCCCCGGGATGCTGCGTGAATTCACGCGTCACCGTCACGTCACCGATTTTCACCGGTGCATCATCGAGAAACACAAAGTTGATTTTTGCCCGCAGATCTTCGCGCTGAATCGGGAAATAATCACGGTCCATCTGGCCGCACAGCAGCGACTCGATGTTTTTGCCAAAACCACGCTCGCCGTAAACAGTGATTTCAAAGCCCGGCACATAGATGGGCGTGAAAAACGGGAACCCTTGAATGTGATCCCAGTGCGTGTGCGTAATGAACAGGTGGATGTGACACGGCCCTCCAGCCAGGAACGACTGCCCCGCATCCCGCAGTCCGGAGCCCGCATCAAACAGGATGCGCTCCTTCCCGGTGTTGTATTCAAAGCACGTGGTGTTGCCCCCATGCTGCGCATAGCGCGCTCCGCACACAGGGATCGAACCCCGCGTGCCCCAGAGCTTCACATGCGGCCGCTTGGTGTCCAGCACCGGTGCATACTGCTCCGCAGACACAGGCAGGTGATCACGGTGCGTGATCCCCTTCGTCGTCGCGGCCTCATGAAAGTACTGCCTCAGTTTCTCCAGCAGCAGTTCGGGATCGAACGGCTTGATGAGCACGTCCACCGGCCCGGTCTGCTGGATGTGTTTGAGTTCGGTCGAGTAGTCCTTCGCCGTGCAGACAATCACCGGCAGGTGCTGCGTGGATTGCTGCGCCCGCAGATGCCGCAGCACCTCCAGCCCGTTCATTTTCGGCATGATCAGGTCCAGCACCAGCAGGTCCGGCTTGAATGCCTCCATCTGCTCCAGGCACTCCTCCCCGTCCTCCGCCACGCACACCTCATAGCCATGCGTTTCCAAGGCATGAGACAGCCGCATGGAAAGCGCACGCACATCTTCTGCGAGCAGGATTTTTTTGGGTGGGGTTGGGATCGCCATGTCTTGCCTCTATCTCTCAAATACGCACAGGAACAATGGTCGGGCTGGCGGGATTCGAACCCACGACCTCTTCGTCCCGAACGAAGCGCGCTACCAGACTGCGCTACAGCCCGAATCATTGGCCACCAACGATTTAGAACAGATTCGAAAAGCTCTAAATATTCGGTTGGATACTGGTTTTGTATACTCCGTATTCCCAGAGGATGAGCAAGCGTGCATAGCAGCCCGGAAAATTTGAGAAGGTTGGAGAATGCCTCAGCCGGTATTCATCGAACGGGGTTTATTATGCTGTCGTCCGCCGTGAGGGCAAGTTGATTCGTCGGTCTCTGGAGGTCAACGACCCCAAGCTCGCCAAGAGGAAGCTGGACGACTTTAAAAAAGCTTGAGCCAGATCGACTCCAGCCTAGTCATGATCACAGCGGCTGAATGGCTGAGGGAATTCGAAGCGAAACCAAAGACCATTTCCAGATAATCGCCACGGAGTTGAAGTTGATTTCACGCCGGGCCAATCAATGGAGGGTATGGAAAGAGCAAGGAACGATGAAGAGAACCACGGTGGAGCGCGTATTTTCATGGTCGTCATCCACCGCATGTCTCTCTGTTCTCACCAAAAAATCGAACACCTTGCCAGACCGTTGCGATGCATTGCTGGAATGCGGTCGTTTCTGGCATTCCTTCTCGGGGTTTGGATGGTCGCAGGAGCACTGCCTGGGCAGGATTCCAGTGATGGGACGAAGCCAGTCCAGCCCAAGGCTTCTCCTGCCCCGGCCTCAAAGCCTCATCCGCCGTCTGTGGCAGCAGTTGCCGCCGCCCGGGAACAGGCAAAGCTGCTCCAGGAAGTTTACACCACCACGCTGGAGGTGATGCACCAGCACTACTTCCGCAGGGATGGCTCGGTGCTTCCCGCCCGTGCACTGGAAGATGTGTTTGCGGGCATGGCCAGACTGTCTGGAAGCAACGCCAACTGGATTGCCGTCAACACGAAGGCGATGAACATCGACCATGAGCCCACCACTTCGTTTGAGAAAAAAGCGGCCGCCGAACTTGGTGCCGGCAAGGAGGTTTACGAAGTGGTCACCGAACGAATGTACCGGCGGGCTACGGCGATTCCACTGCACGCCAACTGTGTCGGCTGTCATACCAAAATGTTTTCCGATCCTCCCAAAACACCACGTTTTGCAGGACTGGTGATCAGCATCTCCCTGGCCACGATAGACAGACCAGCCCCCGTCCTCAATGATGCGCCACCGGCTAGGTAGGCGTTGGTGAGTGAATGACGAAGCTCCTCACCTCTTCACGGTCGCAGTTCCTTGAATCCGGCCTGACGAGTCCCGGAAAGTGATCGTGCTTCCGGAAATAGAACTGGTTAAATGAAGCGGTTTCCACGAATTTAAATTTGAGATGGGCGCCTCAGGCGTTGGGTCAATCGTCCGCCATTGAGCGAAGCTAGAAGCAGTTCCAATTGCCCAAATTTGTTGCCTCCGAAGGTGAGATCAATTCGGATCCCATGAGAAAATCGGGAAATTTTCACCAAACTCCGTCCCGAACGAAGCGCTCTAACAGGCTGGGCCACAGCTCGCTTTTGTCATTGCTGACTCTTGCGGCATCACCTTCGGCATTGCCGCCATCCAGTGGGCGGGAACAGACTGGCAGCCTCACAAGAAGGACACGCAAGCTGGAAAACATCCCCTCTTCCCACGCACGGACGGACTGCGCCATGAGGAAAATCGAATTCAAAAACGGGCGCTCGGCGGAGTCCGGATAGGCAATGCACTCAGGGAATGCTTAAAATAAGATGATGCGAAAAGGCTTTGCAGCGGCCACAGCCGCGCTATCTTAAGGACTGAACGGCTCACGTACTCTGCACCGAAACAACATGTTTTGATGCAATCCATGCGAGTGTCCGACCTCAACCCAACCAACCTAATACCAAACTAATCAGACTATGAAATTGAACGCATTGCTGAAAACGCTGGGGTTCTTGGCACTGGCCGCCACTCCCGTTGTGGCCGGAACCTCCGCTCCTGCTAAAAACCCTAAAAACCCCATCGCTCCCGCTCCGGTGAACGATGATCTGGGCATCAACGCCTCCATCGGCTATGACTCCAACTACGTGTGGCGTGGCATCAACTACGGCCAGCATTGGGTCCGTGCCGGCCTCAACGGCGAGCTTCTCCTTGTGGGCGGCGCTTCCGAAGACGGCGCTGGCAGCACCTCCCTCCTCTGGGACGTGAACTACGGCTCCCTCGCAGGTGACCAGGACAGCTTCTCCCCCAACATTGGCACTGCCACCGGCGGCGCCATCAAGAACACCAACTCCTTCCAGCGCCTTCAGCTGGGTGCAGCCATCTCGCATGACTTCGGTCCTGCCGCGGTGAGCTTCGGCTACAGCTACATCCACAACATGGGTTCCCTCGCCAATGGCAGTGGTATGAACGGCGTTTTCGGCCAGGGCTTCGGCATGAACGACATCCAGCAGCTCACTTTGGGCGTCAACACCAACCTCGGCCCGATCAATCTGGCTTCGAGCGCGAACTATGACCTCGTCAACGGTGGCTGGTACTTCGACCTCACCGCCAAGTCCACCATCGCTGTGACCGATGCCATCAGCATCGTCCCACACGCTGGTCTTGGCTATGGTCTGCACTACAACGCTGGCTTCACCCAGGCTTCCCGCAACCTCATCGGTGGCGGCGGCATCGTCACCAACAGCGCTGCTCAATACGGCGTCAGTGGCTGGACCGCACTCAACGTTGGCATTGATTTCCCAATCAAGCTCAACAGCCGTGCGACCCTCACCCCTTACGTTGCAGCCAACCTGCCAATGGGCCCGATCAAGAATCTGGCTCGCTCCACCACGAGCTACAACGCAGCCATCCCTGTCGGTGGTCCTGCCACTCCGTTCCACAGCATTGTGTACTACGGCGTGACCCTCAGCGTCCGCTTCTAATTCAAGTCGTTCTCTGAACGATTCAACCCTTCAAGGTTTTCAAACCTCCCGGCGCAAGCCGGGAGGTTTTTTTGTGTTAAGTGAGTGCTGCTGAGCAGCCCTATATGCGAAATCCGAGCCTAGCGGAGTTAAGAATCGCAGTGAATTACCGCCTCCAGCACAGCCCCCTTCACCTGAGGGCATGATAGCTGCATGCAGCTTCCAGCCTCCCGCCATCTGGCATCTCCTCAGGTTAATCTCAGGCAGGAAAAAAATTCGCTCCAACCGATGGCACCAGGGATAGATGGTGAGCCTTTAGGTCATCCGACAGCTCAGAGCTCCATGCCACCTCCTCTTTGAGCATGTAATGCCCTGATGTTCATGCCGCGCAACCTCAGCTGGCGAAGGGGGCCGCGCCCCACCACATACCTTCGACCCAGTCAAGCATGCTCACTGATTTTCGCCCCCCCCGCGAGGCCGTCCATACGCCTGCTAATACCGGCAGGAAATTTTGGGCGCTCTCAGCCCGCTCTGTCTTTGGCACCTCTGCCACACAACTTTTAAGGCGGTCTTGTGGAACCATGCCTGCGGCGTTTTTTTATTTTCTGCCGAAGCAGAGGGTGCATCTCCAAAATAAGCTTTTTTTGCCGACGCTCTCTTGAGCGCCATTAAAAACCAAGGGCTTGTTGATGAAAATAAACAAAAAGTGACCGCCCCGATAACATGGCACGGCACATGCTACCTCATGTTACAGCTGCTTGCCCCCGGCTGGTCAGCGCCTCAACACCAACAATAACTAAACTCGACCCATACATGAAGCCCAAAAGCATGACATCATTCATTGCCAAGTCGGTGACCGTTCTTGCTGCCTGTGCAGCGCTGAACGCATCTGCCGGCACCTCAGCCCCTGTTAAAAACCCCGTCCCTGTGGAAGAAAAAACAGGAGCTCTCTTCGAATCGATCGGAGCCACTTTCGACGCCGGTTACGACAGCCGCTACTACTTCCGCGGTCTTTGGTTCGCTGACAACATCATGTGGACGGCGCTCAACATCAGCGTGCCGATCACTGACAAGCTGACCTGGGGCATCGGTGGTGCCTACATCAACACCGCTGGCACCCCCTTCCCGAACAACGGAAGCACCGGCGCTGTCGGCCAGTATTCCAAGCAGGGCTTCCAATACACCGAAGTCGATGCCATCACCAATCTGTCCTATGACGCGGGTTGGGCCAAGTTCGGAATGCAGTACCAGTACTACTTCTATCCAGATAACTACGGTGGCGCTTTCAACGGCACCCCCAATGCACTGGCCGACCCAGAATTCGCGCTCAAAGGTGCGGGTGAACTTGGCTGGACCGTTGCAGTGCCGATCAAAGGCTTCAACATCTATGCAGGCTACTACTATGACTTCCGAATCAATGGTCAGTACATCGCCCTCGGTGCTGATTACACCTTCGCAGTCACCGATTGGCTGAGCATCGTGCCTTCCGTCAACACCGGCTTCGGCATCGACTACTACACCGGCAACGGTTCCGGCTCGATCGCAGGCGGCGGCGTGGTTGGCAACAAAGGTCAGAGCATGCAGAATGCTCCGACCTCTGGCTTCACCCACGTTCTCTACACGCTCGCCGTCCCAGTCAAGCTGACCAAGTCGGTTACCTGGACGAGCTATGTCGCATTGAACCACGGCGAAAAGCTTCGCACGCAGCTCAACGCCACCCAGAACGAGCTCTACTGGGGCACTAAGCTTAGCTTCGCGTTCTAATTCGTCGGGGGCTCGAAGCCCCGAACACCCTTGTCAGATTATTAGGTTGGGGCTCCCGGTCAGTTCGTTCACTGACCGGGAGCTTTTTTTTGGCGCGGAACGTCTTCCTGCCTAGCATCCGTGCTGCATGACTGAACATCCGCTCAACTGGAACTCGAACAACCTCACCCATGGCTGGCAACGCGGCGTCAACGCCTTCTTCTGGGGCCTGGGTTTTAAACCGGAAGATTTCGACAAGGCTCAGATCGGCATCGGCACGCCCCTGCTGGACGGCAACATCTGCAACGTCCACGCGCACGAGTTGGCCCAGCTCATCGCCCAGGGCTGCAAAGAGGCAGGCCTCATCGGCTTCCCCTTCGGCGTCTCGCCAGTGAGTGACAACATCACGCAGGGAAATGTCGGCGGCGCCGCCTCCCTCTGCTCACGCAATCTCATGGCGAATGGCGCGGAGATGATCTGCACCTCGCACTGCTACGATGCGCTGATCGGCCTGCATCATTGTGACAAAAACGGGCCGGCCTTCGCCATGGCCCTGGCGCGCACCAATTACCCCGGCCTCATCGTCAATGGCGGCAGCATCATGCCCGGCTGCCACAAGGGGCACTCCACCTCCATCCTCGACGTCTATGACGCCGCTGCGAAGGAAAAACAGGGCACCATGAGCTATGAGGAGTCTGAGCAGATCATCCGTACCGCCTGCCCTGGTGCAGGTGGTTGCGGCATCGCCGCCTCCTTTAACACCTGGGGCATCGCGCTCGAAGCCATGGGGCTCAGCCTGCCGGACACGTCCTCCATGCCCGCCATTGAAGCCGGCAAACGTGAGGAATGCCTGCGCGTCGGCAAAGCCGTGCGCCGCCTGCTGGAAATGAACCTGCGCCCCCGGGACATCATCACCAAGGCGTCCATCACCAACGCCATGACTGCCATCTGCGCCATCGGTGGCTCCACCAATGGTGTGCTGCACATCCTCGCTGTCGCACGTGAAGCAGGAGTCGATTTCACCTTGCGTGACGTGCAGGCCATTGCCCGCCGCACGCCTGTCCTGTGCAATTTTGCGCCACGTGGCCGGGGCACCATGGTGGATCTCCATCGCCTCGGCGGCACCACCATGCTGCTGAAGCACCTGATGAAAACCGGGCTGCTGGATGGCTCCTGCATCACAGTCACCGGTCAAACGCTGGCGGAGAACCTCGCCAATGCCGCTGAGGTGCCCTTCCCCAATGAACTTATCGCGCCCATTGAGGCGCCGTTCAAAGAATTTGCCGACATCCAGATCTGCTTTGGCAACCTCGCCCCTGATGGTGTCGTCTTCAAAGTCTCCTCCTTGGACGAACCCCGCTTCCGTGGCAAAGCCATCTGTTTCACGGATTCCAAAGGCGTCTCCGATGCCGCTGCCGCCGGCCGCATCCAGCCCGGCCATATTGTCGTCATTCGTGGCTGTGGCCCCGTGGCCCTCGGCATGCCGGAGATGCACGTGGCCAGCGCCGCCCTCGCAGTGCCAGAGCTTTACGGCAAAGTCGCCCTGCTCTCAGACACCCGTGTCTCCGGCGTCTCCGGGGGGGCGGTGGGCGTGCACTGCAGCCCTGAAGCGGCCGTTGGCGGCCCGATTTCCTTGGTGGAAGACGGCGATGAAATCGAATTCGACCTGCTCGCCGGCACCATTCACGTCAATGCGGACCTGGATGCCCGCCCACGCGCGAACTTCCCCGTCAGCCATCCTTTCGGCTATCTCGCGGACTTCGCCGCCACGGTGACCCAGGCCCACCAGGGCTGCGTGCCCCGCTGGGTGGCGGAGCGCAAATAAAGCTCATCACCCCGCCATCTTCGCCGCCAGCAGCACAGCCTCCACGAGGCTGCGCCCGTTGGCCTTGCCCTGCCAGGCGATGTCGCACGCAGTGCCGTGATCCACACTCGTGCGCGGCACCGGCAGCCCCAGCGTCGTGTTCACAGCGGTGTCAAACGCCAGCGCCTTCAGCGGAATGAGAGCCTGATCGTGATACAGGCAGATGTAGGCATCCACCGCACGGCGTTTCGGTGCGATGAAGGCGGTGTCCGGTGGCAGGGGTCCTTCGATCGTGTGGCCTTTCGCGCGCGCCGCCTCGATGGCAGGCACGATGATGGATTCCTCCTCACCACGGCCAAACAGGCCATGCTCGCCGGCGTGAGGATTGAGTCCACACACGGCGATGCGAGGTTTTTTTCCGCGCACGCGCTGCACCGCCTCGGCAGTCAGTTCAATCACATCCAAAATTCGCGCAGTCGTCAAAGCAGGCACCACGTCCTGATAACCAATGTGCACCGTCACCAGACTGCAGATCATTTCCTCGGAGAAAAAGGTCATGCAGGAGCGCTCTGCCTGCATCTTCTCGGCAAACATCTCCGTGTGTCCGGGATACTTGATGCCTGCGGCATGCAGCGCCTCCTTGTTCAGCGGTGCCGTGGCCACCGCAGCAACTTGTTTAGCCAGGGCGACCTCAATGCTCTTCTCCACGTAGCGGTAACCCGCCGCACCCGTCCTGGCGCTGACAGTCCCCGGCGTGAAATCCCCCGCATCAAATCCAAACACATCCAGCACTGCCGGCCCGTCGATGCTTCCACACTTCTCCGCCCATTCGATCTCGCTGATGATGCGTTTCGGCGCTGGGAGTCCGGTCTGCCGCGCACAGCGCGAAAGCAGCCGTGCATCGCCAAACACCACAGGGGTGGCATGCTGCCTCACTTCTTCGTTGGCGAGCAGTTGCAGGCAGATTTCAGGACCGACCCCCGCAGGGTCGCCCATCGTGATGGCAATGAGTGGTTTCGACATGAACCTTCACTCTGGCTCAACGCAGCACCTTGTCGAGAAACTTGGCAACGAGGGCCGTGCGTTCCTCATCATAAAACTCCGCGCCCCCATGCAGGCTGCCGGGCAGCAGGATCAAAGTCACCGGCAGGCCCAGAGACTCATAGGCTTTGGCCAGTTCCTGCGACTGCTGCGGCGGCATCTGCGGATCTGCATCACCATGGATCAGCAGCAGCGGCGGATCACTCTTGTCCAGATGCGCCACCGGGCTCGCCAGTTTCGCCAGTGCGGGCTTTTTGTCAGGCGTATCACCCAGCAGCAGCTTCAGCGCAGGAATGCGGAAATCACGCCCCTTCGGAGTGCTCTGGGAGAGAATCGTTTCCAGATTCGAAGCGCCGTAATAACTCACGATGGTCTGCACATCGCTGCTTTGATCCAGATGCTCCCCCACCTTGCCTTCGAGTTCCTGGCTCCCGTTGCTCACTCCCACCAGCGCAGCCAGATGTCCGCCGGCCGAAGAACCGATGATGGCGATCTTGGTGGTGTTGAGGTGAAACACGCCTGCATTGGCCCGCAGAAACCGAATCGCCGCCTTGATGTCATGCACCTGTGCTGGAAACACCGCCTGCGTGGACAACCGGTAGTCCACACTCGCAATGGCGAAGCCCCGGTCATACAGGTCGGCAATCGGCACATCCTCCTTGGAGCCCGCCCGCCACCCACCGCCATGCACATACACGATCAGCGGCGGATTATCCCCCTGCGGACGATGCAGATCCAGCTTCAGCGAAGTCTCGCCCACCCTGGCATATTCAATATCCGCCAGCGTGTCCGCCAGCGCCGCCGAAGTGAGTAAAAATAGGAACCAGACGAGCTTCTTCATGCTTCGATGATCATCTGCTCCACAGGGACTTCCAGTGTGATTTTTGTCCCATAGCTCAGCCCTTCTGTCCACGGCAGCAGCAGTTCCAGCACGTCCGGCTTTTGAAAATGCACGGGCTTCGTGTCCGGATGCGGGTGATAAATCCAACCACGAACCGGTGCAGCACCATCGCGATGAACGGTTACATCAAAGAACGAAAAATCCTCCGCCGGATCTTCGGGGTGCCACTTCAGCGCCCGAAACGTGTGCCGTGGCTGCACCACACGATAACTCAGCGGCGCTATGCTCACATTCAATGTGCCGGGATAAAACGCACTCAGATCAAGCCCCAGCTTCGCAAAGAACGGCAGTTGCATGCGCAGCGTGCCACCTGGAAACTTCGGATTCCCATTCAAGCCCGAGGCCACGCGATGCCCCTGAACGATGGTGGCGGGGATCATGCCAAAATCTGTTTGATCAAATGGCATGGCTCCACGCCTGTCAGTTTGAAATCGAGCCCCGCTTTGCTGAAGGTGAGACGCTCGTGGTCGATGCCCAGACAGTGCAATATCGTCGCCTGCAGGTCGGCCACGTGGGTTTCATCCTCGATGATGTTGAAGCCCATCTCATCCGTCGCACCCACAGTGACGCCCCCTTTGATGCCACCGCCGGCCATCCACATGGTAAAGGCCTGCGGATGATGATCACGCCCAAGACTGCGTCCCAATGACACACTGGCCTCCACCATCGGCGTGCGTCCAAATTCACCGCCCCAGACCACCAGCGTGCTGTCGAGCAGGCCGCGTTGCTTGAGGTCCTTGATCAGCGCCGCACTGGCCTGGTCCGTGATACCGCAGTTCTTCTTCACATTGCCCGCCACATCGCTGTGAGCATCCCAGCCTTCGTTGTAGATGTTGATGAAGCGTACACCTCGCTCGACCATGCGCCGCGCCAGCAGGCAGGCCCGGGCAAATGAAGGCACCTTGGGATCACACCCATACATTTTCAGCGTGGCCTCGTCCTCCTTGGTCAGATCCATCAGTTCCGGTGCGGAGCTTTGCAGGCGGTAGGCCATTTCGTAATTCGCAATGCGCGTGCCCGTTTCGCTGTCGCCATCCAGCTTGAGACGGCGCTGGTTCATCGCGTTGATGAGTTCAATGGTGTCGCGCTGTGTGCCCGCCTCGATGCCCTGCGGCGTGCTCACATTCAGGATGGGATCGCCCGTGTTGCGGAAGCGCGTGCCGGAATACACGCTGGGTAAAAAGCCGCTGCTCCAGCAGGCCGCACCACCGCTGATGCCGCTGCCGGTGCTCATCACCACAAACGACGGCAGATCGCGCGTCTCCGCCCCGAGACCATAGGTGATCCACGAGCCCATGCTGGGTCTGCCCGGCTGGGAGAAGCCGGTATTCATGTAAATCTGCGCCGGTGCGTGGTTGAACTGCGTCGTGCGGCAGGATTTCACGATGGCGATGTCGTCCACCACCGTCGCCAAATGCGGCAGCATCTCGGAGAGCTCCGCACCACACTGCCCATGCTTGGCAAACTTGTAGCGCGGCCCCAACACCGCCGCGTCCGGCCGGATGAACGCATAACGCTGGCCGCCGATGATCGAAGGCGGCAGCGGCTTGCCTTCATACTTCGTCAGCATGGGTTTGTTGTCGAACAGCTCAAGCTGCGACGGCGCACCCGCCATGAACATATGGATGACCGCTTTGGCCTTCGGCGGAAAATGCGTGGGCGCGGTGACATTTGGACTCTGCGTCACTCCATAGGCCGACTCGGCCAGCAGCGATGCCAGCGCGATCTTGCCCGTGCCGATGGCGCAGTCCTGGAAGAAGTGACGGCGGGTGATGTTGGAAGTGTTCATGGATGCGTAATGGCTTCGTCAAGGTTAAGGGCGGCGCGGCTCACATCAGTCCAGAGAGCCTCGCCTTCGATTGTCCGTTCGCGCTGCTTTTGCAGGAAGGTCTTTAGCAGCGCCAGTTCGTCCGGAGCCGCAGGCCGTGTCGCGGCTCGGCGGAAGATGTTTTGCAGACGCTCATCGTCGCTCTCTGATTCTGCCATCACCTGCTTCGCCATCGCCTGCGCGGCTTCCACAAACATCTGGTCGTTGAGCAGCGTGAGGGCCTGCAGCGGGCTGTTTGAAACTTCGCGTTTAGCCAGGCACGATTCACCCGTGGGAGCATCAAAGGTGGTGGCCATCGCAAACGGTGCGGTGCGCTTGGTAAAGGTATACAGGCTGCGGCGATAGTGGTCCTCCCCCTCGCTCACCTTCCACTCCACTTTGCCATACGTGCCTTCAGAGGTGACACTCGCAGGCTGCGGCGGATAGACGCCCGGACCGCCCATCTTCAGTGACAGCACCCCTGCCGCCTTGAGCGCGGAATCACGAATCACTTCCGCATCCAGCCGGAAGCGAGCACCGCGTGCCAGCAGGATGTTCTCCGGATCTTTTTGCACATGCTCAGGGGTGTTGCGGCTGCTCTGTTTATAGGTAGCGCTCGTCACAATCAGCCGGTGCAGTTTCTTCATCGACCAGCCCTGCTTCACAAACTCCACCGCCAGCCAGTCGAGCAACTCGGGGTGCGACGGCGGATCACTCTGATAGCCAAAATCTTCCAGCGATTTCACGATGCCGCGGCCAAAAAACGCCTGCCACTGGCGGTTCACCGTCACACGTGCCGTCAGCGGATTATCCGGCGCAAAGAGCCACGTGGCAAACGTGAGCCGGTTTGCAGGCGCATCCTTGGGAAGTGCAGGCAGGAACGCCGGCACGCCCGGCGTCACCTCCTCCTTCGGCTGCAGATACTCACCCCGATGATAGCGGTGCGTGATGCGCGGGTTGTTCGCAGGACGTTCCTCCATCACCAGCGTGGCCTGGCCGCGTGGCGGTGTTTTGCGAGCGATAAGCAAGGGCTTGGCGGTCTTCTCCATTTCAGGCGCGGTCTCAAGAAAGCTCCGCAGCAACATTTCGTGTTTTGATTTGTCTCCGGTGGCCAGCGCCTCCTCGACTTCCGCCGGCAGCCCCGTTGCTTCAGCATGATCGCTGGTCGTCACCGAAATCCGGAAGTGCCCCAGCGGGCAGGCAAAGTGTTTTTCAAACAGCATCTTCAAATCAAGGCCGTTCGTGAGATCCACCGGCTGTTCAAAATGAAACACCGCCGCATGCTGCACACCATACCCGCCCAGCACCTGCCAGCCGCTGGACATCTCGCCATCCAGTGTAGCGGTCGCATTGTTCTTTTTCTTCGGCTTGGCTGCCGCTTTGGCCTTCGCCTTAGATGCGCCGGCGGCTGAGTCACTGATGCGGTCATCCTCATCATCATTGGTGTCCTCGGCCCGTGCAATCTTGACGCGCTGACCATTTTGCAAAGCCTGAAATTCACTCATGAAGAAACCGCCGAGAGGCCCCTCGTAGTTGGTGAGCCCCGGACCATCGTTCGGGAGGCTTGTATGGGAAGCCACCTCAATGCGCAGCGCACGCACTCCCTTGATCGGTGCCTTGAAGCTCAGATCATAGACATCGCTTTTCGTGATGTCACCGCTGCCGAGGATAAATCCGTCCGCCTGCTGCTCCAGATGCGGCATCGTCGTCGCCATCTTCGTCGGGCGAATCACCTCCCACTTCGAAGCCCGGTGCGATGCACCTTCAACCCATCCCGCGAAGCGACTTTCCATCGCCGCCTTGCCACCGGGAAACTTGCCCGGCAGTTCAGCCTGAAGTTTGGCAATCTTTGCCGCCTGCGCTTTTTGCTGGGCCACCACTTCCGGCGTCGGAATGAAGTAGGTCGGTTCGTTGGCGTTGTTCAGCAGCGCCAGAGTGCGGTAATAGTCCGTATGAAGGATGGGGTCGTACTTGTGCGTGTGGCACTGGCAGCAGTTCATCGTCAGCCCCATCCATGCCGTGCCAGTGACTCCCACGCGGTCCACCATTGCGTAAAAACGGTACTCGTTTGGATCAATGCCACCCTCCTCGTTCAGCATCGTGTTGCGATGAAACCCCGTGGCAATGAGATCCTCCGGCGTCGCGTTCGGCAGCATGTCGCCTGCAAGCTGCTTGATGCTGAACTGATCAAACGGCATGTCCGCATTCAGCGACCGCACCACCCAGTCCCGGTAGGGCCAGATCTGGCGCGGTCTGTCCTTTTCAAATCCGTTCGTGTCCGCGTAGCGGGCGAGGTCCAGCCAGCGCCGTGCCCAGCGCTCGCCATACTGTTTGGAGGCCAGCAGGTGGTCCACCAGCTTGTCATAGGCATCAGGTGCCTTGTCATTCACAAACGCATCCGCCTCCGCAGGTGTCGGCGGCAGGCCGGTGAGATCCAAATAAACACGCCGCACCAACGTGAAGCGATCCGCCTCCGCCGAAGGCTGCAAACCTTCCTTCTGCAGCCGATCCAGAATGAAGGAATCAATCGGATGCACGCCAGCAACAGGCAGCGCTGCCTGCTTAGGCGGCACATACGCCCAATGCGCCTCATACGGCGCGCCTTCCGCAATCCACAGCTTCAGAATGTTCTTCGCACTCTCCGGCAATACAGACTTCGTGTGCGGCGGTGGCATCACCTCATCCTCATCTTTGGAAAAGACGCGCTTGATCACCTCGCTCGCGTCCGGTTTCCCGGGCACAACCGCCAGCTCTCCAGACTTGCCTTTGCCTATGGCCGCATCCCGCAGATCCAGCCGCAGCTTGCCTTTGCGCCCCTGATCATCCATGCCGTGGCATTTGAAACAATGCTGCGCCAGCACCGGACGCACGTCGCGATTGAAATCGACGGCGAATCCGGAGGCTGGCAGGGCAAGGCAGAAAAGGAGGGCGGGGCGTGTCATTGCGGTCGGTTGAGAACGCCACAAAAAGGGGTTTCTGACCACAAGATAGCCGCGAGCAGGATCAGCCAATAGAAAGGCAGGCCAGATCAATACCCGCCGGAGCCGATCTTGCCACCCTCACCTTCCAGCGTGCCCACAGCTTCACGCTTGCGGTAGTCATCCATCATGGCCGCCGTCGCTGTGGCGCCGCAGCGTGATCCGCCGAGGTCGCGCACCTTGATAAGCCCGTCCAGATCGCGCACTCCGCCCGCCGCTTTCACCTGCACCTTGGGGCTGCAGCCGGCACGCATGAGGGCCAGATCATGCTCCGTGGCCCCTTTGTAATTGTAGCTGCCATCGACCTGCTTCACAAAGCCGTAGCCCGTGCTCGTTTTCACCCAGTCCGCCCCGGCACGTTCGCAGATCTCGCAGAGCTTGCGCTTGAAGTCATCGCTGCTGAGCCCAGCCCCGCCGTTGGTCAGATAATCGTTTTCAAAAATCACCTTCACCTTGGCTCCATGCTTGTGCGCTTCATCACAGACCGCCTTCACATCGGCCTCAACGTAGCCCCAGTCGCCGCCCAATGCCTTGCCAAGGTTGACCACCATATCGATCTCATCCGCGCCGTCTTTGCAGGCCAGTTCCGTCTCATAGCGCTTGGATTCCGTGGCGCTGTTCCCGTGGGGGAAGCCAATCACACAACCCACCAGCACACCGGAACCCCGCAGCCATTCCACCGCCTGTTTCACCGCGTAGGGCTTGATGCACACCGACGCCACCTGGTACTGCGCCGCCAGCCTGCACCCGGCTTCCAGTTCCGCATCCGTCATCGTCGGGTGCAGGAGGCTGTGGTCGATCATCTTGGCAAGGTCGGAATAGCTGTATTTCATAGAATGCGATTGGCTTAGCCAATTTCTAAATTGGCTAAGCCTCTTGTCAAAACCCGATTTTTCCGCAAACTCACCGAGTGGCCAAAACAGCCTCCTTCCATGAACAACTGATCGAAAAACTGCGGAAGCTCCTCCGCAGCCGCCAGTTCGTGTCCGGGGCCAAGTTTCTGACTGAGCGCGAGATCGCCGAACGCTTCGACACCAGTCGTCCCACGGCCAACAAGGCGCTCAGCAGCCTCGTTTCCACCGGCCTGCTGGAATTCCGCCAGGGTGCGGGAACCTTCGTGCGCGGGAGCGTGCTGGACTACGATCTGCAGCATCTCGTCAGCTTCACTGAAAAAGCCAAAGCCGCCGGGAAGAAGCCTGGCACGCAAGTTATGGCCCTGCAAAAACTCTCTGCCGCCGATGCTCCCGCAGCCGTGGCTCAAGCCCTGCATGCTTCACCCGATGAACCACTGCTCTTTCTTGAGCGTCTTCGCCTAGCAGATGGACAACCCGTCATCTACGAGCGCAGGCACGTCGTGGCACGTTTTTGCACCGCCATGACCAAAGCCGATGCCAAAGGCTCGCTCTACGGCTACTGGACGACCAAGTGCCATCTGGCCATCTCCGGTGCAGATGAATCCATCCGCGCCGTGAATGCCTCAGCCACCCAGGCCGCTGCGCTCGGCATCCCGCCCAACACCGCCTGCCTGCTGGTCGTCGCCACCGGCTTTCTCGAAGGCGGCGCCCCCCTCTGGCATGAAGAGACGCTCTACCGCAGCGATGCGTACGAATTCCGCAACCAGCTCGGTGGCGTCTCAGGCCCCAAACCCGCGCGGGGCCGCATGCGCTGACGCATCTTACTCCAGGCGGAATTCAGGGCTCGACACCGTCAGCGTGGAACCGTTTTCCTCCTGCACATGCACCGTGATGACATCGAGTGTCTTCACGTCACCTGTGATGGAGACTTCCCCGCTGTAAGTATCTGCACCCGTCTTTTCCAGCGGCGCTGAAGACCACTCATCAAACTCCATGGCGATGGAGTAGTCGGGGTGGCGGTTCACAGACCACCACACTGTGTTTTCCTGCGGCTCGCTATGATCGGGAAAAACAACCTTCACCGCGAGCCGGTGCGCTGCCTTGTCCCACTTGGTGGTGACCTGTGGTGGCGCCACCATGTGACGTGTCCCAAAAAAGTGATGAAGCGCAAAGGCACGGAGATTTTCATCCACTTCAGGCAGCCCCCCGACGGACTTCACAAAACCCGCCTCTTTTGCCCCACCATGCTGGCCCCCGGGCACAATGTACACAGGCACTTGCGGGAAGAGGCGGCCCATCTCGACAAGACCGGGACTCACATTGTCATTGGAACCCTGGTTGTAGAAAATTTCGGTGCCACGCTGCTTCAGCACATCGAGGTAGTTCGTCGTGCGGCAGGCCTCCCAGGCGTCGTTGCAGGCCGTTTTCATCTCAGCATCACTCCACCCGGCATCACGCACCATTTTCACGGTGATGCGTTCGTCCGAGCGTGCTTTCTGACGCACGAGCAGCTTTTCGCGGCCCACAGGGTCGGCCATCTTCGCGATAAACTCCTCGTTCATCTTCGTGATCTCCGGAGACAGCATGCCTTCCACATAGGGCCCCCCGGGGCTTTCGATCACCGGCGCAACAACCGGCATGATGGCCGTCACGCGATCATCCGCAATGCCCGCCGCTGCGGTGGCCACCCCACGCTTTGAGCCCCCGGTGGCCAGCACCTTCTTCGGCTGAAACACCTCCTTTTCAGCAACAGCCGCGGTCAGGGCCCTCATGTCGCTGATGCCCCAGATCCACGCCGGCGTATAGCGCGTGTCCTTCGTCTGGATGAAATGCTCCTCCATCATGAGGTGGAGTTTTCCCACCGGCTCCATCGCATCGATCGGCACCATGCCGATGAAAACCAGTCCGACTCCCTGCTCTTTCAGCAGACGCAGTTTCGCACCGGACGCAGTCGCAGGCTTCAGTTGCAATCCGGTGTTTTCGATGACCACGTTCGTGCAGACACCCGTCGCCGGCGCGAGGAAAGTCACCGGCAGCCGCACCTTCATCCCGGGCCACCATTCGCACACCGTGATCTCCACAATCTTCTGACGAATCGCGGCGTCTTTGGGATTCGCATGCCAGTCTTCGATGACCTTCGTTTCCAGCGTCTTGGTGTCGCGAATGGATGCCATGTCAAACTTCCCAATCGTGATGTCAGCACGGACGGAAACGGCGGAAAACAAAAAGACGGAGAACAGCGCGGCGAATTTCATGCCTCACACAACGCACCTCGGAGCACACTTCTGCCATACTTGATGTGCAAAGGAGCCCTGAAAATAAAACAGCCTTGCGGACAAGCATCCGCAAGGCTGTGTGACAAATCAGATCGATCAATTAAGAAGCCATCGCCGCAGCCACATTGCCCACAAGATCTTTGCCGGGCGTCAGCGTCTTGGAGCCGGGAGTCCACTTGGCAGGGCAGGCTTCGCTCGGGTTCGCCATCAGGTGCACATTCGCCTCCATCTTGCGGACGAGTTCGCCAGCATCACGGCCCACGTTGTAGAAGTTCACCTCGGAGGTGACCAGCTTGCCTTCAGGATTGATGATGAAGGTGCCGCGCAGAGCCAGGCCGGTGGCGCTGTCATAAACGCCGAAGAGACGGCTCACGGCACCGGTGGTGTCTGCAGCCAGCGTGTACTTCACGTTCTTCATCAGGCCTTCCGTGTTGCGCCACACCATGTGGGCAAACTTCGTGTCCGTGGACACCGCGACCACGTGCGCGCCCAGTGCGGCCAGCTTGTCCTGCTGATCGGCGAGATCCGCCAGTTCGGTGGGGCAGACGAAGGTGAAGTCAGCCGGGTAAAACACCAGGACAGTCCACTTGCCAGCTTTCTTGATGTCGGCGAGGGAAACCTTGCCGAAGTCACCATGCGAAGGCTCGTAAGTTTCCATTTCGAAATCGGGAACGTTGGAGCCGACAGAGACGAGAGTTGTTTCCATGAGTATGCGAGTTTTGGGGGTAAAGGCGGTTCAAAAAGCGCCCGGGAGCCCGACTGTTGACGCGCAATCGTTCGCCGGTCAAACGCTAAGGCGGAAGAAGGGGGGCAGAAGCTTCACCGCTGAACAATGGTTGTCACAGTTCGATGCAATCTGACAGGCGTATCGCCGTTAAAAGGTGATGTCTACATTTCCCCGCCGCCATTTCCTCAAGACTGCCGCCCTGGGTGTCCTCGCCGGGCCCAACATTCTGCGTGCCGCTGACACGAAGCAGAAAATCCGCGTGGCCTGCGTCGGCATCGGTCAGATGGGTGGGGGCGCGGTGCAGGCCTCCCGTGATGAAGAGATCGTGGCCTTCTGCGATGTGGACTGGCGCGACCTCGGCGGCCGCAGCGCCTTTGAACAAGCCAAGAAATATCCGAACGTCCCCAAGTTCACCGACTTCCGCGAGATGCTCGACAAGAAAGGCGCAGACATCGATGCCGTCCTCATCTCCACCCCGGACCACACCCATTTCGCCGCAGCCATGGCCGCCATGGAGGCAAAGAAACACGTCTTTGTGCAGAAGCCCCTCGCTCACAACATCTGGCAGGTGCGCACCCTGCAAAAGGCCGCGAAAAAATACGGCGTGCAAACCGTCATGGGAAATCAGGGCCACTGCTGGGAAGGCATTCGCCTCGTCAAAGAGTGGTTCGAAGCCGGTGTGCTCGGCGAAGTGCGCGAAGTCCACTGCTGGACCGAACGCCCTGTGAGCAAGGTCGGCTTTTTGCCGAAGTTCCCGACCCAGACACCTGCTGGCGAACCCGTGCCCAAAGACGTGGACTGGAAGCTGTGGCAGGGACCGGTGGCCGAGGCTGAGTACAACTCGCTGTACCTCCCGCAATTCTGGCGCGGCTGGTGGAACTACGGCTGCGGTGGTCTCGGCGACATCGGCTGCCATTGCCTCGATGCTCCCTTCTGGACCCTGCAGCTCGGCATGCCTGAGAAAGTCGAAGTCGTCGAGCAGCAGCCTGGCGAGTTCAAAGGCTACACCGCCCCCAAATCACACATCATCTTCCACTTCGCCGCACGCGGCACGCTCCCACCCGTGCAGCTTCACTGGTATGAAGGCGGCCTGCTTCCTGATGCCCTGCCAGGCATGACCAAAGGTCTTCCCGACAATGGCATGATCATGAAGGGCAGCAAGGAGACGCTCTTCTCCGAAGGCATGCGCGTGCAGAGCCCGCAGCTCTGGCCCCGCGAACGCATGACGCCCCTCATCGACATCCTCCGCCGCAAGCCCTTGCCGCGCTCCGTCGCTGGGGAACCCATCGGCGAGCTCTTCGCCGCCATCCGCGGCACCATCCCGCACGCAGGCTCCCACTTCGACTACGCCTGCCCGCTGACCGAACTCGTCAACACCGGCGTGATGGCCATCCGCTCCGGCAAAACCATCGAATGGGATGCCGCAAACATGAAGGTCAAAGGCGCACCCGAATTCGATGCGTGGATCAAGGAGCCCGTGCGCGATGGCTGGAGCTACGGCGAAGATCTTTGGAAAGCATAAAACCATGTGCCGCCTCTCCCTCTTTCTCGCCCTGGCCCTCGCCACCCACGCCCAGGAAATCCGCCGCACCCCGCTCACGCTGAAAGACGGCGGCACTCCCGGCTCGCCCGCCGTGTTCGACGGCAAGGGCATGATCATCGACCTCGGCATCGATGTGACCGCACACGACTGGGAAAAGCAGGGCGATGTCTGGACCTCACGCGGCCCCTTTGAAAAACATCCCGCAGTGGAGGATGTCCAGCGCGCCGCCCTCTTCATCGAGGAAGCCCCCATCCGTATCATGCGCGACCGCGCCGCCGAGCAAAAAAGCGGAGAGAAAGGCAAGGTCATTTTTATGGCGCCCGAAGCGCTGCAACCCGGGCAGATGGGCTTCAAAACCGATGGCTCCATCTACTTCCGCTGGCCTGCCGGCAAGACTCCCGGCTCAGCCAAAATCTACCTGCCACCTGTCGGGCTGGCGAGCTGTGTGAACATCGCCTGCTCTTACCTCACGGTGAAAAACATCACCGCCCTGCATGCCGCCAACGACGGCTTCAACATTCACGGGAACCGCATCGGCATCCGTCTCGAAAACGTCAAAGCCTTCTCCAATGGCGACGAAGGCATCAGCGCCCACGAAACCGTGCAGATGGATGTCTTCGATTCAGAGATCGCCTGGAACGGCTCCTCCGCCGGCGGCGTCGCCGATGTGAATGACTGCGTCACCACCTACACCCGCTGCGAAGTTCATCACAACCTCGGCGCCGGTTTCTTCTTCGAGGGAAAATCCCACCGCGTCACCCACTGCCTTATTCATCATCAGTCAAAAGACATTGAGGCCCGCGATAACACCCAGGTGGAGCAATCAGACAACGAGTGGCGGAAACAGTGAAGTGGGCCGCCCCGCTCTCACTCACAGCCTCAGCTTCTTCACCAGCGTCGCTTCCTTCTCAGCATCACTCATCGGCTTCCAGTCGATTTTGCACTTCGGCAGCGCGGCCTTGATCGCCTCCACATCAGCGGCAGAAATATCCACCGTCTCGATCTTCAGCTTGGTCAGTTTCGACAATGCCTGAAGCTGAGGGATGATCTTCGCGCTGAGTCTTGCCTCGGTAAGCTCCATCGACTCCAGCGTCTTGATCTGTGCGACCACCGCCATCGTCGATTCATCAAAACTCACCGGCGAATCCTTGCCCCACTCCGGCAGCCGCTGTCCGATGCGCAGCGCAGTCAGATTTGTCAGCTTCAGCAGATGCGCATTCCCAGCCTGCGTCTGCGCCGTGTGCCAGGTGCGAAATTCCTTGAGCTGCGTGAGCTGTCCAATGGACTCCATCGCCACATCGCCCGCAGTCGATCCCGCAAAAGTGAGCCTCTCCAGCTTCGGCAAGGCCTTGAGGCTCACGAGCCCGCTGCCCGTGAAATCCTTCGAACGAAAAGCCGGATGGAAAAACGCCAGCGACTTGAGCTTCTGAAACGCCGCAAAGTGCTTGTAGCCCGCATCCGTGAGCTGGATGCCATCCGTGCTGAGCTGCTCCAGTTCCACCAGACCCGTCAGCAACGCCATCGTTTCATCCGTGATCGTCTTCCCGCTGATCGTGAGATTTTTGATCGTCGTAACACTTCCCAGCGTGCGGAAATCATCCGCTGTAAACGCATCACACTTCACCTGTACCTGCGTCACCACTCCTCCCGCCTCCGTCACCTTTGCCCCCAGCTTCTGCAGCGCAGCCACATCCGCCGCGCAAAGACCGCCACAAAGCAAACCGAATATCGCCAGGAAGAGTTTCATCCCCCTATCTCAAATCATGAATCATAAATCGTAAATCATCAGTTCATCACCCGATGCTGATCGGCCCCTCATGCACCCCGGCCCTCAGTTTCACAGGTGCCTGCGTATGATTATGAATCACTGCATCCCCTTTGAAGACAACACCCGCGCCGCATTCCACCGGGCCATGCACCAGCAGGCTGCGGCAGTGCAGCAGGCTCGGCGTATGCGGAAAATTGTGCTCCAGTCCGTCCACCAGCTTGCACAGCTTCTGGTCCAGATGCAGGTGCGGCGGCTGCCCATTCCGACTCGGGTGCAGCCTCAGACAAAAATCCTCCGTCAATTCGTAAGCATCCGAGCGCACCGCCAGCAGATCACTCGTGGTCTTCACCGGCGCAAACCGCACCCTTGAAACCTCAATCGCACCCGCCCCGGCAAAGCACTCGATGGCAGCTCCCATCGCCGTCTCCAGTTGCACCACAGCCGGCGAAGTCGCATCGCGTGGATCCACCGTCTTCTTGTTCATGATCGGCGGCAGCGGGATCAGCCCGTCATTCGCCTGCAGCGCAGACTTCAGCGCCTGCAGATCAATCCACAGGTTGTTCGTGTTGAAATAACGATGCTGGTCAATGTTTTGAAAGTGCCCCTCGTCTTCCTTCGGACACTGCGCCGATTCGCGCAGGAGAAAGCGCCCGTCGCTCAATCGTACCGCCAGATGCCCGCCCTTCTTGTCCGACTCCGTACGACGCGTCACCTCCATCGCAAACGGCATGCCGCT
This sequence comes from Prosthecobacter sp., assembly GCF_044222345.1. Taxonomy (GTDB): domain Bacteria; phylum Verrucomicrobiota; class Verrucomicrobiia; order Verrucomicrobiales; family Verrucomicrobiaceae; genus Prosthecobacter. The sequence goes on from NZ_JBGANL010000018.1 coordinate 93,958, forward strand.
CTCCACAAACCACGCGAGAATCGCCGGGTCCAGCGTGGCTCCCAGATTGTCCGAATTCGACACGAACGCATACCTCACCCCATTGCTGAGCAGACGCTCCAGCCAGCCCGATCCAGCCAGGCACGCATAGATGTCCCCATGGCCTGGCGGGCACCATTCCTGATCCGGGCTGCCTGGCGCAGTCGCAGGCTCCAGCGTAGTCGCCAGCACCTTCGGCACCTTGTTCTGCATCAGCTCCCATGTTTCGGTGCCGCCCAGTTGTGGAAAGCGTTTCGCCAGATGCCCCGCCGTATCCGCCGATGTGCTAAAACTGTTCATCAGCATGAACATCGGCACCTCGCCGCCCGTCTGTGAGCGCAGCAGCAAAATCTGCCGCGCGATCAAATCGAGAAACGTGTCCTGCCCGCGCACCGGCAGCAGCGATTTCGCCTTCTCCAGCCCCATGCCCGTGCCGAGCCCCCCGTTCAGCTTGATGATCACCGTCTGCTTGAGCAATGCCGCCGCACGCTCCCCCGCCGGGGTCGTCAGCGCATCCGCACATGGCAGATCCCGCGCAGGCGAAATCGTGTTCTCAGGAATCATCCCCGTCTCACCCGCCAGCAGCGCCGCATAGCTGCCGCGAAACGCACGAATGGCAGACTCACTCAGCCCTTCGGCCTCCATTTTCTGCCGAAATGGGGCAAAGGACGTTTCAATATTTTCAGGAGTACGGGAGGATTGGCTCATGCAACCCCAAGGCTAAAGGATCAGCCTGAGGAGGCAAATGCATATTGATAAGACATCACGCAGCCAGCCCGCTCACAGCACCGGCACCGATGGCAGCCGCACACTCAAGATGTAAGCGATGATGTCCCAGCGCTGCGCCTCCGTCAGTGTCGCCTCAAAGCTCACCATGGGTGTCCCGTTCAATCCCGTGGCCAGCACGCGAAACATGTCTGCCGGCGTATCACCGCATCTTAGATGCGGCTGCCGCAGGTCCGCCGGAGCCGCCTGGATGCCCCAGATGTCCTTCAAAGCGATGGCCGCAGGCCCCTTGCCATCCGCCTTTTCGCCATGGCAGGCCATGCAGTTCGCCGCAAAGAGCTTCTTCCCGGCCTCCTCATGCATCTTGATCACGTCCCCCGCTTTGAACCACTCCGGTTGCGCCGGAAACTTCATCGCAGGCGCATGATTCTCCGCCTTCTTCCAGCGGCGTGAGAACGACTTCAGGTAAACAATCACCGCATCCAGATCCTCCGCCGGCAGATAGGTGAAGGCCCCCATCGCCGTCCCACTCAGCCCATGCGTGATGGTCCGGCGCAGATCCTCGTCCGTCGGCAGCATGCCATACGGTGTGGACCGAAATTTAAACATCCCCTCCCGAAACGACCTCGGCTTCGGTTTCAGCGTCGGGCTCAGCTCCCCGTTTCCATCCCCCCTCTGCCCATGGCACACGATGCAGTTGCGCTCATACACATACTTCCCTTCCATGTAGAGGTTGAAGTCCAGAGGCGCGGCCTGATCTGCCGCTGTCAGCGCGGCTGTCAGGGCCAGGAAAACAAAGGTGCATCGGAAATACATGTTCACACCGTTCTTATCGCTCTTTGAACGCCAGAAACCACGCCGTAATTGCCAAAGCCTGCGCCTGTGCTGCTTCAAAGGCAGCTTGCGTGACGGATCATGCCTGCCATTTTGACCGCTCCAAATCCATCCACTGACCATGCCCAAGAAAGCCTCCGCCGCCAAGTCCGACCTCCACCGCAAACACAGCGCCATCGTTGTCGATGGGGTGGACCGCGCCGCCAGCCGCGCCATGCTGCACGCCGTCGGCTTCAAGCGGGATGACTTCAAGAAATCCCAGATCGGCATCGCCTCCCTCTGGAGCATGGTCACCCCGTGCAACATGCACATCGACCGCCTGGCCAGGGAAGCCGCCAAAGGTGCGGACGCCGCCGGTGGCAAGAGCATCATCTTCAACACCATCACCATCTCGGATGGTATCTCCATGGGCACCGAAGGGATGAAATACTCCCTCGTCTCCCGCGAAGTCATCGCAGACTCCATCGAAACCGTCGTCGGCTGCGAAGGCATGGACGGCTTCGTCGCCATCGGTGGTTGCGACAAGAACATGCCCGGCTGCCTCATGGCCATGGCCCGCCTGAACCGCCCCAGCGTCTTCGTTTACGGCGGCACCATCCTTCCCGGCTGCGTCGGCCCTGAGAAAAAGGACGCAGACATCGTCACCGTCTTCGAAGCCGTCGGCAAGCACGCCAACTGCCTCATCAATGACAAGGATCTGGTGGACATCGAGGAGCACGCGATCCCCGGCGAAGGCTCCTGCGGCGGCATGTACACCGCCAACACCATGGCCAGCGCGATCGAGGCCCTCGGCATGAGCCTTCCGAACTCCGGCGCCCAGTCCGCCGTCGGCAATGAAAAGCTCATCGACTGCTTCGACGCCGGCGCCGCCGTCATGAACATGATCAAGAAGGGCATCACCCCCCGCGACATCATGACGAAGGAGGCCTTCGAAAACGCCATCACCCTCATCATCACCCTCGGCGGCTCCACCAACGCCGTTCTCCACCTCATCGCCATGGCCCACAGCGCCGGCGTGAAGCTCGGCATCGAGGACTTCGTCCGCCTCGGCAAAAAGACCCCCGTGCTGGCAGACCTCAAGCCCAGCGGCAAGTACTTCATGAACGACCTCGTCAAGATCGGCGGCACCGTCCCGCTCATCCGCATCCTGGTCAACGAAGGCCTCATGCACGGCGACTGCCTCACCGTCACCGGCAAGACCATGAAGGAGAACATGAAGAACTCCAAGATCGTCTGGCCCAAGGATCAGAAGATTGTCAGCCCGCTCAGCAATCCCCTCAAGAAGGACAGCCACCTCGTCATCTTCAAAGGCAACCTTTGCCCCGAAGGCGCCGTCGGCAAGATCTCCGGCAAGGAAGGCCTCAAGTTTGAAGGCAAGGCCATCGTCTTCGAGTCCGAAGAGACAGCGCTGCAGGCCATCCTCAATGACAAGGTCAAGAAAGGCCATGTCATCGTCGTCCGCATGGAAGGCCCGAAAGGCGGCCCCGGCATGCGTGAAATGCTCTCCCCCACCTCCGCCATCATGGGCAAGGGCCTCGGCAAGGACGTCGCCTTCATCACCGACGGCCGCTTCAGCGGCGGCAGCCACGGTTTCGTCGTCGGCCACGTCACTCCAGAAGCTTTCGTGGGCGGTCCCATCGCTGTCATCAAGAATGGCGACCCCATCACCATCGACGCCGAAAAACGCGCCATCACCCTCGGCATCCCCGCCAAGGAGCTGAAGGCCCGCCTCGCCAAATGGAAGCAGCCCAAGCCGCGCTACACCCACGGTGTCCTCGCCAAGTACGCCAAGCTCACCAGCAACGCCAGCCAGGGTGCAGTGACGGACCTCGGACTCTAATGGATTAGTGCCACTCGTAGGAGGGGGATCATCTTGATCCCCTTTTGGAACTGGTGGCACACGGAGGGGTCAAGTCGATCCCTCTCTACCAAACAACCTTCGCTTCCTCAATCCGGCACGATGATCTGATCATCAGGCTGAAGCTTGATGTCGCGCGAAGGGTCTGCGCTGATGTCCTTGAGATTGATCTCGGTGGTCACACCATTGCGGATCAGCTTCGTCTTGCTGGGCTTGGCAAAGGGTGAAAAGCCACCGGCGGCGGAAATGGCCTTCAAAATGGTCATGCTGGAAGTGTACGGCACCGTTCCGTTACCCTTGATGCCGCCCACGACATAGATCATCTGGGCTGTGGTGGCACTGTCATTGGTGGTCACCGTCACCGTCGGCCGGGTGTAAATTTCACGTGCGATGTAGGTCTGCTCAATGGTGCGTTGCAGGGTGGAGGGCTTGAGGCCGGCGGCGCGCACCTCTCCAATGTGGAGAAGGTTGATCGTGCCGCTGTCACTGATCGTGTACACCTTGCTGATCTGCGGCACTTCATTGTCAGGGATGCCCCCGATGGAGATCGTGATACGGTTGTTCGGGTGCAGGGCGATTTCACCGTTCTGGGCCTGCGCTGTTGCCAGGGCGCAGACAGCGAAGAGGCAGGAGAGAATGCGTGTTTTCATGCAGTGCGTTTTGAAGTGAAATTAAAAGACATCGTCACCATCCAGTCGTGACACTGACGGGGAGCCGCCCAGTGCGGTGGCGGTCGTTTCAGCTTTGATCTTGCGACGGCGGGTCTTTCCTCCCGATGCGCCGTTGGGCGAATTCGTCGGCGAGTAGTAGGTGTAGTAGCTGGTGTAGTACTGGTATTGCGCATCGCTGCGCAGATCCACGTTGTTGAGGACCACCCCCACCACCTTGCCGCCGACATTTTCCACGCTCTGCTTCACGCGCATGAGCATGTGGCGCGGCAGTTTGCGGTGCTGCACCACGATCATCGTCATGTCCGCCAGATTGGCGAGCACCGACGCATCGCTGACTCCAAGGATCGGCGGTGAGTCGATCAGGACGAGGTCAAAGCGGCTTTTCACTTCGGTGATCAGATCCACCATGCGCTGGGAATTCAGCAATCCCGCGCTGTCCGCCGGCAGCAGGCCGCTGGGAAGGAAGAAGAGATTTTCCACCGGCGTGCGCAGCACCACATCTTCCAGCCGGATGTCGGTGGTGAGGTAATTGGTCAGGCCCGTGGCATGGTTCACATCGAAATGCGTGTGCAGGCTGGGACGGCGCAAATCGGCATCGATCAGCAGCACGTTGTAGCCCCCCTGCGCACAGACATATGCAAGATTCACCATCGTGGTGGATTTCCCCTCCCCTGCTCCGCCGCTGACCACACTGAGGCAGTTGGCGTCAGGCGTTTTGCGGTTGAATTCGATGTTCGTGCGCAGAATGCGGTACGCTTCGGCATCAGGATTGAAACCACTGGAGCGATGCAATACTCCGACATCCTTGGGCACCACCGCCAGGACAGGCACACCGAGATAGCGCTCCACGTCATCGAGGCTTTTCACCGTCGTGTCCATGTATTCCAGGAAGAAGGCGAGGCCCAGACCAAACATGAGCCCCAGCACACCACCCAGCGCGAGATGCAGCGGCACGTTGGGCTTGGCAGGCTTTCCTTCCGGCTCTGCTTCCGAATAAATCGTGGCCGGCGATTTCACGAGCTCGATGCCGGCCTTTTCCTCGAAGAAGCGCGAGCGCATTTTCACCAGCAAATCTTCCAGGTAGGTGACCTCGTCCTTGGCCGTCTTGTACTCGGTGTAAAGAGACGACATGTTCTGCAGTTCCTGCTTGGCGTCCTCGTTGTAAAGCTTGAGGGATTCCCGCTTCTTCCTTGCTGCATCAAGCCGGTTTTGCAGGCCCGCCACATGCGCTTTGGCTTCCCCCTGAATGAGCTTTTGATATTCAGCCATCTGACTGTCCACACTCAGCACCTGCGGATGCAGGCGGCCACGCCCTTCATTCATCAGGCCTTCACGCGCCACCTTGAGGTCCTGCAGCTTCGACGTAATGGCGGTGATGTTTTGATTTTCCAGTTTAAGCCCGGAAGCCTGGTCAATGAGTTGCTCGGGAGTCAGCTTGCTCACCTGGTCGATCTCAGACTGCAGCGTCAGAATTTCCTGATCGGCGATCATGAGAGCCTGCTCACGTGAGATGACCATGGAGTCTTTTTCACTCCGCATCTCACCACCGGGATTCAGCGAGCTGCCGCCGCCAACGATCCAGTCGCCCACGATGCCAGCCTTGCGCCGGGCCTCCTGCGCACGCACCTGCGCCTGGCCGCGAAGAGCCTCCTGCTCCGAAATTTGCTGCTGCAGCACGTCGAGGGCCTTCTGCTTCTTGCCGCTCTCAATGTTGTTGCGCTGCTGCATGTAGCTCTTGGCCACTTCATTGGCGATGGCGGCCGCAAGCTGGGAGTCCTGATCGTAGTAATCAATGGTGACAAAATCTGAGCGCAGCATCGACTGCGTGTCCAGATTAGCGCGCAGTCTCGCCAGTGCCGCCTGACGCGTGGGCAGCTCCCACTTTTTGGTGAGATCGAGTTTTTCGATCACCGGATAAAGCGTGGTGGGCTTGGTGATCGTCTCGAACTGCGTTTTGATGTACTCCTGCGTGAATGCGAGCCCGTCACTCCGGTTGCGGTCGAACACATTGATGTCCTGCGTGATGCGCTCAATGGTCATTTCGACATGCCCGCGATACTTCCGCGGCATGATGTAAGTCAGCACAGCTGCCGCCGCGAAGATCAGGATGAACGAAAGCGAGATCAGCCCAAAGCGATTCTTGACCACCTGCCAGGTGTCCATCGCATGCTTTTGCAGTTCGGTGCCGGACTCGTTCATGACTGCTCGGGTTTGATTATTCGGAGAGGTTAAGAAAGCGGTCTTAAAATGCCGCCAGCGGGAGATTCGCGAAGTCGGAATCTGCCCGCCGGCGGATTGCTGTTTTGGCTGTTGGGACTAAAAGGTGGCCGTGGCTCCGACCGAGACTCGGTTGCGATTGAATTCAACCAGAGCGTTGTTCGACAGCTGCGTGGAGAATGAGTAATTGGCGTTCAGATTGAGGTTATCCATCAGCTGATAGCCAATGCCCGCATTGAGGAACACCGAGTCCTGCGTCTGATCCGGAGTGGTTCCTCCTGAAAGCTCCGAATGCGCATAGCTCGCCCCGCCGTTGACGCTGAAACGCTTGGTGACTTGATGATTCACCTGCACGCCGGTGTTCACCCCATAGCTGCTTCTGTAATTGCCCAGCAGCGCACCGTTGAAACCCAGCATCGCAAACCAGCGCAGTTGTGTCTGCTTGGCCACCGCATAGTTGAGCGCACCCTCGGCGTAGGGCTTCGTTTGTCTCCCACGGCCGTTTTCGTAAAGTTCCGCACCCGCTCGCACTGAGGTGGACATGTTCTCGCTCCAAGCATGGTCGACTTCAGCCAGGGCGAAATGTGAATGGTAGTTTTGGAACCCGCTCTTCGTATAGTCCGTCAGGCGGTAGCGGTACTCTGCCGTCAGACTGGTCCGCTGCGCAATCTTATACGCAAACTGCTGGGCAAGCAGATGCGAATAACGGTCTTGCGAAAGGGCAACCGTTGAGTCTTCATAGGCAATGCCGTCGAACGTGTAGGACGTTGTGGTCGAGAACCGTGGCGTCCAGGCATAGCTGACATTGAAATTGTTGTAGCCGTACAGAAACTGCCCGTTCCACAAGGCGCTGGTGGCACCGTAGCCAAACGCACTGTTGGGATTGGTCCCGTAGGTGACATAGAAGTTGTTGCTGATCTTCAGTCGTTCTGAAAACGCGTGCTCAAAATTGAAGGTCGCCCGGCCATTGTAAAAGGTGCTGCCGTAAACCGGCACCCCGTTTACATATTCAAGGACACTGCCCTCAAGACTGAAGCTGTAAGGCGTGGTCTGGTCCGCATGAGTGTAGGACGCCCCAGCACCTGCCTGCATGTACCAGGAATCAATGTTGCTCAACGAGGATGAAGGCACCTTGTACTTGAGCACATCATAGCCGGTGTTGCCGGTGATAGAGAATGTCAGCGGCTCCTCGTCTCTAAAATCCGCCGAGTAGTTCTGGATCGCCACGAGCCCCTGCGCATGCAGTGCCGCTGGGCTGAGTACAGCGACTGCCAGGATAAGCATTGCCAGTTTGGAGCGCATGAAAGTCAGGAGCTGTTTCGAATATCAGAGTGGAAGGTGCCGCTTTTGAATGACCTCGGAGGATCACGGAATCGAGCTGGAAGGAGACACCGGATTGGTGAAGGTCCGCGGCGGCAGCGGGCCCGAAATAGGCGGCATCAGGAGAAACACTCCGCGAATGCTGGTCGGAATGTAGAAGTCTTCCGTGTCTGGGACGACTGGGTTCTTGTCAACGACGACGGGGTTCTTGGGATTCTTGCCAGACATCAGGATCGGGCGTTCGATTTCAGCCGCCGGTGCAGCAACCGCGAGGCCAGGAACGACGGAACTGGCAGCATCGTTGATCACACCAGCCATTTTGGGAGCCACTGAAACGCCGGTCTGAACGATTTGACCAGCCAGAGTGGCATCAGCCTTGGAGGCAGTGATCGCCGTTTTCACAATGTCAGCCGCACAGCCTTCATTGATCACGAGCGCATCTTCCACAATCATGAGAACCTTGGAGGGATCTTTTTCAACTGCGACCCGAACGTCATTCGAGATTTCAGTGCAATTCGAAGCCGACTGAGCGGAAGCACCCGAGACTGCCAGCATCAACAAGCAAATAGCAACGCCCGCAATGTGAGAAACAGGGACAGATTTCATAGGCGGCAGTTAAAGATAAATTTACAGATGTGGTCGTGTCCTCAGAGCGGGTAGTGGGAATCGAACCCACATGGCCAGCGTGGAAGGCTGGAACTTTACCACTAAGCTATACCCGCAATTGAAGTTATAGTAACACGAAACATCCTACTGCCGCAAGATATTTTTTAGAATTTGGAGTAAAATTTTGAAATTCTAGAATCCTTAATAAATTCGGAATCCTAGCTTTTCGGCATGATCACTCTTCAACCCTACCCACTAGTTAGCACTCAATGAGGGACTGGCAAGTAGGTATTAAAAAGGACCCTTTTCTGACACCGTGTCCGGCAGCAAAATGGCCCTGATAGGAGTTCTATTTTCCCTTATCGGCCTTTTTTTCGCCCGAATAATCTTCGCCATTCAGGCTTCGCGCCACGCTCTCCAGCCAGTCTTCGAGATTTTTTTGCATTTCAGGCACTCGTTCGGGCTGTTCTGCCAGCAGGACCGTGCTCTCATCTGGATCTCTGAGCAAATTGTACAGCTCCCAGGACACCTCATGAGTTTTTTTGTTTTCGATCCGGTGCAGTTTCCACGGCCAGTCCAGCCAGGCGGCATGCCCCGGAAACTCAGTCAGTGACACGGGTTCACCGATTTTAGCTGCATCAGGAAGCAGGCGCGCAGGATCAGCAGGCTCTTCACCTTTTGTTTGTGCAGCCAGCAATTCATCCATCCATGCTTTCGCGGGAGTGCTGATTCCTTTCTTGCCTGAATCCCAGAATCCTATGGGTCGCGAGCGCTTCTGTTCCACCCCCGTCAGCAGCGGCATGATGTCGATGCCATCCAGCGGCGGCTGCTTTTCCATGCTCACACCTGCGATCTCCAGCACCGTCGGATAGATGTCGGAGGTCACACAGGGGGCAGTGATGACTTTGGGTTCATGAAACAGCGCAGGCCATTCCATCAAAGCGGGCACCGCCAGTCCGCCTTCATAGATCTGCCCTTTGAATCCCCGGCGCCCTCCCGTGGACCCGACCTTCGGCAGCGCGCCGTTGTCGCTGCAGTACCACAAGAGGGTGTTCTCACGCAGATCCAGCTCCCGCAATTCCTTCCTGAGTCTGCCAAAGGCACGGTCCATCGCAGTGATCTCTCCATAAAAATGCTGCTGCTTCTCGGGGAGCCCCGCATACGGCGCCCGGTCGGCATCCAGCGCCTGATGCGGATCATGCGGAGAGCCAAACCACACCACCGCGAGAAAGCGCTGCTTCTTTTCTCCGCAGCGCCGGATGAACTTCAGCGCCTCATCCACGGTGATGTCGGAACTGTCCCCCTTGAACTGCTTTGCCTGGCCCTGCACGCTGAGCACCGGATCCAGATCAAAAAAATTGGGCGAGGAAACCCACTCATCGAATCCGCTCGCCCCGGGGCTGACCGGGCTGGCCTTCTGCACGGATCCCAGGTGCCATTTGCCAAAGTGCCCGGTCGCATAGCCTGCGGTTTTCAGCGCCTCAGCAATCGTGATTTCCTGCGGACGCAGCGCATTCCCCCAGGAAAAACAGCCAAACCGGTTGGGGGTACGCCCCGTCATCACACTGCCTCGCGTCGGGGAGCACACCGGTGCGGCGGCATGAAACTGGTCAAACCGGATCCCCTCCTTCGCCAGCGCATCAAAATTCGGCGTCTTGAGATGTGGATGCCCGTTGTAGCCCATGTCTCCCCAGCCTTGATCATCCGCCATCACCAGAACGATGTTCGGCGGTTCATTAGGTGCGGTCAGGCAAATCAGTGGGAACCCCAGAACACCGCACAGGATCAAAAGACATTTCATGCCGCCATGATAGCCACGATCATCCCCGGTCTGGAATCAAAAAATCACAGCCACTTCACTTCATGCGACAGCATGGTGTCGTCATCAAAGGTGAACCGTCCCATGAAACGCCGGCGTTCGATCAATGTCTGCGCCAGCCAGTGAATGTCATCCGCCCACATTTCATCAAAGGGCAGCGCATCCAGCGAGGTCCAAAGCGGCACCGCCTCCGGTGTTTCCACCGCCTCACCCTCATGCTGGGTGGCCACAAACACATCGACGTGCATGCACAGACCATCCACGAACTGAAACCAAAGCTCACCCTGATGCACCGGATTCAGTGCGGTGACTCCGAGCTCCTCCTGTGTTTCACGCACTGCACATTGCAGCGAGGTCTCACCGGGGTCCCTTTTGCCGCCGGGGCCGTTGATCTTGCCGGCACCCAGACCGCGCTTTTTACGAATGAGCAAAACTTCGCGCCTTGCCTCATCAATGATGAACATCAGTGTCGCACGAACGCCCGGCTCCCATGTTTTCCAGTCAGTGATCACCATGGACTCAGCGTTTCTTCCATGGCAGGGCACGCAGCCAGCGTTTTCCACTCTTGATGTCCATGGATTGCGCCAGGATCTCCGTGTCGCCCGCATCAAAGTCCTCCGCACGCGGCAGGCCCGCAGGCAGCTCAAACTCAGGTTCGGGCACCGGCAGCTGTTCGGGCAGAGAGGCCGCCGGCGGTTTTTGATTCAGCGGTGCCACGGCATTGAGCGGCGAAACCAGTCCGCCGGAAATGATCATCTTCATCGCCTCTTCAATCGTGATCGGTGCATCCGTGATCTTGTCCGAATCCACCACCAGCAGAATGCCAGTCATCGGACTCGGTGCCGTGGGCAGCAGGACGCAGGTCATCGCCTTCCCAGTTTGCGGGTCACAATACTGTCCGGTGGCAAAGCCGATCATGCGCATGCCGGGTACTGGATAGTCTATGTAGACGACCCGCTTGAAATTCTGCTTCGTGCCTCCGAGGCTGCGGAAGGCGTCGATCACCTGCTTGAGCGGCCGGTAGATCACCGCCACCAGCGGAATGCGCAGCAGCAGCTTGTCCACTGCGGTGACAATGTGCACGCCGATCACGTTCGTGGCCATGAAGCCAAGCCCCACAATGGCCAGCACCGAAAACAGGAAGCCGATGAAATTGGTGAGACTCTCCAGCTTCGGGTCCGCAATGTTCAAGATCGGCTCGTCACTGAACTCGTTCACGAGGTTCACCACCTGCGCCAGCACCGGCTTGCTCCAGGCGTGCAACAGGTCATAGATCGAAAACAAGATCCAAAACGTGATGATCAGCGGCAGCGCCAGAGCCAGCCCCGCAAGGAACTTGTTCCGCAACCACACGCCCCAGCCTTTCGGCGCAAGCGCCTCGGACATTGGAATCGTACTGGGGGTCTCAAATGCCATTTAAAACAACTTCACTCTGAAGATGAGAACGTATGGCAGGAGCTATGTTCAGCAATAATATCTGCACGAGTGCAGATATTATGCCCCCACCAGCATTCTGGCCGGGTTTTCGATGCAATCCTTGATGCGAATCAAGAACGACACGGCTTCCTTGCCATCGACCACACGATGATCATAGCTGAGCGCGAGGTACATCATCGGGCGAATCACCACCTGGCCATCGACCGCCACCGGGCGCTGCTGGATGCTGTGCATGCCAAGGATCGCACTCTGCGGAGGATTGATGATCGGCGTGCTGAGCAGGGAGCCATAAACACCGCCATTGGAAATGGTGAAAACACCACCGGTCAGATCGCTGACCTGGATCTTGCCTTCCTTGGCCTTGGCCGCATAGCCGAGGATGTCCTTTTCCAGGTCCGCAAAACTCTTCTGATCCGCATCCCGCAGCACCGGCACGATCAGACCGCGCTCGGTTCCCACGGCCACACCGATGTCAAAGAAGTGGTTCTGCACGATTTCGTCTCCTTCGACACGCACATTGACCTGCGGAACCGCCTTGAGGGCCTCGACCACCGCCTTGATGAAGAAGCTCATGAAGCCGAGCTTCACGCCGTTCTTCGCCACAAAGCTGTCCTGCAGCTTCGAACGCAGCGCCATCACATTGCTCATGTCACATTCGTTGAACGTGGTGAGAATGGCGGCCGTGCGCTGCGCACTGACGAGCTGATCCGCAATCTTCTTGCGCAGCGGGCTCATCTTCTTGCGCGTGATACGCCCTTCCGGTGCAGCCTTGGCCACCGGCGCAGGCGCGGGTTCAGGCTTGGGCACCACTTTGAATTCGGTGACGTTCGCGGGCTTTTCCGGCTCGGCCTTGGCCGCAGCAGCGGGAGCTGCTGCTGGCGCTGGCTTCGGTGCTTCAGCCTTCGCCGCAGGGGCGCTCGCATTTTCGTCGATCTGACCCACCACGCCACCCACCTCGACATCTTCACCGGCCTGTTTGCTGATGTGCAGGGCACCACTGCTTTCAGCGGTGACTTCAGCTGCAACCTTGTCGGTCTCGAGCGTGAGCAGGACGTCGCCAGTCTTGACGAGGTCACCTTCTTTGAAGTGCCATTTGGCGATCTGACCACCGGCGACGGATTCGCCGAGTGCGGGTATTTTAATGTCTGAGGGCATGACGGGGTAGTGGTAGAAAATCTGAGTCTGGACGAATCACACGCTGAATGCCGACTCGACCAGGTTTTCCTGTTCGAGGGTGTGGATGGCTTTGGAACCGGCGGCAGGGCTGGAACTGCGCTCCCGGCCGGAGTAGCGCAGCTTGTGGTTGGAGAGCTCTTCGAGACGCGGACGGATGTAATAGAAGGCCCCCATGTTGCGCGGCTCCTCCTGGCACCAGATCCATTTCTTCTGCGCTCGTGGATATTTCGCGACGATCTCCTTCAGCATCTCGTAGTTCAGCGGGTAAAGCTGTTCGATGCGGATGATGGCGGCGTTCTTGATCTTGTGTTCCTCGCGGAAGGCGAGCAGGTCATAATAGACCTTGCCGCTGCACAGAATCAGGCGCGTGATGCGCTCCGGCGCAGCCAGCAGATGCTCGTCGTCCAGCACTTCCTTGAAGGTCGTGCCCTCGGCCATGTCGCTCAGCTTGGACACACACCGCGGATGCCGCAGCAGGCTTTTCGGCGTCATCACGACCAGCGGCTTGCGAGTGCTGCGCTTGATCTGGCGGCGCAGCGCGTGGAAGTACTGCGCGGGAGTGGTGAAGTTGCACACCTGCATGTTGCCACCGGCGCAGAGTTGCAGGAAGCGCTCAAGCCTTGCGCTGGAGTGTTCCGGTCCCTGGCCTTCGTAGCCATGCGGCAGCAGCAGCGTGATGTGGCTCGGGCGCTGCCATTTGCTTTCCGCACTCGCGATGAACTGGTCGATGATGACCTGCGCACCGTTCACGAAGTCGCCAAACTGCGCCTCCCAGCACACCAGCAGATTGCTGGTCAGCAGCGAGTAGCCGTAATCAAATCCAAGCACAGCAGCTTCCGAAAGGAGGCTGTTATACACACAGTAACGGCCCTGTTCCGCAGCCAGATTGTTCAGCGGAATGTGACGCTCCCGGGTCTGGGTGTCATAAAACACACTGTGGCGCTGGCTGAAAGTACCGCGCCGCACATCCTGCCCGCTCAGGCGCACACCGTGGCCTTCCGTAAGCAGGGAGCCAAAGGCCAGCGACTCCGCATAGGCCCAGTCAATGCCTTCGCCCGCCTCAATGGCCTTCCGGCGCGCCGCAAGGAAGCGTTTCGCAATCGTCGGATGCAGGTTGAACTCCTCCGGCACTTCGAGCAGACGCTCGCCGAGGTTTTTCAGTGTCATCAGCTCCACCCCGGTTTTCACCGGGTTGTAGTCATAGGCAGGCTGAGGCATCGCCATGCTGCCTTCGAAAGGATTGCCGCCCTCGGCGTTCTTGTCACGATCCGCCAGGGTCGTGATGCCCTGCTCCAGTTCGTCATCCAGTTCGCGCTGCAGCGCGGCGGAGCCGGCTTCATCCAGCACACCGGTGGCTGCCAGATCCAGGCGGAACAGCGTCGCCGTGGACGGATGCTCGGCAATCGCGCGCGCCATGTTCGGCTGCGTAAATCCAGGCTCGTCGGTTTCGTTGTGCCCGTAGCGGCGGTAGCACACGATGTCGACGATCACGTCACGTCCAAAAGTCTGGCGGAATTCAAACGCGAGTCGCGTCGCATTCATCACTTCCAGCGGGCAGTCCCCGTTCACATGGAAGACGGGCGCTTCGATCATCTTCGCCACGTCCGTACAATAGTCGGAGCTGCGGGCATCTTCCGGCATCGTGGTGAAACCGATCTGGTTGTTCACGATGATGTGTACCGTACCGCCGGTGCGGTAGCCGGGCAGCTGGGAAAGATTCAGCACTTCGGCCACGAGGCCCTGTCCTGCAAAAGCGGCATCACCATGAATGAGCACGGGGATGACCTTTTTGCGGTCCTTGGTGTCGTTCAGCGCACGCTGACGCGCACGCGCCATGCCTTCGACCACGGGATCCACGGCTTCCAGGTGGCTCGGATTCGGCGCGAGCATCACCCCGATGGAATCACCGCTGCTGGTCTGCCTCACGGTCTCAAAGCCCAAGTGGTACTTCACATCCCCATCACCGGAGACCATGTTCGGCACATAGTTCTCGCTGAACTCGTAGAAGAGATATTCCAGCGGCTTGCGCAGGAAATTGGCCAGCACGCTCAGACGTCCACGATGCGCCATCCCCAGAACGATTTCTTTGCCGCCGGCGGCTGGCAGAGCTTCGAGAAGGGTCTCCAAGGCCACCAGCATCGATTCACCGCCTTCGACGGAGAAACGCTTCTGCCCCACGAACCGACGGTGCAGGAAGCGCTCAAACGATTCCGCCTCCAGCAGCCAGCGCAGCGCATTGATCTGATCCTGAGCAGCAGGCTTCGCATCCAGGTCACGGCCTTCAATCCGGTCCAGCAGCCAAGCACGCACTTCAGGGTGGTGAATGTGCATGAACTCAAAGCCCGTCTTGCCGCAATAGTTGCGCTGCAATTCCGCCAGCATCGTTTTCAGCTTCATCGGCTGCCCGTTGCGGAACAGGTGCGTCTGCACATCCTCTTCCAGCTCTTCAGCCGTGAACCCCAGGCCCGCCAGCGTCAGACCGGGAACCTCCGGTCCTTCCTTGTCCAGCGGATCCAGATGCGCGGCGGTGTGGCCCAGCGCACGGAAGCTCTGCAGCGCGTTCGAAACCCGCATGCGGAAATTGAGGGTCTTCTCTGACAGCGGGGCCGCATCACCACCGGCCGTTTCCGAGCCTTTCGTGGGTAGACGGGCCATGCCCAGTTCGAAACCTTCAAAAAACGATGACCAAAGTGGTTCGACTGAACCAGCATCTTTTTTCCAGTCCGCGTATTTGGACTCGAGGAAATCCGCGTTTGCGCGGTACGGCAATGTAGCACTCATGAGGGGGGATGATCAGAATGCTCCCATTCGTTGCGAGTGCAAATGCGGAAAGGAACATTTCCAGCCATTTTTACGGGTAGCCCCCCATCCCCTGCTCAGGCTACCCACCCTGCCCCCTCAGATCAGACGCTCCTCCCCCCAAACAACCGTAAATGATCGTCAACAACCGCAAAACATCGTAAACTCTCTCTGCCCCATGCTCCCGCAGCCGCTCTACAAAGACATCGCCGACACCGTGGCCAAGATGATCCACGACGGCGTCTTGCGGCCCGGCGAGCGCACCCCCTCCCTCCGCGCCATCTGCGATCAGCACAGCGTCAGTATGAGCACCGCCGTCCAGGCATTTGTCGAGCTCGAATCCGCCGGTCTGGTCGAGCCTCGGCACAAATCCGGCTTCTTCGTCAAAGCCCCGCCCCAGGCCCTCTTCGATCTCCCCTCGCCTCCCCGCGTCCCCATGTCCGGCAGCCTCGGCAACCGCCACGCCAGCCTCTTTGACGCCGTCGCCTCCTCCAATCTGCTCGCCCTCGGCGGTGCCGTCCCCAGCCCGGACATCCTTCCCACCATCAAGCTCAACCGCATCCTCGCCGAAAAAGCCCGCCACGCCGGTGCCCGCGGCGTCATGTACGATCTCCCGCCCGGCTCCGAGCTCCTCCGCCGCCAGATCAGCAAACGCATGCTCAAAGGCGGCGCCGCCGTCGCCCCCGCAGACATCATCACCACCTGCGGTGCCACGGAGGGCCTCATGCTCTGTTTCCGCGCCGTCACCAAGCCCGGGGACGTCGTCGCCGTCGAGACCCCCACCTACTTCGGCATCCTCCACGTCCTCGAGACCCTTTCCCTCCGCGCCCTCGAAATCCCTACCGATGCCCAGCACGGCCTGCGGCTCGATGTTTTCGAGCGCGTCTTGAAAACCCAGCCCGTCCACGCCTGCATCGCCCTCCCCGCCTGCAGCAATCCCTTGGGAGCTGCCATGCCAGACGACACCAAGCACCGCCTCGTCGCCCTGCTCAAACAGCACGACATCCCCCTCATCGAAGACGACGTCTTTGGCGAGCTCCCCTTCGGCCCCAAACGCGCCCGCACCTGCAAGTCCTACGACGACTCCGGTCTCGTCCTCTACTGCAGCTCCTTCTCCAAGACCCTCGCCCCCGGCTACCGCGTCGGCTGGGTCGTCCCCGGTCGCTACTACCATGCCGTCCGCATGGCCAAACTCACCCACACCCTCGCCACCGCCACCCTCCCCGAACTCGCCATCGCCGGTTTCCTCGGCGAAGGCGGCTACGACCGCTGGCTCCGCAGTGTCCGCACCGTCTATAAAGAGAACGTCACCCGCATGCGCCGCGCCATCCTGGAGGAATTCCCCGCCGGCACCACCGTCACCTCCCCTCAGGGCGGCTTTCTCCTCTGGGTCACCCTGCCCCCGCAGGTCGATGCCATCGAACTCTACGACCGGGCCTTGGCCAAAGGCATCAGCATCGCCCCCGGCCACCTCTTCTCCCCCGAGCCCCGCTACACCCACTGCATCCGCATCTCCTGCGGCCTGCCCTGGTCCCCCCGCCTCGCCGCCGCCATCCACACCCTCGGCACTCTTGCCAAACGCCAGGCTCAGTAACTCTTCGAACGCAG
>NZ_JBGANL010000069.1:0-22904 GCF_044222345.1 Prosthecobacter sp.
CGTGGACAAAGGCAAGGCTATTTTAGTGCGCTTATGCGAAGCCATCGAAGCACAAAAGCCTTCCGATGAAGCCAGTCTTTTGAGACTCACGCATGCCGCCACAGAGGAGTTCAACGTGCTGCAGGATGAGTTTATTGAGCAGGAAAGTGAGATCGAAACTGGCGCACGTGAAGCCATTGGCGAAGATTTCGACTTCATTGCCAAGGCTTATGGCTTTAACACTGATGTCGAAGATCTCATTGCAACCCGGGACTGGTGACGTGGCAGAGGGCCTCATCCCCCAGCCTCTTATCCGGCACCAGATACCCCTGCACATAATCTCGCACCGCTTCAGCCAACGGCGTGATCTCGGTCGTAAACCCTGAGCCGCGCAGTTTGGTGATGTCGGCGCAGGTGTAGTACTGGTACTTGGACTGCAGGTGCTCGGGCATGTCGATGAACTCGATGTTCGGTTCCTTGCCGAGGGCGGTGAAGATGGCGGTGGCGAGCTCGACCCAGGTGTGGGCTTTGCCGGAGCCGAGGTTGAAGAGGCCGCCGGCGCTCGGGGTTTCAGCCAGGTGCAGGGTCATGCGGATGGCGTCTTTCACGTAGAGGAAGTCGCGCATCTGCTCGCCGTCCTTGTAGTCGGGGCGGTGGGATTTGAAGAGCTGGACCTTGCCGGTGGCGAGGATCTGGCCGCAGGCTTTGTGCACGAGGCTGCGCATGTCGGCCTTGTGGTCTTCGTTGGGGCCGTAGACGTTGAAGTACTTGAGGCCCACGATGTTCGGCAGCCAGCCTTCGCGCCGGGCGTGGAGGTCGAACAGGTGCTTGGAGTAGCCGTACATGTTCAGCGGGCGCAGGGCGTGGATGTCGGGCATCTGGTCGTCCATGCCGTGGGCACCGTCGCCGTAGGTGGCGGCGGAGGAGGCGTACACAAAGCGGGCCTGGGTGGCCAGGGACCACTGGCAGAGCTGCTTGGTGAACTCGTAGTTGTTCCGCATGAGGTAGTCCGCATCCCGCTCGGTGGTGGCGGAGCAGGCGCCGAGGTGCAGGATGTGGTCAAAGCGGCCGAGCTTGCCCGGGCTGTTCACCACGGCCTGCAGCAGGTCGTTGCCGTCGATGTAGTCGGCAAATTTGAGGGGGACGAGGTTTTTCCACTTTTCGTCCGTGCTCAGGCGGTCGCACACCACGATGTTTTCGCAGCCCCGGCGGTTGAGCTCCCAGACGAGGGCGCTGCCGATGAATCCGGCTCCGCCGGTGATGAGGATGCGACTTTCCGTGTTTTTCATGTGCCCGTCTGGTAACGGGAAAAACACCGGGATTCAAGCCGGAGCTTGAGATAGCTGTCTGCCATCCTAGGCCGCCATGGCCTTGGGCTGCTGGGTGGAGTACATGGGGAGATGCTCGCGCCAGAGAGCCGGATGCAGGAAGGTGGCTCTTGGGTCACGATCCCATTCGCCCTGCCAGCCGATCACGGTCTCCATGACCATGGGATGGGGGCACTGGATGGCTGGATAGAGCCATTGCTGGTCAGCCACCACCAGCTTGGGGATCAAGGCATTACCATGATATTCGATTTCCCATCCCAAAAGCAGGGGTTCTTCGTCCGTGAAACCTGCGAGCCCTTTGGGGTGCTCCACCCAGCCGACGAGACCACTGCGGTTCAGGGCATCCCAGACTTCGCGCATTTCCAGATCCACACGAACGACAAACCCAGCTGTCTTGGCGGCACGGCCTCCATTGGCGGGATCGCGGTTGACGAGACCGAACAGAATGCTCGTGGGGCAGTTGTCAGGGACGATGTCCACCTGAAAACCAAAGCGGATGGGATGGTCCGGCAGTACCAAGCTTCCGTAGCTTTGAAGCTGGAAGCCAGAGAATGCGGGATCAGCAGCAGCAGTGGTAATGAGCGATTCCATGGAATTCTAAAAAATTAGGATGGGTTTATTAAAACTGCGTTATGTTATTGAAATTTCAATGTATTTTATTCAAATGCCTTGTTGTTGTCACTAAAAATCTTAAAAACTGACTGTCACAGAGAAAGCTGGACGGGTGCCACCTGCGCTAAAATTTCTGCCAAAGTAGCGGATTCCTTGCCGCGACGCTATTGACGAAACTGCTGCGCTTGATACCAAATATGCCTCGTGGCACCAGCTTCACCGATTAACTGCGTCGAAACCGACCTGACAGCCGATTTTCGCGATCAATTTCTTCTCACTTACCAGCACATGCTGCTGGCCCGGGTGTTGGAAGAAAAGCTTGGTTCGCTCTATCGGGCGGGCGGTCGTATCGTCGGCGGGGTCTATCTGGGCAAAGGCCAGGAGGCTTTCAGCGCCGCGCTGGGGGTGCAACTGCGGAAGGGCAGGGACATCTACGGTCCTCTCATTCGAGACCAGGCGGGACGCATTGCGTTTGGCGAGCCGATCATCGACTGCGTACGCACTTACCTGGGCACAGTCACCGGCCCGATGCGCGGCCGGGATGGCAACATCCACCGTGGCCGTCCCAAAGAGGGGCACATGGCCATGATCAGCCACCTGGGCAGCCTGCTTTCTGTGGTGGCCGGAGGACTCTTCGCCCGGCGTCTGGCCGGAACTTTGGCAGACAGCATCGGCGCCACCAGCATTGGTGACGGCGGCACCTCCACGGGCGCCTTCCACGAAGGTCTGAACATGGCTGCGGTGGAAAAGCTGCCCATCATCGTGAGCATCGCGAACAATCAATACGCCTATTCCACGCCCAACACCCGCCAGTATGCCTGTGAAAATCTGGTGGATCGTGCGGCGGGCTACGGCATCGAAGGCGTGACGGTGGACGCCACGGATCTCGCCTCCTGTTTGAAAGCCTTCCGGGCTGCTGTCGCCCGGGCGCGCGCAGGGGGGGGGCCGCAGATGATCGTGGGCACGCTGCTGCGCCTGGCCGGGCATGGCGAGCACGATGACGCCTCCTACATTCCTGATACCAAGCGGCAGGGTCCCTCCGCGCGAGACTGCCTGCAGGTGGCCGAAGATTTCGCCCGTGATCGCGGCTGGATGTCTTCCGCTGATCTGCGCGAGCTCAATGAAGAGGTGCGCCGCAACGTTGACCAAACCGTTTCCAAAGTGTCCAAAGAACCAGCTCCTGATCCATTCAAAGAAAACTGGCAGGCCCTGTCCTGCGCTGAGCTTGTGGAGGGACAGCACGAAGCATGAGCATCACTTACCTCGAAGCCATTCGAGAGGCCCAGTATGAGGCCCTGCGGGAAGATCCCTCTGTTTTCCTCTACGGTCAGGACATCGCCACCTTCGGCGGTGCGTTCAAAGCCACGAAAAACCTCAGCAAGGAATTCCCCAACCGCGTTTTTGACGCCCCCATCAGCGAAGACGCGATGATCGGCATGGCCATAGGCGCGGCAGTGGAGGGTGCCCGGCCCATCATTGAGATGCAGTTCGCCGACTTCTCCTCCATCGGCTTCAACCAGATCGTCAATCAGGCCGCCACGCTCTACTGGCGCACCAACGTTCCCTGTCCCATCACCATCCGCATGCCTTCCGGTGGCACGGCTGGCAGCGGCCCGTTTCACAGCCAGTCCATGGAGGCCATCTACGCGCACTATCCCGGTCTGGTGATCGTCACGCCTGCCACCGTGGAAGATGCCTACTGGATGCTGCTGGACAGCGTGAAGCTGAACGACCCCGTCATCTTCTGCGAGCACAAGTTCCTCTACTACCATCTCAAGGCCGACCAGATCGGCGACCGCGAGCTGCCCATCGGCAAGGCGCGCATTGCACGCCCGGGCCGCCACGCCACCATCGTGACGTACAGCGCCATGGTGCATGAGGCCCTGCGCGCCGCAGAGGAGCTGCAGCTTGATGGTTATCAGATCGAAGTCGTCGATCTGCGCTCCGTGAAGCCCATGGACACGGACACCATCCTGGCCTCCGTCGCCCGCACCGGGCGTCTGCTGGCCCTTGGAGAAGCCTTCCCCTGGGGCGGCGTCACGGCGGAAATCATCGCCCGCGTCACCACGGATGGCTTCCACCTGCTGGATGCCCCGCCGATGAGGCTGAACTCCAAGGACACGCCGATCCCGTATCATCCGAATCTCTGGAAGTCGCATCGTCCCACCACCTCCACCATCGCGGCCGCTCTTCGGCGTCTGCTGCGTAATTAATCCTGCATCCAGCTTTCAAGCATCCAGCATCCAGTCATGCGCACCATTCCCATTTTGATGCCACAGCTTGGCGAGTCCATCGCCGAAGCCACCATCATTCGTATTTTGGTCGAGCCAGGTCGTGCGGTCGAGGCAGGCTGCGATCTCTTTGAAGTCGAGACGAACAAGGCCACCATGGCTGTCACCGCGCCGTGTGCCGGAACCATTGGCCAGATCGTGGCCACCGCGCAGACCAGCTACGCCGTGGGCTCCACGCTCGCTGCTTTTGAGATCACCTTGGAAAACGCCCAGTCTCTGGGCCTGATGGATGAACCCAAGCCTGCGGCTTCCGCTCCGAGTGCGGCGCGCACGGGGTCTGCGGAAGTGGAAAACCTGCATTTCAAGATCAGCGACAACGACGTGATTTCCACGCGTCAGCCCACCGTCGAGCCCGTCGTGGGTGGTCTGCCGGTGCCTGCTGGCGCCACGGGTGCCAGCTACATTTCCCCACGCATGCGTGCCCGCATGCTGGAGCTTGGGCTGAACGCCTCCGACCTCGCGGGTGTTCCCGGCACAGGTGCAGGCGGCCGTGTGACCGTCGAAGATTTCGAGGCCTTTCTGCGCGCGCTGGAGCAGCACCGCATGACGCCCGCATCTCCCATGCGCATCGCCGTGGCGGATTCCATGCGCCGCAGCTGGACGCGTCCGCTCGCCACCGTGGGCAGTCCCATCATGCTGGATGCCATGCTCGCGCATCGCAAAAAGGCCGATCCCAAGCCCGGTCCCGCGCTCTACGTCATTCGTGCCCTTGCCCTGGCGCTGGCTGAAAACACCGCCTTCGCCGGACGTCTGGTGGGCAATCGCATCGTGCATCCGCTCGCCATCGACATCGGCTTCGCCGTGGAAGTGGATGACGGCGTCATGGTGCCCACGCTGCGTGAGGTTGAGAAGACCCCGCTCGCCAAACTGGTGCCAACCTACAACAAGCTCGTCGAGCAGGCCCGTGCGCGCCGTTTGCCCAATGACGTCAAACGTCCCGGCATCGCCACCGTGACCAATTTCGGCACCTTCGGCATCGTCTGGGCCACACCCATTCCGCTGCCTGAGCAGAATCTCGTTCTTGGTCTGGGCGCAGGCAGCAAAGTGCCGCACTGGAGTGAGGAAGTGAACATGTTCATCCCCGTCACCGAAGCCGAGCTGACGCTGAGCTTTGACCATCGCGTGCTCGATGGTGGCGGCGCCGGTCGCCTGCTCAAACGTGTGGCCGAGCTGCTGCAGAAACCCGAACTGCTCTGAGGTGCGACAGGCACTCTTGTCTGTCGGCCAGCTCCCACGCGTTCCATCCATTTCAACCGCGAACGCCATGCACGACAAACCCACGCTGCGCCAGCTCATGCGGGAACGCCTGCGTGCCATGGATGAAGCCACGCGCAGTGCTGCGAGTGTGCGCATCGCCGCCCACCTCAAGCAGCTCGCCGCCACCTGGCCTGCCGGTGTCACCGTGGCCCTCTTTGGCGGATTGAAAAATGAGCCTGATCTCGTGACGCATCTGCTGCCTGCCCTGCATGCGCAAGGGGTCCGCACCTGCTTCTTCCAAATCGAACATCAGGCGCTTCAGCCACGTGAGGTGCGCTCCATGGAGGATCTGCATCGCGGCCAGATGAACGTCTGGGAGCCGGATCCGCAATGTCCGCACATCGACATCGCCGCGCTCGACATCATCCTTGTGCCCGGTCTCGCCTTCACCCGTGGTGGGAAACGCCTGGGCCGTGGTGGCGGCTACTACGACCGCCTGCTGGCTCATCCCCATTGCCGCGCCAGACGCATCGCCGTTGCCTTCGATGTCCAGATCGTGGATCACATCACCGTCGAGCTTCACGATCAGCACATCCATCAAATCATCACGGAATCCGGCTTGATCCAGCCTGCTGCGTCTGATTAGTGGGCGTTCGGCATTTTCCATTCCATGAAGCTCATTCTCGAAATCATCCAGTCCGGCACCGCCTACCTGGAGAAACGCAAGATCGACGAAGCGCGGCTGAACATGGAGCATCTGCTGGCTCACGTGCTTGGCTGCCGGCGTCTTGATCTTTATCTCCGGTTTGGCGAAACGGTGCCCGAGGCGGACCTCGTGACTTTGCGCGAGTTGCTGAAGCGCCGTGGGGAAGGGGAGCCGCTGCAGCACCTGCTCGGCAGCGTGGAATTCTGCGGCCACGAATTTGTGAGCGATCACCGCGCCCTCATCCCGCGTCCGGAAACGGAAACACTCGTGGAGCTTGTGCTCAAAAAATGCGCCACCGCACCCGCACGCGTGCTCGACATGGCCACCGGTTCCGGCTGCATCGGCCTCAGCTTGTCCAAAGCCTGGCCGCTGAGTGAAGTCACCCTGGCAGACATCAGCGAAGACGCCCTCGATCTCGCCCGGCTCAATGCCTCGCGGCTCAGCGCCAACGTCAAACTCCTGCGCAGCGACCTCTTTGAAAAAATCACCGGCAGCTTCGACGTCATCGTCGCCAATCTGCCCTACATCCCCAGCGCCGAGATCCCGACGCTCAGCGTTGAAGTCAAACGCGATCCCATTCTCGCACTCGACGGTGGGCCTGATGGCCTCCGCATCGTAGAGCGCTTTTTGAACGACGCGCTGCCGCATCTCAACTCAGGGGCGCTCATCGCCCTCGAAGTGGGGCATGATCAGGGGGCGCCGGTAGCGACGCGCTGCACCGAGCTGGGGTATCTGAATGCGCACACGGCGGCGGATCTGGCGGGCATTCACCGGTTTGTGTTTGCGGTGGCTCCGGAGCGGGTGGTGCCAGTTGAAGAGACTGTGGTGGAGGAAGTGGAGGTTCTCTGAGCAGTAGCTAACCACTAGGTCGTGATGCGTCTGCCGAGAAGCAGACGCGTGAACGCTTTAGTGATGCAGGCACTCCTGCCTGCAATCGCCTGGTCATTGGACGTTCGCTTTGCAGGCAAGAGTGCCTGCATCACTTCTAGAGCTTCACAGTTCCCCCATCCCACCCCGCTTGATCCAGGCATTCAGCGGTTCGAATTGAGCGACATCGAGAGTGATGCCACAGCCGAATGGCGCGGCGTTCACGGATTGAAGATCAAGGCTGCCGTTCTGGATTTGCAGGCTGGCGAAGCCCTGGGCGTGGCGGTGATAAAGGCCGCTGTGGGTGGTGAGTGCGGCATCCTGCGTGGCGGGTGAGTGCATGCTGAGGCCGCGGAAGTAGTGGTGGCCGTTGCGCTCCACGTGGGTGACGCCGAGCAGGGCCATGACGCTGAGGTCCTGCAGCAGGGCCACGGGGCCGACGTTGGCGAGGTCTTCGCCGCTGAGGATGGGGCCGCCGCGAATGACGGGGCTGCGCTTCTTGAGCAGGGCGGCGTTCGCCAGGCCTTTGACGATGCCCTTGCAGTTCTTGTGGCTGGTGCCGCGATAGCCGAGATCGAGCGCACGTGGGAGATCGGTGAGGGAGCCGTCGCTTTCATCAATGATCATGCCGGGGCCTTCGGTCCATGATTGCAGGGTCGCGGCCACATCATCGTTCAGGGCTTGTGAACGATGCAGCGGCTGCTCAATGAGGAGCAGGTTTTGGAACAACGGTGCCAGCGCGGGATCGGCGCTGAGCGTGGCGTAAAATTCGCGGAAGGAGGCGAGGTCGTAGAACTGCTCATTGCCATCGAGCGTGGCGTGAAAACCGGCGGGGCAGTTTGCGGTGATGATGCGGGTGATCTCGCGCAGGCGCGGGAGGTCGGTTTCGGGTTTGCCGCAGACTTTGATTTTAAAATAGCGCAGGCCGTAGGCGCGGATGTTTTCCTCCAGCGTGTAGGGCAGGCCGTCGTCCAGAGTGCCATCGGCGTCGCTGAGCGGATCGCCGAGGCCCACGGTGTGGCGTGCATGCACATGCGTCAGCGGGGCGGGCGCGATGACATCCGCCACGCGCATGCCGCGCAGTTCTTCGCGCACGGCGCCGAGATCAATGCCGAGTACATCGGAGCGCAGCACGGCATGCAGAGGCTGGCCGAGGGCTTTGCACAGGCCGTCGAGCACGGAACGTTCGATGAGACTCACGCCGAGGTTGGCGAGCAGGGAGGGGACTTCTTTGACCTTCGCCCAGTTGCTTTGTTCTGCGTAGAGGTTCTGCCACCAGGCGAAGAAGCCCGTGGGTTTTTCGGCGGCGAGCCGGGCGATGCGTGAGGCATTCTGAATGACGGCGATCATCTCTGCGAGATCGAGCTCGAAGGGAGTGTCCGGATTCTTGGTGAACCACTTTGGCGGCAGGCCTTCACTGGCCAGTCCGCTCACGGCCTTGCCATTCACGACCAGATTCACCGTCACGAAGAGGTGCGGCAGCGCGTTCATGCTGGCGATGCCGTACTTGAACGGGAATCGCGTGTGCATGGGCAGCACGTGGAAGTGGAAGGACTCGAGGGTGAAGGTCATGGCGGAGGGGCTGAGGAATCGTCCTCGTTCTCCTACTCGAACTCGTCCTCAATCACAGCGTGTTGTTTCAAGTTTAAGGTGACAAGTTTAAAGTTGTTCCGCTGCGGAATGACGCTGTGTGTGGCGGAGATTCCGGACCGTCTAGAGCATTTTAAATTATTTCGTGTCCTACAAATCCTGGGCGGCAAACGCGGTTCTCCCTCTCCCCGCCCATAAAAAACGACAACCAACCAATTTTCTCTTCGGGGAGAGGGCTGGGGTGAGGGGAAGCCCGGCGGCTTCGCAGGCATACGGCGCGGCCCCCTCACCCTAACCTCTCCCCCAACAGATGCTGGGCTATATCTCGCCCTCGAGGGGGAGAGGGGATTCGCTTTTAAGCGCGCTTCGCCATGAGCGAGTAGTGAGGCTATGAAATAATTTAAAATGCTCTAACTGTGGGATGACGGAGCAGTGCAGGGTTGTTCATGCTTACGGCGCACGCTGGCGCAGTTGCGGAGCCTGCGATTGGAGTTATCCCTCTGCATGAACTGGCAGAAAGCGCGCAGGATTTTGGCGGGACTCGTTTTCCTGGCGAGTGCGTTGCTGATGAATGCCGGGCTGAAGATGAGCTGGCTGGGGGCGGCTTTTCCGGTGATCGGGAGCATGCTGCTCTTTCTGACGGCCATGCTGCTGATGGCACCGGACACCGCGTTCAAGATCGCGGAACTTTGTGCGAAGCCGTTCGCGGATTTGTTCTTTCCTTCGGATGAGTTTGAGAAGCCGCCGCTGTCTTACTTGCTGGCGCGCCGCTACAGCCAGGAGCGCAAGGTGGACGCAGCGGTGCAGGAGTATGAGAAGATCCTGTTCTACTACCCGGAGGAACGGGATGCGTATGTGGAGCTGATTGAACTGGCCCGGCGCGTCGGGGATGAGGAGCTGCGGACGAAGTATGAGGGGCTTTTGAGGGAGAGGGAAGCGGCGGAGGCTGCCAAGAGATCAAGGAGCCAAGATGAGGGCGTGACTTGATGTAGACCGAACTTGGAAGTTCGGTTTGAGAAAGGGAGGGGGAACGAACTTGGAAGTTCGTTCTACGATATGAATTCTCCGGCGGTGAGTCGTGACTGATCGACCACTGAGTGTTGTCTTGGCGCGCAGAGAGGCGAGGCAGGTCAAGAGCGTAGCTTGAGGCGGAGCTGATGGATAAGCTTCAGTTGTCCATTCGCATGCTTTGGAAGAACTGCTTTTACAGAGCAGAGCGAGGGGGGTATTCAGTCCGCTCTCCAGGAATCAACTTTTCTAGCGAGTTTTTGCCCTGTCTGGGAATCTTGAATTTCCAACTCGTTTATTCCTAGGACATCAAGTGTCCCAACCGCACGAATATAACTCATCGTGCAAAGCGTTGCGGGCAGATGCATGTCTTTAAGCTGTGAAACTCCAACATTTAGACCAAGCTCGGAACGAAGTTTTAGTAGCTCTTTCAGGCTGGGTCGCCCAACCATCACAATTTTGACCTCTTGAATTGCAGAAGGCCCTGACGTGATTTCCAAGGGGGAAAATGGACAGCCCCTAGCAATCCATTCATTGAATCCTACCCCGCTAGAACGCATGCCTGAGAGCTGCATTGATGAGGCGTAATTGGTATAGATTTCATCTGCCTCAAATTCCTGTTTTAGCAGTGCGACTTTGCCACTTGTGTCGCTGGCAATGACCAAGAATCCGGGACAATAGATAGGGGCTTCTAGGGTGAGGTTTCTCTCCACAATTTCTCCAGGAGAGAATATGTCAAAGTTGTCGAAAGACATGCCTCGCATGTCTTGTGCCTTCCAAAATTCCAATAGAACGTGTGGAATTGTCATTTCAATTTTCAGCAGCCATAAGCACTCAAACGATGCTCGTGGTGCGCTGGGAGTGAGCTGAAGTTCGCGAGCACTTTCCTCACACCAGCGCCGCCGGCGTCTCCTCCTCCAGCTCCTCGATGGCGGTCAGGCGGGCCTGCTCTTCATCGAGGTCTTCGTGGACGGGGATGGACGCGGGCTGCTCTTCATCGGCAGAGGCTTCGGCTTCAATTTCGGCATCGGCATCGGCCTCAGCTTCAGCGTCGTCTTCGCTCTCAGCCTTCTTCCTGCGCTTGGGCTGGTTCGGGGCTTCAAGGGCAAGTTCCTGCGCGGACTTGGCCAGCGTGCGGGTGTCCTCCGTGGTCATGCGGACGCCCACAGGTTTGCTGACGCCGAACTCCTGCATGGTCACGCCGTAGATCACATCCGCGCGGCTCATGGTGCGCTTGTTGTGCGTGACGATGATGAACTGGGAGTTGTCGATGAAGGCGTCCAGCATCTTGAGGAAGCGGCCGATGTTGGTTTCATCGAGCGGTGCATCAAGCTCATCCAGCACGCAGAAAGGGCTGGGCTTCACCTGGTAGATGGAGAAGAGCAGGGCCACGGCGGTCATGCTGCGCTCGCCACCGGAAAGGAGGCTGATGGTCTGCAGCTTTTTGCCCGGGGGCTTGGCGATGATTTCGATGCCTGATTCGAGCGGATCGTTTTCATCCACCAGCATGAGGTCGGCCTTGGCGGCGGGGCCGAAGAGCTCGCGGAAGTTGTTGTTAAAGAAGCCGCGCACCTGCGTGAACGTCTCCACAAACATCGTCTTCGTGGTCTCGTTGATCTTGGCGATGACCTGCAGCAGCTCGTCCTTGGATTTGACGAGGTCGTTGTGCTGGGTGTCGAGGAAGTTGTGGCGCTCTTCGAGTTCTTCGAACTCCTGGATGGCGTCGAGATTGACGGGGCCGATGCCTTCGAGCTTCTGGCGCAGTTCATAGACCACTTCCATGACGAAGGCCCAGTCTGGCTGCGCTTCTTCGCCGGGAATGACGACTTCGTCGATGTCCACCGCATCGTCGCGGTTGGAGACGGCGCGGATCTGCGGGGCCTCCTCGGCTTCCTCGGCGGCGGGTTCGGCGTCCTCCGGATCTTCGTTGCTGGGTTCGGCACCGTCAGCGGCGGCGCTGGAGCCGGCGGCATTGGCCGCGCCTTTTTTGCCACGGTTGCGGTTCTTCTTCTGCTCTTCGATGGTGACCATCAGCACGTGGTAGTCAGGCTCAAAGGCTTCGATGTGGAAGCTGTAACGCTCCTGCACCTGGTTGATGAGGTTTTCGAGACGAAGGTCCACGCGGGTGAGGGCGACTTCGGCGCGGTTGCGGGATTCATTGAGGCCGTTGAAGCTCTGGCGCAGCTGCGTGAGCTGGGCTTCGAGCTGGCTGACCTGCTCAAACAATCCGGCGCGTTCTTCGGTCTTGGACTGCAGGTGTTCTTCGATGGCGGCGATGGTGTCGCGCTGGGATTCGATCTGCTCCTGGAAGCGGGCGTTTTCCGCCTCGCTCTGCTGGATGCGCATGCGCCAGGTGTTGATCTCTTCGGAGAAGCGGTTGATGCCGGCCTGCAGCTCCTGCAAGCGCACGCCCAGGGGGGCTTTCTGACGCTCGATGGAATTCAGCGCGCTCTGCTCAAGAGCGAGGGCGGTGCGCAGCTCGTTGAGGCGTTCGCTGGACTCCAGCTCGCGGCGGAGGAAGGACTCCATTTCGAGCTCGAGTTCATTTTCGAGCGCGCGGGAGGTGGCCAGCTGCTCCTGGGCGATGGCCACGGCCTCGTGAAGCTGCTGGATCTGGCTTTCAGAGCCGCTAATGCGATCCTGAATCTGGTTCTGGTCCCACTCCACGCTTTCGAGCTTGGCGGTGGCCTGCTGCAGCGCGCGCTGCACCACGCTGATCTTGCCCTGAAACTGGGAGAAACCTTCGCGGGCGCGCTGGGACTGCTCGCGCAGGGAGACTTCCTCGCGCTGCATTTCCTCAAGCTGCGCGGTGATGTTGTTCACCGCGTCTTCCTTCTCCATGTACTGGTATTCCAGCGCCTCGACTTCCGTGCGGAGCTGGCGCACTTCGGCCTCGCGGCGCAGCGTGGAGGAGCCTTCCTCCTTGGTGGCGCCGCCGGTGATGATGCCATCATGGGTGATGAACTCGCCGCGCATGGTGGCGATGGCCAGGTGGGGCATCTCGCGCTTCATGCGCAGGGCGGTGTGCAGATCCTCCACGACAAGGACGTTGTGCAGCAGGTGGTCGATGAGGCCCTGTACGCCGGTTTTCACGCGCACCTTGTCCGTGGCCCAGGTGATGGCGCCGGCGGGCAGGAGCTCGCGATCCGAGGCGTGGCGCAGGTTGCAGAAATCATGCGGCACCAGGGCGGCGCGGCCCATCTTGTGATCCGTGAGGCGGTCGATGATCTGCGCGGCGAGTTCGCTCTCCGTGAGCAGGACGGCCTGCAGGTGGTCTTTGAGCGCGGCTTCGATGGCGGTGATGTACTCGGGCTCCACCTCGATGCTGGAGGCCAGCAGGCCGCGCACCCCGACGGAATACACCTCGGGATTGTCCAGGCCGCTGATGACCTTCTGCGTGCCGGCGGAGAGTCCTTCGCCTTTTTGCAGAAGCTGCTCGATGATTTCGAGGCGTGACTTCCGCTGCGTGAGATTGCGCTGGAGGTCGTTGAGCTCGTTGTTCATCGCATCGCGCTGGCGGCGGCGTTCGATCATTTCACGGGCGCAGTCCTTGGCCTTTTCGTCGAGCTGGTTGCGCGTCTCTTCGAGCTCCTGGATGTGGCGCTGCAGTTCGTCGAATTCGATCTGGCTCACCTCGCGTGCCTGCTGCGCGGTCTGTCGGTCATGCGCCAGGGATTCATGGCGCTGGCGGTCGCCGGAGATCTGATTGCTCAGGGACTGGGCGCGGGCTTCGCTGGAGGCGATCTGGCCTTCAAACTGGCGGATGGATTCGCGGATGGCGCGGCGGTCGCTTTCCAGACGGTTGCGCTCCGGCAGGATGCTCTGGTGCTGGTTGGCGTGCTCGTTCATGGCGAGCTGGCGCGTCTGGATGTTGTCGGTGATGGCAAGCAGCTGCTCATCGGCATTGGCGAGATCACGACGTGCCTGGTCGAGCAGGTCTTCGTTGTTCGCGATCTGCTCTTCGTTCTGGCGGATGCGGCCTTCGAGTTCCTCGCTGCGCTCGCGGTTGAAGCCCAGGCGGCCTTCGGCGCTCTGCATCTGGGAGCGAAGCTCCTGCGCCTGCTGACGTGCCTGGCTGATCTGGGACTCCAGCGCATGGTAGGCCTCGCGGGTCTGCGCGGCCTCGGTCTCGGCGACTTGGAGCTTGCCCTGGAGCTGCTCGATCTGCTGCGCCATCATGCGCACCTGGTTTTCGGACTCGGATTTTTCACCGGCAAATTCGGTGTACTGCTTGTGCGCGAGGTGGGTGTCCAGCAGGCGGGTATCTTCGAGCAGCGTCTGGTAGCGGCGTGCCTTCGCGGCCTGGCGCTGCAGCGTGCCCATCTGGCGTTTCACTTCCGCGACGATGTCGGCGACGCGCAGCAGGTTGGCCTCGGTGTATTCCAGCTTGCGCAGCGCTTCACGCTTCTGCGATTTGAACTTGGTGATGCCTGCGGCTTCTTCGAAAACCGTACGACGGTCTTCCGGCTTGGAGCTCAGGAGCATGTCGATCTGGCCCTGCGCCATGATGGAGTAAGCCGCACGGCCGATGCCGGTGCCCGCGATGAGATCGTGGATGTCCTTGAGACGGCAGATGGTGTTGTTGAGGCGGTATTCGCTGCGGCCGTCACGAAACACGCGTCGTGTCAGCGCGACTTCGTTGAAGTCCACGTTCAGCGACTGCTCGCAGTCCGCCATCGTCAGCGTCACTTCCGCCAGGCCCACGGGCTTGCGCTTGTCGGTGCCGTTGAAAATGACGTCCGCCATTTCATCGCCACGCAGCGCTTTGGCGGAGGTTTCGCCCAGCACCCAGCGGATGGCATCGACCACGTTCGATTTGCCGCAGCCGTTGGGCCCCACGATGCCGGTCACACCTTTGTGGAACTCGAAATGGGTCTTGTCCGCAAAGGACTTGAAGCCGTGAAGGGTGAGGCTCTTGAGATACATGACGGTGGAGAGGCGGAGATGAAAAGGCGGGTGAAGAAATCCGAAGGACGAATGACTTCGCGGTGAGTACTGCGATGGACTGAACCATTCCGCGCCGGATGCCCGCAAGAGTGAACCCGAAATTCCACGCTATCTTGGGGATCGTTAAGACATCTTAAACAAGATGTGGGATTTTTCAGGGCGTTTTTCTTGTGAATAATCGTAGCGGCTGTGAACAAGTTTTCAAGGGCGGGGTTTCTGGGGGGCGGACCCCCGCATGCGTTCGGTGGTGCGGCTGGCCATCATGCCAGGGGCTCCCGGAGGGAGCAGAGACATTAGCCGGTGGTGAAGGGAGCGTAGCGACCGAGAACCACCGGGATTACCGCATCACCTATCGTGTCCTTCGCCGCGCCCTAGCAGGGGCGCGAGAAGCGTGCGAATATCCCCCGGCAAATGTGAATGCATGTCCTCATAATCCCTTCTCGCGCCCTGCCTGGGCGCTACCGTGATTCGGGTACGGTGGATGGCGCCGTTCCGGTGGTTCTCGCTGCACCGCTGCGCGATTTTGCTTCACCACCGGCTAATATCTCTCGTGCCTCCGGCACGCCAGAAATCGACGATTGCGCTCCAACGCATATGGCGGAAAACATTTCCCATGGCCTCAACGCATCTCTCGTTGCACTATCATCTCGTATTTAGCACGAAGAACCGCGAGCCTTGGCTGGCCCCAACCGCGCGAAGACGCGTTCATGAATACATCGGTGGTGTGATCCGCAGCATGAATGGGATTGCGCATGCGGTGGGCGGCACGGGCGACCATATCCACATCGCGGCAGGATTGCGGGCAACGCATTGCCTGGCGGATGTGATGCGTGAGATCAAAAGCGAATCATCGCGCTGGATTCACGAGGAATTGCGTCAGGCTGGATTTACCTGGCAGGAGGGCTACGGCGCATTCACGTTTGCCGCACCTGATTTGGAGTCGGTGCGCTCGTATGTGCTGAACCAGGAGGAGCATCATCGTGTGAAGACTTTTCAAGAGGAATACAAGGCGATGCTGCAGCGCGGCATGGTGGAGTACGACGAACGGTATCTGTGGTGAGCGGAAATGTGGCGCGGTAAGAGCACTTCTCGCGCCCTTTCAGGGCGCGGCGAATGAACACGGTGGGTGATTCGGCAGATCCGGTGGTTCCCGGTCGCTGCGCTCCCTTCACCACCGGCTAATTTCCGTTCTCCCTCCGGGAGCGACCCGACGGGCGGGCTGTCGTCACGCATGTCCTGCGGCAGGCGCGGATCTTCATCGTAGGTTGGGTGTGTTTGGCGAATGGTACTCTCCAATGCTCGATCGCGATCTTCGCCAAACCGCCCGACTGCCAGCGTGTTCGCACGCCGTGAGGACTGCCGTACGCTCGCAGACGGGTCCATTCTTCGCACTGCGTGCTTCGAAGGATAAACCGGGCTGTCGTCACGACCGTCCTACGACTGACTCGGCATGCCAGAACTGATACACCGCCTTGCTGTGCAACGAGAGATGCGTCGAGGGCATGGGAAATGTTTCCGACATCTGTGCTGGCTCGCAATCGGTGATTTCTGACGTGCCGGAGGCACGAGAGGCATTAGCCGGTGGTGAAGCGGAACTGCGCAGCAGTGCAGCGAGAACCACCGGAAATCATCGCATCCGAATGGCTTGGTAGCGCCTGAAGGGCGCGAAGAGGACCCGGGCATGCGGCCAGATTTGCCGTGGCATCTATTTGTATGCTTCTCGCGCCCTTTCAGGGCGCGGCGAATGAATACGGTGGGTGATGCGGCAGATCCGGTGGTTCTCGCTCGCCAAGCCTCGCTTCACCACCGGCTAATTTCCGTGCTCCCTCCGGGAGCGACCCGACGGGCGGGCTGTCGCCACGCATGTCCTACGACTGACTCGGCATGCCAGAGCGGATACACCGCCTTGCGATGAAACAGATAGCTCTCGGCCAGCAGCAGGGCGAGCTCGCGCCATATTTTGTGAGGCTCAAAGCAAAGCCTCATCCGCAGCGTGCTTGCGAGCTGCTGCGGAATAAATTCCGCGCTCCAAAAACGCTTTCCGTTAATACACCGCCTTGCGATGAAACAGAAAGCTCTCGGCCAGCAGCAAAGCCAGCGCGAGCCAGATCAAACGCTTGGGCCAGGTGCTGAAGGCGCTGGCGGTGATGATGGGGGCGGCGGGCTGGGTGGAATGCGCGGCATCCGTGGCGAGGGCGGGGAGGTCCGTCTCAGCGGCGGAGATGAGGGCGCAGGCGCCGCTGCGGTCCTTGCCGGTTTCCCAGGCACCGATGCGGTTGAGCGCGAGGAGGCCGTGCGCGGGATCGTCGGACACTTCGATGAAGGATTCGCCATTCCACGCGTGCCACTGCACGAGGTTGTCGGTGTGCAGCATCTCGCCGGTGTGCAGGGTGCGCATGTCGGTGAGGGCTTCGCTGTTTTCGGCGCACCAGTAGAGCGCATTGCCGAGGATCAGGGGAAAGGAGGGCAGCAGGGCGAGCTGCTCGGACTGCGAGGGGGAGAACGCGGTGACGACGAGGCGCTGGCCGTTGAACTCTCCGGCGGCGAGCACGGGCTCAGCGCCTGCAAACCACAGCGGCTCGATCGAGGCGGGCAGTTGGAGCAGGGTGGTCTGCGTGACGGCGATGCGGCTGCTGCTGGCGCGGAAGAGCAGGGGATGATCCGGCTGCACTGAGCGCACGCCGTCATGCGGGATGCTCTTGATGGCGCGTGCCTGCAGCGGGCCGGAGCTGCTCTGCGGGGTGAGGGCGATCACCGGGCGGTCTTTGGGCAGTTCCTGGGGCAGCCAGTTTTCGAACACATAGACGTCGGGCTGCTCTTTCGGCGGCCAGGCCTTGGGATCGCCCTTGCGCATTTCGATGCGGCCGTTTTCGATGAGAGCGGAGAGCGCCAGCTCGGTGAAGGGATCTGGCTTCTCGGCAAACCACGCGACGGTGAGGGGCCTCGTTTTGGGCAGCGGTGCGGCGAGGCCGTCGTCCCAGCCGAAGCAGTCGCCGGCGGTCTTCAGGCGGATCTCCATCTGCTGGCCGCGCACGCCTTCCAGCGGCAAAATGAGCGCGCTGGATTCACCGGGGGCGAGATCGAGCTCACGCAATTGCGCGATGCGCCCGGAGATGGAAATTTCGAGCGTGGTGGTGGCCTTGTTCTTGTTGCCGGCGGAGGCGCTGACTTTCACGAAGGCCTCGTAGCGATCCCGCGCCAGCGGGCTGTGGCGGATCTGAAAGCCGGTGAGTCCCACATTGAGCGGCTCCTTGAGCGCCACGGGAATCCAATCGACCGACGTGCTGGCGGGAGGCTGCGAATCGCTGGCCATCCAGATGCGGGAATGCGTTTCGAGATCGGCGAGGCGCTGGGCCACGGTCAGTGCGGACTCCGGTTTGCCCTCGATGGGCGTGGGCGTGAGTTCTTCGAGAAGGCGCAGGCACTCGCGGTGGTTGCGGCTGCGGGAAAGCAGCACCCGGGAGCGCGCATCAAAGGCGATGAGGGATACCACGGTCTGGTCTGGCAGCGAGCGGAGGCGTTCCTTCACGCGCTGTTTGGCGGCGTCCAGCCGGGTCTGGCCTTGCAGGTCCCGCGCGGCCATGGAGGCGGAGCAGTCCACCACGATCACGGCGGCGCTGATGGCATCGGCGGAGAGATTCCCGCTGGGCCGTGCGAGCGCCAGGATGGCAAAGAGCAGCACCAGCAGCGTGAGCAGCAGCGAGAGCCATTTCTTGATGCGGCGCAGCCATGCGGACTCCTGATGCTCACGAGCGAGCGATTTGAAAAACAGCAGCGTGGACACCGGCACCCGCTTCGCCTGCCGACGGAAGAGCCACAGCACCAGCGGGATCAGCGCGAGCCAGAGGAGGTGCAGGTAGCTGGGGGTGAGGAAGCGCATTCAGAGGTGACGGACGGGAGAGTGGCCGCAAAGAGGCGCAAAAAGAAGCAAAAAAAATGAAGAGTTGCTGAGGGGTGATGGGAACTCCTTCTCGTCCTCCTGCTCTAGTTGATTCGCTGCGCTCCCCCTTCGGGCTCCCTGCGGTCGTCTGTTTGCCTTCGGCTATCTCCACTGCGCTCCGGTTCGCTGCGCTCGGCTGTCCTCGATCATGGCGTATTCGCTGGGTGCTGCGGTATGGAAAAACTGAGAACTGAGAACTGAGAACTGAAAATTGTAAAATGCACTGAGCTTGCGCGTGGTGAGGGAGCGGGTTGGAAATTCATCCCCCCTACTTCCGCAGCTCCTCCAGCGCCTGCTTCAGATGCCCTTCGAGGACGTCCTTGCTCACATAGGCGTCGCCGATCTTGCGCAGCAGCACGAAGCGGATCTTGCCGTTTTCGAATTTCTTGTCCGTGCGGGCGATGCGCATGAGCTCCTCGGTGTCGAGGTCGTCCGGCAGGCGCAGGGGGAGATCGTAGAGGCGGAGCAGGTTGAGGATGCGCTCGTAGTCGTCGCGGGTGAGTTCGCCCGTCTGCGTGGAGAGCCAGGCGGCGGCGCGCAGGCCGAGGCTGATGGCCTCCCCGTGCAGCAGCTTGCCATAGCCCGCGGCGGCCTCGATGGCGTGGCCGAGGGTGTGGCCGAAATTCAGCAGCGCGCGGATGCCGAGGGTCTCGTGCTCGTCAGCCTCCACGATGGCGGCCTTGATGGCGATGTTGCGGCGGATGAGCGCGACGATGTCGCCCTTGCCGGCGGCGACGTCTTCAATGGCCTCGAACATGGAGGCATCGCGGATGCAGGCGTGCTTGATGATTTCCGCAAAGCCCTCATTCCATTCGCGGGCGTGGAGTGAGCTGAGGGTGTCGAGGTCTGCGATGACGTGGACGGGCTGGTGAAAGCAGCCGACCATGTTTTTCGCGTTGGGCAGGTTCACGCCGGTCTTGCCGCCCACGGAGCTGTCCACCTGGGAGAGCACGGTGGTGGGCACCTGCACGTAGGGGATGCCGCGCTGGTACACGGCGGCGCAGAAGCCCGCGAGATCGCCGATGACGCCGCCACCGAGGGCGACGACGAAGCTTTTGCGGTCGAGCCCGGCGTTGACCATCTCACTCAGCACAAATTCGCTGGAGCTGAGGGATTTGGAAGACTCCCCGGCAGGCACGGTGATGAGGTGGGGCTTTTTCCCGGCCTCGCGCAGGCTTTGCAGCACGGTCTCGGCGTAAAGCGGGCCCACATTGGAATCCGTGATCACGGCGCAGCTCGTGCGGTCCGGCAGCTTTGAGTTCACTTCTTCGCCCAGCGTTTTGAGGAGGCCGCGCCCCACCTGCACGAGGTAGCTGCGTGGGCCTAGATTGACGAAGACGGGGCTTGCGGGCTGGTCGGGCGGAGGCATGGAAAAAGTTCGAGGAGATGGGGGAGCGCGCAGTCTGCCGCCGGAACGGAATCGAGGCAAATCGTTTGGAAGCAGCGCTCGCGGCGGAACCAGGTGATCTGGCGCTTGGCGTAGTGGCGCGTGGCCTGCTGGATGGCGGCGATGGTGTCTGCCAGAGAGACCTGCCCGGCCAGATGGGCGCGCACTTCACGCAGGCCGATGGCCTTTTCCGCCGTGGGGGAGAGCGGGCCCACCGCGGCCACTTCCTCCACCAGTCCGGCGGCAAACATGTCCAGCGTGCGCTGATTGATGCGGCGGTAGAGCGCCTCGCGGTCCCAGGTGAGGATGACGCCGTTCACTTCCGGCTCGGCCTGCTCAAAGCTGCGGCGCAGGCCGGACTGCGGTCGGCCGGAGAGCAGGCAGATCTCCAGCGCGCGCTCCACGTAGCGGGGATTGCGCAGGTTCACGGTGGTGGCGGCCTCGGGGTCGCGCTGCAGCAGCCACACGATTTTTTCGCCGGAGCTGAGGTGGTGAAATTTCTCCCGTAACTGCGGCGAGGCGGCGGGCAGGGGAGAGAGCCCGTGGGTGAGCGCCTTGATGTACAGCCCGGAGCCCCCCACCACGATGGGGACGCGGCCACGCGCGGCGATATCCTGAATGACGGGAAGTGCCAGCGCGTGGTAGCGCTGCGCATCGCAGGCCTCCGTGAGCGGGATCACCCCGTAGAGGTGGTGCGGAACCCGGGCCAGCTCCGCCGGGGAGGGCTTGGCCGTGAGGAGGTCCAGGCCCGCGTAGAGCTGGAAGGCATCTGCATTCACGATCTCCCCGCCCACGTGCTCCGCCAGGGCGATGGCCAAGGCGGATTTGCCCGAGGCCGTGGGCCCGGTGATGAAGAAAGTGCTGGCGGGAAGCATTCGGGGTCGCAGCGGGCTGCGCCTCAGAATTTGCTCTCGATCTTGCGGCCCACGTGCTCGATGCCCTCGCCGGTCTTGTGGATGGCGTGGTCAACTCCGCGGCCCGCACGCGTCATGGGCCCGCCGCTGCCACGGCAGGAGGCGAGGGAGAAAACAGCGACAATGAGGAAAGAGGCGATGGTTTTCATGGCGGCGCAAACTAGTGCAAGGGGCGGAAAGGCTCAAGCGGGGAGTGAGGGAGGGTCAGGGGTGTGCGCATGCCTGCCCGTCGGGCCGGGGCGGCAGACTTCCACCATTTCCACCGTTTCAACGGGGGAGTGTGTCTCAAGCCGGGGGCGAGCGGGACATGGAAGGCCTTGAAGCATGCCAGCAAACCCTGGCAACTCAGACCCTCTTCTGGTTGCCATCATGTGAGGTGTTTTTGGACCTGAGCGTCGTCTTCAGCCTGCATCGCACTGCCACCGCTTTCCAACGGCTGCTACATGCTGCGGATTCCTGCGCAGTGTCTGCCGTGGGACGTGAACCCCGTGGTTGCCAGTTGCCCACCCTAGATTCTCGCGATGGCAACCGGCAACCAGCGGCGATGGGGCTTCGACTGCCCATGGGACATTTCCACCGTTTCCACCATTTCAACGGGGGAGTGTGTCACTCACGCTGCTCCCATGGCGGAGACTTCCACCATTTCCACCGTTTCAACGGGGGAGTGTGTGTATCAGCCCCGAGCAGCAGGAGAAAGTTCACCAAATTCGCCAAATTCTCCGGGGGGATGTACACGCGCAGCAAGCCAGCGAGGACAAACACCTCCTTCTTGTCAGACATCTTTTCCGCTTTTCCTGTGGCATCTGTTTCCATCTCCGGCTTCCCTACCCCATGCACACCGAGATCAAGTCCCTCGACGCCCTGCGGGCTGAATGGCAGGCGCTCCAGCCTTTGTCGGCGGAGAGTGAGACACGTCTGTGGAAAAAGCTGCGCCTGGAATGGAACTACCATTCCAACCACATCGAAGGCAACACCCTGACTTATGGCGAAACAGAGCTGCTGCTGCTGCATGACCGCACCACGGGCAACCACAGCCACCGCGAGTATCTGGAGATGAAAGCCCATGATGTGGGCATCGAGCACGCACGAGCTCTCGCAGCCGAAAAAGAACGCCTCACTTCCGAGGGCGACATCCGCGACCTGAACCGCATCATCCTCAAAGAGCCCTTTTGGAAATACGCGGAAACAGCGGACGGCCAGAGCACACGCAAGCAGATCATCCCGGGGGAGTACAAGACCACGCCCAACAATGTCCGCCTGCCAGACGGAGGCACCTTCTTCTTTGCCAGTGTGGAAGACACCCAGCCACGCATGCGC
The DNA here is from genome assembly GCF_044222345.1 of Prosthecobacter sp. GTDB lineage: Bacteria > Verrucomicrobiota > Verrucomicrobiia > Verrucomicrobiales > Verrucomicrobiaceae > Prosthecobacter. The sequence continues at coordinate 22,084 of NZ_JBGANL010000069.1, forward strand.
GCGCTGGTGGACTGGCTGCGCCAGGAGCTGACCTCCCCCACCCTGCCTATCGCCGCCTGCGTTGCCAAACTCCACCACGATTTCGTCCTCATCCATCCCTTCGACGACGGCAACGGCCGCGTGGCCCGCCTGCTGGTGAACTACGTCCTCATGCGCAGCGGTTACCTGCCCCTCATCGTCCGCACCGATGAAAAGGAAGCCTACCTCACAGCCCTGCGCCTCGCCGATGCCGGCGAACTTTCCGCCCTCATGACCTACCTCCAGCGCCGCCTGGAGTGGTCCCTGCAACTAGGCATTAAAGCCGCCAAAGGTGAAAGCATTGAAGAACCCAGCGACCTGGAAAAGGAGGTGGCTATCTTTGTGCGGAATCAGCAGGGATCGAAGGGAGAAAAAAAGAGGTCTGCAGAAGCTCTTAGCGAACTGCTGGATCTTGGTCTTCGCGAGTTCATCGAGAAGTTTGAAACAAAGCTCGGTAAACTTGCACCACTTTTTACGGACCAAAAACTATTCGTTAGACCCATAATAAACGGCATAGATTCTAAGCCTTTAGTAAGCTTGGAACACATTATTCGACACGCTAATCAGACTTCTCAATTATCGGTGCAATATGCTTTACGTGGTTACGGAGGCGCAGGTTCCCTCCCCTTTGACGTAAAAGCATGGTTCACCATTAGCTTTGGTGAGTTCCGTTACATTCTAAACCTCAATGGCCAGGAGCAATTGCGAAGACCCTACACTGAGCCAGTCCTGCCAGACGAAGCCGAAAGCCTAGCCAACAAAGCCCTGACCCATGCCTTCGCTGAGATCAAAAAGCGCTGCGG
>NZ_JBGANL010000001.1:0-418192 GCF_044222345.1 Prosthecobacter sp.
GTGAGCGCTCCCAGCTTGGGAAAGTGTTGGTGGAGAATCGGGAGTGAACCAGCGCCAGAGCGGATTCCATGTCAGGATCCTGCAGATCGAGGAAATACTTTCCGACCTGCTCGGGCATGAGCATGCCTTTGTACACCAGAGTGCGGGAGGACAGGCTGGAGCAGTACCAGAAACTGTCCGCCTCTGCGGTGCGGATGGCGGTCACGGCCCGCTTGCGGATGATGTAGAGCTTGCGTTCAAAGGTCTGCTGATCCGGGCAGTTGTCTCCGCGCTGCACGAAGGCCATGCGCATGAAGGGCTCGCTGGCCTTCGCCGAGAGGCCGATCATGGAATTGTCCACCGGCACATCGCGCCAGCCGAGCACTTTCTGGCCTTCTTCCTCGGCCACTTTCTCAAAGGCACGTGCTGCAGCCGCGCGCTCAGCTGCATCAGGAGAGCAGTAGGCCATGGCGACGCCGTATTGTCCTTCAGCCGGCAGGGTGAAACCCTCCTTGGCAGCGACCTTGCGCAGGAATTTGTCAGGCACCTGCATCAGGATGCCCGCACCGTCTCCGGTGTTTTTCTCGCTGCCCACTGCACCGCGGTGATCGAGGTTGATAAGAATCGTCAGCCCCTGTTGTACTATGGAGTGAGAACGTTTTCCCTTCATCTGACAAATGAACCCGACGCCGCAGGCGTCGTGCTCGAATTGCGGATCATATAGGCCTTGTTTCGGGGGGAGTCCGTGGTTTCTCATTTTTGCGTCAAAAGGGGGGTGGCATTTAGGCCATGCAAGGGAGTAAATCAACCAGCATTCTATCGGCCAAGATGGTGCCTATTTTAAATCCCTGAAGCCAACGGGGGTGGCGGCAGTGCCATGCGGGGCTCATCCGCCTTGCATCTGACGAGGCCAGCCGCTAAAAACAGCGCATGGTGAGATTAACAATTCTTGGCAGCGGCAGTTCGGGGAACTGCGCTGTGATTTCGACAGAACGCACCACTTTGCTCCTCGATGCCGGATTGAGCGCCAAGCAAATCTGCCTCCGGCTGGACGCCTGTGGCTTTTCCCTCGACATGCTGGACGGCATCCTGCTGACGCATGAGCATCAGGATCACACGGGGGGGATCGAGGTTTTGAGCCGCAAACGGCCGGTCCCTCTGTTTTGCACCGCCCTGACGCAGGAAACCCTGGCTGGGAGCCTCGGTTTTCGCAAACCGCCCACCTGGAGGCTGATGACGACGGGGGCGGCTTTTGAGTTTCAGGACCTGCGGATCGAGTCGTTTCCGGTGCCCCATGATGCAGTGGACCCGGTCGGGTTTGTGATTTCCGATGAGGAATCCCGCCTCGGGGTGCTCAGTGACGTGGGATTCGTGACGAATCTGATCAAAGACCGCCTCAGGAATTCCGACAGTCTGTTCATTGAGGCCAATTACGACACCCAACTGCTCGAAAATGACACCAAGCGACCCTGGTCCACGAAGCAGCGCATCAGTTCGCGCCACGGGCATCTTTCCAACGACCAGGCCGCAGAGTTGGTGCGAGAAGTGGCGCATCCGGGGCTGAGTCATGTGGTGCTGGGGCATTTGAGCGATGACTGCAATGACCCTGCCACGGCCTCCCGGTATATCAGGCAGGCCTTGGACTCTGCCGGAGCCCCTGAGGCCCGGGTGGTGTGTGCCGAACGGCACAAGCCCACGCCGACCATCGAGGTGGTGCGCCGCCGCAGCAGCGGTGTGAGCTTTTGCGTGGCGGCTTCATCGGATTCCACCGGACAACTGGCCCTTTTTTAACATGAAAAAGATCATCCTTCGCATTCTGCTGGTGCTGTTCATCATCGAGGGGGTCTGGCTGGCATGGTGGGTTTTCGGGCGTTCGCCGGAGGAGCAGGTGCGAGCCGCGCAGGCGAATTTGATCGAGGCGGTTGAAGACCGGGACTGGAAGAAGCTGGAGCGGCTCATGGCACCGAACTACACAGATGCGTTTGGCCACAACCGCGACACGGCGATTCAGGACGGGCGCAAATATCTGAGCGGATTCTTCACGCTGATCTTGAAGACGGATCAAACCACTCTCAAAGCGACGAGGGGGCAGGGCTTGGTGGCCACGATGATCCGCCTCGAAGGCAATGGCGTGGGGTACAGCCACATGATCGTGGGGTATGTGAACCAGTTTACCGAGCCGTGGGCTTTTCACTGGAGCAATCCGGGCCGCTGGCCATGGAACTGGCAGGTGAACCTGATTCACCACAACCAGCTCGTGATCCCGCAGGTGCAAGAATGACCGCGCTGAGCGGGCTTCACGGCACGCCGTGACCCTTGGCAGCCTCCCAGAGGCCGTACCAGTCTTCGCGCTCCAGCTTGATGTCCGCCGCTTTCACCACGGCCTGAATTCGCTCCAGTTTATTGGTGCCGATGATCGGCAGCGGGCAGGACGGATGCGCCATAATCCAGGCGTAGGCGAGCTGGTCGAGCGTGGCTCCGTCGTATTTGGCGGAGAGCTCGGCGGCTTTGGCATGGAGCCGGACTGCAGCAGGATCTTCTTTTTCCATCAGGGCGCCTTTGGCCAGTGGTGACCAGGCCATGGGCAGGATGCGGTGGCGCTGGCATTGATCCACCGTGCCGTCGTAGATCGGGTCCATGTGGAGGAGGCTGAACTCGACCTGGTTCGTTACCAGCGGCTGGTCCATGCGGGAGTTCAGCAGATCGAACTGATGCACATTGTAGTTTGAGACGCCGGCGCTGCGGATTTTGCCGTCCTTGAGCAGCTTGTTCAGGCCCTCGGCGGTTTCGTCGGCGCTGGTCAGCCAGTCGGGGCGGTGCACGAGCAGCAGGTCGATTTCATCAATGCCCATGAAGCGCAGGGATTTTTCCGCGCTCTTGATGATGCGAGCGGCGGTGACGTTGTAGTGGGCGACTTTACGGTCGGGATGAAACTCGCAAGGGATGTAGATGCCGCATTTGGTGACAATCTCGATCTTGCTGCGGAAGGCGGGGTCGAGCTTGAGAGCGCCGCCGATGGCCTCCTCGACCTTATAAACGCCATAAATTTCTGCCGTGTCGAGGGTGGTGATACCCATGTCTGCACAGGCCTTGAAGCGGCTGAGAAGTGCCTGCGGGGTGCAGTTGGCCGTGTCTGCCTCATCGAGGATGCGCCAGGTGCCGTAAACGAGGCGTGAGAACTCAGGGCCGTTGGGGGCGATTTTATGGCGGGTGATCATGGGTGGGCGATCTTTGCTGGCCTTGCCTCGTACGACAAACAAAAAACGGCACCTCTTGCGAGATGCCGTTTGGAAATATGGGTTGGATCGAACGAACCGCTTACTTCGTCAGGGCGCTGACCTTGACGGCGAGGCGGCTCTTCAGACGGGAGGAGGTGTTCTTCTTGAGGACGTTGGTCTTGGCGGCCTTGTCGGTGGCGGAAGCGAATTCGCTGAGGGAAGCGGCTGCTGCTGCGGCGTCTTTCTTCTCAATGGCGGCGACCACCTTCTTGCGCAGAGTGCGGATGCGGCTCTTCACCGTCTGGTTGTGAGCGGTGCGGACCGTCGTTTTGCGGATGTCTTTTTCTGCGGAGCGGATGTTGGCCATAAAAGGAGCGGGGGAAAGGGGCGACGAGAATAGGACGACACCCGCCGCCTGTCAAACTGGAATCCTGTCTGTGCACAACTGGCAGGTTTTGCTTGGCTCCGGAGGGCAATTCCGGTAGAACCGCTGCATACTACACATGATCGAAGTCGAAATTTACGCGCCCGGCCTCCGTTCTGAGTCCACTGTGATGCAGCTCCGCAACCAGATGGACCACTTTCCCAAGGTCCGCTACAAGGTGGATGCCCGGCATGATCTGGTCTATTTCGAGATCGACAAGCCCGGCGACATCAGCCAGATGGAAATTCACCAGATCTTTGATGCCATTGATCTTCAGCCCCGCTTTGTCGGCCAGATTCCCGAGGAACTGCGCACGGGGCAGACCACGCGGCTGGGCTAGTTCACTGCTTTTTGTAGCGCTTGAGCCACCTGTTTCATGCGGCCTAGGACGTAATACACGGTCTGGCTGCGCAGCCTGACCAGGTCTGCGCCGACGATGCGCGGCACAAAATCCTGCGGCACCGTCAGGACCTCAGAGAGCGTCGATCCGTTCAGTCCCCGGCAGAGAATGGTGGCCATGGCTTTGGTCAGTGTCTGCACTTTTGGCCCCAGGCTGATGGCAAAGTGAACGTGGTCGCCGTGCTTCAGCCGGGCATGCACCCCGACCGTGTCGGTGCATTCGGCATCGTGGCGCACATCCTCAAGATCGAACTTTTCACCGTCCTTCGGTGCATGGGAGGCTGCGGCCGCCGCGAGGTCGATCAGATTTTCCCTGCGCTCGCCTTCGGGGAGCGATTCAAAAAAGGTGATCAGTTCGCCCAAGGCGGCGGGGTATTCGGCCATGCTCACTTCTTGGCCGGTTTGAGCGCCAAATCCACCACGGGCATTTCGATGAATTTCTGCCACTGGGCTTCGCTTTCGGCCTGGGAGGCCACGCCATCGTGCACCCAGAGGGCGTAGCGCACGCGCAGCTTTTTCTCCTCGGTGACCTCCACGGGGGTGTCCAGGCTGAGGCAGCAGCCCATCCAGCCGTCATTGCGTACATGGAAGGCGGTCGGGTTGTGCGGATTCATCGGGTGGTTCATCAAGGTGATGCCGCCGAAGCCGTCCGTGTCATTGGTGATGCGTCCGCTGTAGTCGCACCAGCGCGCCGGTTTGCGAAAGATGGCTTCCTCATTGAGCTGCCCTTCGGAATTCAAGATGCGGCCGCCGCCGTCATGTACGCCGATGCTTTTTGCCATCCGCACGGCGACCAGCCCGAAGCCGGTGGCGCCGAAGGTCGTGGTTTTGCCCTTGGAGGGCGAAAATTCCAGGTCGATGATCATGAACCAGCTTTTGGCCCCATCGATTGGGCGGATCTCCGTGCGGCGTGTCTCGATGAGCTGTACCGACTTGTCCGCCTCGCTGACCCAGTGGTTGACCATGCGCATGGAGGCGAATTCGTCGGTGTCTTCATAGCCTTCACGCGAAACCTCCACGTTGACGATGCGGCCCTGCTTCTTGGCGTAGTCTCCCCAGAAATCGAGGTCGTTCACCATGTTGTGCGTCACCCACACGCTGTTGTGGTGGGAATGCGTCAGCGGATCATGCGGATGGCCCATGCGGGTGAGGCTGACATCACGCGAGGCGCGGATGGGGTAGCAGAAGGGGCGCATGTCCTGCGGATCGAAATGCATGGCGGTCAGTTCCCGGCCTGCGAGCTGAAAGGATGTGATGTGATGCGGCAGGGGTACGGCCTGCACCCGGGGAATGGGGTTTGCTGTAGGCAATTGAGCCAGGGCTGCCGTGGCAGACATTAAAAACAGGAAGGAGTGTTTCAGCATCCCTCCACAACGTTGTTCCCCCGGCGAGCTTTTCCATTCTCAGTTCTTCCCTTTCGCCGGGAACTCGCCAGACTTCGTGCTCCACCCACCCATGAAGCACCTCCTTCTCTCACTCCTCTTCGCCACCGCATCGTTTGCGGCCACGATCCCCGAAGCCGCCAAAGTCGGCCAGTTCTATGCCGGCTGCCAGGCCTACAGCTTCCGCATGTACAATGTGTTTGAAGCCATCGACAAGACCGCGCAGTGCGGCGGCAAGACCATCGAGTTTTACCCCGGGCAGAAATTTTCCACCACCAAGCCGGATGCGAAGTGGGACCACAACGCCACGCCGGAAATGATCGACGAAGTCATGAAGCATCTGGAGGCCAAAGGGCTCACCGCCGTGGGCTATGGTGTGGTGAAGCTGGGCCAGGATGACGCTTCCAATCGCAAAATTTTCGAATTCTGCAAAAAGCTGGGCATTGGCGTCATCATCACGGAGCCCGATGTGACCGCGCTCGACAAGATCGAAGTCCTTGTGAAGGAATTCGACATCAAGATGGCCATCCACAACCATCCGAAGCGCCCGCTGGACCGCGCCTACATGTTCTGGGACCCGAACTATGTGCTCGATCTCGTCAAAAACCGTGACCCGCGCATGGGCTCCTGCGCTGACGTGGGTCACTGGGTGCGCAGCGGGCTGAATCCTGTGGATTGCATCAAGATTCTCAAAGGCCGCATCTTTGACAGCCACATGAAGGACCTCACGGCCTTCGGTGACCCCAAGGCTCATGACCTTCCTTTTGGAACCGGCAAGAGCGACATCCCGGCCATCCTCGCGGAATACGCGGCCCAGGGCTATCCCGGTCCCCTCCACTGTGAATACGAGCACAACTGGGAGACCAGCGTGCCGGAAATCACCCAGTGCCTGGACTTCGTGCGTAACTGGAAGCCTGCGAAGTAAGTCAGACGATCTTTCTGAGAAGCAGGGGACTGTGGTCCCCTGCTTTTTTTGTGCCTATTTGGTCTCGCCCAGCAGTTGCTTCACCGTGGGCTCGATGGCCTCGGCCCAGATGCGGTAGCCTTTTTCGTTGGGGTGGAGGAAGTCGGGCATGATGTCCTTGGTGATCAAGCCTTCCGGCGTGAGGAACTTGGGACCGATGTCGAGGTAGGTGACATTGTGGGTGCCGTTGAGTTTGGCGATGATGCTGTTGATTTCGGCGATCTTCTCGCGCTGTGGGTTGGGCTTTTCGCCGCGTGGGAAGATGCCCAGCAGGAGGATCTTGGACTGCGGCAGGCGTTTGTTGAACTCCAGCACGATGGCCTCAATGCCGAGTGTGATGTCTGGCGCGGAGCAGGTGCCCGTGTTGTTGGTGCCGATCATCATGACGACGAGTTTGGGTGAGATGCCGTCGATGGCTCCATGCTGGAGGCGCCAGAGGACGTTTTCGGTTTTGTCCCAGCCGAAGCCGAGATTGCCCGCATTGCGCGGGGCATAGAATTCGCCCCAGGTCTGCTGCCCGCGCAGGGCGTAGCTGTCGAACTGTTCGCCGCCGAAGAAGTGGGTGATGGAATCGCCGATGAAGAGGAGCTGGGGCTTGGCTTTTTTTACTGCGGCGCTGGTGAGGGCGTGGCGCCTGGCCCAGTCGTAGCTTGGCCAGCTGCGGTCCTGAGTGCAGGCCACCACGGTGCTCGGCAGGGGCTGATGACCGGACAGGGGTTCGAAGGCGGCTTGCGTGGCTTCGCTCTGGGTTTTGCGGTCTTTGGAAAAGGCGCGGGCTTTCAGTGTGCCGCCGGAGGCGAGGTCGATGGGGGCGAGATAGGGATTTGATTTCGCGATGGGGGCTGCTCCGTCGAGTGTATAAAGGATCGTGGTGTCCGGCGCGGTGCTCGTCAGCGTGACCACGCCTTGCTCGTCGCGTTTGATCGCGGGTGCTTCGAGTTGGAGAACTGGGGCGGCATTGAGAATACTGCAAAGACCAGCCAGTGGAAGGGCGAGTGCCAGACGGATGTTCATAGGGAGTCTCTAAACAGCATCAGGATCAATCGGTCTTCAACAGCTTCGTCAAAGCTGGCTCAATGGCCTCTGCCAGGATGCGATAGCCTTTCTCATTGGGGTGCAGAAAGCCAGGCATGAGGTCTTTGTTGATGCAGCCTTCCGGATTGAGAAACTTGGCCCCGATGTCGAGAAAACTCACTTGATGCGTGCCATCGAGTTTGGCGATCACGCCGTTAACCTCGGCGATCTTGTCGCGCAGCGGATTGGGGTTCTCCCCGCGCGGCAGGATGCCGAGCAGCAGGATGTGTGAATGAGGCAGGCGCTGTTCGATTTCCAGCACAATGGACTTGATGCCCAGGGCGATGTCGGAAGCAGAGCAACTGCTCACATTGTTAGTGCCGATCAACAAGACGACGACTTTGGGGGAGATGCCGTCAACCGTTCCATGCTGCAGCCGCCAGAGCACGTTTTCAGTTTTATCCCACCCAAATCCCAGGTTTCCGACCTTGCGTGAAGAATAGTGTTCCTTCCACGTGTCCTGGCCCGCCAAGGCATAGCTGTCCCACTTTTCACCACCAAAGAAATGAAGGATGGAATCGCCAATGAAGAGAATTTCCGGCTTCGAGCGCTGGACGGCTGCGGCAGTTAATGCCAGGCGCTGCTGCCAGTCGTACTGCGGCCAGCTTCGATCCTGGGTCACCGGCACCACCGTGCTGGGCAGCGCCTGACGGCCCGGCAGCGGTTCGACCGACGCCTGCAGGACCGCGCCCGCCTCTCGGCGATCTTTGGAAAAGACCCGTGCCTTCAATGCGCCACCGCAGGCCAGTTCGATGGGAGCCAGATATGGATTAGACAGAGCGACGGGCTCGGTGCCGTCCAACGTATAGAGAATGAGGCTGTCTGGCTCGCTGCTTTGCAGCGTGATGGTGCCTCCTGGAGAAACCTGCATCACCGGTGCGGCGAACTGGGATGACGTTTCCACATGCGGCAGGCTGCCTACCGTGAAAAGGGAGAGCAGGAGAGGATGATGAATGAGTGTGAGACTGACCAGAATGCCCCGGGCCGTCCATGCCAGCGTACGGATCCAGTTGGTCAAGATCAGCCGCCGGATCAGACAGGCATCAAAGCCTTTCAAAAGCCGGGTGTGCTGCGGCGCTTGAAAAATCGCGGTGGTGATCCAGATGACGGGAATCAGGCAGGCGCTGAGGATGAAATTCAAATCACAGCCGCGATACACGATCCACGCTGCCGTGGCGGCTTCCATGAACAGCAGCGGGGCAACTGCAAGACCGATGCGGAAGCAGTGGGCGAAGTGGTAAGTTTTGAACTGGCTGGCATCGACCCTCAAAAACTGCGGATAGACCAGGATCTGCACGACCCAGATCAGGCCGACAAGCATCCAGGTGGCCGCAAGATGAATGGCGAAGATCAACGTCATCGCAATCAGGGCTGAATCGATCCGACGTCTGCGGCTTGATGCAGCTTCTGCATCTCGGCATCGTTCAGGGCACGATTGAACACCGCGAGTCCGCCGAACTTGCCAATCGTGGCCTCGCCGGTCATGGAGCCGACCGCCATGCGTGCGCCGACGGTGAAGTCGGACGGGGCGATCTTGGTCTTCGCGTGCAAGGCGGGGTCGTATTTGAAGATGCCGCGGCCGTGGTAGTAGGGGTTCATGCCGCGGTCTTTGCCGCCGGGGCCTTCCTGCGTGAAGTAGGGATCGTTGCGTTTGTCTTTCTCGGCGTCGAGCTGGCGTTCGTCGAGCATGCCGTTGATGTAGGCGCGGATGTATTTCGAGTCGTAGGTGAAGGCCAGGGTGCACCACTGTTCCTCGGGGACTTCGAGCTTGGTGGCTGCGTAGTCGGCGCACCAGGGGAATTTGGTGCCGTCGGCACGCATCGTCACGCCGCCTTCGCTGCTGATGTGGGGCACGAGATTGCGCGGGCCGCCGTAGGTGGGCATGTTCATGAGCAGCGCGTATTGACGCGTGCCGGTGTCGTCGTTAGCGCCTTTGCCTTCGCTCCACATGCCGGCGATGGTGCGGCTCTTCTTGAGATCGACGATGCGCACGACGGCGAAGAGCGTCACTTGCGCGTCTTTGCCGGAGATGTTGAGATCACCGGTCTCGTGGTGCTTGATTTCAAAATACTGATGGCCGTTGAGGTCTGCCGAGAAACCGGAGAACGGCCCGCCTGCTGCGCGCTTGATGGGGCCGTTTACTTCACTGAGCAGGTGTTTTTCCGGTGTGCTCTGTGAGGCGCGTTTCTGCCCTGCCTCCTCTCCGAAGGTCCAGAAACCGACGAGGCCGGGTGTTTTTTCAATGACAGTGGCGTCACCGGCAAAGGATGATGAAACAGCAATGGCGAGTGCGGGCAGGAGTCGGAACAGAATGTGCATGGAATAGGAAGAGGATGGCAGGCACACCAAGGTTTGGGAAGGATGTTTTTGGACAGTAAAAAGAGGGAACGGCCGTGGGGACAAAAGAGTCGTGGCTTTAGTGACGTAGTTGCCTGTGCCCATGTCTTTTCATCCTGTCGTATTTTGTCGTGCCCTTACCCGCGTCTTGAGCTGCGGCGTATTGGCACTTCTGCCCACTGCGGTGCGGGCGGTGGATTATGAAAAAGAGATCAAGCCGCTGCTGAAGGAGCGCTGCTATGCCTGCCATGGGGCTCTGAAGCAGAAGGCCGGCCTGAGGCTGGACACTGCCACGGCCATGCGCAAGGGCGGGGACAATGGCGATATTTTATCAGGTAATCCTGGGCTGCTGCTGGAGCGCGTGACGACTGCTGACAAGGATGACCGCATGCCGCCGGAGGGGGAGGGCTCCATGTTCACCGCGGAGCAGGTGGCCAAGCTGCAGGCCTGGATGGCTGGCGGAGCTGCGGCTCCTGCGCAGGAAAAGCCTGAGGATGATCCGCGTGCGCACTGGGCCTACCAGCCGCCCAAATCATCCGGTCATTCCATGGATGCGCTGCTGGCCGCCCGCCTCGCGGCAAAAAACTTGAAGCCGCAGCCTGATGCCGCGCCGGAGCTGTGGCTGCGCCGCGTTTATCTGGATCTCATCGGCCTGCCTCCCACGCCTGCGCAGATCCATGCGTTTTTGAAGGACACTTCGGCCCCTGCGCGCTTGCGGCTGGTGGACCAGCTCCTGAGCACACCGCAATATGGCGAGCGCTGGGCGCGCCACTTCATGGACATCTGGCGCTACTGCGACTGGTATGGGCTGGGCGCGCAGCTCCGCCACAGCCAGAAGCACCTCTGGCACTGGCGCGACTGGATTGTGGAATCGCTCAATGCCGACAAGGGCTACGACCAGATGATTGTGCAGATGCTGGCTGCGGATGAACTCGCACCGCAGGACCGCGACAATCTGCGCGCCACCGGCTTCCTAGCCCGCAGCTACTACCTTTTCAACCGCACCACCTGGCTGGACGAGACCATCGAGCACACCTGCCGCGCCTTCCTGGGGCTGACGATGCAGTGCGTGAAATGTCACGACCACAAGTATGATCCCATTGAACAGACGGACTACTACCGCATGCGCGCCATCTTTGAGCCGCTGCATGTGCGGCTTGATCCATGGGAAGGGGAATCTGATCTCGAGAAGAACGGTCTGCCGCGCGTTTATGACCTGCACCTCGATCAGCCCACCTACCGACATTTGCGGGGCGATGAAAAGAATGAGGACAAGTCTCGGCCTATGCCGCCCGGGGTGCCGCGCGTGCTGGAGTTTGCGTCGTTTGAGCCCAAGGCGGTGAAGCTGCCACCAGCCTCGTCGCGTCCGGTGCTGCTGCCGTTTGTGCTGAAGGATCATCTCGCAGCGGCGGATCAGCAGTTCGCGCAGGCACAGAAGTCCGGGGATGCGGGAGCCGTGAAACTGGCGGGCCTGCGGCTGGCCATGATCCAGGCGGTGTATGCCGCTGATCTTGCCAAGGGTGACAAGGCCATCGCGCAGGCGGCGGCGCTGGCTGAGGCGCGTTATGGCGAAGCCAAGGCTGAGGACGATCTTGCCAAGGCAGAAGCCGCGCCCAAGGCCAAGGATGCTGACAAGAAGATCAAAACGGCGCGGGAGGCGCTGGAGAAATCCCGGACGAAAATGTCCGCGCCGGGCGATACCTACACCCCGCTGACTGCGAGTTTCAAAGCGCAGGAAGGACCGGCGGAGAATGGCAATGCCAAGGTGCAAACCTATCCTGAGACCAGCACGGGGCGCAGGCTGGCGCTGGCACGATGGATCGCGGACAAGCGCAATCCTCTCACGGCGCGTGTGCTGGTGAATCACGTGTGGGCGCGGCATTTTGGCGTCCCATTGGTCGCGGACGTGGGTGACTTCGGTCGTCGCGCCACTGCGCCGCTGCACCAGGATGTGCTGGACAGTCTGACGACCGGGTTCATGGAGAATGGCTGGAGCATGAAGTGGCTGCACCGCACGATGGTAACGGCGGAGTTGTATCGGCGCAGTTCCTCCAATGCGGGCGCCGATCCCCGGACCCTTGCCGCAGATCCTGACAATCACTTTCTCTGGCGCATGAATCCGCGCCGCATGGAAAGCCAGCTCGTGCGCGACAGCCTGCTGCATCTCTCCGGCCGACTGGATCTCACTCTAGGCGGCCCGAGTCTGGATCCCGCCAAAGCGGAGACCAGTCTGCGGCGCTCATTGTATTTCATCCAGAACGCCGATGTGGAGCACCGCTTCCTGGCGGTCTTTGACAACAGCAACGTGCTGGAGTGCTACCGCCGCAATGAAAGCGTGGTTCCGCAGCAGGCGCTGGCGCTGACGAACAGCGGGCTGAGCCGTGAGTGTGCGAACGCGCTGGCCGCTTCGCTGGCGAAGCTGGATGCGGCCGCTTTCATTGATCAGTCGTTCCTTGCCATCCTGGGGCGTGTGCCGCTGGAGGCCGAGAGGCAAACCAGCCTCGAAGGCTTCCGTGCCTTGAACGAGGACCGCAGTCTGTTTCTTCAGGCTCTCATCAACCACAACGACTTTGTCACCCTGCGATGATTCCGCGCTTTCCACCCACGCCTTTTCTGCGCCGCGACATCCTCGGCGGACTTGGAAGTATTGCCATGGCGTCCATGCTTCGAGGCGAGGATGCATGGCTGCCGCCTGATGGCCTGCCGATGATCCCCCAGCGCGCCAAGCGGGTGATCTGGCTCTTCATGCGCGGCGGGGTGAGCCACATGGAGAGCTTTGACCCGAAGCCCATGCTCACAAAGTATGCGGGCAAGTCCATTGGCGAGACACCTTACAAGGAGGTGCAGAATCCAGAGAAGCTCAAGAAGGTGCGCGTGGTGGTGGTGAACGATGCGAACGGTCAGCAGCGCAATGTTATCTATCCGCTGCAAACCGGCTACAAGCGCTATGGGCAGTGCGGGGTGGAGATCAGCGACTGGTTTCCGAACATCGGTTCATGCGCGGACGAGATCGCCTTCATCCGCAGCATGTGGACGACAGATGACAACCACGGGGCGCAGGTGCAGTTTCACAGCGGAAGACACATGCTGGAGCCACGGGTGCCGACGCTCGGCGCCTGGGTGACCTATGGTCTCGGGTCCATGACGGACAATCTGCCTTCCTTCATCAACATGGGGCCGCGTTTCTTCGATGTGCGGGATGGCCACTATCTCGGCCCTGCCTATGACGCGGTGAACTTGAAGGTGGACCCGAAGAACCCGCTCACCTATGCCGCGCCGGAATTTCAGATCGGCAGGACGCAGCAGGAGGCTCAGTTTGATCTTATTCACCGGCTTAATGGACTGAATGCGGAGCAGTATCCTGGAGACAAGACGCTGGCTGCACGCATGAAGAGCTATCAACTGGCCTTCAACATGCAGACTGCCGTGCCGGAGACGATGAACCTCGACGCTGAAAGCGCGGAGACGAAAAAACTGTATGGCATGGATGACAAGGTGGCGGAGCCGTTTGCCCGGCAGCTCATGGTGGCACGTCGTCTCGCGGAGCGTGGTGTGCGCTTCATCCAGCTCCAGCATGGCGATGGCGCGGCTGGCGCGTGGGATTCGCATTCCGGGCTGAAGAAGAACCATAGCAGTCTGGCGCAGCAGGTGGACAAGCCCATCTCCGGCCTGCTGAAGGATCTCAAACAGCGTGGCATGCTGGATGACACGCTCGTCGTCTTTGCCACCGAATTTGGCCGCACGCCGGGCTCCCAGGGCAGCGATGGCCGCGATCATCATCCGTATGGTTTCAGCGTGTGGATGGCCGGTGGCGGCATCAAGGGCGGCATGATCCACGGCGGCACCGATGAACTCGGTTTTCACCCGGTGGAGCACCCGCACTATGTGACGGATGTGCATGCCACGATCCTGCATCTGCTTGGGCTGGATCCGCATCGTCTGGAGATCCCGGGCCGCAAGCGGCTGGAGCGTGATTTCGGCAAGGTGATTCCGCAGATCCTGGCGTGAGGTGAAAATATCAGTTGCCGATTTAATGGACGAGTGTCCAATATATCGTCATAACCAACCATCATGAAAGCACTCGTCAAGGCACGGTCTGAACGCGGTCTCTGGCTCCAGGATGTCCCGGAGCCGCAAGTCGGCATCAATGATGTCCTCATCAAGGTCCGCAAAACGGGCATCTGCGGCACGGATCTGCACATCTACAAATGGGATGCCTGGGCGCAGAAGACGATTCCGGTGCCGATGGTGGTGGGACACGAGTTTGTGGGAGAGGTCGTTTCTGTTGGATCCAACGTGAACGATTTCCATCCGGGCGAGATCGTCAGCGCCGAAGGCCATGTGGTGTGCGGGCGCTGCCGCAACTGCCTTGCGGGCCGGCGTCACCTTTGCAAAGACACCGTGGGCATCGGCGTGAACCGCACCGGGGCCTTTGCTGAATACATCAGCGTGCCGATGACGAACGTCTGGCATCATCGGGAAGGGGTGGATGAGGAAGTCGCGAGCATCTTTGACCCCTTCGGCAATGCTGTGCACACGGCGCTGGCGTTTGAATGCCTTGGCGAGGATGTGCTCATCACGGGAGCGGGGCCCATCGGCATCATGGCGATTCCGGTCGTGAAGCATGCCGGAGCACGCCATGTCGTCATCACGGACGTGAACGAGTATCGCCTCAATCTGGCGCGTGAGATGGGCGCGACGCGTGCGGTGAATGTCTCGACGGAGAAGATTGAGGATGTGCAGAAACAGCTCGACATGAAGGAGGGCTTCGATGTCGGGCTCGAAATGAGCGGGAACGCCGCCGCCTTTCGCAGCATGATCGACAACATGTGCCACGGCGGCAAGATCGCGATGCTGGGCATCCCCAGCGAGCAGATCGCCATCGACTGGAACAAGGTGATCTTCAACATGCTCACCATCCACGGTATCTATGGCCGCGAGATGTACGAGACCTGGTACCAAATGAGCGTCATGCTCGAAAGCGGTCTCAACATCAAACCCGTCATCACGCATCGATTCCATTACACGGAGTTCGAAAAAGGATTTGCCGCCATGGAGTCCGGCAACTGCGGCAAGGTGGTGCTGGACTGGTTGGCGTAGATTATAAGGCTCTTGCTATCTTCTTCGATATTCGTTAGGAAAGACCTAACGATGAAAGCCAAACCCAACGCCCCTCAAAGGATCGGCACGACGGCCGACTCTCCTGCGCGCCGTTACTTCAAGGAAGTGCGCTTCAGGCAGATTCGGGCGCTGGTGGAGCTGTCGCGACAGGGGAGCTTTGCGGCGACCGCCGCGGCGATGAATCTGGCCGTGCCTTCCGTATGGCAGCAGATTCGGGCGTTGGAGGATGAATACGGCGTGCAGTTTGTCGTGGCGGAAGGCTCCAAGGTTTCACTCACCGACGATGGTCGTGCGTTGGTGGATCTGGCGGCGCCATTGGTCGAATCCTTTGACGGCCTGCGGGCGATGTTTGAGGATCAGCGAAGCACCGCGGCCCGCACACTGACGGTGGTGGCTCCGTCTGCCATGCTCACCGGTGCGCTGCGGCGGCCAATCATTCTGTACCGCCAGAATCACCCAACGGTGAAACTCGTGCTGCTGGACCGGCCTTCCTACTTGGCGAGGCAGGTGATCGAGCGGGATGAGGCGGATCTGGCGATCATGGGCATGGCGACTGGCGACGAAGTGATGCCGCAGTTTCAGTATCAGCCGCTGGCGCGCTATGCCTTTTATCTCATGTGCCCGGCGAACCATGCGCTGACACGCGCCCGGCAGCTGACTCTTGCCAACATCATCAACCAGCCACTGGTGCTGGCTCCAGAGGAAAGCAGCTCTCACCGGCAGATTCGTCAGGTGTTTGCCCAGGCAGGGCTGGCGGACCGCATGAATGTGACGGTGACGGCTACGAATCGCGCCCTGCAGATGAACTATGTGGCCATCGGTTTTGGCATTGCCATCGGGACCAGTGCGGCGAGCGTGAAGCCGCCGAAGCGCGGGGCCGGAGAAGCTGAGGTCGTCGTGCGTGAAGTTGCTGCGTTGTTTGGCCATGAGGAGGTCTTTCTGGTGCAGCGCAAAGGCCGGTTTGAGCCTGCGCATGTGCGGGCCTTTCGCGAGTTGGTGATGAAGGCGTTTTGAAATCGAACACAGGCACTCAACAGAGCAGGAATGGTTTGTGCGTGATGCGAAAGCCCTCGCACCTGAGCTGGCTGGATTGAAGGCGTGATTTGGACCGCAGGGCACGTAATATTGGCCCAAACTGCTGATGAAAAATTCCCCTGTCTCCTGCTTCCTGGTCTTTGGTTTGACATTCATGTTCGGCATCGCTGCTTGCGCGGATGATTTGAAATCACGCCTGCGGGGTGCGGGCGTCAGCGACCCCACAGCGAGCAAGTTCCATGATTTTGCTGAGCTCGACTTCAAGCTCCCCGAGGATGGTGCGGTGTGCAAAATTGTCGCGCCTAAGAAGGCCGTCGCAGGCAGCCCGTGGGTGTGGCGTGCGCGATTCTGGGGGCATGAGCCCGCCTTTGACATCGCCATGCTGGAGCACGGCTATCATCTTGTGTATTGCGATGTGGTCGAGCTTTGGGGCGCGCCCAAAGCTGTGGAACGCTGGAATCGCTTTTACGCTCTCGCGCGAAAGATCGGCCTCGGTGCCAGGCCCGTGCTGGAGGGCATGAGCCGTGGGGGCACCTATATTTTCAATTGGGCGAAGGCCAATCCCACCAAGGTCACCGCCATTTATGGCGACAACCCGCTGCTGGATCTTCGCGCTTTTCCCAACGGCACGCCCGAGGTCAGGGCCATGAGAAAGCAATGCCTTGAGAGTTACGGCATCACTGAAGCACAGCTTCCTGATTTCAAGGGCAGCCCGATCGATGGGCTGGAAGCTCTCGCTGCCGCCAAAGTGCCCGTCTTTCTGGTGCTCGGCATGAAGGACGATGTCGTGCCGGTGACACAGCATGCCGACGTGCTAGAAACCCGTTACAAGGCTCTCGGTGGTTCCGTCACCCGCTGGGCAAAACCCGAGGCAGGACATCATCCGCACGGCCTTGATCCGGTGACGCCGCTGGTCGAGGCCGTTCTGGCAGCGGCCAGATAAGGAGGGTGAAAATTCCCTGTTGCCAAAATAACGGACATGTGTCCATTATATCGGCAGTCATGAATCCGACCTTCGCCACGCATCTCACCACGCAGCTCGAGGCCATCCGCGCTGCGGGCACCTACAAACGGGAACGAGTGCTCTCCACGCCGCAGGGCACGCTGGTGCGTGCGAATGGTGGCAAGGCGGTGCTCAACATGTGCGCAAACAATTACCTCGGCCTCGCGCAGCACCCGAAAGTGCGGCAGGCGGCGCATGAGGCGCTGGAGCACTGGGGCTATGGGCTGGCCAGTGTGCGCTTCATCTGCGGCACGCAGGGGGTGCACAAGGAACTGGAGGCTTCCTTGTCGGACTTCCTTGGCACAGAGGACACGATTCTCTACGGTTCGTGCTTCGATGCCAACGGCGGGTTGTTTGAGACGATCCTCGGGCCGGAGGACGCGATCATCAGCGACGAGCTCAACCATGCCTCCATCATCGACGGTGTGCGGTTGTGCAAAGCGCAGCGCTATCGTTATAAAAACTGTGACATGGCCGACCTGGAGGCGCAACTAATCGCGGCGGATGAGAAAGGTGCGCGCTTTAAGCTGATCGCCACCGATGGTGTGTTCTCGATGGACGGCTTCATCGCTCCGCTGAAAGCGATCTGTGATCTGGCGGATAAATACCATGCGCTGGTGATGGTGGATGACTCTCATGCCGTGGGATTCATGGGCAAAACGGGTCGGGGCACGCATGAGCACTGTGATGTGATGGGGCGTATCGACATCCTGACCGGCACGCTGGGCAAAGCTCTCGGTGGTGCGAGTGGGGGCTACACCAGCGGGAGAAGAGAAATCATCGAACTGCTGCGTCAGCGTTCGCGGCCCTATCTGTTTTCGAACACTCTCTGCCCGAGCATTGCGGGGGCGTCCATCGCGGCGCTGGCCCTGCTGAAGCAGTCCACCAGCCTGCGTGATCAGCTGGAAGCCAACACTCGTTTCTTCCGCGAGCAGATGACCAGGGCGGGATTTCAAATCGTGTCCGGCGAGCACCCCATCGTGCCTGTGATGCTTGGTGATGCGGCGCTGGCGGCGAAATTTGCGGACGCGATGCTGGAGCATGGTGTTTACGTCATCGGCTTCAGCTTTCCTGTGGTGCCGCAGGGCAAGGCGAGGATCCGTACGCAGATCAGTGCGGCACATACGCGGGCTGATCTCGAAAATGCGGTGCAAGCCTTTGCTGCGGTGAAACAGGAGCTGGGTGTCTGACGTGTCATTGTCATGAACGCGGAACTCATTGATGCTGCGGTTGATCTTGCCCGAAGGCTGCAACTGCGCGCCACCGAGCTGCAAACGCCTGCCGAGAGACGCCAGCAGGCAGAACTGGACCGCATGCTGCAGACACCTTCAGACAAAGCCACGCTGGTGCAGCTCACGGACCAGGCGTTTCGCCCCAGATCAGCCGCACGTGTGGCGGACCAGTTCACGCACATTTTGGATGTGCAGGGCGTGCCGCGCTTCTTCAGCCCGCTGGACCGGGCGATGTTGCGTGGGTTTCAGACCTTCGGCGGCTGGCTGCCGGGCGTCTCAGTGCCGATGGTGAAGGAGCACATGCAGCATGAGACGGCCAACGTTATCCTGCCTGCGGAGCCGGAGGTGCTGGCGGAGCATCTGCGCCAGCGCACCGAACAGGGCATGCGCATGAACGTAAACTTCCTCGGCGAGGCGATCCTCAGCGAGGCGGAGGCGGAGCGCAGGATCTCGCTGTATCTCGAAGCGCTGCAACACCCGGAAACGGAAGTGTTCTCGGTGAAAATCTCCACGCTCTACTCGCAGATGTCGCCGATGGCGCGCGAGCATACGATAGCGGTATTGAGCGACCGGCTGGAGAGACTCTACCGCAGTGCGGCACGCGCCACCTTCACGCGCAGTGACGGCACGCAGGTACCGAAGTTCATCTATCTGGACATGGAGGAGTATCGCGACCTCAGCCTTACCTGCGAAGTTTTCATGCGAACGCTGGAGCGGCGCGGACTTGAGCAGGTGAGCGCAGGAATCGTGCTGCAAGCCTACATTCCCGACTCTTTCCTCTGGCAGCAGCGGCTGCATGCATGGGCGCGGGAACGAGTCGCCAAAGGTGGCGCAGACATCACCATGCGCATTGTGAAGGGGGCCAACATGGAGATGGAGCGCTTTGAAGCAGCCGTCAAAGGCTGGCCGCAGGCGCTCTTTGAAACGAAGGCCGACACGGACGCGAACTACAAGCGCATGCTGCACGAGGGCTTCCGTCCGGAGAATCTGGCTGCGGTGAAGCTCGGTGTCGCTTCGCATAACTTGTTCGATGTCGCCTACGCGCTCACGCTTGCGCGGGACAATCAGGCGATGGAGCGGGTGCAGTTTGAGATGCTCGAAGGCATGGCCAATCACCAGCGACGTGCGCTGTTTGAGGAAGCTCCGCATCTGCTGCTCTACGCGCCCGTATGTCACAAGGAGCACTTCCTCAGCGCCATAGGCTATCTCATCCGGAGGCTCGATGAAAACACCGGGCCGGAGAACTTCCTGCGCCACACTTTCAAGCTGGTTCCGGACAGTGAGCAATGGCGGCAGCTGGAGCAGGGTTTTCGTGCTGCGTTCACGCGCCTTGGCTCACTGAGTGCTGCACCGCGCCGCACGCAGGACCGGCGGGATTTGAGGCAGGCTGCCAGATCGGCTGATGCTTTTGTCAACGAGCCCGACACTGACTGGTCATTGCCACATCATGCGGAGTGGGCGCGGGACATTGTGACCGCGTGGGAGAAGCGCTGTATCGAAGTGGCGCCGGTGATTGATGGTGCCGAGATCACCGGTGCGCGCAGCACGCCTGATTGCCTTGATCCATCGCGGCCGGGTGCTGTGGTGGGGCGCTATTTGCAAGCCAGTCGGCAGGACATTGAGATGGCTGTCGAATGCGCGGTGCGGGATGAGGACGGCTGGCGCGCTTTGTCAGCGCAGCAGCGGCAGGTCATCATGCGGCAGGTCGCAAGCGAGCTGCGTCGGGCACGTGCAGATCTGATGGGCGCTGCCCTGGCAAACTGCGGCAAGACTCTGGCCGAATCTGATCCTGAAGTGAGCGAGGCGGTCGATTTCGTTGAGTTCTACGCTGGCAGTGCGCGCACGTTTTTTGAGCTGCCTAATGTCACCGCGTCAGGCAAGGGGGTAGTGGTGGTCGTGTCACCGTGGAATTTTCCGATCGCGATCCCGTGCGGTGGCATTGCTGCAGCTTTGGCAGCGGGAAACACGGTGATACTGAAGCCTGCCTCTGATGCCGTGCTGCCTGCATGGGAGCTGTGCCAGTGCTTCTGGCGAGGCGGCGTGTCGAAGAAGGCACTGCAGTTCGTGCCGTGTTCTGGTGGCGAAGAAGGGGCGCAGCTGGTGCAGCATCCGCTGGTGAATGCGGTCATCTTGACCGGCGGCACGGAAACCGCGCTGGCCATGCTGCGGGCCAAGCCAGCGCTGCCCTTGAGTGCCGAGACCGGCGGGAAGAACGCGACCATCGTCACGGCCATGGCGGACCGTGATCTCGCCATTAAAAATGTGCTGCACTCGGCCTTCAGTCACGCGGGTCAAAAATGTTCGGCCACATCCCTGCTGCTGCTGGAGGCCGAGGTCTACGATGATGCCGAGTTCAAACGCACGTTCATCGAGGCGGCACGGAGTCTCATTGTCGGTTCCGCCTGGGAGCTGCCGACGAAGATTGGGCCGCTGATCAGGCCGCCGACGGGAGACCTGGCGAATGCCCTGCTCACGCTGGAAGAAGGTGAATCCTGGGCGCTGATGCCGTGCAAGCTCGAAGGCAACGACGGCCTCTGGTCTCCAGGAATTAAATGGGGCGTGCAGCCGGGCAGCTATACGCATATGACGGAGTTCTTCGGCCCCGTGCTCGGGGTGATGCGCTTCGAGAAGCTGCATGAGGCCATCGCGTTGGTGAATCAAACAGGATACGGCCTGACCAGCGGGCTGGAAAGTCTGGATGACCGCGAGCAGGCGGAATGGAAGGCGGGCATCCGTGCGGGCAATCTCTACATCAACCGCGGCACCACGGGTGCGATCGTTTTGAGGCAGCCCTTTGGCGGCATGGGCAAAAGCGCTTTTGGGCCCGGCCTCAAAGCCGGCGGGCCGAACTACGTGGCGCAGTTCATGAGGTTTGTGGAAACACCTGCGCGGCCGGGCGATCAGCCTTTGAACAATCCTGCGCTGGAGCGCCTGGCTTTGAACATTGTGAATGAGTCCTGCGGTGTACCAGAAGAACAGTATTGGCGAACTCTGAAAGCCATGGAGAGCTGCGACCAATGGTGGAACGCTGAGTTTGGTCGGGAGCATGACTACTTCCGCCTGATCGGGCAGGACAATGTCCGGCGTTATCTGCCGCTGCGTGTGGTGCATGTGCGGGTGAGCCGGGAAGACAGCTTTTTTGAAATCTTTACTCGGGTGGCGGCTGCGAGAGTGACGGGGGCCAGAACGATCGTCAGCAGCCCTCACGGTCTGGACACATACGAACTGAGTCTTCTGGAGAAACTGACACATGAATGGGCGGGTCTGATCGAATTCATCGAAGAAAGCGACGAGGAACTCGCGGATGCAATTGGCAGCGGGCATGTGTGCCGCGTGCGCTACGCCGCTGCTGACCGCGTGCCCGAAATTGTGCGCCGCGCTGCAGCCGAGGCATCTGTGTTCATTGCTGATGCGCCGGTGCTGGCCGAGGGCCGGGTGGAGCTGCTGTGGTATGTGCAGGAGCAGAGTGTGAGCTTTGATTATCATCGCTACGGGAACCTGGGAACCCGCATGGGTGAAGATCGTGCACCGTTGGTTGCGCCGGGGGGAAACGCGGGCTGAGTGAAGTCATGAACACGCTTTCCGCCACGCTGCTGCTGATCACCATCATGGACCCCTTGGGGAATGTGGCGACGTTTGTGTCCGGTCTGCGCCCAGTGCCGCCGGAGCGGCGCCTGCGGGTGATCGCGCGTGAACTGGTCATTGCGCTGGTGATTTTGGTCGTTTTTCTCTTTCTGGGGCCCTGGCTGCTCAGCCTGCTGCATTTGAAACAGGAGGCCTTGTTCATCAGCGGTGGCATCGTGCTCTTTCTCATCGCCTTGAAGATGATTTTTCCGCCGTCGCGGCGCGATGCCGACGAGTCTATCAGCGAGCCGTTCATTGTGCCGCTGGCCACGCCGATGATCGCGGGGCCATCCGTGCTGGCGACGCTGCTGGTGCTTGTCAGCACGCAGCCGGAGCATCTTTGGCGCTGGTTTGCCGCCCTGTTGATCGCCTGGGGTGTCACAGCTGCCGTCCTGCTTTGTGCGCCGGCGATTGCCCGTGTGCTTAAAGAGAAAGGTTCGATGGCGGTTGAGCGTCTGATGGGAATGCTCCTCGTCATGGTGGCCGTGCAGATGCTGCTCAACGGGATTGAACATTACATGAAGCACTGAACTATGACATCCACCTTGAAACCTGCCGCCGCCCTCCTTTTGTTTTTCCTTGGCTCTGCCTGCCAGCTTTTCGCGCATGGGCCTGGAAAGGGGAGCGATTTCTCAGGCAGACGGGTGCTGTTCATCGGTGTTGATGGCTGCCGGGCTGATGCGCTGACTGCCGCCATGGAGCGTGGTCTGGCGCCGCAGTTGAAGATGCTGTGTGAAAGCGAGCCCGGGCTGTTCACTCGAAAATTCTATGCGGGTGGGGAGCTGGGCACCCCTACCCACCAGCCTACCATCAGCGGGCCTGGCTGGAGCAGCCTGCTCACCGGTGTGTGGATTGACCGGCATGGCGTGAAGGACAACCGCTTCATAGGCGGGCGCTTTCAAAGCTACTCTCACTTCATGAGGCACATCAAAGAGGTGCAGCCGCAGGCCTTCTGTGCGTCGTTTGCCGACTGGCCGCCGATTCATGATTTCATCGCGGATGGTTCACGCATCAACGGTGCGGAGTTTCTGGATGTGAAGTTCACCTGCGTGCCGGATGCTGCACATCACTTTGTGGACAATCCCGAAAAGGACATGGAGGTGCGCGACGCGGCGCTCAAAACGCTGCGGGGAAGCAATCCTGACGTGATGTTTGTCTATTTCGGCCAGGTGGATGAATTTGGGCATGGGGCGGTTGATTCGCGCGCGAGCTTTTCACCGGACAGCACTCTTTATTTGAATGCCATCAGCCATGTGGATTCACACATCGGCGAGCTGCTGCGTGCCATGCGTGCGCGGCCGAAATTTACCGAAGAGAACTGGCTGGTGCTCGTCACGACGGATCACGGTGGTCGTGGCAACAAGCATGGCGGTGACAGTGACGAGGAGCGCAAGATCTGGCTTGCCGCACACGGCGCCGATCTGCCGAAAAAGAAACTGCTGAATGAAGAGACTCCCCAAACCGCACTTGTGCCCATGATCTACCAGCATCTGGGCATTCAGCCCAAGGCGGAATGGAGGCCTGAGCCACCCCGGGCAGAGAAGCCTGAACCGACTGCCAAGTGATGCCATCCTGGATCGAATACTTAGCCGTCGCTGTGTTTGCCATCTCAGGTGTGCTGGCGGCGGAAGGAAAACGAATGGATTTGTTCGGGGTGCTGGTCCTGGCGCTAGTGACGGCGGTGGGCGGCGGAACAATCCGTGATTTGTGCCTCGGTGCCCAGCCTGTCTTCTGGATCGAACAACCGCATCATGTGTGGGCGGCGCTCATTGCGGCCGTGGTGACCTTTGTGCTGGTGCGCTTCGTTCATCCTCCGCATCGAACACTGGCAGTCGCGGATGCATTTGGACTGGCGCTGTTTGGTATCGCTGGAACCGAAAAAGCGCTGTTGTTTGGGGTGCCGGCCATCGTGGCGATCCTGCTGGGCATCGTCACCGCCGTGGCCGGAGGCATTCTGCGTGATGTGCTGCGTGGTGAAGTGCCGCACGTTTTTCAGTCCGATGTGAATCTATATGCCACAACCGTTTTCGCCGGTGCTCAGGTGTTTGTGCTGTTACGGATGTGGCTGCCGGCCTCTGAAAGCCATCGCTACATTGCCATGGTCGTGATTCTGGTGCTGCGCCTTGCCGCGATGCGGTGGAAGCTCCGGCTGCCGGCGTTTCGGAGCCGGATTTCCGCGCCGTAAAGACTGCTTCCCGAAAGGCATGGGGGGAATGCACTGTTTTCACTGCTCTATGAACCGCCGCCATTTCATCGCCACGACCGCTGCCAGTGCATTTGCCGCCCCTTTTGTGCGGGCGCAGAGCAAGACTTCGCTTCAGGGAGCCGTCATCGGGCATGGGGAGCATCGGTATCGGGTCGATCTGGAGTGGTGCAAGGCAAAGAGGGAGGTGCATCCGGTCAAGAACTGCCATGAAATGATCATGGATGCGCAGAAACGGCTGATCATGATCACGGACGAAGCGAAGAACAACATCCTGATCTTCGACAAGGAGGGCAAGGTGCTCGATGCCTGGACGCTGAAGCTGCGCGGCGGCCACGGTTTGAGTCTGGACGTGCGGGACGGCAAAGAATACCTGCTGCTGTGCGATCCGGGTGGTGGGCGTGTGCTGAAAACCACGCTCACTGGCGAGATCGTGCTGGAACTGCCGCACGCCAAGGACTGCGGCGCGTATGACGCCGTGACGAAGTACGCCCCCACTGAGGCCGTGGCGGGCCCGAACGGCGACATCTATGTGGCTGATGGCTACGGCTCCCAGTTTATCCTGCAGTTTGACGCCACGGGGCAATTCATCCGTAAATTCGGCGGCAACAGCACCCAGGCGATGAATGCGGGAAAATTCATGCAGGCGCATGGCGTCACGATCGACACCCGCGGCCCTGTGCCGCTGGTGCTGTGCACAGAGCGCATTCGAAATGAGTTTCACTGGTATCAGCTCGACGGCACTTATTCGCATTCCGTGTATCTGCCCGGTGCCTTCATGAGCCGGCCGGTCATTGCGGGAGATCTGCTGCTTTCGGGCGTGTGCTTTGGCATGAAGCCCAATGACTACCGCATGTGGCGGGAGCGCGGGTTCATCATCATTCTCGACAAGAACAACCGCGTCATCTCTGCTCCGGGCGGCCAGCAGCCAAAGTATGAAGGGGATCAGGCCGGCCTCCTGCTGCAAGACCAGCCCGTCTTCCGCAATGTGCATGACGTGTGTGTCGATGACGCAGGGGATTTGTACGGCTGCCAGTGGAACGCGGATCAGGTGTATCCGTACAAGCTGCACCGGGTGTGATAGAGCCCCTTTGTCTGGGCGTAGTTGATGACGTCCATGCAGCAACATCTTTCAACCACTGCTGTCAATCGCCGCGAATGGCTGCGCGTCGGTGGGCTGGGTTGTTTGGGGCTGTCGCTGCCATCCATGTTGAATGCGAGGACTCCCAGCAAGGACGCGTCATTTGGCCGGGCGAAGAGCTGCATCATTCTGTTTCTCAGCGGCGGGCCGCCGCAGCATGAGACGTTTGATCCGAAGCCGGATGCACCGCTGGAGATTCGCGGTGATTTCAAATCCATCCCAACCTCGGTGGCGGGGATTCATTTCTCCGAGACGCTGCCGCGCACGGCGAAGCTGATGCAGCACCTCGCGGTGATCAGATCGATGACCACGGGCATCAACGCGCATTCGACCAGCGGCTGCTTCATGCTCACGGGCTATGCGCCGGCGTCGAAAGCTGAGAGCGTGCCGCCGAGCGCGAATGACTGGCCGAGCATCGCGTCCGTTGTCGGTGCGTTGAAGCCGAGCGGGCGATCACCGCTTTCGTCGGTGGTTTTGCCGGAACGTCTCGAAAACAACGGCAACGTCGTGTGGCCCGGTCAGAACGGCGGCTTCATGGGGGCACCGTGGCATCCGCAGCTTATCAAGTGCAATCCCAGCGCCGAGCGTCTGCGCATCGAAGGCATGAGTTTGACTGATGGCATGACGGATTTGCGTTTTTCCGAGCGTGGCAGCCTGCTGCGGCAGCTGGACGTGCAATTTCGCCGCTCGCTGGCAAATCCGCTGATGGAGGAGGCTGATGCGATGCAGCATCGCGCTTTTGATTTGATCCACTCAGAGGCCAGTCGTGCCGCGCTGGAAATCGAGCGCGAGCCGGTGGCGATGCGGGATCGCTACGGCAGACATAAATTCGGCCAGAGCGTGCTGCTGGCGCGTCGTCTGGTGGAGGCCGGAGTGCGGCTGGTGCAGGTGAACTGGCCGCGCGAGCCTGGCGATGACAAAGAAGGCAGCCCGCTGTGGGACACGCATCAGCGCAACGGTCCGCGTGTGCGCGAGGTGTTGTGTCCGCAGTTTGACATCGCTTACTCCACGCTCATTCAAGATCTGCATTCGCGTGGTTTGCTGGATGAGACACTCGTCGTCGTCATGGGCGAGTTTGGCCGCTCGCCCATCATCAACAAAAGCGGAGGGCGCGATCACTGGGGCAATGTATTCTCCGTCGCCATGGCTGGTGCGGGCATCGCCGGTGGTCAAATCATCGGCGCGAGTGACAAGACTGGCGGTTTCCCCTCGGATCGACCTGTGCGTCCGCCGGACCTTGCCGCGACTATTTTCCACCTGCTGGGCATTCATCCAAATCACGAATTCATGGACGCGTTGCAGCGCCCGCGCATTGTCACAGACAGCGGCGTGCCGTTGCGCGAAATCGTCGGCGTCTAACATCATTCTCTCATGCGTTATCTCATCCTCTCCCTCCTCCTTACCATCACCGCACTGGCTGCGGAACTTCCCAAAGAACAGCACATCGTCTTTCTGGGCGACAGCATCACGCAGGGAGGGGGCTACATTGAGTTCATTGATGCCGCACTGATCGCGCAGCATCCGGAAGTGACGAAGGAGATCATTCCGCTCGGCCTCAGCAGCGAAACGGTGAGCGGTTTGAGCGAAGACGGCCATGCCGGTGGCAAGTTTCCGCGTCCGGATCTGCACGAGCGTCTTGACCGTGCGCTGGAAAAGACCAAGCCGGAGCTTGTCTTTGCCTGCTACGGCATGAACGACGGCATTTACCTGCCGCTCGGCGCGGTGAGGACCAAGGCGTTCCAAGATGGCATGAAGAAGCTGCATGAAAAGGTCACCGCCACAGGAGCGCGCATTGTGCATCTCACGCCGCCCGTGTTTGATCCCGTGCCGATCAAGCAGCGCGTGGTTGCTGGCGACCAGGTGAAGCCGGGCCTGTTTTACCAAGGCTACAATGAGGTGCTCGACTTCTATTCTAACTGGCTGCTCGACATGCGCCAGAAAGGCTGGGAGGTGCTGGACATTCACGGCCCGATGAACGCCGCCATTGCTGAAAAGCGGAAGACGGATCCTGAGTTCACCTTTTCCAAAGACGGCGTGCATCCAGGGCCGGAAGGTCATCTGCTGATGGCCCGCGCCGTGCTGGATGCCTGGGGTCTCAAGGTGAAACCGGACGGCACGCCCGATCATCCCAATGGCGCTGCGATCCTGGCGCTCGTCAAAAAGAAGCACGCCATCTTGCGTCCAGCCTGGCTGAGCTACGTGGGGCACAAGCGTCCTGGCAATGCGCCCGGCCTGCCGATGGAGGAAGCCAAGGTGAAAGCCGCCGAACTCGACGCCGAAGCTCGCAAGCTGGCCAACGCGAAGGAAATCGTTTTCCCCAATCAAACTGGTGAATGGAACGGCTACGCGAAACACGAACTCACCATCGCGGGCAAATCCGTGACCATCATCGCGCCGAAAGCCGCCGCTGCTGGCCGCCCGTGGGTCTGGCATGGCGAGTTCTTCGGTCACAAGCCCGCGCCGGACATCGCGTTGCTCGGCAAAGGATTTCACATCGTGTACATGAAGATCAATGACATGCTCGGCTGCCCTGATGCCGTGAAGCTGTGGAACCAGTGCTACGCCGAGCTCACCACGCATTATGGACTGAGCGCCAAGCCCTCCCTCGTCGGACTTAGCCGTGGCGGTTTGTATTGTTACAACTGGGCCATTGCGAATCCCTCCAAGGTATCCTGCATCTATGCCGACGCGCCGGTGTGTGACTTCAAAAGCTGGCCCGGCGGCAAGGGCAAAGGCAAGGGTGATCCGAAGAACTGGGCTTTGGTGCCTAAGCTCTGGGGCTTTAAAAACGAGGGCGAAGCACTCGCCTACAAAGGCAATCCCGTGGACAATCTCGCTCCTCTGGCCCAGAACCATGTGCCCCTCCTGCACGTTTTTGGCGATGCGGACGATGTGGTGCCGTGGGATGAAAACACCGGCTTGATTGAAACACGCTACAATGCGCTTGGCGGCAGCATTACGCTGATTCGCAAGCCAGGTGTGGGGCACCATCCGCATGGGCTGGACGACTCGACGCCGATCATTGAATTCATCGCGAAGAACGCGAAGTGATGTCCTGACCTGCCGTCAAGCGGTCCGGAAGGTTGGTGATCGCTGATATGTGAAAGGCAGCGCGGCAAAGAAAATCATCACATAAGAAAGAAGGAATCGTTCGGGCCGTATTGAAACGGTATACCGAATGAACCTCGCCCCAAATCCCGCTTTTCGCTCCGATTCTGCCGCTTCTTTGCTGCGGACGGAAATTCTGAACGGCACTTCCGCGCCGGGTGCGCTGCTGGCTGAATCTGCCGTGGCGAAACGTCTGGGCGTCAGCCGGGTTCCGGTGCGTGAGGCCTTGTTTGCGCTTGAGCGCGAAGGCCTGGTCGAGTTTAGCTCCACGGGGCGAGCGTTCGTGAAAGCACTGACGCCGCAGGATTTCGAGGAGCTGTATGTGCTGCGGCTTGCGCTGGAGCCCCTCGCTTCCCGTCTGGCGGCTCAGGCTCTCAAGGCTGACATTTCAAAGCTCGAAAAAAATCTGACCACCACCCGGCGCGCCCGGTCCGTGCAGGAGGTGACACTGCTGGACCTTGAGTTTCATCAGATCATTCTCGAAGCCTCTGGCAATGCACGTTTGCTCAAGCTCTGGCGTTCCCTGCGCGGCGAGCTGGAGCTGTGGCTGGGCCGGTTGCACCGCAGCCACCAGCTTCAGACCAAGGAGACTCTCAAGGAAACTGTGGATGCGCATCAGTCGATCATTGAGAGCTTTCGTTCGCAGAACCCGTCCACTTGCGAGCGTCTGATGCGTGAGCACATCCTCGGCTGGCGTGAATGGCTGCCGCTTTTCCCATGAACCGCTTTTTCCAGAGTCTTGGCATCGTCATGCTCGCACTGGCTCCGGCGCGGGCGGGAGATGGCATGGCCTTTTTTGAATCGAAGGTGCTGCCGTTGCTGCAAAGCCGCTGCTACGAATGCCACTCGCATGAAAAAAAGATCAAGGGCGGGCTGGCGCTCGATTTGAAATCAGGCTGGCAGACCGGTGGCGACAGCGGGCCTGCCATCATGCCGGGGGAGGTGGCCAAAAGTCATCTCATCACTGCGGTGCGCTACGCCGATCCCGAAATGGAGATGCCGCCGAAGGGCAAACTCTCCGCAAGTGAGATCGAGATCTTTGAGCAATGGGTGGCCATGGGTGCGCCCGATTCAAGGGTCAAACAAACCGCCACAAAAGCTGCGCGTGTGATTGACATCGAGGCGGGAAAGAAATTTTGGGCCTTCCGGCCTGTGCGTGATGAGCAAGCTCCCGCCGTGACAAAGGCGGACTGGCCGTCGGCCCCTGTGGATCGCTTCATTCTGGCCAAACTCGAGGCCAACGGCCTTTCCCCCGCGCCAGATGCGGACGCTTACACCTGGCTCCGCCGAGTCTCATTGGATCTCACAGGCCTGCCACCGAAGCCTGAGGATCTGGCCCGTTTTGATGCGTCTCCCGCATCCCGTGCCGCCGCTGTGGACCGCCTGCTGCAATCCATGGCCTTCGGTGAACGCTGGGCTCGGCACTGGCTTGATCTCGTTGGATACGCAGATCAGATCGGCACCTCAAACAATGTCTTTGCGGAGCATGCCTGGCGCTATCGCGACTACGTCATCGACGCTTTCAATTCGGACAAACCCTTCGACCGCTTCATTCGGGAACAAATCGCCGGAGATCTCCTGCCTGCCTCATCTCCTCAGGAGCGTGCCGCAAACATCACCGCCACTGGCTTTCTCGTTTTGGGCGACGTCGAAATCGTTGCCGTGGACAAGCTCAAGATGGAGCACGATCTCGTTGATCAGCAGGTCAGCAAAATTGGCACCGCATTTCTCGGCCTGACGCTCGGCTGTGTGCGCTGTCATGATCACAAGTTTGATCCCATCGCACAGACCGACTACTACGCCATCGCCGGCATGTTCCGCAGCACTGAGGCCACGTATAAGACTGACAACGGCGTCTGGAGCAGCGTTCACAAAACCGAACTGCCTGAGATGGCGAAACAAAAGGCTGAACGAGACCTGTTGCTCGCCGCGAACGAAGCCAGGATTCGCCAGTGGGAAGCTGAGCGTGACAACCTGGGCAAAGAAACGGCAGCACTGGAGCCACAGATCGTCAGCGCCAGGAAGGAGGCGAAGCCTGACCTCGAAAAGAAGCGTGATGAACTCGCTGCACGCATCAAGTCTCTCAATGGCCAGATCGAGCACGCGAAGTTCTTTGCCCCTGTCGCGCCGAAAGCCTTTGCCGTGCATGACGGTGAAAAGCCTGCTGACATGCGCATTACCATTCGCGGGAATCCGTATGCGCTGGGTGATCTGGTGAAGCGGGGTGCACTGCGCGTCGCATCGTGGGCCGAATTTCCGCCAATTCCTGCCGGCCAAAGCGGCAGAGTGCAGCTCGCCGACTGGATTGCCGATGCGCGCAATCCGCTCACCGCACGAGTCACGGTGAACCGCATCTGGCAGAAGCTCTTTGGTGAGGGGCTTGTGCGCAGTGTGGATTACTTTGGTGCACGCGGCGAGACGCCGTCGCATCCCGAGTTGCTGGATTATCTCGCGAGCCGGTTCATGCAAAACGGCTGGTCGCAGAAACAGCTCATTCGCGAAGTTGTACTCAGTCGTGCCTACCGCATGAGCAGTGCACACAATCTCACGGCTGAGGCAAGAGACCCTGACAACCGCCTGCTCTGGCGCATGAACCGCCAACGTCTCGATGCCGAGGCGATTCGTGATTCCATGCTCGCCATCAGCGGCAAGCTCACGCCTTCGAGCGGTGGTCCCGCCCTGCCTCTGGAGTTTCCTGAAAACGTGTCCAGCATCAGTCCGAAGGCGGTGAATCCACCTGCCTTTTCCTTCAAGAAGATGCGCCCCATTCAGGACTTTGAGCGCACGATTTATCTCCCTGTCATTCGCACGGCCACGCAACCCGGTTCCGCGAAGCTGCGGGATGTGTTCGACTTCACGCAACCGGCGCAGATCGCCGGCAAACGTGCCGAGACCGCCGTGCCGACGCAGGCGCTCTTCCTTCTCAACAGCGACACAGTGCGCGCCCGTGCCACCGAAGTGGCCAGGCGACTTGCTGAGACGGAAGCCAACACTGGCGCGCGCCTCGAAGCCCTCTGGCTGCGCATCCTCAGCCGCCCGATTACCAGCGCCGAACGCGAGGATGCCGCGAATTTTCTCGAATCCCTGCCCGCCGAAACAGCGTGGATCGAACTGAGCCACGCGCTGCTGGCATCGAATGAATTTATGATCCGCTTATGAACTTGAACAACATCTCCCGCCGCTCCTGGCTCCAGCGCACGGCCACCGGTTTTGGTGCGCTCGCTTTGCATGAGCTGGTTCAGGGCGCACAGAGTCCGCTGGCGTTGAAATCACCACGCTTCCCGGCGAAGGCGAAACGCGTGATCTTCCTGTTCATGTCGGGCGGGCCGTCGCAGCCGGATTTGTTTGATCCGAAGGATTACATCAAGCGCATGCATGGCCAGAAGATCACGGCACCGGTCAACACCAACGAACTTCGTGTAGGCACGGACAAGTTTCTAGCGCTTGCCACGCATGGCGAAGTCAAGCCGCGCGGACAATCCGGCATGATGATCTCTGAGCTGCTGCCACATACTGCGAACATCGCAGATGAGATCTGCCTGCTGCGTGCGGTGCATGCGGACAACAACCAGCATCAGCCCGCCGCGCTGCAGTTTCACACTGGAGTCACTGCGGATGTGCGTCCCTCCATGGGCTCATGGATCAGCTACGGCCTCGGCGCTGAGAATCAAAACCTGCCGAGCTTCATTTCGATTCATCCGGACAGCGACACGCGGCTCTATGGCTCGTCGTTTTTGCCCGCAGCGCATCAGGGCACCAAGGTCGTCATTCCCTCCAGCGACAAACAATCTCCCATTGACTACCTCGCCGACATCTCCGGCGATGCGAAGGCTCAGCGTGCGCGTATCGATTTCACACAGCGCATGAATAAACGCCTGATCGACCAGACTGGAGCCGACGCCCGCATGGAAGGCATGATCGAGAGCATGGAGACCGCCTTTCGCATGCAGATGACGGCACCCGAACTCGTGGACCTCTCGAACGAGTCCGAGGCGACAAAGAAGCTCTACGGCATCGGTGGCAAAGACACCGACAAAAACGCCCGTGCCTGCCTGCTGGCGCGCAAGATGAGCGAGGCTGGCGTGCGCTTTGTGCAGGTCACCATGGGGGGCTGGGATCATCATGGTGACATCCGCAATGCTCTCCCGAAAAGCTGTGCCGCCAGCGACCAGCCCTGCGCCGCGCTGATCAAAGATCTGAAATCACGCGGCCTGCTGGAGGACACGCTCGTCGTCTGGAGCGGCGAGTTTGGCCGCACGTCCTGGAGCCAGGATCTCAGCGGGACTTCGCCCATTGAGAAACATGGTCGTGAGCACCAGCCGGAAAGCTTCTGCACATGGATGGCCGGCGGCGGCATAAGGCCCGGCTTCACCTTCGGTGAGACCGATGACTTTGGCTTCCGACCCGTTTCTGGGAAGGTTCATCTGCATGATCTGCATGCCACGATTTTGAACCAGCTGGGGCTCGATCATGAGCAGCTGACGTGGCGGCATCTGGGTCGTGATTTCCGGCTCACGGATGTGTATGGCAACCTTGTGAAGGAGATTCTGGCATGAAGTATTTCAATTCAATCCGGGCCATCGCGGCATGCATGGCTCTTCATGGCGCGGCGTTTGGCGCGGAAGATTTCCAAAACTCGATCCTGCCCCTGCTGAAAGAGCGGTGCAATTCGTGCCACTCCACAGAAAAACAAAAGGGGGATCTTGATCTGGAGCGGTTTGCCTCCGTGGCAGACATCAAGCGGGAGCCCATGATCTGGGAAGGAGTGCTGGAGCAGCTGCATATGGGTGAGATGCCGCCGAAGAAAGAGCCGCAGTTTTCAAGTGCACAAAAAACGCTGCTGACCAAGTGGGTGCAGGACCGGCTGGAGGAAGTAGCCCTCGCGAGTGCCGGTGATCCCGGGCCCGTGGTGTTACGCCGCCTCTCGAACATGGAGTACTCTTACACGCTTCGGGATTTGACGGGTGTGGAATCACTTGATCCCGCGAAGGAGTTTCCCGTGGATGGCGCGGCGGGCGAAGGATTTACCAATGCCGGTGCGGCGCTCGTGATGTCTCCTGCTTTGCTCGGCAAGTACCTGGATGCGGCCAAGGAGGTCGCCTCTCATGCGGTGCTCACTCCGCAGGGCATGCACTTTTCCCAGTCTAACTCACCGCGTGATTGGGCGGACGATGCTCTGGCCAAAATCCGCCAGATCTATCGACGCTACAGCGAATCTACGGGACAGTCCCAACTGAAAGTGGCGGGTGCAAAAATCATCGCCAAAGACGAAGGTCGTCTGCCGCTGGGCAAATACCTCGCAGCATTGCAGGGGCAGGGGGGCACCGAGGGGCTGAGCCCGAAATACCTGGCATTGCTCAGACAGGCTCTCAGCAGTTCACAGCCATCCATGCTGCTGGATCCGCTACGCGCCAGGTTCCGTGCGGGAAAGCTCACTGCGGCAGATGTGGCCGCCTGGCAGCAGGCCTTGTGGCGGTTTGCCAGTGTGGGACACATCGGCAAAGAAAACGGTCCCAAAGCCTGGCAGGAGCCCGTGGCTCCGTTGGTGGCCCGGCATGAGATCCGCATGAAGCTCACGGCTCCCAAGGATGGAGGAGATCGCGCCCTCTATTTCACCACGACGGATGCAGGGGATGGCAGCGAGAACGATTCGGCCGTGTGGGAAAATGCGCGGCTGGTGGCCCCTGGCCGTGCCGATCTTCCACTGCGCGATGTGCCAAGGCTCATGGAGCGTCTGCTGCAGCGGCGCACACAGCTGGTCGCCAGTGTGCTGCCCTGTCTGGCTGCGGTGCATGAGGCGCAGATGAACTCCGAGCGCACCGATGTGGCTGCGCTGGCGGAGAAACATGGCGTGGATGCCTCGCTGCTGCTGGGGTGGCTGGATTATGTCGGCGTCGGATCGGCCAGCCAGGTGAAGCTGGAGCCGCTGCTCACCAAAAAGATTCAGAGTGTTCCGAATTACAATTTCATCAAGGGATGGTCGGGCGAGCAGGCGCTCAGCGTGCTGGCAAACTCCTCCGACAAGACGCCGCGCATTCCGGGCTTGATGCAGGCGCACAGCGTCGCCACGCATCCCTCTCCTACACGCGCATCGGTCATCGCATGGCGCAGCCCTGTCAGCGGCTCGCTGCATATCCATGGGGATGTGGCGGACGCAGACGTAGCATGCGGCAATGGGTTCACCTGGGCCCTGGAGGTTCGCCGGGGCCACATGCGGGATGTGCTCGCCTCCGGAGTCAGCAAAGGATCGGAACGCGTTTCCACAGGAGACTTCGACAAGGTTCAAGTTATGAAAGGAGATGTGGTCGCAATGGTGATCGGCCCCAAAGATGGAAACCACAGCTGCGATCTCACCACGGTAAATCTGACTCTCACGGATGGCCGGACGACCTGGGATCTGGCAAAGGATGTGTCTCCAAACATCCTGGCGGGGAATCCCCATGGAGCCTGGCATTTCCTCAGCCAGCCTGCGGCTCAGCAGGTGGACTCGGCGATTCCTGGTGGATCACCTCTGGCCCGCTGGCGCAAGACCAAGGATGCGGCCGAGCGTGAGCTGCTCGCGGGGGAGGTTCGGGCGCTGCTTGAAAAAGATCCTGCCACACTTCCTGCCGGATCACCCGAGCAGGCCCTGCGCCGCCAGCTCCTGTCAGCCACGGGACCTCTGCTCATGGCTGTCTTGAAGGAGCATGCTTCCGGCACCGCCGCTGCATCCAACTACGAAGTGAAAGCTCCCTCGGTAGTCGAGATCAAGGTTCCTGCCGAATTGCTGGAAGATACGGAACTGGTGGTCACGGCCCGGCTGCTGAACCCCGAAGGCAGCGTGCAGATGCAGGTGCATGACGTCAGGCCCGAATCGCTCAAAGGCCTCGCCGTGGACGAAGCGCAAACCGCGCAGTCGAAGGGCCTGTGGTCTGACAACAATCTGCAGACTCATCACAGCGCACCAGTGATTGTGAGCGAGCAAAGCGCCGCCCGCCGCCGCTTCCAGGCCGCCTTTGATGAGTTTCGCAGTCTTTTTCCCATCGCGCTCTGCTACACTCAGATTGTGCCGATCGATGAAGTTGTCACGCTCACGCTCTTTCACCGTGAGGATGACCATCTGAAACGCCTCATGCTCACCGAGGCCGAAGGAGCCGAAATCGACCGCCTTTGGGATGAGCTGCGCTTCGTCAGTGAATGGCCGCTGAAGCAGGTGGATGTCTTCGAGCAGCTATTCCAGTTTGCCACCCAGGACGCGAAGCCCAGCGCCTTTGAGCCGATGCGTGCGCCCATCATGAATGCGGCCGCCGCCTTCAAGCGTCAGCTTGTTGAGGCAGAGCCCGCGCAGGTGGCCGCCGTGATTGAGTTTGCAGAGAAAGCCTGGCGTCGGCCCCTGAGCCGTGGAGAGCGTGAAGGGCTGAAGGCTCTCTACCAAAAAATGCGCAGCCAGGAGCTGCCGCACGCCGTTGCCACACGCATGATGCTGGCGCGCGTTTTTGTCGCCCCTGCATTTCTCTATCGCGGGGAGAAAGCCATGCCCGGCTCCAAAGCCGCGCCGGTCAGCACACATGAGCTCGCCACGCGTCTCAGCTACTTTCTCTGGTCATCCTGTCCGGACGCCGAACTGGGCCAGCTCGCAGCTTCTGGAAAGCTGAATGATCCCGCCGTGCTCTCGGCGCAGGTGCAGCGCATGATGAAAGACGCCAAAATACGCCGCCTCGCCACGGAGTTCGGCTGCCAGTGGCTGCATGTGCGCGATGTCGGCACTTTGGATGAAAAGAGCGAGCGTCACTTTCCCACTTTTGTCTCATTGCGTGAAGACATGCAGGAGGAGGTGACCCGCTTCTTCATCGACCTCTTTCAGAACAACCGCAGCGCGCTCTCGCTGCTCGATGCCGATCATACCTTTTTGAATGCCAGCCTCGCCAAGCACTATGCGCTGGAGGTGCAGGGGAATTCCTGGCAGCGCATTGATGGACTGCACACCAAAGGCCGCGGTGGCATCCTCGGGTTTGCCGCCACCCTTGCCAAGCAATCAGGTGCCTCCCGCACCAGCGCCATTCTGCGTGGCACCTGGCTCAGCGAAGTGATTCTGGGGGACAAGCTGCCTATTCCGCCGAAAGGCGTGCCCGTGCTTCCGGAGGAAACGCCTGCCAATCTCAGTGAGCGGCAGCTCATCGAGCGCCACAGCCGCGATGAAAACTGCTCCGGCTGCCATCGTCGCATCGACCCCTTTGGCTTTGCCCTGGAGGGCTTTGATGCCATTGGCCGTTCGCGCAAAGCGGATACAAAGACCGTTTTGCCAGATGGCACGGCCGTTGATGGTCTCGCCGATCTGCGTGCCTATCTGATCGACAAGCGCGGCGATGACTTCGTGCGTCAGTTTTGCCGCAAGCTGCTCGGTTATGCCCTGGGCCGCAGCGTGCAGCTTTCAGACAAGCCCCTGATCGAGTCCATGGTCAAAAGCGACCGCCGCATGGTTTCTCTGATCGACCTCATCACCCACAGCCCGCAGTTCCTGGAAGTGCGGGGAAAAGACACCATCGCCCAGCACTGATTTGACTCCTATGCACACACATCATTACTCACGTCGAGCCTTCCTGCGCGGAGCAGGCATCTCCATGGCACTGCCGTGGATGGAGTCCTTCAATGTTTGGGGAGATGAACCCAAACGTGACAAGCCCGCCAGCGAGGCTCCGGTGCGCCTGTGCGTCACCTTTTCCGGCAATGGCTTTCATTCGAAGGAATGGTGGGCCAAAGGCGAAGGGAAGGGGATGGAGCTGGGCAAAGTCCTGCAGCCTCTGCACGATTTTCGCGAAAAGCTTCTCTTTGTGCGCGGCCTCTATCATGAGGAGGCACGGAAGGGAAACATCCACTCCTCGCAGACTGGCAACATGCTCTCCGGCGCACCGATTGCCTCCGGCGGCGAGATCCGCTCAGGCACCAGCTTTGACCAGGTGCTCGCGCAGACTTATGGCCGCAGCACCAAGGTGCCCAGCCTTGTGCTGGCCTGTGAGAAGTCGAACCCCTCGGTGCATAAAAACTACTCCATGCTCTACAGCTCCCACATCTCGTGGAGCTCGCCCACCACTCCGACACCGCTGGAGCTCTACCCCGCACTGGCCTTTGACCGACTCTTCAAAGACGAAGCCTCTCCTGCTGATAAAAGTGTGCTGGATGCGGTGCTCGCTGAAGCACGGGATCTCAAGCGTGACATCAGCCTCAATGACCAGCGCAAGCTCGATGAATATCTCGACTCCGTTCGCGATGTGGAAAAGCGCATCGAAAACGCCGGCAAGCGTGGCGAGCTGCAGGGCTGGCGGCCCACGCTGGACAAACCCAATATCAAGCGTCCTGCCGATGGCATCCCTCAGGACATCGGCGAACACATGAAGCTTATGATTGATCTTCTCGTGCTCGGTTTTCAGACTGACACCACGCGCATCACCACCTTGAAGCTCAACAATGACCACAGCGCCCTGCGCTTTCCCAATCTGCCCAGTGTGCAACAGGTCGGGCATGGCATCGACTACATGATCCATCATCTGCTCTCCCACAGCGATGCCGAGGACTGGCTGAAGGTGAACCAGTTCTTCATGGAGCAGCTGGCCTACCTTGCGCGCAAATTGGACGCCATTCAGGAGGGTTCGCGCACGCTGCTGGACAATACCATGATCATGCACTGCTCAAGCATGATGGCCGGTGCCAAACACGACAACGACCAGCTTCCCGTCATTGTACTCGGCGGCGCTGGCGGGCGGCTCAAAGGTGGCCGTGCACTCGACTATAAAGACAAGCCTGAGCGCCAGATGTGCCGTCTCTTCATGTCCATGATGGACAAGATGGGCCAGCACCCGAAGATTTTTGGCGACGCAAAAATGATGCTGGAAGAGGTTTGAAAACCATGCGTTTTCGCTTTTGAGTTCCTTTCTTATCTCATGCCCATCATCACCGCCGACAAACTCCGGGATTCTTATGACGTGGTCATCGTTGGTTCGGGGGCGGGCGGCGGGCAGACGGCCTACACGCTGACGATGGAGGGCCTGAAGGTGCTCATTCTGGAGGCGGGTCGTGCGTTTGATGTGCAGTCTGAGGTGGCGATGCTGCAGCTGCCAAGCCAGGCGCCCTTGCGCGGTGAGAGAACGCCTGACAAGCAGTACGGTTTCCACGATTGCTCGATCAACAGCGGCTGGGACATTCCCGGTGAGCCCTATACCAATGCGAGCAAGGAGCCGGAGGATCAGTTCCGCTGGTGGCGGCAGCGCATGATGGGCGGGCGCACCAACCACTGGGGGCGCATCTCTCTGCGCAACGGGCCGTATGATTTCAAGCCGCGCACACGCTTTGATCTCGGGTTCGACTGGCCGATCGGCTATGACGACATCGCGCCTTACTACGACAAGGTGGAGATGCTGATCGGCGTCTTCGGCACGAACGAAGGCTTGGAGAACTCTCCGAATTCATCGCCAGGCGTACTGCAACCAGCACCCAAGCTGCGCGTGGGCGAGCTTTATGCGCAGAAGCACGGTAAAAAGGTCGGGGCGCACGTGGTATCCATTCATCGTGCGGTGCTGACCAAGCCTCAGGATGCGGACACGCTGCCAGCCAAGCTGCACCCAGGCAATGCCAAGGCGCAGAGCATCCTGGCGGATTCCATGCGGACACGGTCGCCCTGCTTTTGGGCCACGGACTGCCATCGCGGCTGTTCCATCCGTGCCAACTACGATTCGCAAACGGTGCATCTGCGGCCCGCGCTGGCCACGGGAAACCTCGACATTCTGCCGAATGCGATGGCTCGGGAGGTCACGCTGGACAAACAGGGCAAGGCCACGGGCATCACGTTCATCAACAAGACGAATGGCAGCGAGGGGTACGCCAAGGGCCGTGCCGTGGTGCTGGCAGCCAGCTCTCAGGAGTCAGTGCGGCTGCTGCTGAACTCGAAGTCGAATGCGTTTCCTCAGGGACTCGCGAACTCCAGTGGCAAGGTGGGCAAATACGTCACGGACTCGGTGTCGAGCAGTCTCAGCGCGTACATTTCGGCCTTTGAGGGAATGCCGATCCACAATGAGGATGGCGCCGGTGGTCCGCACGCCTATGTGCCGTGGACGCTGCATGCGCAAAACAGCAAAGGCGAGCTGGGCTTTCCCGGCGGCTACCATCTGGAGTTTACAAGTGGGCGACAGATGCCTTCGCTGACGACGCTGAACGGCATCGAGAGCAAGCTGGGCCACGAGGGTGTGCTGTTTGGTGCAAAGCTTAAAGAAGAGGCACGGCGGTACTACGGCTGTCAGCTTGGCTTTGGTGCGCAGGGGACCATGCTGCCGAACGACGGCTCCTTCTGCGAACTCGATCCCGAGTTGAAGGATCAGTGGGGCATCCCGGTGCTGCGCTTCCACTGGAAGTGGACGGACTTCGAACTCAACCAGGTGAAGCATCAGCAGCAGCGCATCCGTGAATTGCTCGAAGCCATGGGCGGCAAAGTGTCGGCGAAGGCCGATTCAGATCCGGCCAAGCTCATCCGGCGCGGTGGCGAGGTGATTCATGAGGTCGGGGGAGCGATTATGGGCGCAAACCGCGAGTCCTCGGTGACCAATCAATGGAGCCAGACCTGGGACGTGAAAAATCTCTTCCTGGCGGATGGTGCCCCCTTCGCCAGCACGGCGGACAAGAACCCCACGCTCACCATCATGGCGCTGGCCTGGCGCATGGCTGACCACCTGATGGACGAAATGAAGAAAGGAAACATCTGATGAGCACCCCTGACGAACTCCCCCGCATGGACCGCCGCAAGGCGCTGCAATGGATGCTCACCGCCACGGCGACCATGGCTGTGCGTGATCCGAATCTTCTCGCGGCTGACG
The DNA here is from genome assembly GCF_044222345.1 of Prosthecobacter sp. Classification (GTDB taxonomy): domain Bacteria; phylum Verrucomicrobiota; class Verrucomicrobiia; order Verrucomicrobiales; family Verrucomicrobiaceae; genus Prosthecobacter. The sequence continues at coordinate 40,085 of NZ_JBGANL010000001.1, forward strand.
CCAGCCCCATCAAAGCCCAGGGCTACGGGCCTGATCCGGTGATGGTGAAAGTGTACAAGCCCGGTGATGTCTGGCCGCTCACGCTTGCCGAACCCCAGCGCCGCACCACGCGTGCCCTGTGCGATGTCATCCTGCCTGCGGATGAAGCTTCACCCAGTGCCTCGGCTCTCGGCGTGCCTGACTTTATCGACGAATGGATCAGCTCGCCCTATCCTGCGCAAGCAGGTGATCGACGTCTCGTGCTCGAAGGCCTGCAGTGGATCGATCAGGAGGCAAACACCCGTTTTGGCAAAGTGTTTGCTGATCTCGCGCTCGAACAGCAAACCGCCATTTGCAGTGATATTGCTGCCGCCAAGCCGCTGCCCGCTTTCAAGAAGGCTGCGACATTCTTCAAACGCTTTCGCGATCTCACCGCAGGCGGCTACTACACCACACCCGAAGGCATGAAAGCCATCGGCTATGTGGGCAACATGCCCTCCGGCACCTTCGAAGGGCCTCCCATTGAGGCGCTCAAGCATGTGGGACTCGCGTGACGTTTTGCAAGTTCCCCCGCGATCGTGAGATGAGGTCGCTGTCAAAAAATAGAAATAGGTGCTGTATTAAAGCGATGTCTTTGTTTCCTCGATTCTTCCTTTTCCTGCTGATCGCCTGCCACGTGCGTGCTGCTGTTGTACGCGTGGAGGTCTTGGAGCGTTCGAACATGGGAACGACCGGCTATGAGCAGATCGTCGGACGGCTTTATTTCGAAATTGATCCAGCTTTGCCTGGCAATGCCGTCATCGCCGATGTGTCGCTGGCTCCGGTGAATGCGGCGGGCAAGGTCAGTTTTTCTGCGGACATGCGCCTCTTGAAGCCGAAATCCGCTGCGAGCAGCAATGGCGCTGCCTGGGTGGAGATTCCAAACCGTGGAGGCAAGGCGGGGCTGAGCGATTGGATCGTGAAAAATGGCTTCACCGTGTTGAATGTCGGCTGGGAGTTCGACGTGCCCGCACAGCCCGGCAAAATGAGCATCCAGGTGCCATCGGCGCGAAACAAGGATGGCAGTGCGATTCGTGGCGTGGTGAGTGCCACCTTCACGCCTGACAAACCTGCGGATGAACAAACACTCACGGATCTGACGTCTTACCCGCCGGTGAACGCTGAAGGCCCTGAGAGCCGGTTGATCGTGCGGTCGCGCATGGCCTATCCCGGAGGGACTGAGATTGCGCGAAAAGCATGGAGCCTGAAGGGTGACCGGCTTCATCTGGAAGGCGGGTTTGAGCCGGGGAAAACGTATGAGATCTTCTATCTGGCTGAAGCACCGCCGCTGGCCGGACTTGGCTATGCCGCCATCCGCGATGCCGTGGCATGGCTGAAGCATGATGCAGGCTCACTGGCCCCAGTCAAACATGCGTATGCGTTTGGCTCCTCGCAGTGCGGTCGGTTTTTGCGCGACTTTGTTTATCTCGGCTTCAATACCGATGAGCAGGACCGCCAGACATTGGATGGTGTGATGTCCCATGTGGCGGGCGCAGGTCGTCTGGTGCTGAACCAGCGCTGGTCCACCCCGCGCGCTTTGGCGGGTTTTTACACGGCTTCGTATCCTTTTGCAGACACGGCCCGGGCTGATGCTGTGAGCGGTCATGCGGAAGGCATCTTGGAAAACTCACGGGTGAAACATCCGCCCAAGGTTTTCTACACGAACACGGCCGCTGAATACTGGGGTGCAGGTCGTGTGGCGGCACTGACGCACACGACTCCAGACGGGGGAAAGGATATTTCATTCCCGGAAAATGTGCGCTCCTATTTCTTCGCAGGTACACAGCACGGCGCAGCGAGCTTCCCTCCGACCTCGCAGGCCAAAGACGCGCCGCTGGCCAATCCCGTCAATCCCAGCGCAGTGGTCACGGCCCTGAGGCTGGCGATGCATCGCTGGGTGACGGAGGGCACGGCTCCGCCGCCCAGTGTGTATCCGAAACTCGCGGACGGCACGCTTGTTCCGGTTGCAGAGGTACGGTTTCCAAGCATCCCCGGCATGGGCGATCCGAGGCTGCTGAAAGCGGGCGGCCGCGTGCGCAATCCCCGGTGGGCTGACGGCGCCGGTGAAGGTGCGGAACTGCCGCTGCTGGTGCCGCAGGTGGATACGGATGGCAATGACATCGCTGGCATCCGCATGCCGGACGTGGCGGTGCCTCTGGGCACGGCAACTGGCTGGGTGTTTCGTTCGGCTTCGATGAGTTCACCGCTGGAGCCTGTGCTGCTGCGTGGTGCCTGGGTTCCTTTTGCAGCCACGCGTGGACAACGCGAAGCGGCGCATGATCCTCGTCCAGCGCTGGCGGAACGATATGCATCGCGGGAATCCTACTTGTCCCAGGTGAAAGACGTCCTGCAAAAGCTTATCACTCAGAGGCTCCTCAGCGCGCAGGATCTCGAATCTCAGCTCAAGCAGGCGGGTGATCGCTGGGACTGGGTGATGCACCGGCCTGCGCAGTAATCACATTTTTCCATCCATCCAACCATATGACCATTCATCGTCTCCTCCTCCTCATCTTCTTCCTCATCTGCGTCACAGTTCACGCCTCGGCGCAGACCAAGGTGCTCTTCGTCGGCAACAGCATCACCAAACACGGCCCGAAGAAAGACATCGACTGGTCGGGCAACTGGGGCATGGCAGCGAGTGCCGAGGCAAACGACTACGTGCACCTCGTCACCAAGGCTCTGACGGAGAAAGCAGGCACCGCACCCCAGGTGATGGTGAAGAATATCGCCGACTTTGAGCGCGCTTACTCAGGCTACGACATCGCGGCCAAACTGAAGGAGGCCATTGAGTTCAAGGCGGACCTCATCATCCTCGCCATCGGTGAGAATGTGCCGGGTCTGAAGACGGCCGAGGACAAGATGAAGCTGCAGGCCAGTGTGGCCGCGTTGCTGCGTGCTCTCAAGGGAGACCGCAAGCCCGCAATCCTCGTGCGCAGTTGCTTCTGGGCCAATGCCGCCAAGGATGAAGCCCTCCAGCAGGCCTGCGCCGCCGTGGATGGCATTTACGTCAACATCGGCAGCCTGAGCAAAGATGAAGCGAACTACGCACGCTCAGAGCGGCCCTACAAACACGCGGGCGTGGCGAATCATCCTGGTGACAAGGGCATGGCGGCCATTGCTGCGGCCTTGGTGAAGGCACTGCCTTGAGTTTCTAACGGATCGCTTTGAAATAATCAGATGCTGCTGCTCTGAACTCCGTGTCGGCGGGAGGTTTGCCGGTGCGTGTGATGCATTCAGTGACAAACCGCCGTGCCCATAGGTAGTAGAGGCGGTGGGTTTCATACACCGGCTGTTTGACGCCCTTGTCGTCGATCATCCAAAAGCCGCGCTGCTGACCGCTGGCATCGAGTTCATTGTTGTAAAGCTCCCAGTAAAGAATGAAAGGGCAGCCCCATTCCAGTGCTGCCTGGATGGTAATGCGTGAGAGGCGGTCCTGCTCCTGTGGCGAGTGATGTGACCTGCCATTGTGAAACACGGAGTAGCCGTATTCACCGATGAAGACACGCCTGCCCTGAATGCCGGATTTCGGCTGGAGCTTGGACTCGATGTAGCTGAGCACGGCTTTGATTGCCTCCGGCTTGGGCTCGTTCGTGACGTCATAGGCCGAGTAGGAGACACAATCCACCGGCACATGGGTGAGCACTTGGTTGGCCAAAGTTGGGCGGCCTTCGCGCAGGGAGATTGTGGGGTGGTTGAGCTCGGTGTAGTGCCAGACCTGAACGTCCTGGTGGGGCGTGTCGCGTTTGGCGTCGTCCACGGCGCGTTGCCGGGTGGTCAACCAATCGATCATGCCCTGTACTTTCTCAGGGGTCATTTGGGCGTCTGCGGCTTTGCTGATGCTGCCGCGCAGGAGGTTGTCGCCCTCCCAGTGCCCCAGGTAGAAGGTCTTGCCGGTGCCACTGTAGGTTTTCAGCAGATGCACGACGAGGGCGTACATTTCCACATATTCCAGCTCCGCATGGGCTTTGGAGAAGCCCTGCTTCCACGAAGTGTTCGCGAAAGGCTCGGCCCAGAGCTGGAAATTGGCAAAGGGCATGTCCAGCACCTTGCGGTGGGCGGGTTCGTCGCGTGCCAGTTCGACCAGTGAACGGGCGCCCGGATACTGCTTCGGTTTGGGCCGGAGGTCGAATTTCATGCAACTCGCCCCCATGGCGTGGATGACCTCGGCAGACTCCACCAGAGGATCCTGGCCGGTGAACTGGTACTTGCCACCGATGGCCTGCGTGCCGAGGATGTAGTTGAAACGATCCACCGCGGGCAGTTCAGCGGCCGCCATTCCTGCAGCGAATAGCAGGAGGATTGTCAAAGGCTTACAGGAGCAGGGGGGCATGCGGCACCCAGAGAAGCATTCTTTTCCTCCCAAGACACTCAAACAGGCATGATTTTGCCAATTTTCGTGTCCAAAGACGTACTCCTCAGGCCTTTTATTATCGACATGACACGGTCACGCCTTCCAGCCCTCCTTTTCCTTCTCACCTGCCACACTGCGGGAGTGTCGTTTGCTGCAGACGACGATGCCGCGCGTTCGGCGATGAAGTTCTTCGAAAACGAAGTGCGCCCGATTTTGGTGAAACGCTGCTTCGAATGCCATAGCAAGACCAAACAGAAGGGCGGCCTGCGTGTGGACAACATCGGCTATTTAAAGACGGGCGGTGACACCGGCCCCGCCTTGATTCCTGGCCATCCGGAGAAGTCGGCCTTGGTCGAGGCGATTCATTACAAAGACGAGGAGTTTCAGATGCCGCCTAAAAACAACGGTGGCAAGATGCCCGACGCTGAGATCGCTGTTCTGGAAAAGTGGATCAAGCTGGGCGCGCCTTGGCCGCAGGATGCGGCTGAGAAAGTCGTCGTGACAGAAGGCGGCTTCACTGAGGAGCAGCGGAACTACTGGTTTTTCAAACCGGTGGCAAAAGTTTCACCGCCCACGGTGAAGAGTTCATGGGTGCGCAACGACATCGACCGCTTCATCATGGCGAAGCAGATGGAGATGAAGCTCGACCCGGCGACGGAGGCAGACCGCAATGAACTGGTGCGGCGCGTGTATTTTGATCTGCACGGCCTGCCACCGACTCGCGAGCAGATCGATGCCTTTGTGAATAACAAGGACCCGCGTGCTTATGAAAAGCTGGTGGATGAACTGCTGGCCAGCCCTCAATACGGAGAGCGCTGGGCGCAGCACTGGCTCGACCTTGTGCGCTATGCCGAGAGCGACGGCTACAATGCGGATGCCTATCGTCCGTCCGTGTGGCCTTATCGCGACTACGTCATCAAATCCTTCAACAACGACAAGCCCTACGATCAATTCGTGCGCGAGCAGCTCGCGGGTGATGAGATCGCGCCGAATGATCCGGATGTGCTGATCGCCACCTGCTTCCTGCGCAATCCAGTGTACGAATGGAACCAGCGCGATGCGCGCGGTCAGTGGGACATCATTCTCACCGACATGACGGACACCACCGGCGAGCTCTTCCTAGGCCTGAGCATGGGCTGCGCGCACTGCCACAATCACAAGTTTGACCCCATCCTGCAGAAGGACTACTACCGCCTGCGCGCCTTTCTGGCCCCGGTGCAATGGCGCGATGATCTGAAGCTGGCGACGCCTGCTCAAAAGAAAGCGCACGACGAACAGCTGGCCAAATGGGAGACCGCCACCGCCGACATCCGCGCCAAGATGGACGCGATGACGAAGCCGATCCTGGAGCCTCGGGTGGAGCGTGCGCTGACACGCTTCACGGATGATCTGCAGGAGATGGTGCGGAAGCCGGACAACAGGCGCGAGGCCTTGGAAAAACAGCTCGCCGGTCTGTGCGAGCGCCAGATGCAGCAGGTGCGTGACACCTTTGATCCGATCAAGAGCCTCAAGACGGATGAGCAGAAGGCGCAGTACAAAGCGCTGGAGGAAGAGATGAAGAAATTCGACAACCTCAAGCCGAAGCCCCTGCTGGACGCCTTTGTGGCGACGGATGCGGGGCCCAAGGCGCCGTCTGTCGCGCTCAAAACACGCAAAGGAGAGCAGGAAATCGCCCCCGGCTTCCTCACTTTGCTGGAGCCCAAGGAGCCCGAGATCAAACCCATCGGCAATTCCACAGGCCGCCGCACTGTGCTGGCAAACTGGATCACGCGCCCGGACAACCGGCTCTCCACACGCGTCATCGTGAACCGCATATGGCAGTACCATTTCGGCCGCGGCATCGTCGCGACGGCGAGTGACTTCGGCAAGCTGGGCGAGAAACCCACGCACCCCGAACTGCTCGACTACCTCACCACCAAGTTCGTTGCCAATGGCTGGCACATGAAGCCACTGCATCGTGAGATCATGCTTTCTGCGACGTACCGACAGACTGCCCGGCGTGAGCCGACCTCTGCCATTGCGAAGATTGATCCGTCCAATCATTACCTCTGGCACTTCAATCCCCGCCGCCTTGATGCGGAGCAGGTGCGTGACGCGCTGCTGGCCGCCAGCGGCGAACTTGACCCGCAGGCGGGTGGTCCCGCCGATGATGGCAATGGCACCCGTCGCTCCATCTACACGAAAAAGAAGCGCAACAATCAGAATGAACTGCTGCGTGCCCTTGATGCGCCCGCAGGTTTTGCCAGTACCTCCGAACGTCAAAGCACCACTACGCCGACGCAGGCGCTGCAACTGCTCAATGGCGACTGGCTGCTGGCCCGTGCACGCAAGCTGGCCGCACGCGTGGAAAACATTGATGATGTCTGGCTCGCCGTGCTGGGCCGGCTGCCCACGAAGCTGGAGCGCCAGAAAGCAGAATCCTTTTTGAAGAAACGAGCAGGCACTGCGACTGCGCCGGTGGTGGCAAACGATGCGGATGAAAGCAGTGGCGCATTCAAGGAGAACTCCCCGCATGAGCGCCTCATCGTCCAAAACGGCGAGAAGGAGGGGGATGAATTCACCGTGGAGGCCATCGCGAGCCTGAACAGCGTTGATATGAATGCTTCGGTGCGTACCATTGCCTCTCGCTGGTTTGGCGGAAAAGACAGCTTGGAGGCCTTCGGCTGGAGCCTTGGGGTGACAGGTGAAAAATCACGCTACAAGCCGCGCAACGTCATCATCCAGGTGGTTGGAGAAGATGAGAACTCCAACATCGGCTATCAGGTCGTGCCATCGGACATCCATATTGAACTGGGCCGCCGTTATCACATTGCCGCACGTGTTTCATGTGTCGGGCATACCGTCACTTTCACCGTGCGTGATCTCGACACGGCGGGAGCCGCAGCGCAGACAGTCGTGGTGCCCATGGACATTCGTTCGAAACTCAGCATGGGCTCTTCGCAGCTCGTGATTGGCGGTCTGCACAAGCGCGCGCCCACGCATCAATGGGATGGCCGGATCGAGGCTTTGCGCGTGGCCAGCGGCGTGCTGGATGACAAGGCGCTCAATGAAGACGCTGAGAAATGGGCGGCCGGTCTCGTCATCTGGCGTTCCGCAGATCCGCTGACTTCGCAGCTGGCATGGTCTGGATCGGACACGAAAACGGTTGAGGCGGACGATCCATTCCGCCAGGCCATGAATGATCTCTGCCAGGTCCTGCTGAACACGAACGAGTTCTTTTATCTTCACTAACACCATGAGCTGCAATCGATTCGATCTTCCCAATACTCGGCGTGAGTTTCTTCAAACCGCAGGCTGCGGCTTCGGTGCCGTGGCACTGGCCGGTTTGATGGGTGAAAAAAATGCCTCTGCCGCCACCACACTTCCGCAGCGTGCGGCCAAGGCCAAGAGCGTGATCTTCCTGTTCATGGAAGGCGGGCCCAGCCACCTCGACACCTTTGATTACAAGCCGCTGCTGAACAAGCTGGCCGGTCAGTCTCTGCCTGCGAGTTTCAAGCCGCCGATCACCGCCATGGGGGAAACCAAGTCGCCGCTGCTCGAATGCAAACGCACCTGGAAGCAGTACGGTCAGGGCGGCCTGTGGATCTCGGACTGGTTTCAAAACGTGGCGCAGCATGCGGACGACCTCGCGGTGATTCATTCCTGTGCATCGAGCGGTATCAATCATGCCGGTGGCGTATGTTCCATGAATACCGGCTCTGTCTTTGGCGGGCGCCCTTCGCTCGGTGCCTGGGCCTCGTATGGGCTTGGCTCTGAAAATCAAAATCTGCCCGGCTTTGTGGTCATCAAAGACAGCGAAGCTACCGTGGTGAATGGGGTGCGCAACTGGGGCACCGGCTTCATGCCCGCCGTGTATCAGGGCGTGGAGTTCAACTCTGACGGCGTGCCGATCAAATACCTGGAAAATCCCAAAGGCGTGGATCGCAAACGTCAGCGCGACAAGCTCGACCTGCTTGGTGCTTTGAACCGTGATTACGGGGCATCCCGCGCCAGCAACACCGAGCTCGATGCCCGCATTCGTGGCTATGAACTCGCCTACAAGATGCAGGCTGAGGCACCCCAGGCGGTGGATCTCAGCAAGGAGACCGAGGCGACGAAGCAGCTTTACGGCATGGACAACGAGGCCACTGCTGTGTTTGGCCGCAACTGCCTGCTCGCCCGCCGTCTCGTCGAAAGTGGTGTGCGCTTCATCCAGCTCTACAGCGGTGCCGGCAGCAAATGGGACAGCCACAAGGGTATTGAGGTGAATCATTCGCGCCTCTGCAATGCTGTTGATAAACCCATCGCCGGCCTTCTTGCCGATCTGAAGGCTCGGGGTCTGCTCGACGAAACCCTCGTCATCTGGGGCGGCGAATTTGGTCGCACCCCCATGAGTGAGCAGGGCGACGGCCGTGACCACAATCCCACAGGCTTTACCATGTGGATGGCCGGTGGCGGCGTGAAGGGCGGCCAGACCTACGGTGCCACCGACGACCTCGGGCTCTATGCCATCGAAGACCGCCTGCATGTGCATGACATCCATTCGACCATCCTGTACTTGATGGGCCTGGATCACACCAAGCTCGTCTATAACCACAAAGGCCGTCCCGAACGCATTGACCAGAACGAAGGGCACCCGATGACGAAACTGCTGGGCGCTTGACCGTGGTGGTGGTGGTGGGCGCTTCACCAGGATGATTCCTTTGCAAAGCCTTCGTGAGGTTGTCCGTTTGCTTTGCATGCATCTTCGTACTCTTGCCGCTCTCGTCCCTTTGTTGCTCACCTCCGCCTACGCCCAAACCGGGCTGCAAAAGAAGGACGTCACTCTGGTGCCTCCGAAGAGCCTCAAAACAAAACTCGCGCCGGGCTACACGATTCCTGTCGTTGATATCAGCGGTGAGAAGGAGCGCCAGGTCATCGTGGATCAGGAGAAGGGCCAGTACCTCGGCCACCCGACCACGCTGCTGCTCGAAGACAACAAAACCATGCTCATCGTCTATCCAAAGGGGCACGGGCGCGGGCCCATCGTTTACAAGCGCAGCAATGACGCGGGCCTGACGTGGGGCGAGCGGCTGCTGACGCCAAAATCATGGGAGACTTCCTTGGAGGTGCCGACGCTGCACCGGGTGGTGGATGCGAATGGCAAGAAGCGCATCATCATGTTCAGCGGTCTTTACCCCATCCGCATGGCCATTACCGAAGATGATGGGGCAAACTGGAGCGAACTGGCACCCATCGGCAACTTCGGCGGCATCGTCGCCATGGGCACGGTGATCGATCTGAAAACACCGGGCCATTATCTCGCTTTCTTCCATGACGATGGCCGCTATATCCGAGGCGCACCGGCAAAGGCATGGCGCTTTTGGGTCTACACCACACTTTCCAAAGATGGTGGACTCACATGGAGCGCGCCCGCACCCATCGCCATGCTGCCAGATGCCAGCCTTTGCGAGCCTGGCGCGTTGCGTTCGCCGGATGGGAAGCAGATCGCCGTGCTGCTGCGCGAGAATTCACGGAAGTACAATTCGTTTGTCATTTTCTCGAACGATGAAGGCCAGACCTGGAGCGAGCCCAAGGAACTGCCCGCAGCTCTGACTGGGGACCGCCACGTCGCCAAATACACACCCGATGGCCGCCTGTTCATCAGCTTCCGTGACACCACTCATGTCAGTTCGACCAAGGGCGACTGGGTCGGATGGGTGGGCAAATATGAGGACATCGTCAACGGTGCCGAGGGTCAGTATCGAGTGCGCATCATGGACAACACCAAAGGCGCTGACTGCACCTACCCTGGCATCGAGGTGCTGCCAGATGGCACCATCGTCACCACCACTTACGGACATTGGACGGCAGGTGAAGCTCCTTACATCGTGAGTGTGCGTTTCAAGCTTGCAGAGCTCGATGCAAAGGCCGCCAAACAATAAACCGTCAATTTTTACAGCCATGACTTCATCCCCCAACCGCCGTCAGTTTCTCTCCACGCTTGCTCTCGGATCGCTCGCTGCACGCGGGCAGGAGGCACCCAAGTTTCCGCCAACACGGGTCATTACCAAAGGCCCCGGGTTTCATTGGTTCGCCTACTATGACAAGCTCCAGTTCTCGCCGGACAATCGCTTTGTGCTCAGCAACAAGGTCAGCTTCGAGCATCGCTCTCCGACGGCGGACGATGAGATCGAAGTCGGCATGGTCGATCTTCAGGAGAAAGACAAATGGATCCCTCTCGGCAAGTCCCGCGCCTGGTGCTGGCAACAGGGCTGCATGCTGCAATGGATTCCCGGCTCCGAGTCCAAGGTGATCTGGAATGACCGTGAGAAGGATCGCTTCGTCAGTCATATCCTCGATGTGAAGACGGGCGAGAAGCACACGATTCCCAGCCCCATCTACGCGCTGGCACCGAATGGCAAAGAAGCCGTGAGCTGTGATTTTTCACGCGTGGCCGATTGCCGGCCCGGCTACGGCTATACCGGCATCAAGGATCGCTTCTTTGATGACATGGCCCCTGCGGGCAGCGGCGTCACCCACGTGAACCTCGAAACCGGCGCGGAGAAGCTCATTGTCTCGCACGAGCTGCTCGCCAAGACCGGCGTGGTCATGGAAAACCATCCCGGCTCAAAGCATCACGCTTATCACCTTCTCGTCGGTCCTGATGGTAAACGCTTCATCATGCTGCACCGCTGGACGCAGCCAAAAGGCGGCCACCTGACGCGCCTCATCACGGCCAACATGGACGGCAGTGATCTCCGCATCGTCATCCCCAATGGCTACGCCTCGCACTTCATCTGGCGCGATGCCACGCACATCCTCTCCCAAGCCAAGGACTGGCTCGGCAACAAGGAGTGGGGCGATTTCCTCTTCGAAGACAAGGACAGCGGCATCGTTGAGGAGATCGGTCATGGCGTGCTCGACAGTGGTGGCCACCTGACCTATCTGCATCGCAACGAGTGGATTCTGAACGACACCTATCCCAAAAGCGTGCGCCGCATCCAGACGCCGCACCTGTATCACATCGCCACCAACAAACGCATCGACCTCGGCGAGTTCCACCTGCCCCGGGAATACTCCGGCGAATGGCGTGTGGACAATCATCCACGTTCCAGCCGCGATGAACGCTGGGTCTGCATCGACGCTCCACATGGCGACCAAGGACGCCAGCTGCACCTCATCGATATTCAGGGGCTGATGACCTGATCAACCTCAGCACTTCACAGCGTACGTGTCAGCCATTATGAAACAGGTTCTTCCACTCGCCGCGGCTCTCTTCTTCAGTCTGGCAGGCTCCGCTCTCTCCCAGGACACGCTCAAGCCGCTTCGTGCAGGCATCATCGGTCTCGATACCTCGCATGTGCCCGCATTCACCAAGCTCTTCAACAATCCGAAGGCCGATGGTGATCTTGCGGGCATCAAGGTGGTGGCGGGTTATCCCGGCGGCACCGACATGCCTGCCAGCAAGGACCGCGTGGCGAAATTCACCGAGCAGGTGCGCGGCATGGGCGTGGAGATTGTGGACTCCATTTCCAAGCTGCTCGAAAAAGTCGACGTTGTGCTGATTGAGAGCGTGGATGGGCGCATCCATTTGAAAGAAGCACGTGAGGTCTTCCAATCGGGCAAGCTCGTCTACATCGACAAACCCATTGCGGGAACTCTTCCGGAGACCATCGCGTTGTTTGAGCTCGCGAAGAAGCATCACGTCAAGACTTGGTCGAGTTCGTCATCACGCTTTGGGGCGGACCTTCTCACCCTGCAAGGTAACGAAGAAATTGGCGACATCCTCGGCGTGACGACCTGGGGGCCGTGTTCCTATCAGAGCGGCACACCGGACTTGTTTTTCTACGCCATCCACGGCATCGAATCGCTCTTCACACTCATGGGCACTGGCTGCGAAACCGTTTCACGCGCCAAGGGGTCCATCAGTGATCAGGTCACTGGCGTGTGGAAGGACGGGCGAATTGGCACTTATCGTGGCATCGTGAAAGGCAAATCCGAATTCGGTGCCCTGGTGTACGGCAGCAAGGGCGTGCGGCAGGGGGCCAAAACCATCAGCTATGAGGCCTTGTGCCGGCAGATCGGCAAGTTCTTCCGGACGGGAGAGGCACCGGTGAGCGAAGCCGAGACGATCGAAATATTCACCTTCATGGAGGCGGCGGATGAAAGCCTGCGCCAAGGCGGCAAACCTGTCGCGCTGGCGGACGTGCTGGCGAAGGCAAAAGCAGAGGCTGCCAAACTTGTACCATGAACTCAGCGCTCTCTTCGATGCCCCGGCTCAACACCCGCCGTCATTTCCTCGCCACTCTTCCCGCCATTGGTTGGGCGGCAGCCCACGCAGCGGATGAGCTTCCGTTGCAGGACATCGTCTTTGGCTCCTGCCTCGACACGCATGACCACCCGATGCTTGACCGCACGCTTACTCTGCCGCGAGATCTGTTCATCTTCATGGGGGACAACATCTATGCGGACAAAGGCGGCATCCCGATGATGCAGGAAAAGTACGCGCTGCTCAAAAACAGCCGCTTTTTCAAAGGCCTGCAAAACAAGCCCATCCTCGCCACCTGGGACGATCACGACTTTGGCGAAAACGATGGCGGCGGGAGCTATCCGCAAAAAAAAGAGGCGCACGTGGAGTTCTGGAACTGGCTCGACGAACCCGCTTCATCGCCACGCCGTCAGCAGGAGGGCGTGTATCACGCGCGGACCTTCGGTCCGGCAGGCAAGCGCGTGCAGGTGGTCATGCTGGACACACGCTACTTTCGCAGTCCGCTTAAAAAAGTGCCGAAGGACAAAGCCTTGCTCGGCGGCTCTTACGTTCCCACAGATGACACTGCCGCCACCATGCTTGGCGCAGAGCAATGGAGCTGGCTCGCGCAAGTGCTCCAGCAGCCGGCGGAACTTCGTTTGATCGTTTCCAGCATCCAGTTTGCCCCTGAAGTGCATGGTGGCGAATGCTGGGCCAACATGCCGCACGAGCAGCAGAAGCTGCTGAAACTCCTGCGGGGGCAGACTGCGGTGGTTTTGAGTGGCGACCGCCACTGGTGTGAGTTCTCGCACAATGGCGTGTTTGATTTCACCACCAGCTCAATGACGCAGAAGCATCCGCGCGGCACCCCCACGCCGAACAAGTACCGCTGCATGCCCCAGACCTACCATCTGCCCAACGTCGGTCATCTACGCATCGACTGGGACGCTGCCACCATCACGGTGAAGGTCTTCGGTGAAGACGGCGGCACCAAGATAGCGCAGACTCTGCCTTTCCGTGAACTGCTGATCAGCTAGCCCATGCGTCTCGTCGTTCCATTCGTCTTCATGGTCTCCTGCGGCGCTCTCGCTGCAGAAGCGCGTGTGGAATTCAATCGCGACATTCGTCCCATACTCGCTGCGAAATGCTATGCCTGTCATGGACCGGACGAAGACAAGCGCGAGGCTGACCTGCGACTGGATGTGCGTGCCGAGGCCGTGAAGGCTGCCATCAAGCCCGGCCAGCCCGACGCGAGCGAGTTGTGGCAACGCATCACACACACGGATCCTGCTGACGTGATGCCGCCGCCTTCGTCGCCGAAGCAGCTTACCAAAGCCGAGCGTAATCTCTTCCGCCGTTGGATCTCCGAAGGTGCGGAGTATCAAAATCACTGGGCCTTTGAACCGATCGCGCGCCCTGCGGTGCCGTTGTCGGACAGCAAAAATCCCATTGATGCTTTCATCGCTGCCAGGCTCCGCACGCACGGCCTCAAGCCTGCGCCAGCAGCCTCACCTGCCACCTTGATTCGCCGCGTTTATCTTGATCTCACCGGCCTGCCACCTTCCCCATCCGACCTCGCCGTTCTATCCGATTGGTCGGAACAACAATACGAGCAGATCGTGGACCGCCTTCTTGCCTCGCCCAACTTCGGCGAACGCTGGGCGCGCCACTGGCTGGACATGGCGCGTTATGCGGATTCCAACGGCTTCCTCGGCGATGGTCTACGCCCCAACGCCTACCTGTATCGCGACTGGGTCATCCGTGCCTTCAACACCGACCTTCCGTTTGATCAGTTCACTATTGAGCAAATCGCAGGCGACCTGCTGCCGCAACCCTCGCCGGAGCAAATCACCGCCACTGGCTTTCATCGTAATGCCGCACTGAACACCGAAGCCGGGGTGGACAAGGAGGAGGCACGTTATCAAAACATCGTGGATCGCGTCAATACGACCGGTCGTGTCTGGATGGGCCTCACCGTGGGCTGCGCTCAGTGCCACACGCACAAATACGATCCCATCACCATTCGCGACTACTACAGCTTTTATGCCTTCTTCGACAACACCGTGGATCGTGATGATGCGAAGACCAAGGCGCAGGCGCTGGCCGAGGCGGACAAGGATCGCCGCCAGACCTATGTCCATCTGGCGGGCGACTACACCCGCCGCGGACCGGATGTCATTCCCGCCAGCCTTTCCGCGCTGCCGCCGATGGCAAAGCCCGTTCAGCCTGAGCCCGGCCGCCTCGATCTCGCGCACTGGCTTGTCTCGCCGCAGCACCCGCTCACCAGTCGCGTCGCAGTGAATCACATCTGGAGCAAGCTCTTCGGGTTTGGCTTCGTGCGAACGCCGGATGACTTTGGAACCGCCGGCGAGTCGCCCTCGCATCCCGAACTTCTCGACTGGCTGGCCTCTGAGTTCATGCGCAATGGCTGGAGCCGCAAACGGCTCATCAAGCTCATCGTGATGAGTGAGACTTACCGCCAGTCTTCGACTCATCGCGAAGACATCGTTGAACTCGATCCGCTGAACTGCCTCCTCGCCCGCCAGAACCGCATCCGCCTGGACGCTGAAATCCTGCGCGACTCCGCACTCGCCGTCAGCGGTTTGCTGAAGCGCACCCTCGGCGGCCCCAGCTTCCGGCCACCATTGCCGGAGGATGTCTTTGATGTGGGCCGTTCTTCAAACTGGCAGGCCAGTCCTGGCGACGAAATTTACCGCCGCAGCCTGTACATCATCACTCTGCGCAGCGTGCTGTATCCCACGCTCACCACCTTTGATTCACCCGACGCCGCAGACGCCTGCGTGCGCCGCGAGCGCAGCAACACGCCACTTCAGGCGCTCGCCATGATGAACGACAGTGTCTTCGTCGAAGCCGCCCAGGCGCTCGCCCTGCGCACGATGCACGAGTCAGCTCAGGGCACAGCCGGCCGCCTGCGTCATCTTTTTGAATGCACGCTGAACCGTCCGCCACGTGCTGAGGAGCTGCAGCGGCTCACCGTCTTTCATGCCGCGCAGCTGGCCAGCGTTCAGAAGGGTGGCGCGGAGGCCTTGCAGATTTTGGGCGGCACCAGCGCTTCCGTGCCCGTGTCCCGTCAGATCGAAGCCGCCACGCTCGTCGCTGTCGCGCGGGTGCTCATGAACTTGGATGAGTTCATCAATCGTGAATAGCCTCCTTTCCTCACCTCGCCACCGCAACACCTTCGCCTCAGCCTCCGTTTAGACCCCATGCTTACTCTGTTCTCCAAACAATCCGCCAACCGTTACTGTGACGGCCTTTCGCGACGTTCGTTTCTGCGTATCGGCGGTCTCGGTCTCGGAGGCCTGAGCTTTCCAGAACTGCTGCGTGCGGAGTCGGCTCAGGGAGTCGGCAAATCGCAGAAGGCGCTCATCCTTGTCTACCTGCCGGGCGGTCCTCCGCATCAGGACATGTATGATATCAAGCTGAACGCGCCGTCCGAGGTGCGTGGTCCGTTCAAGGCCATCGGCACCAATGTTTCAGGCATCCAGATCAGCGAGCACCTGCCGCGCATGGCGAAGATGGCGGACAAGCTCACCTTCATCCGCAGCGTTGTGGGTGCGAAGGACCGGCATGAGAGCTTTCAGTGTGTGACGGGCCGCCTCAGCAACAATGCGCCTCCGGGCGGCTGGCCGGAGATCGGCAGTGTGGTGTCCAAGCTCAAAGGCGGCGCACCCACGGTGCCCGGCTACGTGAATCTCTCGCAGCAGATGAAGCACACGCCTTACAATCAGGGGCGCCCGAGTTTCCTTGGCGTGGCGCATGCTCCCTTCATGCCTTTGGAGCGTGGAAAAGAAGACATGTCACTCAATGGTGTGACCTTGGAGCGTTTGGGGGATCGACGAGGACTGCTCTCTGCTTTCGACACCTTCCGTCGCGAGACGGATGCCTCGGGCACCATGACGGGCATCGATGTCTTCCGGCAGCAGGCCTATGGCATTCTGACCTCCTCGCAGCTTGTGGATGCTCTCGACCTTTCCAAAGAGTCTCCCAAGGTCCGCGAGCGCTACGGCAAAGGTACTGAAAAAATTCAGGGCGATGCCGCGCCGCGGCTCAATGAGCAGTTCCTGCTGGCACGCCGGCTCGTCGAAGCCGGTGTGCGCGTGGTGACACTCAGCTACAGCTTTTGGGACTGGCACGGGCAGAACTTCAAATACGCGCAGGAAAACCTGCCCGATTTCGATCAGGCAATCTCCGCCCTTGTACAGGATTTGCATGAACGAGGCATGGACAAGGATGTGACCGTGCTCGCCTGGGGCGAATTCGGGCGCACGCCGCGTGTGAATGACAAAGGCGGTCGTGATCACTGGCCGAATGTTTCCTGCGCTTTGCTCGCCGGGGGCGGCATGCAGAATGGGCAGGTCATCGGCGCCACAGATCGCCTCGGCGGCGAGGCCACGGACCGACCTGTGCATTTCCAGGAGATCTTCGCCACACTCTACAACAATCTGGGCATCAATCCGCATACCAGCACGGTGTCTGACTTCTCCGGTCGCCCTCATTACCTGGTCGATAACGAATTCCAGTCGATCAAGGAGCTGGCCTGACCCTTCATGTCACCGCTGGAATACATCACCCAAACCCGTCGCGATTTCCTTGCGACGAGTTCCTGCGGTCTTGGCACGCTCGCCTTGGCTTCCTTGCTGCGGCAGGATGGTCTGCTGGCTGCGGAGGCGGACATCCCGGCTGATCCGCTCTCCACACGCAGGCCGCATTTCGCGCCGAAGGCGGAGCGCTGCATCTTCATCTTCCTCGAAGGTGGCCCCTCGCAGATGGATCTCTTTGATCCGAAGCCACTGCTCAACAAATACGACGGCCAGCCGCTGCCCGATTCGATCGTGGGAGATGCGAAGTTCGCTTTCCTGCAAAAGGACACCGCCACGGTGATGGGCACCAGCCGCACCTTTAAAAAGCACGGCCAGTGCGGCATGGAAATCAGCGATCTGCTGCCGCACATTGCCACCTGCGCGGATGACATCGCGCTGGTGCGTTCCATGCACACCACGCAGTTCAATCATCTCCCGGGCCAGCTCATGCTGAATTGCGGCGAATCCCGGCTCGGGCGCCCCAGTGTGGGGTCGTGGGTGACCTATGGTCTCGGCAATCCGTCGCAGGAGCTGCCTTCCTACGTCGTCATGGTCAGCAAAGGTCGCGGGCTGCCGGGCGGCAGTTCCACCTGGTCCAGCGGCTTCCTCCCATCATCCTATTCGGGCGTGATGTTTCGCAATGGCGCCTCGCCTGTTCTGAACCTGGGCAACCCCGCTGGCATCACGCCGGAGATGCAGTCTGCGAGCATCCGCGCCCTGAACGACCTCAACCGTCTTCAGCACCAGCACATCGGTGATCCTGAGATCGCGGCGCGCATCAACAGTTACGAACTCGCCTTCCGCATGCAGAGCGCCGCGCCGGAGCTGGTGGACCTGAGCGGTGAATCGCAGGCCACGCTGGATGCCTACGGCGTGAATCGCATTGAGCCGCCCATCAAGAGCAACCTCGGCGGCATCGGCAACTACCAGACCTTTTCGCGGCATTGCCTGAATGCACGGCGGATGGTGGAGCGCGGCGTGCGCTTCGTGAACATTATCCACGCCTCGTGGGACCACCATAGCGACCTCGATCGCCAGCTCGCGCACAATTGCGGAATGGTCGATCAGCCCATCGCCGCACTGCTCAAAGACCTCAAGCAGCGTGGCCTGCTCGACACCACGCTCGTCGTGTGGGGCAGCGAGTTTGGCCGCACCGCCTTGGGAGAAAATCGGAAAGGCTTCAAGAAAATTACGGGGCGCGATCATCATCCCTACGCCTTCAGCCTCTGGATGGCGGGCGGCGGCATCAAAGGAGGCCAGGTCCATGGCGAGACGGATGATTTTGCCTGGCACGTCGCGCGTGATCCTGTCTCCATCCACGACTTCCACGCCACCATCCTCCACCTCTTCGGCCTGAACCATAACAAGCTCAGCTACCGCTTTCAGGGCCTCGACTTCCGTCTCACCGGGGTGAACCCGGCCAAGGTGGTGAAGGGGTTGATTGCGTAGCTGCGATTATCGAGCGTAAAACAGGACTCCTGCGTGCGTACTATTCGGGTGCCCAACGCCCCGTTTCATATCATCACCACACTCCTGCTGCTCTGCGTCACCATGCAGGCGGGGGAGCCTGCGCCGATTGACTGGACCAAGGCGCGCCAGCACTGGTCCTTTGTGCCGCCCAAGCCGCAGGCACTGCCGAAGGTGAAGAAAACCACCTGGCCGCGTGAGCGTGTGGATCACTTCATCCTCGCGAGCATGGAGGCCGCTGACCTCACCCCTACACGCGAAGCCGATGCGCGTACCTTGATCCGCCGCGCCACTTTTGACCTCACCGGCCTGCCGCCCACGCCGGAGGAAGTACAGGCCTTTGCAAACGACACACGCGCCGAGGCCTACGCTCGTCTCGTGGATGGTCTACTCAGCCGCCGCGCCTTTGGCGAGCGCATGGCCGCCATGTGGCTCAATCTCGCCCGTTATGCCGAAGATCAGGCGCATCAGGTGGGCAACAATTCCTCCTTCGCCTATCCGAACGCCTGGCGCTATCGCGACTGGGTCATCGCCGCCTTCAATGCCGACCTGCCCTATGATGCCTTCGTGCAGAAGCAGCTCGCGGTCGATTTGATCGAGCCGCAAAACAAAGCGGATCTCGCTGCGCTCGGCTTTCTTGGGCTCGGGCATAAGCTGTATGCCCGCGGCCAGCTGGATGTGCAGGCGGAGGAATGGTCGGAGCAGGTGGACACTGTGTCGCAGACCTTCCTCGGTCTCACCGTGGCCTGCGCACGCTGCCATGATCACAAATTCGACCCCATCACCGCGCGCGATTACTACGCCATGGCCGGCGTCTTTGCCTCCATGCAGCTGGTGAACCTGCGCCCTGATGGCAAGGATGAGGACGGCAAAACTCTCGCCGACAAAATGGACCCCGGCACCCTGCACATCGTGCGTGATGTGAATCCGCATGATCTCCCCGTCTATGATCGTGGTGATGTGAAGACGCCCGGCCCCAATGTCCCGCGTGGCTGGCTGCAGGTGCTCAGCAAGGATGAGCCGGTGAAGTTTCAGCAAGGCAGCGGCCGTGCCGAGCTCGCGCGCCAGATCACGGATCCCAGAAATGCACTCACCGCCCGCGTGATGGTGAACCGCGTCTGGGATCTGCTCTTCGGCAAACCGCTGGTGCGCACCCCGAGCAACTTTGGCACCACCGGAGACAAGCCCACGCATCCTGAACTGCTCGATGACCTCGCGCTGCGCTTCATGCAGAGCGGCTGGTCCGTGAAGCGCCTCATGCGCGAGCTCGTCATGTCCTCGACCTACCGACAGGGAAGCAGCGGCAGCGCGGCGAATGCGCAGCTCGATGAAGCAAACGATCACCTCTGGCGTATGAACCGCCGCCAGCTCGGCATCGAGTCTTGGCGGGATGCCATCATGGCCACCGCAGGCACGCTCAGCCGGGAAGGGGGCTCCTCGCTGAATCTGGACGCACCCGTGCATCACAAGCGCACCATCTACTCCCAGGTCAGCCGTCGTGAGCTGAACAAGACGCTCATGCTCTTCGACTACCCGGATGCCAACGTCCATGCCGCGCGTCGCAGCACCAGCACCACTCCCACCCAGAAGCTTTATGTGATGAACAGCCCCTTCATCCTTGAGCAGTCAAAACAACTGGCCCGGCGCATCCAGCAAACTGGTGGCGATGATGCCGCCCGCATCCGCCACGCCTACGCACTCCTCTTTGCGCGTCAGCCCGAGGCGGAGGAACTCGCCATCGCCCGTGAGTTTTTACAACAGCCCGCCACTGAATCCGGCCCCAACGCGTGGGAGCAGCTCGCGCAGGCGCTTCTCGCCACCAATGAAATGCTCTATGTGGACTGATCCCAACCCCGCGCAGCTCACCCGGCGTGAAGCCCTCCATCGTCTCTCCGCAGGCTTTGGTGCCATCGGCCTTGCAGGCATGATGGGTTCGCAGGCGCAAGCCGCGGTAAAGCAGCAGATCACCCCGCGTGCCAAGCGGGTCATCTTCCTGTTCATGAATGGCGCGCCGTCGCACATCGACACCTTTGATCCCAAACCGGCGCTGAAAAAATACGAAGGCCAGCAGCCTTCAGGGAAACTTTACAAAGCGCCGAAGACCAGCGGCTTCATGTCATCCCCGCTGCAGTTTCACAAGTGCGGGCAGAGCGGCATCGAAGTGAGCGAGAGCCTGCCAGCCCTGGGCAGCATCATCGACGACTGCTGCGTCATCCGCTCCATGCACACCAATGTGCCGAATCATGAGCCCGCGCTGCTCATGATGAACACCGGCAATCTCCAGCCCATCCGCCCATCGATGGGTTCATGGGTGCTGTATGGCCTGGGCAGTGAAAACGAAAACCTGCCCGGCTTCGTGGTGCTGCGGCCCACGCCCAACATCGTGGTGG
This sequence comes from Prosthecobacter sp., assembly GCF_044222345.1. Taxonomy (GTDB): domain Bacteria; phylum Verrucomicrobiota; class Verrucomicrobiia; order Verrucomicrobiales; family Verrucomicrobiaceae; genus Prosthecobacter. The sequence continues at coordinate 61,121 of NZ_JBGANL010000001.1, forward strand.
GGCCCGCGCTGTGGAGTAATTCCTTCCTGCCTTCGGAATACCAGGCCACTGGCGTCATCACCTCCGACATGAGCGTGGACAAGCTCGTCGCCAATGTGCGCAATTCAGCGCTCGCGCTCGCGCCCGCGCAGCAGCGGCGGCAGATCGACCTCATTCAAAAGCTCAACCACCTCCATGCGGCCAAGCGAGAGCAGGACCACGCGCTCGAAGGCCAGATCAAGGCCATGGAAACCGCCTACCGCATGCAGAGCGCTGCCAGCGATGCCTTCGACATCAGCCGCGAGCCCGCAAAGATGCGCGAACTCTATGGCGACACTCCTTTTGGCCGCTCCTGCCTGCTCGCGCGTCGTCTCGCCGAGTCCGGCGTGCGCTACATCAGCGTTTACTACACCAGCACCGGCAGCCAGCCCTGGGACACGCACAGCGACCACTACAAGAACCACCCCAAACTCTGCGCCGACAGCGACCGCGCCTCCGCCGCACTCATCAGCGATCTCAAGCAGCGTGGTCTGCTGGAAGACACTCTCGTCGTCTGGACCGGTGAGTTTGGCCGCACGCCCTACTCGCAGGAAACGCAGGACAAAAACAAGCAGGTCGATCCCATGCGCCGCGGTCGCGATCATCACCACACCGCCTTCAGCACCCTGCTGGCCGGTGGCGGCATCAAAGGCGGCCTCGCCTATGGTGCGTCCGATGAACTCGGCATGAATGCCGTCGAAAAGAAGGTTCATGTTCATGATCTGCATGCGACCATTTTGCATCAGCTCGGCCTCGATCATGAACAACTTACCTATCGCTATGCCGGCCGCGATTTCCGCCTCACCGACGTGTATGGCGATGTGGTGAATGGCATTCTTGCGTGAGGTATATCATTCCATTATGCGCTCTTTTACGTCCTCACTTCTAGCTGCTCTCTGCATGGCCACCGTTACCCTTTCGGCTGCCGAACCCGTGGTGTTTATCTCCGCGTTCGCCTCGGGGGATAAAGCTGGCATTCATGCGTTTCGCTTCGACTCGAAGACAGGCGCTTTGCAGCCATTGCATCGAACCACTGGTATGCAGAATCCGTTCTTCCTGGCGGTTTCGCCCGACCAACGCTTCCTCTATGCGATCAATGCCGAGAAGTTCGGCGGGGCGGAGGATGAATTTGTGGCAGCCTATGCTCTTGAAGGTCGCACCGGCCGGCTGAAGAAGCTGAACCAGCAGTCTGCGCGCGGAACGGCTTCGTGTTATCTTGATGTCGATGCCACAGGCAAGACAGCGGTGGTGGCAAATTACGCGTCAGGGAGTGTGGCGTCGCTGCCGGTGAAAGGGGATGGTCTGCTGGGAGAAGCTGCCACATTTGTGCAGCACAGCGGTTCCAGCATCGACCCCGAACGTCAGAAGGGACCCAATGCGCATAGCATCGTCATCAGTCCGGACAACCGCTTCGCACTCGCTGCCGATCTGGGCATCGACAAGATCCTGGTTTACCAGCTTGATGCGGCCAAGGCAAAGCTCACGCCAAATGAGGCCCAGCCCTTTGCGAAGATGCAGCCCGGATCCGGTCCGCGGCACCTCGCCTTTCATCCGAACGGCAGGCATGTGTATGTGATCAACGAACTGGCAAACACAGTGACGTGTTTTGATTATACCACCGCATCCGGCATGCTCACTGAGCGGCAGACCATTTCCACACTTCCTGCCGGCTTCACCGGCAAGAGCTACACCGCTGATTTGAAAATCACCCCCGACGGCAAGTTTCTCTACGGTACCAATCGGGGCCACGACAGCATTGCGTCGTACCGCATACGTGACGATGGCAGACTCACGCTGCTCTCCATCGATCCCAGCCTCGGCAAAGGGCCGCAGAACCTGCTCATTACCCCGGATGGCCGGTGGCTCCTCTGCGCGAACATGCCGGGGAGCAGCGTGGTCGTGTTTCGGATTGATGCCACGAGCGGGAAGATCACAGCCACCGGCACGCCATTCGAGATGCCGATGCCATCGTGCATCCGCTGGGTCCAGTAGGCGTTCCTAGCATTCTTGCAGAGCGTCGTGAAATCATTCCTGCTTGCGGGTAGTCCGCACCTCCCATGCAGGCGGCAGTTCCTTAGACTCCGGCCCATACGTCTGCGAAACGACAAAACCGCTGGCCTGCGAGGTGTAGAAGATGCGGCCGTTGCTCACCACCGCTCCGAGGCACTCGCGTGAGTCAATCGCAGGTCCTGTGGAGACCAGTTTGCCCTCTTGCGAGAGGTCGATCATGTCCATGTTTGCGCCCAGCACATACGGCTCGCTCATCGTGAAGCGGCAGCATGCATAATTCGTCAGGATGCTGTAGGTGACTTTGCCGGTGTTGCGGTCAAAGATGTTGCCCTTGCCGCGCAGTGCGTTGGAGAAGATGAATTTTTCGCCGACGCTCACCACGTTCAGTGCCGAGGTCACGGCATCGGATTTCCAGATGAGCTTGCCGGTGTTTGCGTCGAGGCACCACACAAAGCGGTCTTCCGTGCCTGCATCCGCCTTGTTGTACCCGCCGATGTAGAGCCTGCCATCGCGTGCGCTGAGCGTGCATTTGGCGGTGACGTAATAGTCGTTCGTCTGCCAGAGGATTTTGCCGGACTTCGGCTCGATGCAAACCGTGAGGCCGTTGTTTCCCACCGGTTGCCCGCGGCGTGCGCGCTGATCCGCGTCATAGCCGAAGAACACGGAGTAGTACAGCTTGCCATCCAGGATGCAGATGCCGCAGTCGTTACCGCCACGCCCTTGATCGGAAAAGTCTTTCTCCCACACCACCTTGCCGGTGTCGAGATCCCAGGCCCAGACATGTGGGTGGTGGTTCGTGGGGTAGTATGGATTGTCATTGGAATAGATGAAGCTCATCACATCATGTCCGTCGGTGGGTTTGACCGGTGCTCCGCCAAAGGTCCATGGCTTCTCGCTGCCCTGCGGCGCGTAGTCGCCGGTGCCGCTCGCATAGATCGCCACGTTGCCCGCGACGACAGGCGGAAACTGGCGGCTCCAGCTTGGGCTGCCTGTGAAGGGTGCTTCCCACAGCATCTCTCCCGTCGCTGCATCCAGACAGCGAACGAAGGATTTTTTCATGCCTGCCTGCGGGACCAAGAGCTTGCCGTCGATGTAGAGCGGCGAGGTGAAAGACAGATACACACCCGGCCACCATTTGCGCCACAGCAGCCTGCCCGTGTCCTGCTCGCACGCGATGATCTGCCCCTCGGCGGTGTGCGTGTACATCCGCCCGCCACCACACACCGGCAGATGTTTCACCGTGCCTTCCAGCCGCCGTGCCCAGCGCATGCGCAGCGGTGGCGCGATGCCCTGGTTGTTCGAGTTCTGCCCCGCGAAGTTTCCGTAGTTCGTGTACCAGTCGTATTTCGAATCGGCCAGTTTGCCTTTGAGCGGACTGCGCATCTCTCTAACAGCAGGCCCAGGCACACTGGAAGCACTTGGCATATCTGCTTTGAGCGAACCATATTTGGCAAGATAGCCACCTTCGCCGCCGACGAAAACACAACCATCAGCGACGGCCACGGGTGCTGAAATCGCACTCGTGCTGAAGCCTATCTTCCGCACTGGCTCCTTCCCACTCAGTGGGGCAATGTAGAGCGTTCCATCCAGCCCACCAAAGATCGCATGGTTCTTCGTCAGCACCGGTGGCGCGATGGCGCCTGCACCGCTGAGCGTCTTCATCTCCTTCGTGCTCATGTTATGCCGAATGAGCCCACGCTCCGTCTCCGGCTTCACGCGGAATACTTCCTTCCCGCGAATCGCTACCGGCGAGAAGCTCAGCAGGCCGTCCATGCGGATGTTTGTGTCCGTGCCCGGCACGAAGTCGCCGGTGGTCAGCATGGCACCTTCCAGTCGCATGATATCCACGCGGCCCGCATTATCGCGGCGGTGCCACTGCACATAAACGTTGCCGTCATCATCCGCGCTTTGTCCAAAGGTCGCGGGAAATTCCTTGCCGGACCACTCCGGAATCTCACCCGTGGCTTTCAGCTTCGGCGCAGCGCCCGTGTCTTCGATGAACAGCGTGCGGCCACCCGCAGGGATAACGACGGTGTTGCCCTTGATGAGGCAGATGTCTCGCGAGCAGACGAAGTGATCTTTCCATGTCACCCGGCCGTCGCTGGAGGTGGGCTTGGTTCCAGGCTTGAGCGTGGCCAGCATTCGCTTCTCGCAAAATTTCGCCCACTCCTCACCGCTCCAGCGGTTGCCGTCGAACCCGACCACTTCCTTCACGAAGTCCCATTTCCATTTCGTCTCTCCTTCGTTCGTGATTGCATAAACCTGCGCGCCGAGCGTGGCAAAATAGGCACGGTCCTTGCCGATGACCGGCGTGCTAAAAATCGGCTCGCCGCAGTCGATCTCCTTCACTACTGCGCCGGTGCTGCGATCCAGGACATAGTAAATGCCGGCCGTGGTGCCAAAGTGCAGGTGCCGGCCCACGATGGCCGGTGAACTCACGTTGTTCACATTCTGCTTCCCGCCCTTGCTTTGGAAGCGCCACACCTCCTTGAGCGTGGCGGCGTCAAAACAGGCGGCGCAGCCCGAGCCATCGACTACAAACACCCGGCCATCCGCGACCACCGGCGAGGTGTAGATGCCGTCTGTCATCCCCACCATGCCTTGCAGGCTGAGCTTTTCCGCGTCGATGTCGCACTTGATTGCGTTGCCGGAATGCGCCGAGTTGAACATGAACTGCGGCCAGTCCTCGGCGGAGGCATTCAGGACCAGGGCAAAGGTGGCGAGGGCGAGTAAACGATTCATGACCGTTGAATACGAACTTGGAGGCCTGAACTCGCAGCCAGATAACATCTTCTCATCCGGCACGTTCTTTACGACCATGACCTCCCGTTCCACTCGCCGCCATTTTTTTCCCTTCTCGAACTTGGTGTTGGCCGACGCAAAGGCGAAAGCCAGGCATCAAAATCAAATGATCATGCGTGCTCTCCTCCTGCTCGTCTCAGTCGCGTGCGGATTTGTCTCTGCCTCGGAGCCGCCCGCCGTCACTGTCGGCAACATCCGCCGGGTGTTTCACAACGGCGAGCACAATGCCTTTACGGATCTCGTTCGCTTCCGCGACAAGCTCTATCTGACCTTCCGCAGCTGTCCCGATGGTCACATGGTCTTCAACACCGCCTCGGTGATCATCATGTGCAGCTCGGACGAGGGCGCGACGTGGCAGCAGGTGCATCGTTTTTCCGTCAAAGACCGCGACACGCGCGATCCACACTTCCTCGTCTTCAAAGACCGCCTCTTCGTCTATGCTGGCACTTGGTACAGCGGGCCTGGCAAGATCGAACCCAAAGACTATGACATGAACAAGATGCTCGGCTTTGCGGTGTCTTCGGATGATGGGGTGAAATGGACTGATCCCACGATGCTTGAAGGGACCTTTGGGCTCTATATCTGGCGTGCGGCCGAGTTTGGCGGCAAGGCCTACCTGTGTGGCCGGCGCAAACCCGGCTATGACATTGGACCGAAAGGTGAAGGCGAAAAGGTGCAATCCCTCATGCTCGAAAGCGACGACGGCCTGATCTGGAAAAAGCGTGCCTTCTTCCAAGAAACGGGTGGCGACGAAACCGCTTTCCTCTTCGAGCAAGACGGCAGTGTGCTGGCCATCGGGCGCCACGGCGGCGGGAAGAACGCCCAGCTCATTCGTTCGAAACCGCCCTACACCGAATGGATCCGAAAGAGCCTCGAACGCGCCATCGGCGGTCCGCTCGTCGTGAAATGGGGCGACAGCATCCTCGTCGGTGGCCGCCACACGACGAAGGAGAACGGAGCCAAAACCTCGCTTTGCTGGCTCGTCGGCGATCAAGTGCAGGAGTTTGCTGAACTTCCCAGCGGCGGTGACAACTCCTATCCGGGCTTCGTTGCCCTCTCGCCGACGCGTGCGCTTGTCTCGTGGTATTCGAGTCACGAGAAGGATGCTGATGGCAAGACCATCACCGCGATTTATCTGGCTGAACTGTCCCGCCAGCAGCGGCCGTGAAGTGAGATGAAGCGTGTTCAGGCATGGCCTTGAAAGATCTCCGCAGTGGCCAGTTCAATTGAATGAAGCAGCAAGCAGGAATGCCTTTGTCACGTATTGATTTCTCACAATGCACGCTTCCACCCGCCGCCGATTCTTCGAAGATTCCCTCATGGCCGCAGCTGCCATCAGCCTGCCAGCTCCTCTGTTTGCAGTTGATTCAAAGCCAGTCAGCGCCAATGAAAAAATCACCGCTGCGATCATTGGCTGCGGTATTCGTGGCAAAGCCCACGCCAACGAACTGTCCAGGATCGCCGACTGCGATGTGGCCTATGTGTGCGATCCTGATCTGGATCGCGCGGATGAAGTGGCGGATCTCCTGGTGAAAGGGAAGCGCCCGATGCCGAAGAAGGTGCAGGATTTGCGCAAGGTGCTGGAAGATAAATCGGTCGATGTGGTGTTCATCGCATCGCCAAATCACTGGCACTCGCTCTCTGCGATTTGGGCGATGCAGGCCGGCAAGGATGTGTATGTCGAAAAGCCGGTGAGCCACAATGTCATCGAAGGCCGGCGCATGGTTCAGGCGGCGCGGAAGCTGGGGCGCATCTGCCAGGGCGGTACTCAGAATCGTTCACGGGGTGCTTTGGCCGCGGCGGTCAAATACATGCGTGAGGGCAAACTTGGCGAGGTGAAGCTGGCAAAAAGCATCATCTACGGCGGGCGTGGTTCCATCGGCGGGCCTGCCGAATGCGCGATGCCGCCGCGCTGCGACTACAACCTCTGGGCAGGTCCTGCTGCGATGCCGAAGCTCAACCGGCCGAAGTTCCACTATGACTGGCATTGGTTCTGGAACACCGGCAGCGGTGAGATCGGCAACAACAACGTCCACTCGCTCGACATCTGCCGCTGGGGCCTCGGTGTGTCCGGACTGGGCCGCAGCGTGCTCAGTTACGGTGGCCGCTTGGGCTACACCGACGTGGCCGAGACACCGAATTCGCAGGTGGGCATCTTCGACTTTGGCGACAAGACGATCATCTCAGAAACGCGCGGACTGAAATCCGCGCCGTTTCATCCCACGATCAAATCCATGTGGTTCTTCTACGGCAGCGAAGGCATCATCGCCGACACAAACCTCTACGATCCGAAAGGCAATCTCATCCGCGCCTTTGATGGTAAGTCCGAGAACCATTTTGCCAACTTCCTCAATGCCGTGCGCAGCCGCAGGCAGGGCGATCTGAAGGCGGAGATCGAGGAGGGCCACCAAAGCAGCGCGCTCTGCCACATTGCCAATATTTCATATCGTCTCGGTATGCAGACTTCGGTCAACGACATCGCGAAGAGCCTCGGCGAAATCAAAGTCCACGATGACGTGCAGGAGACGCTGGAGCGCACCCGCCATTACCTCAGTGATGCCGGTGTCGATCTGGACAAGACAAAACTTACCCTCGGCCAGCATCTCCGCGTGGATGGCGGCAAGGAGTCCTTCCTCGACAACACCCCTGCCAACGACCTTCTAGGCCGTGAGTATCGCGCGCCGTTCCTGCTGCCAAAGGAGTCGGAGATCTGATTTATGCGGCCGCTCCTTCTGCTTTTGCTTGGGCTCATCAGCCTGAACGTCTCTGCTGCCGAGCCCGACTGGGTGCTTGAATCCAAGGCAGCCTGGCAGGCGCGCGATTCGCAGGCGGAGTGGGTGTTCAAGGACCAGCTTTGGATCGGAGGCGGCTGGTTTCAGTCGTTTGAGGAACCGCCGCGCGATGTGTGGGCCTCCGGCGATGGCAAAGCATGGAAGTTGATCACTCAAAACGCGCCGTGGCTGCACAGCGATCTAGCGATGAGCACCTCTTTTCATGGCAAGATGTGGGTCATGGGCGGCTGGCATAAAGGCCGCCTGCCGGGTCATTCGGCGAGCCATCAGGTATGGTCCTCCGCTGATGGCGCGAAATGGGAGCAGGCCACTCCGAGCGCGGGCTGGTCACCACGGCTCGCGGCGGGTCTGGTGGAGCATCGCGGCCGTATGTGGATGCTCGGCGGCACGGGGAACTACTACTTTGGCGATGATGCGAGCCTGAAGAACGATGTCTGGTCGTCTGCTGATGGCAAAGAGTGGAAGCTTGAGACGACGAGGGCGGCGTGGTCGCCGCGCGCGTACCACCAGGCGGTGGTGCTGAACGACAGAATCTACGTGCTTGGCGGCGGGAACTATGTGCCGGGCTACCAAGCCAGGAACGACGTGTGGTCATCCAGCGATGGTGTGAACTGGACCTGCGAAACGAAGTCGGCACCGTGGGCACCACGTCTCTGGTTTAGCGCCACAGTTTACCGTGGGCGCCTGTGGGTGCTCGGCGGCTGGTCGAAGGAGAAAGACAACTTTGGCGATGTCTGGCACAGCATGGATGGCAAGAACTGGCAGCGTTTGGAAACGAAGACGTGCTGGAAGGCAAGGCATGAGCACTCGGTCTTCGTGTTTCAGGACAAGCTCTGGCTAGCAGGCGGGCATGCGAGGCCGCTTTCGAATGAAGTTTGGTCACTCAATCTGCCGGCGGATTGGAAGCCATGACAAAAGCACCTCTTCAGCGCTGTATAAGATTCATGCGACTGTTTCTCCTCTCCCTCTTTGCCGTTGCCACTCTGCATGCTGCGGATGCCCCCAAGGCTCTTTTGATGGCGGGTGCCGCTACCAGTAACATCACGCCGGATCTCGGTGGTGAGGTCGTGGGCGGTTTCCTGCCCTATCCCTGCACGAACATTCACGATGAACTTCACGCACGTTGTCTTGTGCTTGATGACGGCAAAACAAAGCTCGCCCTCGTCGTCTGCGATCTGCTCGGGCTGCATCGCAGCGTCTCTGTGGCCGCGCGGGAGTTGATTGAGAAAGAAACCGGCATCCCTGCGGCAAATGTGGTGATCTCCGGCACGCACACACATTCGGCGGTGAATGCCATCGGTGGACCCGTGCGCTTCTATACCTCCGACATGGAGTTGACCGGATATCAAAAGTTCGTCGTGCGCCGCATCGCAGACGGCGTTCGCCGTGCGATCTATTTGCTGCGCCCGGCGGAGATCGCCTTCGGTACGGTGGATGTGCCGGAGCATGTGCATATCCGCCGCTGGTTTCTTCAGGAGGGCAAAATGCCGCCCAATCCTTTCGGTAAGATCGACAAGGTGAAGACGAATCCCGGCGCAGGCAATCCAGCGCTAGTCGAGCCTGCGGGCCAGCCCGATCCCACCGTCTCCTTCATTGCCCTGCGTGAGCCCGGCGGACGTTTGATCTCCGTTTATTCGGCCTACTCGCTGCACTACGTCGGAGGGGTCAATGGCGCGGACATCTCCGCAGACTACTACGGCATGTACTGCGAGGCCCTGAAGCGCCTGCAGGCGGGCGGCAGCGATGATCCACCCTTCGTCGCGATGATGGCCAACGGCACCAGTGGTGACGCGAACAACATCAACTTCCGCAACCCGCAGCCACGCAAGAAGCCCTACGAGCAGATGCGCTACGTTGCCGAAGATGTGGCTTCGAAAGTCAACGCCGCCTTGGCAAAGGTAACCTGGCAAAACAGCGCACCTCTCGCTGCACGTTATCGTGAGCTCGACATCGCCTGGCGCAAGATTGATCCCGAGCTCATCGCCTGGGCCAAAGAAACCGAGGCCAACACTCCGCGCATTCAGGGCAAGGCCGATCTGCCCCTCGCCTACGCCGGGCGCGTTCAGCGTCTTGCGCAGGCCAGCCCTGCCACCAAGGCAGCAGTGCAAATCCTGCGCATCGGCGATATCTGCATCGGCACCACCCCCACCGAAACCTTTGCCGAAACGGGTGTCGAATTCCGCAAGCGCAGCCCCTTTGCCAAGTCCTTCATGGTCGAGCTGGCCAACGGCTACTACGGCTACATGCCCACTCCGCGTCACTTTGAACTGGGTGGCTACGAGACCTGGCCGGGCACCAACAATCTCGAACCCCAGGCCTCGGTGAAAATGATGGACGCCCTGATGGAGATGGCGGCGGAGCTCAAATAGCAGACTCAGGCGAGGGGCAGGTCCGAATGTGCATGGCAGTACTCATCATGGACTGCACGAACAGCTTCTGCTTCAGGATGCGTCGTTCGGCTGCCGAGAGTATCGATGAACCGGCATGAGGCATAACTGGGGGCATGCCGGTCGTAGGCTTCAATCCACTGCTGACGCAGAGCAAGATGTTCAGCGGGGAAGGGCCATTTGGATTTCGGCAGGCTGAGCGGCGCTCTGTATTTCATGCGCCAGCTTTTTGGGCTGACGCGTGCGCGGAAACAGCCTTGGATGGTGCATAGCCGCACAAACACCTTGTCGGCGCTCAATTCTGCCAGCGCCTCTCTGGCTGCCTCGCCAGCAGGATCGAAAACATCGTGCATGGCCAGCAACCGAAAACCGGCGGGCGTCTCATACATGCGCAGGTGCCAGGACGGATGGGCGGCGGAAAACGCGTGAATGGTCGCCTGTGCCTGCTCCTTGGCACGTGCTTCGGCCTCTGGGCGGCGTTTCTTGTTGATCTTGCCGATGACCAGCGATGCCAGCCAAGGAAGGCCAATGGCCAGGACGAAACCGATCAGCGCCGACTTTAATATCAAACCGGCCGCCACACCGGCCACGATCATTGTCAGGCATCCACGCAGATTCATCTGCAATGAAGGGTGCCACTCAGCATCCACATCGGCAAAAAATACATCGGGGGCGTTCAAACACAGTGAGCCGTAGCTGTTGCGTGTAATGACGGCGTTGCCATGCCGTGATACCACTTCCTCTCGAATAGGAACGCCGTCAGCACAGTCATAGGCCGCCTTGGGCTCCCGACGGCGGAGTGCTTCACCCGATTGGATTCGATCCATCGCCTCCTGCGCACGCTGGTCGGCCAGCGCTTGCGCGTCCGCCTGGCTGATGTCCGACCAACCCCATCGCCGCACGGTGATCTGGCGCGACGGCAGTTTGTGTTGCAGGCGTGATTCAGCCCAGAAGTAAGGAATGATCATGCTTAAAGCGTGGGGCTGGGGCGTTGCGTTGTCAAAAGACAGCTTGGAGAGGTGAATGATTGTGATGGGCAGTCATTGAAGACGGCTAACATGGACGTGCTCAATGCGTATGTGGTGAGCATGAAACTTTTTTGCCTCGCGCTTCTTCTGCTGCCTCTGACAACCTCCGCCGCATGGCTGGCGGGAGCGGCTAAAGCAGACATCACACCCACGGAACCGGTGCCCCTTGCAGGGTATGGCGGCAAGACTCGCATGTCGCAGCGGGTGGAGCATCCCATCTGGCTGAAGGCGCTCGCACTGAAGGATGACTTAGGAGCGACATCGGTGCTGGTGACGGCGGATTTGGTGGGATTGAGCGACAAGATGATTGCTATCATTGCGAAGGCGGCTCTGGAAAAGCATGGCATCCCAAGAGAGCGGCTGATCCTGAACACTTCGCACAATCACTCCTGCCCGGTGACGGCGGATGTGCTGTGGCTGTACTATGAATTCACACCCGAAGAGGCGGCGGTGAAGGATCGGTACACGGAGATGGTCTACGCCAAGTATGAGGAGGTGATCGGAGCGGCCATCGCAAACCTCGCGCCCGCTGAACTGGCGTTTGATCAAGGCCTCGCAGGTGTGGCCGTAAACCGGCGGCGCTCACGCGGGCCGGAGAGCCGCGCGCTGGGCGGGCAGGTGGATCAGGATGTGCCGGTGATCACCGTGAAATCCGGCAATGATCTCAAGGCCATCGTCTTTGGTTACTCCTGCCACACGACGGCGCTCGGCGGCCTCAGCATCAATGGCGACTACGCAGGCTTCGCGCAGCTTGAGTTGGAAAAGTCATTCCCGGGTTCAGTGGCCATGTTCGTGCAAAACTGCGGTGGCGATGCGAATCCACTGCCACGTATTCGTGGCAAGGATGTTGAAGCGATCGAACTCGCAAACATGTATGGAAAGGTGCTGGCCGAAGCGGTGCGGCAGGTGATCGCCACCAAGATGCCGCCACTCAACGGGCCGATTCGTGCTGCGATGGGTGAGACGGAGCTGTCGCTGCAGCCCGGCATCCCGCTCGAAGAACTCAAACAACGCCTCCCCAATCTCAGTGGCATGCCGAAACGCGAGTTCGAGCACTTCATCCGCCAATATGAGACACTCGGTTCGCCGCCGGATCTTGTGAAGTATCCCGTCCAAGTCTGGCGCATCGGCACAGACTTTCAGTTTATCGCCCTGACCGGTGAGACGGTGGTGGATTACTCGCTCAAATTCAAAGCAGCCTATGGTTGGAACAACACCTGGGTCTGCGGTTACAACAACGATCTCACGAGCTATGTGCCCAGCCTGCGTGTGCTCAAAGAAGGCGGCTATGAAGGCGTGACTGGCATGTTTGAATACGGCCATCGTGCGCCTTACACCGAGACCGTGGAGGAGCGAATCACAGCAAAGGTTGAGGAATTGATGAAGCAGACTAAGTGACTACTTTCCCACCACAGGTGCCGTCTGCTCCGGTGTCACCCTGCCGCCGGGCAGTTCCAGAATGCGGATGTTGCGGAAATGAATCTCGGCACCTTCGGACTCAAGACAGAGGTACCCTTTGCGCGCCGTGGACTGGCTGATGCCATTGACGAACTTGCCGTTGATCGACAGCTTCACCGTGCCATCCACACAAACGACATCGTAGGTGTTCCATTCGCCTTTGCCTTTGCAGCGCATCTCCCAGGACATGCTTCTTTTGCCACGTGGATTGTCCGGGATGCCTTCGAGTCCATTCGCGCCGAAGAGTTCGCCGGACACGTAGCCCGGATGATTCGGCAGCCCGTCTTTGCCGAGGTGCAGTTTCGGCCACTCCAGCTCCAGCATTTGCACCTCCATGCCTTTGGGCAGATTTCGGCCTTCAGGCACCGCGCCCTCGCTCCACACAAACACGCCGGAATTTCCACCCGCCTCCATGTGCATCCATTCGATGTGCAGGATGAAGTTTTCATACTGCTTCTCGCTGCGCATCACACCGATCGGCTTGCCTTTGCAAACGAGCATGCCGTCTTTAACACCCCAAGTTTCAGGGCTGGTGTTCACATCCGCCCAGCCTGTGAGATCCTTGCCGTTGAAGAGATCGCGCCACTGCGGGGCTTCGTCTGCGAGCAAGGCAGTGCCAAAGATTAAGCTTAGAAGAATGTGTTTCATGGAGTGATCCTTACAGCGCGTCCAGGACGGGCTTCTTTCACGAGGTTGCCATCCCGCACGACGGGAACACCGTTCACAATGACATGGGGAATACCGGCGGAAGGTGCTGTTGGTGACTCAAAGGTGGCGCGATCGATCACGGTCGTCGGATCGAAGACGGTGATGTCCGCATCAGCACCCAGGGCGATGCGGCCTTTGCCTTTCATCATCGGAACGTATCCTTCCAGACGCCGGGCGGGCAGGATCGTCATCTTGGCGAGTGCCTCCATCAACGGCAGCAGCTTTTTCTCGCGCGAGTAATGGCCCAGCACGCGGGCGAAGGTTCCCGCGCCGCGGGGATGGCCTTTGCCATCAATGAAGGGAACACCGTCGCTCGCGATCATCACCCCGGGATGTGCGATGGCCATCTCCACATTTTCATCCTTCATCATGTAGATGATCACCCAGCCGCCTTGTTTGCGGTAGCGCTCGAAACTCTCCTGCGTGAGCCGTTCACCGGTCGCGGCCCAGGCCAGATCGCCGTAGTCGATCTTGAGATTGTCCTGCCAGCCGGGATTGAACATCGCGGACTCCAGCACGGTGGAGGCAGCAGTGTAGGGGTACACTTCGGTGCTGATGTCCATGCCTGCGGCCTTGCTGGCATCGATGAGTTTCAAAACCTCCCTCATGGCGCCGATGGCGCTGCTGCCCACATGCACGATGTGCAACGCCGCGCCGGCCGTTTTTGCTTCGGTGATCGCCTCCTGGATTGCTGCGAGGCCAAAGGCGCGTGTATGCACAAACGCGGGCACCTTGCGCTCGGTTGCGATGCGAAACATGGACTCGATCTCGCTCGGTGCGGCGGCAGGCGTGTAGTTGATGCCAAAGCCAATGCCCAGCGCGCCCTCATCGAGTCCATGGTTTATCGCATCTCCCATGAGTTTCAATTCCTTGTCCGTCGCCCTCTTGTTCGCTCCATCAGGCTTCGCGCCGAGTCCCGCGACCTTGGCACGGTTGACCGCCCAGTGTCCGATCTCCAGTCCAGGATGAAATGCGGCAAAGCGTGCGGCGATGTGGCCCACCGTGGCTCCGTAGTTCAGCGTTGCCGTGCCTTCCATTGAACGGTACCACGCGGCCACCGGATACACTCCCGCTTCCAGGTCGAGCGCTGTGGTGACGCCATCACAAGCTTTGATCTGCATGTCGCTCGTGGTCTGCCCATGGGCATGGAGGTCGATGAAACCAGGCGCGACGACATGACCCTTCACATTCAGCGTTTCTTTGCCGGCAAGCGGTGTTTCGGAGATCGCGGCGATCTTGCCCTCACGAATGCCGATATGACGAACTGCGTCCAGATTTGTCGCCGGGTCCATTAAACGGCCATTATTGAGCACGAGGTCATATTCTTCCGCGAAGCAGTGGCTGACATGAAAAAACAACAGGAAGGACAAAAACGACCGCATGAGCCTAGAACGGCCTGCCGGGTTGATTTCTTCGGAGGGTGTTATTATGGCGTCTATGGGAAGGCGTTGAAGCTACAAGCGGTATAGGGCGCGCGAGAGTGGGGTTTCAAAAAGATCGAACATGGGGCTCCGATGCCTGTCTCATTCCTCACCCCAAGGCCCGCAAAGTGACGCGCCCATCCCAAAATGATTAACCTCCGTTTGTTCCTGCTGGCCGCGTTGTGCGCGGGTTGTGCTTCCTGCCAAAGTGTTTCCAAAGTCGCGTCTCGAAAGCTGGTGAGCCTGCGTTCCGGCAGCACCATAAGCAATGTGAAGACGACTGCTTACACCCAAAGTGAAAGCGATCACATCGTTTACGGTGCCAGGAGTGCCGTCGGCAATATCCTCAAGTTTGGTGCCGTGCGAAGCGCCGCCGCAGACTGGTCCGTTTACCCTGTCGGCACCGAATTCAAGATCGAGGGCGAGCCTCATGTTTATCAGGTGGACGATTACGGTTCGGCTCTCGTCGGCACCGGCACCATCGATCTCTACCGCCCGTCCAAGGCGTCCATGAACCAATGGGGTGCGCGACATGTGAACATCAAAGTGCTCAAATGGGGGTCGTTTGATCAGAGTCTTGCGATCATGAAGCCACGTGAGGGCATCAA
Source organism: Prosthecobacter sp. (assembly GCF_044222345.1). Taxonomy (GTDB): domain Bacteria; phylum Verrucomicrobiota; class Verrucomicrobiia; order Verrucomicrobiales; family Verrucomicrobiaceae; genus Prosthecobacter. Next base: position 76,353 of record NZ_JBGANL010000001.1, read on the forward strand.
ACCCCACATCCACCAGATGGTCAGTGCGATCGAAGCCCGGCGTCCTCCAGACTCCTGATGCAGCGTGGACTGCGGCACGCCGCAGTGAATCACACCAGCTCTGCCATCACCTTGCCACCTTCGGCCACGATGGGGCGCGGGCGGCCCTGAGGGTCGATCCAGTTGGTGTTTTGTTCGATGCCGAGGTGGTGAAACACCGTCGCCGCGAGATCACCCGGCGCGACACGGCGTGTCTCGATCTCTCCACCATGCTTGTCGGTGCTGCCGATGACCTGTCCATGGCGCAGACCGCCGCCAGCCATGACCATGGACATCACACGCGGCCAGTGGTCGCGCCCGGCATTCTTGTTGATCACGGGACTGCGGCCAAACTCGCCCATCATCAAAATCAACGTGCTGTCCAGCAGCCCACGGTCTTCGAGATCGGTCACGATGGCGTGCAAGGTGCGGTCCACGCTTGGCAGCAGCGGTGTGAGCCCCTTCTTGATGCCACCCCACTTCACTTCATCACCATGATGATCAAAGTAACCCCAGGCACCGCTGACGGTCACAAAGGTGGAGCCCGCTTCAATGAGCCGGCGTGCGAGCAGGGCCTTCTCGCCGAGGCTGTCGCGCCCGTATTTGTCCCGCATGGCGGATGATTCTTCATCCAGATTGAGCGCGTGCTGCGCACTGCCGGTCATGAGCACCTCATAGGCCTGCTGCGTGAAGTGATCAGCCGAGGCGATGGATTCATTCGCACCGATGCCACGCTTCCACTGGTCCATTTGCTCGGCCAGATCACGGCGGCTGCCGAGCCGCTCGATGCTGAGACCCTCGACGAGTTTGAGGCGGCCTGACAAATCCTTGCCGCTGACAGGATTGAAGGCATTGCCCATGTGACCTGCGCCCCAGATGTCGGCGGGCAGTGAATCCGCGAGCGCCACATATCCTGGAATGCCGGGGGCATTGGCGCCACGGAACTTCGCGGCGATGGAACCCATGGACGGATAGCCGCCGCCATCCCGCCCATCGTTCGTGCGTCGTGCCAGCGGATTGCAGGCCTGCATGGTGATGGGGGTGTGATCGCTGGCACTGCAATCGACCGAGCGAACCAGCGTGAGCCGGTCCATGATCTTCGCGCTCAGCGGCAGATGCTCACACACATGGATGCCCGGTACTTTGGTCGGGATGTGGCCGAAGGGGCCGCGAATCTCGCTCGGTGCATCGGGTTTCGGGTCCCACATATCGATGTGGCTCGGACCGCCCGAGAGCCAAAAAAGCACCACATTCGTCTTCCGCGTGGCCTGTCCCGACGCTGCGGCGAAGGCCTGCTGCTGGAACAGCGAGGGTGCCGAAATGCCCGCCAGTCCTGCCAGCCCGGTCTGCAAGAAGCCGCGGCGGGTCGAGCCGATGCGCAGCAAATCGCCGCCCGCAGGGCTGAAAGCCTGCGGAATGCTCGGTGAGGGAGTGGCAGTGTTTTTCATACGTAGGAGCCCAGATGGCTGAAGAACCTACGCCGCTGGATGGTCGGCCTTGCTTCGGCCGGACAAATCCTTCCAGCGGGGGAAAGAGCGCTTGCAGGCCGCAATGGTGAGTTTCCGTTTGAGCCGCCCCCGCTTTCGGGCTAGGCAACCAGCCACCCATTTTCCATGAGCAGCCCCTCCGCACACACCTACAAACAAGCCGGCGTCGATATTCACGAAGCAGCATCGCTGGTCGATGACATCGGCGTGCTGGTGAAGCGCACCCAGCAGAGGCGGAAGCTGGCAAATCCCTTCGGTCTGTTCGCCGCCGCTTACGACCTCAGCGGCTACAAGCATCCCATGATTCTCACGGGCTGTGATGGCGTCGGCACCAAGATCGAGCTGCTGCTCAAGCACGACCAGCTCGAAGCCGCCGGCAAAGACCTCGTGGCCATGAATGTGAACGACGTTCTCACGACTGGGGCTGATCCCATCATGTTCCTCGACTACGTGGGAATCCCGAAGATTCAGAAGACGCAGATCACCCGGATTATCGCCGGCATGACCGAATACCTGGAGGCTTGCAATTGCATCCTCGCCGGCGGTGAGACTGCTGAGATGCCCGGCATGGTGCCCGAGGGCATGGTCGAGCTCAGTGGCTTCGCCATCGGAGCCTGCGAAAAGGAAGATTTGCTCGATCCCGGCACCATCGCCGCTGGTGATGTGCTCATCGGCTGGCCCAGCGCCGGTTTCCACGCAAATGGCTTCAGCCTCGTCCGCCGCATCATCGAGAAGGAAAACATCCAGTTCAGCGAAGACGAGATGCGCACTCTGCTGCTGCCCACGCTGCTCTATCATGAGCAGACCGCCGCTCTCAAAGCCGCGGGCATTCGCCCGAAGGCCATGGCCCACATCACCGGTGGTGGTCTGCCGGAAAACCTCGGCCGCATGTTCCTGAAGCGTGGTCTGGGTGCAAATCTTCGTATTCCATTCTGGCAGAACGATGTAGTGCAAAAAGTCCTGCGCCATGCGGACCCGAAAGACGCCATCGACACCTTCAACATGGGCCTCGGCTGGGTCGCTATCGTCTCCCCGGCAGACGCCGACAAAGCCCTCACCTGTGGCAAAAACGCCAAAATCATCGGCGAGATGGACACCAGCGCCGAAGTCCGCGTCGAGATCGTCTGAAAGATTGGCTGATTTGAGCAGTGAATGGAGGCATGCACCGCCTCCTTCCTGCTCTTTCCTTTCTTCTCATCGGCCTCCTCAGCGCGCCCGCGCAGCAGCCTGCCAAGCCCAAACCGGCTCCTAATCCGTCTCTGGCCCCCATCCAGGATGTCGCAGGACTTCCCCGCGTCCTCCTCATTGGTGATTCCATCTCCATGGGCTACACCCTGCCAGTGCGCAAGCTTCTGGAGGGCAAGGCCAACGTGCACCGCATCCCCACGAACGGCGGTCCGACCAAAAACGGCGTCGCCAACATTGCCAAATGGCTCGGCACCAGCAAATGGGACGTGATTCACTTCAACTGGGGCATCCACGATCTCAAGTACATGCCGGATGGCAAACGCCAGGTCGAACCCGCCGACTACGAGGCCAATCTCCGCAGTCTCGTTGCCACTTTGAAGAAAACCGGCGCCAGGCTGATCTGGGCCACGACCACGCCGATCCCCGAGGGCGAGCTCAATCCGCCCCGCAAATTCGGCCAGGTCAAAGAGTACAACGACATCGCCGCCCGCGTCATGTCGGAGAATGGCATCGCCATTGACGACTTGAACGCCCGCATCACTCCCAAGCTCGCCACCCTGCAGAACCCCCACGATGTGCATTACAGCCCCGCCGGCAGTGAATACCTCGCCCAGCAGGTCGTCGCGGAGATCACCAAGGTGCTGGCGAAGTGATGAGGGGGGTGCGGCTGGCCCATTCCACACAGCGCGCGTTTTTGTCAGAGCCTGAGGGGGATTTCCGTGCATCATAGGCAGGTTGCATCCGGCTATGCAGCAGAACCCACCTCCGCCTGTCATGAATACCTTGTTCACGCGTCGCCTGTTCGTCATGATCCTCGTTGCCTTGGTGGGCGTCTCCTCGCTCGGTGCCGTCGAGTCGTCCCCTCCCTCTCCAGCGGAGAAGTTGCGTGAGTCCATGCTCCTCCCGGGCGTTTCCCTTTCGCAGGGCGTCTCGGAGATCACCGGCGTCGCCATCAGTCCGCTGCTGGGCGTCAGTGCCATGGGAGTCATGACTTATTACAAGACCGAGCCGCATCTTCGCCATCGCCTGCCATGGTACTGCCATCCCGGGGTCTGGGGCACGGGGCTGGCGCTGATCCTCGTCTGTTTTCTCAAGGACTTTCTCGGTGCCGCCGCTCCTCCGCTGGTTAAAAAGCCCCTCGATTTTCTTGAGCTGTTTGAAAACAAGCTCAGCGCCCTCGTCGCCACGGTCGGCTTTGTGCCACTCGTGGCTCTCGCCATGGCTCAGTTCAACAAAATCCAGCCGCAGGCCGTGAATCATCTGGCGGACTCCGGCCTGGCCGTGATGCCTCTCGCCAGCGTGGTCGACTTTGGCGTCCATACCCCCTGGATTTCCATCCCCGTCGCCATGGTGGCCTTTGGCGTCGTCTGGCTCAGCTCGCACGCCATCAATGTGCTCATCGCCCTCTCTCCCTTCGGCATCGTCGATGCCGGTCTCAAGCTCGTCAAACTCGGCCTCATCGCTCTGGTGGCCGGGAGCTATCTCATTCATCCTTATGCCGGTGCCGCCGTTTCGCTCCTGCTGATCCTCATCGGCATGCTGTTCGCTGGCTGGTCCTTCCGTCTCACGTTGTTTGGCACCCTCATGGGCCGGGATTTCCTGCTCAACAAGCGAGCCACCACCACCGATGTGGAGTCCGGCGTGAAGGGCTTCCTGGCCCGCCGCACTTCCGGCGTGCCGGTCCGCACCTTGGTCCGCCTCCAGCAGGATCCCGCAGGCAGTCCCGTCCTCACCTATCATCCCTGGCTGCTGCTGCCGGAGCGCCGCATCGTCGTACCGGAAGCCGAAATGGTCATTTGCAAAGGACTGCTGCATCCTTCCCTCGCCCAGCGAACCTCCAAAGACTCGGCTTCTGTGCGGGACACTCTCATTCTCCTGCCGCGTTACCGCCGCCAGGAGGAGGTCATCGCCCGCCACTTCGGCTGCCAGGAGGTCATGGATGGGGCGTTTCTCCGTGGCTTCAGGGCCATGCGTCTGTGGCTCGTGGAGATGCTTTCATCTGGAAGAAAACTCGTGGAAATGCATCAAGGATGAACCTTAGCGGGGTTGCGCAGGCGTGAATCCCGCCTATCTACGCCGCCCGCTTATGCACAGCTTCCGCTACCACCAAGGCCAGTTATTTGCCGAAAACGTCCCGCTTCAGTCCCTTGCCGAGAAATACGGCACGCCGCTCTATGTCTATTCCAAGAGCACCATCACCGGACATTACACCCGTCTGGACGCTGCTCTGGCCAAGCTGGACCACCTGATCTGCTTTGCAGTGAAGGCAAATTCGAATCTCGCTGTGCTCAACACCATCGCCAAACTCGGCGGCGGCTTTGACATCGTTTCGGCTGGCGAACTCTACCGTGTCATCAAGGCCGGTGGCGATCCCGCCAAATGCACCTTTGCCGGCGTGGGCAAAACCCGCGACGAAATCGAGTACGCCCTCAAGCAGGGCATCTACTGCTTCAACGCCGAGTCCGAGGCGGAACTGCACTACATCAACCAAGTCGCCGGCGAGCTCGGCATGCAGGCTCCCGTGGCCGTTCGCGTGAATCCGAATGTCGATGCGAAAACGCACGCCAAGATCACCACCGGCAAGAGCGAAAACAAGTTCGGCATCGATTTCGATCAGATCATCGACGTCTATGCCCGCGTGGCAGCCGACTGCCCGAATCTGATCATCAAAGGCCTGCAGATGCACATCGGTTCGCAGCTCACCAATGTGGATCCCTTCCTCGAAGCCGTGCAGAAGGTCATCCCTCTCGTGACTCAGGTGAAAAAGAGCTACGGCATCGAGTTCTTCAGCATCGGCGGCGGCATCGGCATCAACTACAAGCAGAGCCTCGATTCCGGCGACTCCGCCTGGTGGCAGGAAAACGCCGAAGTCCATCCTCTCACGATTCAGGCTTATGCCGAAGCCGTGGTGCCGCACCTCGAACCGCTCGGCCTGCGCATTCTTTGCGAACCCGGCCGCTTCATGGTCGGCAACGCCGGTGTCATGCTGACCAAAGTGCTCTACGAGAAGCGCGGCTCCGCCAAGATCTTCAAGATCGTCGATGCTGGCATGAATGACCTCATCCGTCCGACGCTTTATGAAGGATGGCATCAGATCGCGCCCCTCAAGCAGCCCGCGAACGCCACTGTCGAGAAAGTCGATGTGGTCGGTCCGATCTGTGAATCTGGCGACTTCCTCGCCCAGAACCGCGAACTCCCCCTCGTCAAAGAAGGCGAATACCTCGCCGTGCTCAGCGCCGGGGCTTATGGTTTCACCATGGCTTCGAACTACAACACACGCCCTATGCCTGCTGAAATCATGGTCGATGATGAAAAGGCCACCGTCGTGCGTGAACGCCAGACCCTCGAAGACGTACTCAAAGGCGAGCACATCGCCTGATACAAAGCTTAGTGAACCGAGAACCGAACTAGATGCACATCGCCGACATCCTTCAAGACCAGCGTCCCACACTCTCGTTTGAGTTCTTCCCGCCGAAGAGCGCCGAGGCGTTTGAAGCTCTGTATCAGGCCATCGGCGAACTCGAGGCTTTCAAACCTTCGTTTGTCAGCGTCACCTATGGTGCGGGCGGCTCCACGCGTGAGCTCACGCATGACCTCGTGGTGCGCATCAAAACCACCACCAGTCTCGATGCCGTGCCGCACCTCACCTGTGTCTGTCACAGCGAAGCGGACATTGCAGCCATTCTTGAACGCTACGCAAAGGCAGGCGTGAGCAACATCCTCGCCCTCGGCGGTGATCCTCCCAAGAATCTCGCCAATTATGACCGTGCCAAGGATGCCTTCCAGCACGCCGCCGATCTCGTGGCCTTCATCAAGAAGTTCAACGACAGCGGCGCACATCCTGACAAGCGTGGCTTTGGCATCGGCGTCGCTGGATTCCCTGAAGGCCACCCCACCACGCCGAACCGCGTGCTGGAAATGGACTACCTCAAGGCCAAGGTCGATGCCGGCGCGGACTACATCTGCACTCAGCTCTTCTTCGACAACCACGACTTCTTTGACTTCCGTGAGCGCTGCCAGCTGGCCGGGATCAACATCCCGATCATCGCCGGCATCATGCCCATCACCAGCGCCTCCGGCATGCGCCGCATGGCCGAGCTGGCCGCCGGTGCCCGCTACCCTGCCAAGCTCCTGCGCGCCATCCAGCGTTGCGGTGGCGACGAGGCCGCCGTGCAGAAGGTCGGCATCCACTACGCCACCGAGCAGTGTCATGATCTTCTCGATCACGGCGTGGACGGCATCCATTTTTACACCTTAAACAAATCCCACGCCACGCGCGAGATCTACTCCAGTCTCGGCATTCGTGACTCCGCTGCCGTGCGTCCACACTCATGAGCGAAGAAGCACCCCTCATCGCTGCAATCGAGGCCGGAGGCACCAAGTTCGTCTGTGCTGTCGGCACCGGCCCTCACGATGTCCGGGACGTCACGCGCATTGACACCACCACGCCGGAAGACACGCTCGCCGGAGTGACCCGCTTCCTTTCCACGGCCAAGTCGAAGTACGGCTCCATCGCCGCCATCGGCATTGGTTCGTTTGGTCCGATCGATCTCGACAGAAAAAGCGAAACCTACGGTTACATCACCACCACGCCAAAACCCGGCTGGCAGTTCACCAATATCGTGTCCAAGCTGCACGACCGCTACCACGTGCCCATCGCCTGGGACACCGATGTGAACGCCGCCGTGCTCGGTGAATACCTCTGGGGTGCCGGGCAGAATACGGATCCGCTTGTTTACATCACCGTCGGCACGGGTGTCGGCGGCGGGGTGCTGATCAACGGGCAGCTGCTGCACGGTGCGCTGCATCCCGAGATTGGCCATCTCCTGGTGCCGCCTCCACATAACTCTTCAGCGATTCAACAGGCCTGCCATTGTCCGTTCCACAAAAGCTGTGTGGAGGGCTACGTCAGCGGCACCGCTCTTGCCTCTCGTTGGGGTGTCAAAGCGGACTCCCTCCCCCCCGACCATCCTGCATGGGAGGAGGTCGCTGATGTCATGGCGCATGCGCTGATGAACCTCACCCTCAGCATTTCGCCAAAACGCATCATTCTCGGTGGTGGTGTCATGAGCCAGGAGCACATTCTTCCGCTCATCCGCGGTCAGCTCCACAGGCTCAACAACGGCTACCTCCGCATTCCCGAGCTCGGTCGCAGCATCGATGACTTCATCGTCTCTCCAGGTCTGGGCGCACGCTCAGGACTGCTCGGCGCGCTGGCGCTCGGGAAGTATGAACTGGACCGGCATCTGAATGGCGCGAACAGCCCTGGATTCGCTTGATCTGACCAGGGCACAGATGTTCTGCCGGGATGAAATTCTACGGCGGATCGAGCCGGGAGGATGGCGGACTAGGTGGTCGCATTGAATTCCGCCACGGTTGCAAGACTCGCATGATGAGCGTTGATTCATCTCCATGAAATTACCGCACGTTCTTGCCACCCTTCTGCTGGGTGCGCGCCTCCTGGCTCAGCAGCCGGAAACGCTGCCTGGCACCCAGCCTCTGAACAAAGAGGGTGACATCTCCGAGCAGATGCACGCCTCAGCGCTTGAGGACATGGATCAGCTGATTGCCGGCTCGCTGAAAACGCGCGAGCAGCACTGGCATCGCAATGTGTCGTCTCCTCAAGCCTATGAGGAGTCGGTCCAGGAGAATCGGCAACGCTTCAAGCACATCATCGGGCTCAAGGACAAGCGAGTGCCGGTGGCCTTGGAACGTTATGGGGATGAGACCAATCTGGCGCTGGTGGGCAAGACCAAAACCTACCGCATCTATCAGGTTCGCTGGCCGGTGCTGGAGCAAGTCTCCGGCGAAGGACTGCTGCTTGAGCCCAAAGGAAAACCGCGCGGCTACATCATTGCACTGCCGGATGCGGATCAGACACCGGAGCAGATCGCCGGTCTGACTTCGGGTGTGGCGCCGGAGGCGCAGATCGCCCGTCGTTTCGTGGAAAATGGCTTCGCCGTCATCGTGCCAGTTTTGATCAACCGCAGTGATGCTGGCTCGGGCAATCCAGAGATCCTCATGACCAACATGCCGCATCGTGAATGGATTCACCGTCAGGCTTACATGATGGGTCGTCACATCATCGGCTACGAGGTCCAGAAGGTGCAGGCGTTGGTGGACTGGATCAACATTCATCGCAACGAGCAGATTGGCATCGCAGGTTATGGCGAAGGCGGGCTCATCGCCATGTATGCAGCAGCCGTCGATCCACGCATCGACGCCGCCTTGGTGAGCGGTTACTTCAAGTCTCGTCAGCGCACCTGGCGCGAGCCTTTGTATCGCAATGTATGGGGTCTGCTCGCTGAATTTGGTGATGCCGAAATCGCCTCCCTCATCGCCCCACGAGGACTTGTCATTCAGTATGCGGACGAGCCCAATGTGGACGGTCCGCCGGAGCCCAAGGGCAAAAAAGGCCAGGCTGCTCCCGGCAGGCTCAGCACGCCCGAGTTTGACGAGGTGGAGGAGGAGTATCTGCGCATTGATTCACTGGTGCCGCCGAGCCTCCAGCGTCGCTCTCTCGTGCGTGGAGATGCCGCTGCGGCCCATGCCCTCGCAAAACTGCTCAAGCACGATGCCAGCATGGCGCTGTCCAAAGAGACGCCCCAGAGCCTGCGCCAGACCTACCTGCCTGCCGTCCGTCAGTTGGCTCAGATGAAGGAAATCGAGGCTCATGTGCAGCGCTTGATCCGTGGATCGGATCAGGTCAGAAATGATTTCTTCCTTTACAAGGCCATGCCGGAATTTCGCAATGATGCCTGGACCTACGCACAGTTTGCCGACAAAAATCCAGACAAGTTCATCGCTGCTGCCAAAGGCTTCCGCAAAACGTTCTGGGACGACGTGATCGGCAGGATCGATGCGCCGCTGCCCACGCCGAAGCCGCGCACCCGCAAGATTTACGACAAGCCGAAATGGACCGGTTACGAAGTCGTGCTGGATGTCGGTGGCGAAGGTTTCGCCTGGGGAGTCCTGCTTCTGCCCAAAGATCTGCAGCCGGGTGAGAAGCGCCCCGTCGTCGTCTGCCAGCACGGGCGCCATGGCGTGCCATCGGATGTCATCGAAGGGGACAAGCCCGCCTATCACGATTTCGCCGCCCATCTGGCCGAGCGCGGTTTCATCACCCTCGCCCCTCACAACCTGTACAAAGAGGAGGAGCAGTACCGCACGCTCTCACGCAAAGGCAACACGGTGAAAGCCTCCATGTTTTCCGTCATGCTGCGTCATCATGAGCAGTGGCTCAAATGGCTCGCGGATCTCCCGCAGGTGGATGCCACACGCATCGGCTTCTACGGGCTCAGCTACGGCGGAGAATCTGCTGTGCGCATTCCCCCATTGCTCGACGGCTACTGCCTCTCCATCTGCTCCGGTGACTTCAATGACTGGACTCGCAAGGTGGCTGCCACCGAAGACAAGCACAGCTTCATGTTTACGGACGAATGGGAGATGCCCTACTTCAACATGGGCGGCACCTTCAGCTACGCCGAACTCACCTACCTCATGTTTCCACGACCGTTCATGGTCGAACGCGGTCATCATGACGGCGTCTCCATCGATCCCTGGGTCGCCTATGAATATGCCAAGACTCGCTGGCTCTACGCTCAGTTCGGCATGGAGGAAAAAACCGAGATCGAGTTCTTCAACGGCGGCCATACCATCAACGGACAGGGGACCTTCAACTTTTTGCACAAACAGTTGAACTGGCCCAAGCGCTAGTCTGCCTTCATCACTCCGCGCTCTTGGTCCAGAACGTGAGTGTCTTCGGTGATTCGGTCTCCTCACCGATCTCCTGCCAGACGAAGGTGGCCTGAAGTTCGGGATGTTTGGAATAGCCTTGGCTGCGCCAAAAATCATCGAGTGGCCGATAGCCTGGTGGACGCAGCCCATGCTCGGCAGGACGGTCCACCGCACAGAAGGTGCTGAGTTTCAATCCCAGCTTCCTGACATGGGCCTCACGCCGTGTGAAGAACTCCTTGCCGATGCCCTGGCCACGATAGGCTGGCAGCAGGATCGATTCGCCGAAGTAGCAGATGGTGGAGAGGTCATATCCTGCCTGCACAAACGCGGCTTGAAATTCGGGCCCCTCATCAAGCATGGGCAGGCAGGTCGTGGCACCCACGACCCGGTCATCATCAAACACCAGCACAACCAGGCTGTCGCGGGATCTCACGTAGGTTCCCAGATACTCGCGCTCATGCTCCAGCGTTCCGGCATACAGGTAGGGATATTCATGAAACACGGCGATGCGCAGTTCGCCCAGTGCATCGAGATGCGGTGCCAGTTCAGCGCCATGGAAGTTTTGCAGACGCAGCATGCCTAATGAGATGGGTTGGAAGTGATGAACCGCTTCGCCATGTCGCGGATCCTGAGGCGCATGTTGGCCAGTCCGTTCAAACGCGTGGGTGAAAGCATTTTGGTGAAACCGCAGGCTTCCCATATACGGGGTTCAACCAGGGCGGCTTCGACGGGATCGGCATCGGTATATAATTCGCACAGCAGCATGGCGAGACCTCTCACCATGGGTGATTCGGCATCGCAGAGGAAGCGTGTGCGGCCATTCACGAGTTCCCCATGCAGCCAGACGCGCGAAACGCAGCCGGGCACAAGGTTCGCTTCAGTTTTTTGTGCATCATCCAGCTTCAGCGCATGCCCGCGCATGACGACCGCATTCAGACGCTCATGCGGATCGTGGATGATGTTCAGGTCGTCGATGAGCGACTGCTGTTTTTCATCAAGGCTCATTTCAACTTCGCGAGACGGCCCTTGCTCCAGTTGAGACCCGTCTGGATGGCCTCGTCATTGGTGCTGGCGGCGGCAAGTTTTTCCCAGATGGCCACGGCATTGGCAAACGCGGCCTTGGCCTCGGTCTTCTTTCCGGCGCTTTCGCTGGTGTGTCCCAGCGAACCATAAAGCTGCGCGAGCTGGCTGGCCCACATTCGGCGCTCCGGGGTGAGCTTGTCATTGGCAGGCTGTGCTTGGATGAGAGCTTCGAGCGATTCCACCGCCTGCTTCGCAATCGGAATGGCGGCGGAAGTCTTGCCGTTGTCAGCGAGCAGTTCGGCGTATTCACCACGCAGTTTGGCCAGCAGAAAGCCGTAGCGCACATTCTCCTTGTCGTCCGCGAGGATCTCGTTCACCAACTCGATGGCGTCTTGCTTCTTCTTGCTTGCCTCAGCCGGGTTGCCGGCATCACGTGAGAGTGAAGCAAGGGCGCCGTAGTTGCGGGCGAGAAGATATTTCACCTCCCCCCACTCAGGCAGCAGACGGTTGAGTTCCAGCAGGATCGGGACGGCCTGGTTGTGCGCCTCCTTGGCATCCGAGCCGCTGAAGTGGCGCCCGATCAATTCTGCCAGTTCGGTGTAGGCCTCCGCCAGCAGCAAGGCCTGGTCCTGGTTGCGCGGGCTGCTGCCAAGTACCAGCTCTCCCATGTCCTTCACGGAATCGATCAGCGTGTTCAGCGCCTCCTCCACCTTGCCTGCATCACGCTGGCTGACGCCTTTGGCAAACTTGGCCCGCGCGAGGATGAATTTTTCGTCGTTGATCAGGTCATGACCGATCATCTTCGCATCGAGAATCACCGGCACCCGCGCCAGCGCGTTCTCGGAGTCGGCCACATCACCATTGCGCAGCGTGCGCAGACCGTATTCGAGCCATGCACGGGCGCATTCATTGCGTGCGAGGCGGTTTTTCGGATCAGCCGCCAGACCCTTGTCGAGATTGACCGTGGCTTCTTTGAGAAGGGTGAGGGATTCCACATGGCGCCCCTCTCGTCCACGGATGTCAGAGAGGAGGAGGCTGTAGCGGCCCAGCCATTGCTGGTAGAGCGCGATCTGGGATCCCTCTCCGGTTCCTTTGCGGATCAATTCAGCGGCCTGATCACGCGCCTTCGTGAGATAAACCACCGCCTGGGCGCTGTTGCGCAGCTTCAGGTGAAGCTGGCCGATGTTGCCATACGCACGCAGCCGTTCGACGCCGAGCGCGGGCGATTGTTCCAGGGCAGGCAGCCCGCGCATGCAGTAGGCCAGCGCGTCATGCAGCTGCTCCTTCTGAAAGCTGGCCTCCATCTCATTGCCCGTGGGGGTCTGCAGCAGCTGCGTGAGGAACTGGTCCACCGCGTTCTGTGAGTTCTGTAGATTTTGATCCGCCACGGCCTTGGCGCTGCGCTCATTGTCGCGCTCACCTGTCAGCACGTCGATGCGGTTTTGAAGCGCATCACTTTCCATATGGTGCACAGCATTGATGTTGGAGATGGTGTTCTCCGCCTTGTTCAGGTTTCGCTGGGTTTTGAAAGCGTAAACAAAACAGAGCACGAAAATAATCAGCAGTGAAATGGCGGTGGTCTGCCACGTCAGCACCTTCTTGGCCTGCTTCTGACGCTCGCGGACTGTCTGTTCACGAGATTCTTCGAGCAGGTAGTCGCTTTCAAGCACCTCAAATTCACGCACAATCTCGCGCATGTCAGCCCAGCGTGCTGCCGGGTTCAGATCCAAAGCTCGCTCAATGATGCTGCGGCGGCGTTCCTCCCACTTGGACTGCGCTTCCTGCGGCCAGTAGATTTTTGGCTGCGCTTTGACGGCGGCCAGCAGCGCATTGCTGTTCACTTGCACCGCAAGCCCCGCTGCCGCCTGCTGCTGGGCACGTTCCACCTCGCTGGCCCACATCTCCGCACCGCGTGGCAGCACGCCGTTGAGCAGGCGGTACGCCAGTACACCAAAGCTGTACACGTCCCAAGACGGCCCATAGCCTGCAAACACACCATCCGGGTTTTCCGCCTGTTCCGGGCAGAGATGTACAAAATGATCCGTCAGTTCGAGATGATGAATCCCTCCCACCCAGCCTTGGGCGATGTCGGTGAGGCGGATCGAAGACTCCGCATCATCCTCCAGCAGGATGTTCGACGGGCGCAGGTTGCCATGCGGGATACCGTGCTTGTGCAGCCAGGACAGGGCATCGGCGACTTCATAGATGTGGCGCCAGGCCTGCTCCGGTGGCAGGCCGTTGCAGGCGGATTCCAGCGTGGGCGTCTGCCACTGACGGCGGCCATGGCTGTCCTTCGTCATCACGCCGACCAGCGGCATCACACAAAAGTAGGGCGTTCTGTCAAAACTGTAGCTCTCCACTGGCAGCACACCGCGGTGGTGAGGCATCTGCTGCAGGGCACGGAAGGCTGTCGCCAGCGCCTTGCGGTTGATCGCCATCGAACTAAACACCTTCACCGCACAGGCTTTGCCGTTGGTGGACACAGCCCGATATACGGCGCCACACCGCCCGCTGCCGACCAGGTCCTGCAATTCATGTCCGGCGATTTCAGGCAGACTCATGCGTGCTTCAGGTGTCTCTAATAAGTGGTGGTTGACCCCGGATGACGCTGATTCTGAACTGCAGAGCCATCATGGGCGGGTACGATGGGGGTGGAATGGGAAATCTCAAATCTCAAAATGACGCTTTGCAAAAATCGCGTGCCACCCCTGCCAGCGCAGCCATGCTTAACATACCCCGAATGAAAACCCAGAAGCAAGACCACCGTCATGAAATCGAGGCGATTTATGCCGAACTGGAGCGTCGCCCGCTGCCCCGCCAGTGTGAGATGCGCACCGGCTGCTGCCACTTTCGGCTGGCTGGTCACACTCCCATGCTCACCCGGGGAGAGGCTTTATATTCAGCCCTGGGAGTCCGTGCCAGCGGGCGTAAGGCCCTCAAACCTCATCCCGACGGGGCCTGCCCTCTGCTGGGTCGCGATGGCCGCTGCACCATCTATAAAAACCGCCCCTTTGGCTGCCGCACCCACTTTTGTGCCGAGGCCGGCGGCATGTACCCGCGCAAACACGTCGCGGATCTCATCCAGCGCCTCGAAGCCCTCGATGAGCGTCTCGGCGGCAGCGGCTCACGTCCGCTCGAAGCCGCCGTCAGTGACGCGCTGGCGGAAATGTGACCTCATGGCGCCGCGCAGTCCCGTGCCAGCTTCTGGCTGGCTTCGGACAGTCGGGACATCGCCACGGCGGCCTCTTTGCCATTGGCTGGCAGGCGTAGCACCACCGTTTCACCTTCCAGGCGCACAAAGCCCGCCTTGATCGTTTTGCCCTCGGCGCTGGTCCAACTCATGAACGGCGGCAGTGATTTTTTAACTGCGGCAGGGGCCAGTTTCGGCGCATCCTTGTCAAAACTGGCCCCTTCAGAGATCCACTCTGTGATCTTTTTGATCTCCGCGCTGGAGAGGTTTTCATCGGGCGGCATGTGGTTCTTGCCGTCATTGACGATGACTTCGAGGAAATGGCTCTCTGAGGGTTTCCCCGGACGGATCTGCGCCACATCGTTGTCAGCGATGTCCAGTTTGAAGGTTTTCAGGTCGTCGAACACGAAGCCCCCCTTCTTTTTACCCGTCTTCTCACTGTGGCACTCATAGCAGTTTCGCTCCAGGATGGGCTGGATGTCCTTTTGGAAATCCGCTGCAAAGACGGATGAAACAGCCAGGAGTGGAACAATCAGGAAAGGGCAGGGCAGGGACATGGGTGCGCGTTTTTGAGCTCTGGAGGAACGTGCCACCCCGCTTTTCCTTAGCCAGCATCTTTTTTCCGTGGCATGTGACCCCATGCCTGAGCAACGCACCGTCACCACAGCCACCGAACTCCTGCCTTTTCTATTCGAGAACTGGCCGGACATGAAGCGTACTCGCCTCAAGCAGTGGCTCAAATACGGCAGCGTCCGCGTGAATGACCACGCCATGACCCGCCACGACCACCCGCTTAAGCCCGGGGACAAGATCACCATCAAGGTGGAGCGCGCCCCGCGTGCCAACGTCAAGCCCCTGCCTGCCGGCCTCAGCATCGTGTATGAGGACGAGGCCATCATCGTGCTGAACAAAGGCGCAGGCTGGCTCACCGTGGCCACAGATTCCGGCAGTGGCCGCACCGCCTATGCCGCCCTCACCGACCATGTGCGCGGCACCGATGTCCGCAATCGCGTCTGGATCGTCCACCGCCTGGATCGCGACACCTCCGGCCTCATCGTTTTTGCCAAGACTGAGCCTTTCAAACGCATCCTTCAGCAGAACTGGCACCTGTTTGACAAAACCTACCTCGCCATCACCGAGGGCGTCATCAAACGGGATTCCGGTACCCTGCGCTGCCATCTCAATGAAGAGTTCTCCCTCCGTGTCCGCAGCGTCCCGCCCGATGAAGACACCCGTGAGGCGATCACCCACTTCAAGGTGCTCAAGCGCACGCATCACACCACACTCGTCGAGTTGAAGCTCGAAACCGGCCGTCGCCATCAGATCCGCGTCCACCTTTCCGACATGGGCCACCCCATCGTCGGAGACAAGCCCTACGGTGCCACCACCGATCCCGCCAGACGCCTCGGCCTCCATTCCAGCGAGCTTCACTTCATCCACCCCGCGACCGAGGAAAAAATGGACTTCGTTCTGCCCTTGCCGGATGCCTTGGCAAAGCTGGTGTAATGGTGGCCGCCAGCTTCTTTTAAAGGTCTGTCTAAGCTGGCACTTTTCCCAATTGTCGAAGGCCTTTTTTGCTGTCGAAACAGACGGTGTCATGGCGTATGTCAGGCGACCCTCATTCAGACGCATGTCTGGAAAAAAACTCGTTGATTTGAAAGCCGCCTTCACCCCCGCAGCCGCTCCCCGTTTTTCATTTTCAGTCACTCCTTCTCAGGACTCAGCGTTACCGCTGCGTGTTCTGTGTCCGTGCCTGAAGTGGAGTTTTATGACGGCCATTGTCTGGAGCGTCATGCTCTGCTTCAATGGCAGGCTGCAAGCCGCCAACGACCTCTACTGGGACACCAACGGCACCGCCGACGGCTCTGGTGCCGCCACCGGCACCTGGGGCAGCAGTCTCTTTTGGAACACCGATCCAGCCGGTGTTAACAACACCTTTCAGAGCACCACCGACGGCAGCAACGATCTCCACTTTTCCGCCGGCACCAATGGCACCACTGGGACCATCACCGTCAGTGGCGTGCAGTCTGCCAATGGACTGTACTTTGAAGAAGGCGCGGTCTTCCTCAGCGGTGGGACTTCCATCACGCTCAGTGATGGAGCGATCATCAACAACATCACCGGCGTGATACCCACCATTTCCACTGCGCTGGTCGCCACCGGCTCCGTCACGCTCACCGGCACACGCATCTGGCTGAACAACTCATCCTTCAACGGCGGAGGCACTCTCAATGTGAACACCTCCAACGCCACTCTGCTGGAAAACAGCGGTGCCTTGAACGGCCTCGCCACCATCAACGTCAACAATGGCGGCCTCGACATCCGGCAGAACCTCAGCGGCTCCACCAATTATAATTATGCCTCCGGCACCACGCTCAACTTCGTCAACTCAAGCGGACTCAACACCAACATCAGCACTGCGGTCACTCCGTCCGTCAACTGGCTGGGCAACATCACCATCGCCAGCGGGAAGACGGCTGCCTTGAGCGCGTTTGGAACTGGCAGCATCTTCGCCATCAATGGGAACATTTCAGGAGCAGGCGGTGTGACGATCAGCGGTGCGGGTATCCTGGTGTTCTCGGGAACGAACACCTATGCCGGAACCACGACAGTCACTGCATCCACGCTCCAGATCACGGGCGGTTCTGCCATCGCGGACACAGCACTCGTCGCCATGGGCACAGGATCGTCCTCCAACACTTTGGATGTTCAGGGCAGCGAAACCATCGGTGCACTGAGCGGCGGCTCCGCTTTATTTAGCGTGGTCAATATTGCGGCCGGCCAGACGCTGACGCTTTCCTCCGGCATCCAGACCTACAGCGGCACCTTCACCGGCAGCGGCAGATTGACGGTGGCAGGAGCCATCCAAACCTTGGCCAGCGCCGTCACCCTCACCGATCTCAGCGTCACCAGTGGCACGCTGACGCTTTCTGCGGCCAGCACGATAACCAACGGCCTTTCGCTTAAAGGTGGCACCGTGCTCCTCCTCAATGCCGGTTCCGCAGGAAGCAGCGCCATTCAGGCCAGTGGCGGCACTCTTCAGGTCGGAGTGGCCCGTGGCAGCTCGCTCAGCCTGGCCAATGCGATCACCGTTTCTGCGGGCACCCGCACTTATCTTTCTCCACAAGCCAATGGCGGCAGCGCCGGCACCTCCACCATCAATTTTGGTGGAACCCTTACCATCAATGCAGGCGGCATCCTGACGCTGAATACGCCCGGTGCCAACGCCGCCTACGGCACGGCCAATGGCGCGCTCGTCTTCGGCACGGCCGCCACTTCCGGCACCAAGTTCCAGCTCAATGGCAACAGCTTCACCGTCACCGGCTTGAGCACGGATGCCACCACGCCTGGCACTGCCACTGTGGAAAACGGCTCCTCCACCGCCGTCACTCTCACCGTCTCCCTTGGTTCCGGCATCACCAACACCTATGCCGGCACCTTGCGCAATGGCGGCACCGGCACACTGGCCCTCACCCTCAATGGCGCGGCAGACTCTGTGCTCACTCTTTCGGGAGCCAACACCTTCACCGGAGCCACCACCGTCACCTCAGGCAGTCTCGTCCTCGCCAACAGCCTCGCCTTGCAGGGCAGCACCGTCACCACGGGCGGAGCCGGCCTCGTGTTCGATTCATCCGTCGCCAGTCACACATTCACCTTCGGCGGTCTCAGTGGCACGACCGACCTCGCGCTCACCGACAACGCTTCAGGAGCCGTGACACTCATCATCGGAAACAACGGCACCTCACAAACCTATTCCGGTGTCCTGAGCGGAGCCGGTGCCCTCACCAAGGTGGGCGCAGGAATTCAGACTTTCAGCACCGCCCAGACTTACACGGGGGCAACGACCGTCAAAGGGGGCACTTTGAGGCTTCTCTTCGACACGGGTACACCGGCCAGCAACATTATTGCCTCCGGCTCTGCGCTTATCCTCGGCGGCGGCACATTTTTGCAGCAGCAGAACACGTCGGGGCCAAACTCCCAGACTCTGAACGGAGTGACCATCCGCGCGGGATCTTCCGTGGTGAACCAAATCCGCGTGGGGGGAGGCGTAATGCTGCTCACCCTCGGCTCTGTGACGCGTGAAACGGGTGGCACCGTGGCCTTCAGTGCCAATGGCGGCGGCACCTCCGGCATTGCCGCCACAGGGACGAACACCGCTTCCGGCATCGTCGGCGGCTATGCCACCTACCTGACCACCAATGGCGGTGCCACCCTCACCAACGCCACTGACTGGGCCACCTTCAGTGGTGGCAAGATCGTCGCTCTGGGCGCTGGCGCTTACTCCAACACCGCCGCCACGACCGCCTCCACCAATCTAGACCTCACCTCCAGCCTCACCCTCAATGCCAACGTCACCGTCGGCAGTATCCGGTTCAACAGTGCTATTGCCACGCCGACGCTCACCCTCAATGGCACCCACATCATCGGCAGCGGCGGCATTCTTGTCACCCCGACAGTCGCTGGGAATGCGACCCGCATCACCGGTGGCTCCCTCACCTCTGGAAACGGCCAGGACATCGTCATCATCCAGAACAACACCATCACCGGCGGCGCCCTCACGGTGGATGCTGTCCTGACTGGTGCGGTCGGCCTCACCAAAAGCGGTGGTGGCCAGTTGATCCTCTCCGGCACCAATGACTACACCGGTGACACCTATCTCAATGGCGGCACCACCAGCATCAGCAGCAATGCCAACCTCGGGGCCGTCGCCACGGGGGCCTCGGTCAATCTCAATGGCGGCACCCTCTCCGCCACCTCCTCTGTGACGCTCGACAACGGCGGCAGCGCCAAACGCAACATCACTCTCGGCAGCAACGGGGGCACCCTCGATGTCGCTTCCGGCCAGACCCTGATCGTCAGCGGCTCTCTCAGTGGAGAAGGTGCTTTGAACAAGACAGGTGCAGGCACCTTGGTGCTCAGCGGCAACAGCACACAAACTGGCACCACCACCGTCACAGCAGGCAATCTACAAGTGGGTGCCTCCAGCAGCGGCCAGACGGGCACAGGCCAGATCATTCTCAATGGTGCCGATGCGGTGCTTTCCGGCACAGGCCAGGTTCAGGGCATCACCACCATCACTCAGGGCACCGTCCGCCCCGGTGACGCCGGCGGTACCGCAGTCGGTACACTGACCTCCAGCGAGCTCATCTTCACCCCGGTCACTGCCTCCTCCGTGATCGAGCTCCAGATCACGGGCTCCAGCGGAACATCCAACCTCGCCTCCGACAAAATCCTCATTGGCGGCGCGCTCACCCTGAACGGCAACAGCAATATCGTGGTGAAGGGAGACACCTACAATCCCACCCTCGGCGACACCTTCGTGCTTCTGGACTGGAACACGGTGCTCGACACTGGCACCACCTCCGTTTTCAGCACCGGCACCAACAACCGCACGGGGGCCAACATCGGCAACGAGGGCAATCTGGACCTGCCAGATCTCAGCACCTATGGCCTCACCTGGCAAATTCTCGACTTCAGCGGCAGCGGATCGCTGACCCTGGTCGTCGTTCCTGAGCCCGCCCGCGCTTTGCTCCTGCTCATGGGAATTCTGCCGTTGTGTTTGCGCCGCAAGCGCGTGTAGATGGCTGCGTTTCCGTAGATGTTCCCGGTAAAACGCCCCTTTGTGACGATTCCGCAGGAGAAAAACTGCTTGCCGTAGCTGGGGATGCCGGTAACATCGCGCCCCTTTTGCCGGGCCATGTTGGTCAGGCCAAAGGATTTAAACCGAAGCCCGTTCGACCGGATCAGCCCTTGTGGCTGAGCGTTTTGCCCCCAAAACGTGCGGAAGACAGGCCCCTTAGATACCAAATACATGTCAACACAGATCCTCGCCGAGCTCGTTGAAGCCGGAGTCCATTTCGGACATCAAACCAAGCGCTGGAACCCCAAGATGAAGAATTTCATCATGGGCACCAAAAACCAGATTCACATCCTCAACATCGAGGAAACCGTCAAGCAGATCGACACCGCCGCTGAATTCCTGGCCGACCTCGCTCGCCGCGGCAAAAAAATCCTCTTCGTCGGCTGCAAACGTCAGGCTC
The DNA here is from genome assembly GCF_044222345.1 of Prosthecobacter sp. Taxonomy (GTDB): domain Bacteria; phylum Verrucomicrobiota; class Verrucomicrobiia; order Verrucomicrobiales; family Verrucomicrobiaceae; genus Prosthecobacter. The sequence continues at coordinate 97,037 of NZ_JBGANL010000001.1, forward strand.
AGGAAGCCGTCAAGCAGGCCTCCGAAGCTTGCGGTCAGTTCTACGTCAATCATCGCTGGCTGGGCGGCACGCTCACCAACATGGAGACGATCAAGAAGAGCATCGCCCGTCTCAACTACCTCGAAGAAATCGAGAGCAAGCCTGAGTTCAAGCTCATGTCCAAGAAGGAACTCGCAGGCCTCAACCGCGAGCGTATCAAGCTTGAGCGCAACCTGCGCGGCATTCGTCACATGGGCAAGATCCCTGACGCTGTCGTCATCGTTGACTCCGCCCGCGAGCACATCGCCGTTCATGAGTCCCGCCGTCTGAAGATCCCGATCGTCGCCCTCGTCGACACGAACGCCGACCCGAACATCATCGACTACCCGATCGCCGCCAACGACGACGCCATCCGCTCCATCCGCATCATCCTGCAGAAGCTGATCGACCCCGTCATCGTCGCCACTGCTGAAGCCAAGAAGTAATCCTTTTACCCCATTAACTGACCATGGCTGAAATCTCCGCTAAACTCGTCATGACCCTGCGTGAAAAGACCAACGCAGGCATGATGGAATGCAAAAAAGCCCTCACGGAAGCCGAAGGCGACCTTGAGAAGGCTGAAACCATCCTCCGCAAAAGCGGCACCATCAAGGCCGAGAAGAAGGCCGACCGCCAGACGAAGGAAGGCATCATCGCCTCCTACATTCACATGGCCGGCCGCATTGGCGTGCTCATCGAAGTGAACTGCGAAACCGACTTCGTCGCTCGCAATGACAACTTCCAGGCCCTCGTGAAGGACATCTCCCTTCACATCGCCGCCTCGAACCCTCGCTACCTCCAGCGCGAAGACATCCCTGCGGATCTCATCGCCAAGGAGCGCGAAATCGGTGCCGAACTCGTCAAAGGCAAGCCCGCGAACATCGTGGACAAAATCGTGGACGGCAAAATGGAGAAATTCTATGCCGACAATTGCCTGCTCGAACAAGCCTTCATCAAAGATCCCGATCTCACCATCGCGAATCTGATCAAAGGCAAGATCACCGAGCTGGGCGAAAACCTCGTCGTGCGCCGCTTCGTGCGCTACGCCGTGGGTGAAGATCTCCAATAATCTTCGCAGCCAATTCAAAACTCCCCGAAAGGCGGTCGGCAACGACCGCCTTTTTTTTGCCCGCGCGGCCGGGCAGGGGATGTCCTTCATCAAGGTTTGTGAGATATTTAGCTTTGCTAAAATACCTAATCTATGTCAAATTTCCGTAATTGGCATATTTGCTATGCGTGGTTTCCCACCCTTGGCCCCAGTTGCCTGCGTCCTGTACGCATCCCCATCCCATCGACCTGCGGTGGTGCCTGACAGATGGGCACCACGGGCGGCAGCTTGCCGCATGACTGAGATTTCGCATCTTCGCTGAACTTTCGGTTTCCACCGCCGCCAGTTTCCTCCATTCTGCGCGCCCTCTTTCCGCCCCCCTTTCTACCGTGAGCCATTCGCACCCTACAGACGACCTCCGCGTCGCTGAAATCCTTCCCCTCATCCAGCCCGCTCTGCTCATGCATGAGTTCCGTCTTGGAGAGCTAGAATCCGCCTTCATCGAAGATTCGCGCAAACGTGCCGAAGCCATCCTGAACTTGAAGGATGACCGCCTGCTCGTCGTTGTCGGGCCCTGCTCGATCCACGACACCAAGTCGGCGCTCGAATACGCCCAGCACATCATTGAGGCACGCGAGAAGTACGCCGCCGATCTCGAGATCGTGATGCGCGTCTATTTTGAAAAGCCGCGCACCACCGTTGGCTGGAAGGGATTCATCAACGATCCGCATCTTGACGGCACCTTCGATATTAACGCAGGACTCCGTGGCGCACGCGATCTCCTCATCAAGCTCACCAAACGCGGCGTCCCTGCCGGCACAGAGTTCCTGGATGTGATCACCCCGCAGTACATCGCTGATGTGGTCGCCTGGGGTGCCATTGGCGCACGCACCACGGAAAGCCAGGTGCACCGCCAGCTCGCCTCCGGCCTGTCCATGCCCGTGGGATTCAAAAACGGCACCGACGGCGGCATTCAGGTTGCGCTGGATGCCATTGAGGCCGCCAAAGGCCAGCACTGCTTCCTCTCCGTGACCAAAGACGGCGTCGCCGCCATCGTGAACACCAAGGGCAACAACGCCTGCCACGTCATTTTGCGCGGTGGTAAAGCGGGCACGAATTTCGATGCGGCCTCCATCAAAACCGTCGCAGACCAGCTCACCGCACGTGGCCTGCCCGCCAGCGTCATGGTGGACTGCAGCCACGGCAACAGCCTCAAGGACTACCGCAAGCAGCCCATCGCCTCCGCTTCTCTTGCCGAACAGATCGCCGCAGGCAGCACCACCATCACCGGCGTGATGATTGAGAGCCACCTCGTCGAAGGCCGTCAGGACACCAAGCCCGGCCAGCCCCTCACCTATGGCCAGAGCATTACCGATGCCTGTGTCTCCTGGGAGACCACCGCCGCCATGCTCGACGAACTCGCCGCCGCCGTCCGCGCACGCCGCCGCAAATGACCTTCACCCGCGACCATCTCCAACGCCTCGCGCAAGGCCGCATCCTCGTGGTGGGAGATGTCATGCTCGATCACTTCATCTGGGGCCATGTCCGCCGCATTTCGCCGGAGGCGCCCGTTCCCATCGTGGAGGTTACCCGTGAGGAATTCTATCCCGGCGGTGCCGCCAACGTCGCCCGCAACATCTCGCCTTTTTCTCCGAACACCCATCTCATGGGCCGCGTCGGCAAGGACATGGCTGCTGACAAGCTCCGATCTCTCCTGATTGAGGACAAGGTCGATCCCGCCCCACTGCTGGTGCATAAAACCCTGCCCACGATCTCAAAAGCACGCGTCTCCGCACGCCAGCAGCAGATCGTTCGTGTCGATCGCGAAAAACTGCTGCCGCTCACCGATGACGAGCTCATCGAAGTGGAGCAGCGCCTGCGTGATCTGGCTCCCAACCTCGACGCCATCATTCTGGAAGACTACGGCAAAGGCTTCATGACGGAGAAGCTCATGCAGGTGGTCGCGAAGATCGCCGCCGAGCACAAGCTCATCGTCACCGTCGATCCCTCTCCACGCAATCCATTGCCATGGGCCGGCGTTTCGCTGGTGAAACCAAACCGCCTCGAAGCCTTCGCCGCCGCCGGTCTCGAAGACCATCTCTTGTCCGAAGCCCCGCTCGAAAATAACGAGCTCCTCGAAGTGGGCCGCATACTGCTCGCCAAATGGAACGTCGCCAGTGTCCTCGTCACCCTCGGGGAGCAGGGCATGATGCTGTTTGAGCGCGGACAGCCCCCGCACCACATCCCGACTCGTGCACGCGAAGTCTTCGATGTCTCCGGCGCTGGCGACACCGCCATTGCCCTCCTCACACTCGCTCTCGCCAGCGGGCACAGCCTGCGCGAGGCCGCCGAAATATCGAATCACGCCAGCGGCATCGTCGTTGGCAAGCTCGGCACCGCCACATTGACGCCAGACGAACTGCTGGCAGCCTTCTCCTCCAAATGAGCACCGAATTCGCCTCTCTTTTCAAGACACATCTTGGCGAGCATCAGGACGCCATCGCCAGACTGAATGCGATGAGCGATCAGATCGCTCCGCTTGCCGCCGCCTGGCTCACTGCGCTGAAGGACGGAAAAAAAATCATCTTCTTCGGCAACGGTGGCAGCGCCGCCGATGCGCAGCATCTCGCCGCCGAGCTCGTTGTGCGTTACCGCATCAACCGCCCGGCTCTCGCCGGTCTCGCCTTGACCACCGACACCTCGATCCTCACGGCTCACAGCAACGATTTCGGTTACGACACCGTCTTCTCGCGCCAGATTGAAGCGCTCGCTCAGCCGGGAGATGTCGTTCTCGGCATCTCCACCTCCGGCACTAGCAAAAACGTTCTTCTCGGCCTTCAGGCTGCGAACAAACGCGGCTGTGTCACCATCGCCTTCACCGGCGAAAAAGGAGCGGATTGTGCGGCTGAGGCCAAGCTCAGCTTTAAGGCCCCCTCCGCCATCACTGCACGCGTTCAGGAATGCCACCTACTCATCGGGCATCTCCTCTGCGACGTGGCGGAGCAAAGCTTCGCGGCGGCTTAAAGCCCGCGTTTCGCGTCCTTCATGGCCGCTGGCAGTCACATCCTCAAAACCTTCTCGCTGGCGACCACGCTGCGAGTAGTCCGTCTTGCACTGAGCTTTGCGCTCACCTGTGCGCTTGCGCGTTATCTCGGGGGCAGTGGATTTGGCCAGATCGCCGTCGCCATGGCAGCCGTGTCGGTTCTCTCGAGTATTGGTGAACTCGGCTTCGCCCGCTACACCGTCCGAGAACTCATGAAGCAGGGCACAGACCAGTCTGCCGTGCTCGGCATCACGATCACCGCCCGGTTCATTGTCTCCGCATCTCTTTTCGCCGGTTTGCTCGCATGGATCGGCTGGCGCAAACCAGAAGGCATGCTGCTGCTCGTCGTGTATGGCACGCAGTTGCTTACCAATCCTGCCACTGAAATCCTCTCATGGCTGGAGGCTCACGGGCGTGTGTCGCAGTCCGTCATCGCCCAGTTTGCCGGCTTCATCATCAGCGCCGCCTGCATTGCGGCTGGCATTTGGTGCCGTGCACCGTTGTGGTTCTTTGCCCTGACGTATGCATTGGAAGGCTGGATCTTCATCTCGCTCTGCGCACTCGTTTTCCGCCGTTGCGGTGGCAGCGTCAAATGGGGTGCCTTTCAATTCTCACGCGCGTTCGCACTTGTCAGTCGGTCCTGGCCTGAACTTGCTTCCCAGGCCGCGTTGATCCTGCTCTTCCGTCTCGATACCATGATGATTGAGTGGCTGCGCGGTACGGAGGAGGCTGGCATCTACGGGGCCGCCGTGCGCGTTTCTGAAATGGCCTACTTCATGCCGGGTATACTTGCCACGCTGTTCCTGCCGCGGCTGATGCAGGATCGCCAGAACACGGCGGAACGCTTTGAAAAAAGCGTGGTGGATTACTTTTCCGCCTCCGTCATGCTCGCCTGTGCCGTGTCAGCCGGACTGCTGCTGCTCTCGCCCTGGATGTCCGTGGCATTTGGCAGTGAATTCTCCCGCAGTGCTGAAATGCTCCGGGTGCATGCCTGGGCCTTCATTCCCTACGCTATCGGCATCGCTCGCACACAGGTGCTCACAGTTGAAGACAGGCTGGCGGCAAACCTCCCTTCCGTCATTGTGGCCGTCGCTGTAAACGCCGCGCTGAACATGCTGTGGATTCCCGCTTATGGCGGTGTCGGCGCGGCATGGGCCACGCTGGTTTCCTACACGCTGGCCTGGGTGGTTTGGACCTATCTCTCACCTTGGCTTCGCTTGAACGTCTCCGGCCTCATGACTCGTGCGTTCATGGGCCTGCCACGGTTCACGCTGCTGCGCGTGCGGTCGCTGCTGCACTCCTGATTTTTTATGCAAGGCAGGGCTTTCATCATCTTTCTCGGCGGCCTCGGCGCCGTCTATGTCATGCTTTCCGTGCTGCTCGGTGGTGGCAACACCATCGGCGCGCTGGCGCAGTTCCTCTCCATCGGTTCCTGCATCCTCGCAGTGCTCCAGCCTCGGCTGGCTCTTTATCTCATGGTGCTCTATGCGGGTTACAGCGATCTGCTGAAGCGCATGATGGTCTTCGACGGCCATGTCACCATGAATGACATCCTGTGGGTGCGCGCGCTCTGTCCGCTCACGCTGGCCGGCATCTGCATCGGCACCTTGGTTCGGTCACTCCACGACGGCAACCTGCATCACAGGCGCAAGCTCGTGTCACTTCTCGTCTGCATCCTTGGCTTCATCGTTTCCGGTGTCTCTGCTTTGCGCAGTGGCAGTGGCTTCAATGCGGCCGCCACGCAGCTCGCAGACGGCGCGGCCTACATGTTCCTGCTGTTTGTGGTTCCCTGCATCTTTCGCACTCCGGCGCAGATCATTGCCTTCATCAAATACTGCCTCATCGTCTTCATCCCCGTTGCTCTGTATGGCATCAAGCAGCAGATCTTCGGCCTCAGCGACTTCGAAATCGAATACCTGCAGTCCGGTCTCACGGTGCTCTCCAAGCATCTCGATGACGTCCGCCCCCGCCCATTCTCCACCTTGGTGGACAGCTCCCCCTTTGGCACCACTTGCGCAGTCTGCGCCTGCCTGGCGCTTATGGTGCGCCGCCATCATCGCGACACCGGCACTCGGACTTGGGGCGGGATGAGTTTCGTGCTTTTCTCCCTCTTCGTGGTCGCCTGCATCGCCAGCATGGCGCGTATTGCCAATATCAACTGGATGCTGCCCATCCTGCTGCTGCCGGTGCTGCGTAGCGCACGCGGCACCGCAACGCTTTACGCCACCGTGGTCACCATGTTCGTCACCGCCTGCATTTTTGCCCAGGAACTGATCAATGCCGTCACCAAACTCACCCTCTGGGCCCTCGACAATTTTGGCGGCACCGCCATCGGCGTGCAGTTTTCACGCTTCTGGACCATCTGCGATCGTCTCGACGGCATGCATGACATTGCGCACAATCCTCTCATGTGGACCATGTTCGGTTACGGTACCAAAGGTGCGGCCGATTTGCATGAGGCGCACCTGGTTGCCAGCCATGATCTCATATCCAATCTGCTCCTTGAAATTGGCTGGCTGCCGCTTGGTATCCTGCTCGTCATTGCGGCCTTGGCCTTGCATTCGTTTCATCGCAGTGTGCTCGGGCTGCGCGGCACTCCTGTCTTCAGCATCTGCCTCTGGATGGTTGGCATCTTGTTCGGTCTTCTGGTCCACAATATCTTTGCCGGTAATGTCACATCCACCTTCCCGGTGAACTTCTTCTGCTGGTTCATCGCCGGAGCACTGAATGCCTGCATCATCCATCAGGAAGGTCTGCGGGTGAAAAAGCAGCTGCCGGAACAGCCGTCGCACCAGGTGCGGCACCCTTCCTTCGCTCATGCAGCCACGTCACCATTCAACCGAAATCTACCCTATGGCTGATTCGTCACAACTGGTCGTCCTGGCGCCTCACGCGCTGTACGATTACAGCGGCAGGCCGCGCCGCTTTTTGGATGCGGTGCCCATGCCATCCCACGGACGTGCCCTCGTCGGCGCATGGTTCCAGAATGATGAGCAGCTCGAATGCAATTATAGCCGCAAACAGAGCAGTGCGCTCCGCCGCCTTGGCGCTGCCTTCCGCTTTGTCTGGAAGCACTATGGCCCCCTTCGCCGGGCACGCATGATCTACTGCCTCAATGGCATGCACTACACGGTCCTGCTCCTGCTGTCCCGCTGCGGGCTGTTTTCCACCCAAGGAAAAATCATTCGCCGTGTCGCTTACCACGACGCCGCGCTGCAAAGACTCGCCTCCAGCCTGAAAAATGCCTCTCCCGCCTTTCAGATCGACTGCATCACATCCGAGCAGTTCGCCACCACAGCGCGTCAATTGGGCGCCCACCGTGTGATTCTACGTCCATGGAAAATCGACACGGGCTGGTTTCAGCCTCCGGAAGATGTGCCAAAAACCCGCATCTTGCTGCCTGGCAACATCAGCCGTGACGAATCCATCGTTGCCCCGCTCCTGCATGGCGGTCTTTCCATCACACGCATGGCTCGTATTCCGTCTTTGCTCCCCCGCTTTGCCGACGAAATTGCCAATCCGCGTTTCGAGCTCGTCATGAACGCTTCGCATCGTGAATACCTGGAGCATTTGCATGCCGCTCCCGTGGTGCTTCTCCCCATTGTGCCCTGTGATAACCCAGCGGGACTCACCGCCGCGATGGAAGCCATCTCCGCCGGAGTTCCTGTGCTCGCCAATCACAGCATGGGCCTCACCGAACTCTTTTCAGAGTGCCGTTATCCCGTGCCGATGCTCCACAATCTTGATCCCGATGCCTGGGCTCGGGCCTGTCATCTAATCGAAGACCAGCGCGACTCCCCCGATTTCCTGGCCGCTCTGGAACACTCACGTCAGCTGCTTCTCAAGCGCCACAGCATCCTGCCTGCAGGTGAAGACTGGGAACAAATTTTCGCCGAGGCATCTATCGCTGATTCTTCCATCTCTGAAGCCGCTTTCGGCGCAGCCTCATCCCCTGCATGAGACCCGGCCTCCTGCTCATCGGCCACACCTACGCCGCGCTCGAAAACCGCAAGAAGATTCAGGCTCTCGCCGCGCATTTCGACCTCGTCTGTGTCACCTCCACCATTGAGCAGCACCTGGTCCTTGGACGCCCCTCATCCGATTTCGACAACGACTCTGACGCCGCCACTCGCAACTACCAGCTCATCCGCCTGCCGCGCTCGGGTCGAACCAGCACCACCTTTCACTACGCCGGTCTTGCCGCCGTCATGCGGTCGCGTCCGTTCGATGTGGTACTCGTTGAAAATGAACCCTGGGCCCGCGTCTGCCTGCAGGCACGATTTCTAAAATCCTTCTTCCAAGCTCACGCCTTGTTTGGTGAGTTCACCTGGGAAAACGTCGAACGCCCCGGCTGGAAGGGATTCATGCTCGCTCCCATCTATCGGGCCATGACCGCCACGACCGACTTCATCATCGCTGGCAATCAGGCTGCGTCTCAGCTCGTGCAGAAGCATGGCGCGCGTGCAGACGAAGTTCTCGTCGCTCCGCAGCTCGGAGTCGATCTCGACAATCATCAGCCGGCTACAGCAGCCGAACGCACGGCTCTGCGTCAGGCCTGCGGACTGCCTGCAGACGCTTTCATCATCGGCTACTGCGGCCGGCTGACGGAAGAAAAAGGCCTCCACGAATTGCTCCAGGCCTGTGATTCCTTGCAGAACGTTCATCTCGCCATCCTCGGTTCCGGCAGGCTCGAATCATGGCTCAAGGAGCAGCAGCAAACCCGGCCATGGCTGCAGCTGCTGCCGCCACGTCCGCATTTTGAAATCCCTGCTTTCCTTCGCTGCTTGAATGTCTTTGTGCTCGCCAGCAAACCGGTGCGCACCATGCAGCTCTGCTGGGAGGAGCAGTTCGGCCACGTCCTCATTGAAGCCATGGCCTGCGGCGTTGCCACCCTCGGTTCCAGCAGCGGTGCCATCCCCGAAGTCATCGGTCACGAAGCAGCTGTTTTTCCTCATGGCGATGCCACGGTGCTTGCCGCTCGCATCCGTGCCGTGATGAATGATTCCACCCTCGCCCAGAGCCAGCTTGATCGTACCCGCAGGCTCTACACCCATGATGCCGTCGCTGCACAGTGGGCCGCCTTCATCCAGCACCAGCTTGCCGCATGAGCAACTATCGGGACATCCTCTACAGCAACTACTCCGCCTCATTCGAAGGCCAAAAGGCGCTCGATGCCAGCATGCAGCATGATCAATACGAGGCGACCTACACTCATCTGCCTTCGGATCGCAGTTCCAGCATCGTCGATCTCGGCTGTGGCAAAGGCGAGTGGATCGCCTGGATTTCATCCAAAGGTTTCCCCCTGCTCACCGGTGTTGATCTCTCGCCTTCCGACCTCGCCATCGCCCGGAAAAACGACCCCGGCCGCAAGTGGGTCGAGGAAAACGTCATCACCTTCCTCGAGTCACACACCGCTGCGTTTGATCTCCTGCATGCGAAGGACATCATCGAGCACTTCACCAAAGACGAGTTCATCCGCTTCCTGAGCGCCGCCAGAAACGCGCTCAAGCCCGGCGGGAAATTGTGGATGATCACCTTCAATGCACAGAGCCCCATGTCGTCCGTCACACGCTACGGTGACTTCACGCATGAGACCGGCCACACGCCCAGCAGCCTGGCTCAATGCCTCCGGGCCTGCGGCTTTGCTGAGGTCCGCGTCTCCGGCTTGCATTACTGCTCATCCAGCCTCGGCGGCCGGTTGCGCGCCATGTTCGGCTCCTTGGTTTACGGCTTCTGCCGCGTAATTATCCAGCTTCGCCATGGCAAAGGTCCTCAAACTCCTGGAATTGACCGCATGACGGCCAGTCCAGATCTCTTTGTCGAGGCGGTGAAAGCCTGATCGCATGTATCAAAGGCTCTCCAACGCCCTCTGCGGCCTGCGTGCCATCACCCATTTCGACCGGGTGTTCTTCACGCTCTGCCAGCGCCTGCTGGGCCGGCGGCTAGGCTGGACGATCTATGCAAAGGGACGGCTTAAGTTCCTGGTGGATCATCTTGCCGGTGATCAAAACGGCACCCGCGACTGCATCGCTGGCCCGATGTATCGGGAGCTGTTCAAGGAAATGCAGCTGCCACGGCAGCTGCGACTGCTGGATCTCGGTGCCAATGGCGGCGGCTTCCCGTTGCTTTGCCTCGATCTCGGCTTCGAATTCTCCGCCCTCACCTGCGTCGAGGTCAATCCCTTCACTCATTCCAGGCTTTCTCTCAATATCAGGCAAAACATCGGGATTCGGCCAAAGATCCTAAACATCGCCATTGGCGGTCATCCGCGTGAACTCACGCTTTCATTTCCATCAGGTGGCACCGGCTTTTCCATCTATGGCGCGAAGGATCTAGCCACGAGTGAGGATGCAATCATTGAGGTGCTAACTCTGGATGAAATCATGCATCGCGGCTTTGGCGACGGAGCCGTGGATCTCTGCAAGATGGACGTCGAAGGCGCTGAGTACGAAGTCTTGCTCGGTGATTCCGCCGGGAGCCTGCGGCGAGTTCACTATCTGGTCATCGAGATTCACGCGGCGGAGTCTGCCAAGCAGGACGCACTCCTCAGAAAACTCAAGACCCAGGGTTTTGAACGCATTAAAACCTCAACTTCCTGCGATGACGTTCATCTGTTCGCCAATCGTCAATGGACGGACTCAAGCCGCAGCTAGTCGCGTTTCGATTCTCCGATGCACCTCGTCCACGCTCCAGCGATCCATGCAGGCCATCGGCCGCTCTTTGTTCTGGCAGGCATTCACCGGGTGCGAAAGCTGGTCGCACGGCTGGCAGGCCAGTTTGGGATCACGCAGAATGTCAAAGCCATCCGTATGCCAGGGCGGATCCCAGTTGGCAGTCGAAGGACCGTTGAAGATCGTTCCAGGAACCCCGAGTGCCGAGGCGATGTTCATCGGCCCCGAATTGTTGCCGATGAAGTACTTCGCACCCGCCAGCACGCGCACCAGTTCATCCAGAGATCCAGGTTTCACCCTGTGCACCTGCGGCTTCAGCAAGTCCTCCCCAGCTTCACCCTGTTCAAACCACGTCACCGCATGCTTGGCAGACAGCCGGTTCGCCAGCTCAATGCCGCGTTCCAGCGGCCAGCGCTTGTAGGCGCGGCTCGCACCGGCATGCATCACCACCGAGCCATGTCCTTCTCGGTCAAAAGCGCTCAAGTCAGGTGCAGGCATTTGTTCTGGCAAAGCGGGCAGCTTCAGATGACTCATCAGCGCCTGGGCGATGCGCCAGTTATGGAGCGCCACATGTTCCTGACCTTCCGAAGGAAGGCGGAGATTCAGGAGCGCATTCAGCTTCACCCGTTCGGACAACGGCCCGACTACCGCACGGGCGCCGCTGAACCTTGCGAGGAAGTGCGCCACACTTCCCTGATCACTGCCGAGCAGGCATGCGTCAGGCCTGATGCTGCGAATATCCCGCCAAAAATGCCACAGGCGCGTGGGATGCCGCCATGCACCGTTGAATTCCGCCGTCTCATAAGAGATGACTTCCACTTCAGGGCAGCAGACTTCATAAAGCCTCGCCGCCGTCGGACTCGTCAGCAACACAACGCGCCATTCCGGATGCGCGGCCACAAGCGCCTGCACAACGGGCAGGTACACGACGTTGTCGCCGAGCTGGTTCACTTTGAAAATGAGAAGCGTCTTGAGCATTGAATGTTTTGACAGACTTGTTTCCTTGAATCCTACCCCATGGCCCATCATAGCATCTACGAGGATTCTACCATCGCACTGCTGACTTTTGCCTTCAATGAAATTCAAGGATGGAAGGGGCGGTTAAAGAAATTACTCATCATGCCGGACGTTGACGATTCTTTTCGCGGTTCCTCACTCAAGCAATCATCATGAGCGGTTTGCGCACATCATCATGGCTCGTGCTGGCGCTGCTGGCGGCCAGTGGCTTGCTCCTGATTGCCATTCAGCCCTACGCGGCCGGTTACGGCCATTTCCGCCGGACGATCCTCTCCGAACTGCTCATGCAGTGGAAGGACCCTACCTGGCAGCACGGCGCGCTTCTGCCTCTTATTGTCGGCTTTCTGCTCTGGCGGCGCCAAAATGAAATGGCTCTGCTTCCAGTCTCCTCGAGTCGCTGGGGTATGGCGCTGATCCTCTTCGCATTGCTCCTCTACTTTGCCGGATTTCGAGCCAACAATTTCTACTGCGGCTACCTGGGCATCATGACCTTGATTGCAGGCGCATCGCTGTGGCTGGAAGGCGCTCAGCGCAGCCGGGGAAGGTTGTTCGCCTGGCTGATGCTCGGCCTCATGTGGCCGCTGCCTTTTTTGGAGGAGAGCATCGGCTACCAGATGCGGCTTCTCATGGTGAAGACCACAGGCTTTGTCCTCAATGCCGTCGGTGTCGATTCTCTCGTCTCAGGCACCGCTCTGCAATCCATGCCCAACATCGAGTTGAGCCGCAAGGCGGGCGACTTGTTCAGTGTGGGCATCGCCGCGCCATGCTCAGGCATGCGCTCTTTGTTTGCGCTGCTCGTCGTCGGTGCGTTGTTCAGCTATTTCCGCCAGCGTGTCATGTGGCGCAGGCTTGCGCTGTTCAGCATGATTCTGCCCATCGCCATCGTGGCAAACATGGCGCGCATTCTCGTCTTGATCTTCACGGCCATGGTCTTCGGTCAGCAGTGGGCCATTGGCGATGCTGAGAAGGAGGTGTCCGCCTTCCACGAATTCACCGGCATCGTGGTCTTCCTCGTGGCTCTTCTGCTGCTGCAGTTTGCTTCCTGGTTGTTGGATCGCTCGTGCGGTGGACCGGGCTTTAAAAACTCGCACACCGTCTCACGTCAGGTGGTGGCTCCTGTCTTATGATCGCCCGAGCCTTCATTCTCCTGCTGCTCTGCGGCATGACGGTGCTGCTCTGCCAGTTTTCGCCCCAGCCCAAAGGCGGGGAGGCCGCAGGCGTGCTGGAGGAGCTGCCCATGGTGGCGGGTGGTTTTGTCGGCGAAAGCGAAGATCCCAGCGCTAGGGAGCGTGATCTGCTCCCCGCAGACACGATCATCAAAAAACGCAAGTATCACACACCCGGCAGATCCATCGAAACTCGCGATGTGGCCCATGCCTCACTCGTCATCGCTGGCAATGACACTCGCAGCATTCATCGCCCCGAAGTCTGTCTCGATGGCCAGGGCTGGACGATCACGAGTTCAACTGTTCGCGAGGTGAAGCTCATCTCGGGCGCTGTTCTTCGCGTTCGCGACCTGGCCATCCAGCGTGAAGAACTCAGGCCGGACCGGTCCAAGCTGCTGCTGCGTGCGCATTATGTTTACTGGTTCGTTGGCAGTGACATCAGCACACCCAGCAATCTGGAGCGTCAGTTGCTCAGCTTGAGAGACAGCGTGCTGCGCAATGTGAACCACCGTTGGGCCTACCCCTCTGTCATGGCCTTCGTCACGGACAATCTCACGCCGCAGCAAAGCGGCGAACGTCGTCGTGACGATGCTGAAACGGTGAAGATGATTCTCTCTCTCATTCACAGTCTCGCTCCGAAATTCCAGAAAGACCTGATGAAATCCTTATGATTGAAAAACTCACATCTCAGCTCCAGCCCCTGGGGCGCGTGGCCGTCGCGTATTCCGGTGGCGTGGACAGCACGCTCGTGTTGAAGGCGTCGCTGGATGCCTTGGGCGCTGCAAATGTCATCGCGCTTCTCGCCGTCTCCCCCAGCCTGCCACAAAGCGAAAAGGATGAAGCAGTTGCACTGGCTCACCAGCTCGGTGCCCGTCTCGAACTGCTGCCCACCGCAGAAGTCAACGATCCTGCCTATCAGGCGAATGCGCCCAATCGCTGCTACTTCTGCAAAGACCATGTCTATCGCGCCCTGCGTCAGTTCGCAGAGCTGCATGACATCGACCACGTCCTTGATGGCATGAATGCCGAGGACACGCTGGACGTACGCCCCGGTCGCGCCGCTGCTCGTGAACTTCAAATCCTCAGTCCGTTGCACGACCTTGGTTTCAGCAAAAAAGACGTGCGCCATTTCGCCAAGGCCCTCGGTTTGCCAAACTGGGACAAGCCCGCTGCCGCCTGCCTCGCCTCTCGTGTGCCGTATGGCACGAGCGTCACACCGAAACTGCTTTCGCAGATTGAGCGCGCTGAGGCCGCGCTGTTTGACCTCGGTTTCCGTGAACTCCGCCTGCGACATCATGGGGATGTCGCACGCCTTGAAGTGCCTGAGGCCGATCTGCTGCGTGCCTTGCAGCAGCGTGAGGCCATCACCACGGCTCTGCGTGCCACCGGTTACACCTACATCACCCTTGACCTCGCCGGGTTGCGCTCCGGCAGCATGAACGAAGTGCTCAAAGCCCGCTCCGCATGAACGAATCGAAACTGGCAGACCTTCTTGCCCAAGTCAGCGCAGGCACACTGTTGCCCGAGCATGCACTGGAAAGTCTGCGCACCCTTCCGTTTGCCGAATCAGGCCAGGTGCTTGCCGACACGCATCGCATGATCCGCCAGGGTTTTCCAGAAGCCGTGTATGCCGAAGGGAAAACGCTCACCCAAACCACGGATGCTCTCACCGCTCTCGTCGCTGCTCATGGGGGGGCTCTCGCCACCCGGGTGACTGCCGAAGCCGCCGCGTCACTGCTGCAGCATTTTCCCACCGGCAGCTATGACAGCGTTTCACGCCTGTATCGCATCGGACAGATGAACGGCACCTTTTCCTCCGCACCTGTGGCCGTGGTGTGTGCCGGCACCTCCGATCTGCCGGTTGCCGAAGAAGCTGCGCAGACCTTGGAGTTCGCGGGGGCACAGGTGAACCGCATCACCGATGTAGGTGTCGCAGGTCTCCATCGCCTGCTCGCACGCCTCGATGAACTGCGTGCCGCCAGTGTTGTCATCGCCATCGCAGGCATGGAAGGCGCGTTGCCCAGCGTCCTCGGCGGGCTTGTCGCTGCTCCGGTGATCGCAGTTCCCACCAGCGTCGGTTATGGTGCCAATCTCCATGGCATCTCCGCCCTTCTCAGCATGCTCAATTCCTGCGCCAGCGGCCTCACCGTCGTGAACATCGACAACGGTTTTGGGGCCGCTGTTGCTGCACTGCGCATTCTGAACATGCAGCCGAAGGCTTGATCATGTCTCTCGAAGACGCCCTTTATCCGCTGCTCAAACTCTATGAGGCAGCTCCTCAGCCCGTGAAGTCGCTGGCAGGCCGGGCGTATCGGGCGATCCCGTCCTCCCTGCGCTACGGCCCGGCCTACACTCGATTTCAAAACGAAGCGCGCGAGGTCGAGACGTGGGATGCTGAGACCATCCGGCTCTATCAGATCAAGGCACTGCGAGATTCGTTGATGGCCGCGGCGAAAGCGCCGTTTTATGCAGGGCGATTTGCCGCCAGTGGCGTTGATCCAGCGAAGTTCGAAACGCTGGAGCAGCTCGCCAATTATCCACTGCTCACAAAGCAGGATGTAATTTTGCAGCGTGAACAGATGGTCAATCCAGAGTTCGACGCGAAGCAACGGCTTTACATCACCACAGGCGGATCAAGCGGCGTGCCCGTCGGATTTTATCTGCACAAAGGCGTGAGCCGTCCAAAGGAGCAGGCCTACCTGGAAGCGCAGTGGTCACGACGCGGTTATCGCATCGGAGACCGCGTGGCCGTCATTCGCGGGAGCGTCACCTCAAGCAAGGCCGGTGGTGACATCAGTTATTTCGACGCCACGCGAAACTGGCTCATTCTCTCCTCCTATCATCTCACGCTGGAACGCCTTCCCGAATATGTGGCCGCATTAAACCGTTTCCGTCCGCAGCACCTGCACGCCTATCCCAGCGCAGCCCTCATGCTGGCACGCGGACTGGAGCAGACAGGCGTGAAGCTCAATTTCGAACCCACCTCCCTTCTTTGCGGCTCCGAAAAGCTCAGCGCAGAATCGCAGCAGTATCTGGAGCACTTTTTCAAAGCGCCCGTGTTTCACTGGTACGGACACAGCGAACGCGTCGTCCTCGCCGCGCAGACCCGAACTTCCAATCATCTGCATTTCTGGCCCACCTACGGTTTCGTCGAATTCGGTGAGCCCGATGCCGAAGGAAACCGTGAAATCATCGGCACCTCCTTTCACAATCACGTCATGCCGCTCATCCGGTATCGCACAGGCGACTATGCGAAAATCACGAATGGCGAGGTTTCGGAAATCGTTGGCCGCGACTACGAGTTTCTCGTCAGCGCCACCGGACGTCGCATTTCTCTCACCGCCATCAACATGCACGACCGCATCTTCGAGGGGTTGCTCGCAGTGCAGTTCTTCCAGGAACATGAAGGCATCGTGGAATGCCGCTTTCAACCGGGGCCCCAATGGCAAAGCAACCGCGAACCCGCCATGCTGGCAGGTCTGCTGAAAAAACTGGGGGATGACTTCACACTCACCTTGCGGCAGGTGCCGGAGGTGGAGAAAACCAGCGCTGGCAAGCACAAGTGGCTGGTGAGCAGGATGAAACAGTGATTTGAACACCCATTGATGAAACAACTCGCCCAATATCAAGACGGACGCCTCGAACTGCAGGACGTTCCTGTCCCCGTGCCGCCGCCGGGAGGCATCTTGGTGCAGACGACATGCTCGGTGATCTCCCCAGGCACGGAGCGCATGAAGGTGGAGCAGGCGCGCATGTCGCTGCTTCAAAAGGCCAAGGCACGTCCGGATCAGGTCAAAAAAGTGCTCGATACGGCAAAGACCCTGGGCTGGAAATCCGCCCTGCAAAAGGTGCGCAACCGTCTCGAATCGCCAACCCCTCTGGGCTACTCGGCGGCGGGAATCGTGGTGGCGGTGGATGAACTGAACTCACGTTTCCATGTGGGGGATCGTGTGGCCTGCGGTGGTGCGGAATGTGCGTTTCATGCAGAGATGATCGCAGTGCCGGATCTGCTCGCCTCACCCATTCCCGCAGGCGTGGAAGACTGGCAGGCAGCTTACACAACTCTGGCGTCGATCTCCATGGAAGCCGTGCGCCAGAGCGGAGCGCGGCTTGGTGAGCGTGTGCTCGTGCTAGGGCAGGGGCTCGTTGGCCTGCTGGCGACGAGTCTGCTGAAGGCTTCCGGGGCACGCGTGATGGGAGCAGACTTTGTCGATGCCCGTCTGCAAACCTCCCTCGCCATGGGCGCGGAGCGCGTGGTGAACCCCACGCAATCGAAGCTCGAAGATGAAGTGCGCGCATGGACAGGCGGCCACGGCGTGGACGCAGTCTTGCTTTGTGTCGGCGGCAAAGGCCGCGACGCAGCGGACACTGCCATCTCATGCCTGCGTGATCGCGGTGTGATGGTGATCGTGGGCATCTACGATGCGGAACTGTCGTGGAAGACCGCCTACATGAAGGACATCCAGGTGCGTTACTCTCGCAGCTATGGACCGGGCCGCTACGATCCGCAGTATGAGTGGGGCGGGCAGGATTATCCCATCGGGCATGTGCGCTGGACGGAGAACCGCAACTTTGAGGCCTGCCTCGAATTGATGCGTACGGGGCAGTTGGATTTGAAACCGGTAACAACGCGGCGGGTTCCATTCGCTCAGGTCACAGATGTTTATGATTCACTCGTTACGGAGGTGGGCATCGTGGTGGAATACGACGCGGAGACTCGCGTAAGCGTTCTGGAGTGCGCCAGCCCTCTGGCGCTTTCGAATGATCCATCGCCTGCGGAAAGCTTCAGAGGACTGGCGCACTCTAAAACGCTGTCGCGCCTGCCATGCTCCAGATTGGATGTCATCGGCGCAGGCAATTTCGCACGCACGATGCTGCTTCCTCACGTGAAGGAAAAAATCACCCTCGGCACAATCGTGAATGCCACGGGTCTTTCAGCACGTCATGTGAAGGAGAAGTTCGGGTTTGCTCAGGCGGAGACAGACGCCGCGAAAGTGTTCGATCATGAAGCAGCCGCCGTAATGATCGGCACCCGCCACCATCTGCATGCACCGCTGCTGCTGAAAGCTCTGCAGGCCGGGAAGCAGGTGTTCGTGGAAAAGCCGCTCTGTTTGACGCGTGAGGAACTGGCTCAAATCGACGCGGCCATGTCCGAATCCAAAGGCAGTGTGATGGTCGGCTTCAACCGACGCTTCGCTCCTGCCACGGCGGCAATGATGGAAGTGCTGAAGACGGTCTCCGGTCCAAAGGCATTGTCATTTCATGTCAATGCAGGCGTCCTCGCGCCGGATCACTGGTATGCGAATGTCGCCGAAAGCGGCGGGCGTGTGCTGGGAGAAGCCTGCCACTTCTTTGACTTTGCCTGCCACGTCCTAGGCAAGCCGGTGAAAGTCACCGCACAGACGGTGGGCCGCCCCCTGGTGCCGGATTCAGTGACGGCACAAATCGAGTTCGCGGACGGATCGTCGGCTCAGGTAATTTACTCCGCCGAAGGTGACTCGGCCTTTCCGAAGGAAACGTTTCGTGTGTTCGCCAGCGGCGTGGTGTGTGAGTGCGAGAACTTCATGAAGCTGTCGATTTTCAAGCAGCGCAAAGAGACTGTGAAAAAATTCGCCTCAAAAGGGCACGCGGAAGAGATCGCGGCATGGCTGAACTTCTTGAAGGGGGGGGCGGCTCATCCGCTGCCTTATCCTGAGGCGCGCCAAAGCACGCGGCTGACTTTCGCAGTGCTGGACTCGATTCGTGAAGGACGAAGCATAGATCTGTGATGGGCCTGGGCTGGTACATGCAGCGGCTGCGCGCGATGAGTGTGAGCGAGATCGGTCGCCGCTTGGCTGAGCGCCTGGGACGGCGAAGCGAAATTGCGAGCCTTCGTCGCATCGCTCGCGGCCCATGGGACGGTACATTCACCGATGTTCCCAAGCTGCCATGGCCTGACCATGCCCCGCCTGAACTGCGCAAACAGCTGGCCCTCGACGCTGAAAAGTTGATGCGCGGCGAATGGGACCTGTTTGGCTGGAAGAGCGTCGAGGTGGGGGCACCTCCCTGCTGGCACCGGGATGCAACGCTGGGCGTCGTGATTGATCCAGGCGTCCCCTCACGAAAGCTGAATCATCGCAGCCTGGAGCATGGCGCAGATGCACGCGCCATCTGGGAGATCAATCGCTGGAGCGAAATGACGCGCATGGCCATGCACAGCGCACTGAATGGCGATGTGCATTCGATCCGCGTCTCCCAGCTCTGGTTGGAAGATTGGTGCGATCGCAATCCGCCGGGACATGGCATCAACTGGACAAGTCCTCTGGAAGCAGGCCTGCGGCTGATGAACTTCTGCTGGTTCGATGCTCTGGTGCGTGGCTGCAACGATCTCGAACTGGCCCGCAGGCAGAATGAACTGACCGCACGCATCGTTCCCACGCATGCATGGTGGATCTGGCAGCGCCGTTCGTTCGGTTCCTCAGCAAACAACCATCTCATTGGTGAACTAAGTGCACTGGTGCTGGCGATTGCGCGCTGGCCCGCGCTGGCCCGTATGATCCGTCCCGCACAACAGGTGACGAAGCTGCTGGAGCACGAAATTCTGCGGCAGTTCGCCGCCGATGGTGGAAACAAAGAGCAGGCTTTGCACTATCACCTCTTTGCATGGGAAATGGGCTGGCATGCAGGCATGGCGGCCGATGGATTTAAACGGGAAGTTATTGAACGGCTGACCCTGGCGGCACAGTACTTCGTGGATGTCGTTGAAGCACCCGAGTGCTGGGATTTTGGCGATTCCGATGACGCGCAGGTGCTTCCCCTGCCGCTCAAGCGCAGCAATGCAGCCGCAGAGTTTCGCGGCTGGTTTCTCAATGAAGCAGACGGCGCCGTGCTGCGTTTCTGGATGGGTGAACCACCCCAAGGCGTTAAAGCAGGCGTGCGCAGCAAATGGCTCATCCATGAGCACAGCGGCCAGGCAGTCTGGCGTGATGCGCGTTGGACTGTCAGAGCAGATGCCTCCCCCCTCGGCCTGGGCAGCATGGCGGCTCATGGCCATCTCGATGCACTGCATGTGTCGCTCTGGTTCGTGCAGCACGCACTCGTCATTGATCCCGGCACGGGCGCTTATTACAGCAATCCGGCATTGCGTGCGCGGCTGGCGTCATGGGAGGCTCACAATGGACCCGTGCCGGCCGCTGGCCGCTCCTCGCCCCAGCGCATGGGGGCATTTTTATGGGCCAGACCTCACGACAAACCGGGACTCGAAGTCAGCGGTGACATCTGCGTGATGAGCTTGGTCTGTGAAGGGATTCGAACCCGGCGCGCGGTGCATGTGACTCAGGATTATGTTGAGATCTGCGATGATGTCGGCCTTGCTGCCTCGCATGTGGTGACGTGGCAGCTCGCACCCGGCTGGCATGTCGTGCAGGATCGTGAAAACAGCTTCGTCTGCCATCATGCGGAATCCATTCCGGTGCACGCCACGTTGAATGGCGATGCCATTGAGCAATGGGAAATCTTGGAGCGCGAGGCTTCGCCACACTTTCGTGAACTGGTGACGACCCAGGCCGTGAAGATCACCTTCCGCGGCAGGCTGAAGACGATCTGGCACAAGTCAGACTGAGTGTTCCTTCACATTAAAACAAGCACAAGGCGCGGGAGATGATCCCGCGCCTTTTTGTTTTCTGCTCACGGTCTCAATTCCACCGCCTTGTAGCAACGGTGTTGAAGCAAAGATGGCAGCAGGCCCTTGACCTCGGGGCGCATCAGATACGAATGCGTGTACCAATAAATCGGCAGCATCGGGGCTTCATTGAGCATGAGGGTTTCGGCCTCGCTGAGAATTTGCAGACGCTTGGTGACATCACCTTCCTGAAAACTTTGATGGATGAGTTCATCGTAGCGTTTGCTGCTCCAGCCGGTGTTGTTGTTGCCGTCCCCGGTCTGCCAGATGGCGAGGAAGGTCGAAGGGTCGAGATAGTCCCCCACCCAGCCAAAGCGGGCGATTTGATAGTCCAGCTTGCGCTGCGATTCGATGTACACACCCCAGTCCTGGTTCAGCACGCCCGCAGGAATGTGGAGATGCTCCTTCCACATTGCCTGCACGGCTTCGGCCAGCGCGCGATGGGACTCGCTCGTATTGATGAGAATGTCGAAGGGAGGGAATCCTTTTCCCTCTGGAAACCCCGCCTCGGCCAGCAGTCGCCGTGCTTCCGCGGGATCAAAGCGCATGATGTTGGGCACGTGGTAGTCAGGGTTGCAGCCTGGAGGAGTCAGGCCTGTGGCCGGCTGCTGTCCCGCACGAAGAATGTTCCGCGTGATGCTCTCACGGTCGATGGCCAGAGCCAGCGCACGCCGCACCAGCGGATTGTCGAAGGGCTTCTTCGTGGTGTTGCAGCGGTACATGTAAACGCTGAGCAGCGGATCGTTGTGATAATAGGGTGACTTGCTCTCGCGATACGCAGGGATCTTGGACAGCGGCACCGTCAGCGTCACGTGGAGCTGCCCGTCGTTGAAGGCGCGCTCTTCGGTGGTGTCACTGGAGATGGGCAGGAACACGATGCCGTTGAGTTTGACTGTGGCCGCATCCCAATAATGCGGGTTGCGTTCAACTTCGAGGGCCTGATTGACCTCCCAGCTTTTGAGTTTGAAGGGACCGTTGCTGACCATGTTTGCAGGGCGCGTCCAGCGCGTGTTGCGGTCTGTCATCTTGCCAAATTTTTCGATGACATGCTTCGGCAGGGGGAACCACGCGTAATGTTTGATCATGCTGAGCAGATAGGGCGCGGGCCCTTTCAGCGTGATCTGCAGAGTCAGCGGATCAAGCGCCTTCACCCCGACCTGGGAGAAGTCCTTGATCTTGCCGGTGTGGTATTCCTCGGCGTTGAGCATGGGGTAGAGCATGTTCGCGTAATCAGCGCCCAGCTTCGCAGTCAGTAGGCGCTGGTAGGAGTAAACGAAATCAGCGGCGGTCAGCGGAGTCCCATCGCTCCACTTGCCCTGAGGCTGGAGCTTGAAAGTCCAGACGGTGAAGTTCTCAGCGCTCCATGAAGCGGCGGCTCCAGGTGCATCCCCATCAGGATTATCTGGTGCTGGAGCGACGAGGCCTTCAAAGAGCGAATGAAAAATCATATGCTCCGGCTGACCGCTGGCAAGATGGGGATCAAGCGTGGCTGGCTCGCTGCCGTTGCCTGCCAGGAGAATGCCGGCACGGTTGGCCACCTCGACACGCGTGGGCCGGTGGGTGCGGAAGTGATGGAACCACGCAATGCCTCCAATGAAGGCCATGAGAATGAGAGCACGATAAATCCAGCGCATGCCCAAACATGACACGAGGCACCTCATTCGTGCAACAAGGCATCAAAAAAACGGCCCCGCCGTGCACTGGCGGGGCCGCGTGAGGCAGCAATCAATCAGGTTTCCACGCTACTACCTGCGGAAACCATGATGATGGCTGAAACCGTGGTGGTGGCCATAGCCGGGATTGCACCCGGGGTTGTAGCCACCAAAGCCAAAGCTGATGCTGGGCTGCACAACGATGGGGCGCGGCACAGCACCATACCCGTAGCCAGCCTGCGCTCCCTGCGTCACCCACTGACCGATGGGGCGGCCGTAGCCATCATATCCGACGATCTGGTAAACGGCCACGATGGGGGTGCCACAGGAGGTGTAGCCTACGACCCGGGTCTGGCCCTGGCATTCAGCTTTGGCATTGGAGGGTGCTGCAAAACCAAAAACTGCGGCTGCAGCGAGGACGGAGAAGAGTGTTTTCATTGGAGAGTGGAATTTGTATCCGCACTCTCTGACGTGACTGCCCCAAGACTATTCAGCCCGGATGAAATATTTTTTCAGTCACTGCTGCGACATCGATTTGGGATCAAACGCATCACGCAGTCCGTCCCCCAGAAGATTGAGCGCTAGCAGCGTGATGGAAAAAAACATGCCGGGGTAGAGCAGCAGCCACGGATAGCTCTCCATGGATCGGGCCCCCTCCTGGATCAGCACGCCCCAGCTTGCATCTGGTGGCTGAATGCCAAGCCCGAGGAAGCTCAGCGCAGCCTCCAGCAGCATCACACCAGGCACGGTGAGACTGGCGTAGATGATGATCGGCCCCAGTACATTCGGTAGCAGGTGGCGCCAGACAATGTGCCAGAAGCCTGCCCCACTGGCCCGTGCCGCAATGATGAACTCCAGATTCTTCAGCGCCAGCACCTGCCCACGTACAACGCGGGCCATCGTGAGCCATTCCACCGCACCGATGGCCACAAAGATCAGCCAGAACTCACGCCCGACGATGGCCATGAGCAGGATGACGAAATTGATGAAGGGAAACGCATACAGGATGTCCACGAGGCGCATCATCGCCGCGTCCGTGCGTCCACCGGCAAGGCCCGAGACCATGCCATAAAAAACACCAATGATCGCCGCCACCGCTGTGGCCAGCAAACCCACCTCCAAGGACACTCGCCCCCCATGCAGAATGCGCGTGAGCATGTCCCGTCCTAGCGGGTCCGTGCCCAGCCAGTGCGCCATGTTGGGATTCGTGGCTTTCAGCTCCAGATTCTGCAGTGACTGATCATAAGGCGACAGCTCAGGGCCAATGCCACACATGAGCACCAGTACGGCGAGGAACCCCAGGGCCCACGCATTCATGCGGTTCCGCATCAGCCGCCGCCACGCGGCTCGCATCGGTGAAAGGCTCTGGTTCGTTCCGCTGCTCATGCGTGGAGTCGGATGCGCGGGTTAAGGACTGCCTGAATGATGTCCACCAGCAGATTGAAGCTGACGATCAATGCGGCGTAGAAAGCTGAAATCGCTATCGCCAGTTCATCATCATGATTGAATGACGCCGCGATGAAAAATTGACCAAGGCCGGGCAGTTGAAACACCGTCTCCACGATAAACGAACCCGTGAGCAATCCCGCAGCGGCAGGGCCGAGAAAATTGAGCACCGGCAGGCTGGCCAGCTTCATCGCATGAAAAAAGACCACCGAGCTTTCACTCGCGCCTTTCGCACGGGCGGTGCGGATAAACTCCTGGGCAAGTGTTTCGCGCAGGCTGCCGCGCGTGAGCCGCGCAATGTAGGCGCTGTAGATGATTCCCAGCGTCAGCGCGGGCAGCACCCAGTCCGATGAATCAAACCATCCGGACGCATTGAACCAGCGCAGCTTCAGGCCGAACAGCATCGCCAGAAGCGGCCCCAGCACCATGCTGGGGGTGCAGATGCCGAGCGTCGCTGCAAATGTGCTGCTGCGGTCTTCCAGCGTGTTGGGCCGCAGCGCCGCAAAAGCACCCAGGGGCACCCCGATGCTCAGGGCAATAAGCAGCGCTGCCCCACCCACCGTTGCAGACACAGGAAAGCCGGAGGCAATAATCTCATCCACACCTCTTCCCTGGAAGGTTTTGGATTCCCGAAAAGTGAACGTCGCGTAATGAGTGTAATATCTCCAGAGCTGAACATAGACCGGCTTGTCCAGGCCGTAGTAACTGATCTTGGCCTGCAACGCCTCAGGTGTGGAGGCGCGTTCCGATTGAAACGGTCCGGTCGGTGAAAGCTTGAGCAGCCCAAACGTGATGGTGATCACCGCGAAGATCACGATGATTCCCTGCACGATGCGGCTGACAATGAAGCGGATCATTTCGATTTCTCGTACAGATCGCTGATGTCAGCGGCGGCGAGTTCAATCAGATAAGTCGCGATCTTGGCCCCGAGCGCCTCAAAGTAGCGCCGGCCTTTTTCCGCCGTGCTGTGCTGCGGATCGCCGGAGCCGGTGTCGTTCGTGGCCTTGCTCCAGGCTCGTTGCGCCCAGGCCCACTTGTCATTGATGGCCTTCAGCTTCCACCGGTTGTCGGTGCCCGGCCCCCACTCTTCTTTTGGCAGCACCAGATGCGGATGGAAGTGCATCATGAGGCTGGTTTCACGTTCGTCAGCGTGGTCTCCCACGATGTCGAAAATGTCATCACCCTTCACCGCATTGAACCAGGACACCGTGGAGAGAAACATCTTCGGGTGCTTCGCCTGCAGCTCACGCAGCATCTGCCGAAAGTCATTGCCACCATGCCCGTTGAGGATCACGAATTTCATCACGCCCACGCCTTCGAGGCTGCTGATGACATCTTCGAGCACCATCATCTGCGTGGTCGGATTCATGTTGATGCAGAAGGGGACGTCAAGCTGCCCCGTCTGCACCCCGAAGGGCACGGTCGGCAGGATGGCCACCTTGGCTCCCGCCTCCCACGCCATGCGCCCCGCCTCGGCGGCGATGGCGTCGTTTTGCAGCGAATCCGTCGCGTAGGGCAGGTGCCAGTTGTGCGCCTCCGTGGCGCCCCAGGGCAGCACCGCGGCTTCATAGCGCGTGGCTTTGACGTTTTTCCAGTTTGTTTCGGCAATGATCCAAGGTCTCGGGCTCATGGCTCGCATGTAAAAGAGGCAAACGAGGGATGCAACGTCCGACAAACTCGGCCACAAGGAACGTTTCTCTCCGCCCCATGCTTCGCACGCTGCTTTTTCTCACCCTGCCAGCCTTTGCCTCCGCTGCCGAGATTTCATTCTCCCGGCAGATCGCTCCTGTTTTGATTGATCAATGCGTGGAGTGCCATCGCGCTGGCAAGGCCAAGGGCAGCTACCGTCTGGACACCGTCGAACTCATGCTCAAGCCCGGCGACAGCGGGTCTGCGCCCGTCGTGGCGGGCAAGCCGGACGAAAGCGAGCTCTACCGTCTCATCGCCACCCATGACGAAGACGATCGCATGCCCAAGAAGGCCGATGCCCTCCCCGCAAAGGAAACACAGCTCATTCGCGAGTGGATCGCCACCGGCGCAAAGCTTGACGTCGCCGACAAAAAGGCGGCCCTGCGCGCCATCGTTCCTGAGCAGGAAAAACCTCACGCACCTGAGAAGTACCCACGTCCGCTCCCAGTCACTGCTCTCGCCCTGAAGCCCGCCGGGAGCATCCTCGCCTGCAGCGGCTATTTTGAAACAACCCTCTGGGATGTGGCATCGGGCAAACTCACGGCGCGCATCGAGGGCATGCCTGAGCGCATCCTCGCACTGGCCTGGGTCACCGAAAATCAACTCGCCGTCGCTGGCGGCGTTCCAGGGCGCTCGGGTGAGGTGTGGCTAGTGAATCCCTCGCAGCCAAAAGAGCGCAGGCGTCTGGTGAGCGCGCGCGACTGCGTGCTGGCCATGGTGACCAGTCCGGATGGCAAACTGCTCGCCTGTGGCGGTGCCGACAATCAAGTGCGCTGTTTCGAGCTTCCCTCCGGCAAGCTGAAGTGGCAGGCAGAGCCGCACGCAGACTGGATCATGGGCATGGCCTTCTCTCCCGACAGCCAGCACATCGCCACCGCCAGCCGCGATCGCACGGCCAAGCGCATTGACGCTGCTAAGGGAGAAATCGAGGCCACCTTCACCAGCCATGACTGCGCGGTTCTCAGCGTGGCCTTCTCCCCAGACAGCAAGGAAATCATCAGTGGCGATGTGGAGGGCAGTATCCGCCGCTGGGACCGTAATGGCGACGCTAAAAAAGACAGCACCCTCAAGCCGGGCGGTCGCACCGAAATGCTGGCATTGGCCTTTCTGGATGCCGGCACACCCCTGGCCGCCATGGGCGGCGGTGCGGTGGTTTCCATGGATGCCAAAGCCCGCAAAACGAAGGACAAGATCACGCTGTATGGAGATCGTGTGAATGTACTGCTGCTGCAGCGCATCGACAAACTCACCCGCATCATCACCGGCTGCCATGACGGCACGGTCCGCATCAATGAACTCGGAAAGGCGGAGCCGGTGTTGCAATTCCTGGCCTCTCCGGGATGGTAGATCCCCATGTTTGAATCACGCACTGATCCTCTTGCCTCGCGCTTGGTTTTTATCCAGCGGGTGATCAAGTATGCCGCCATAGCCTTGTTCGTCATCGGTGTGGCGCTGGGCATCGGCATCCTGGGCTATCATTACATCGCCAGATTCAGCTGGATCGACAGCCTGCTGAACGCCTCGATGATCCTGGGCGGCATGGGCCCCAGGGGAGATCTGCCGTCGGATGCCGCCAAGGTCTTCGCATCTTTCTACGCCCTCTTCAGCGGCCTGGTGTTCATTTCGCTTGTGGGCATTGTGTTCGCACCTGCGGCACATCGTGCCCTGCATCATTTCCATCTCGATGAGGAGGATCAAAAACCATGAGCAAGGAACGCGTCGTTATCATCGGTGCCAGCAACAACCCCGAACGCTACAGCCATCGCGCCCTGTTGCTGCTGCGAAAATACGGGCATGAAGTTGTTCCCGTCCACCCCAAGCTGGCGGAAATCGAGGGCATCCCCGTGGTGGCCGATATGAGCTTGATCTCAGGCTTAGTGGATACCGTGACGATGTATGTCGGCGCAGCCATCTCCTCCGGATTGCAGGACAAGCTGATCGCGCTCAGGCCGCGCCGCGTAATCTTCAATCCTGGCGCAGAAAATGCACCGCTGGCTGGCGCGTTGCAAAAAGCCGGAATCGCCTGCGAAGAAGCCTGCACCCTGGTGCTGCTGAATACGGGGCAGTTTTGAACGCGGCTCCTCGCATGGGAGTCTCAGTCATCAATCAACCCCATGTTAGAGATCCAGAAATATCGAATCTACGAACGCAGCCGCCTGCGGG
Source organism: Prosthecobacter sp. (assembly GCF_044222345.1). Taxonomy (GTDB): domain Bacteria; phylum Verrucomicrobiota; class Verrucomicrobiia; order Verrucomicrobiales; family Verrucomicrobiaceae; genus Prosthecobacter. The sequence continues at coordinate 124,610 of NZ_JBGANL010000001.1, forward strand.
CCAAGGGCGTGACCGATGACGAGATCGAAAAAGCTCAGCATCTGCCCTTCAAGCCTGCCTTCGTCGGAGGCAAACGACGCCCAAGAGATGCGGACGACGGCAGCCAGGTTCCCCCGGAGCAGTTCGCCTTCCGCAGGGAACGCTGAAGCAGCGGCCTTGCCCGCCCGCCATGACCTGCTAGCATCGCGGTACCCACCGCATGCCCGCGAACCGCTTCTACAATTCCTTCGACTTCGAAACCCTCGATTCACGCCCTGCTCACGCCGGGGAGTATCGCAGCCCGTTCCAGATCGACCGCGATCGCATCATCCACAGCAGCGCTTTCCGCCGCCTGCAAAACAAGACCCAGGTCTTCCTGTCCGGTGAGTATGATTTCTACCGCACCCGCCTCACGCACAGCATCGAGGTCGCGCAGATCGGCCGCAGCATCTGCGGCTGGCTCACCCAGCAGAGCCAGTGTCTGGATGATGAGTGCTTCATTGACTCCGATCTCGTCGAAAGCGCCTGCCTCAGCCACGACCTCGGCCACCCTCCCTTTGGCCATGCCGGGGAGCGCACCCTCCACCACCTCATGGCCCCCTACGGCGGCTTTGAGGGGAATGCGCAGACCCTCCGCATCCTGACGCAGACGCTCTTCAGCGAAGGCCGCAGTGGCATGAACCCCACTCGTGCTCTGCTGGATGGCGTGCTGAAATACAAAACCCTGCAAACCGAGACCCCGCAGGCGAAGCACCACTACCTTTATGACGAGCAGGAGCGCTGGCTGGACTTCACCCTCGGCGGCCAGCCTTTTCCCTTGGAACTCACCCCCGGCAAAGAGCGCAACAGCTTCCGCAGCATCGAATGCCAGATCATGGACTGGGCGGATGACACCGCCTACTCGCTCAATGACATCGCCGACGGCATCCATGCCGGGTTCATCAACGTTCAGCGGATGGAGCGTTGGGCGGGGGATCAGCAGCTTTCCGAGGCCGATCAGACCGATCTTGAGTTCCTCTGCAAAGCTGTCCGCGAAAACCGCGTCGAAGGCCGCCTGAACCGCCTGATCGGCGAATGCATCCGCGCCACGAAACTGGTGCCAGCCGCCAATTTCCTCAGCCAGAGCACGAAGCGGTATCAGTTCGCGCTGGAGATCGATCCCGTCATGCGTCGCCGGGCGGACCTCCACAAAAAGATCGCCCTCGAACTCGTCTTCCTCAGCCCCCAGCTCCAGCAGCTCGATCACAAGGCCGACTTCATCCTCACCCGCGTCTTTGGCGTGCTCAGGGAACGCTACATTGACACCCTGCAGCCCAAAGGCCTGCACCTGATGCCTGCCGCCATCGAAAAGGACATCCAGGCCGCAGCCGATGCTCCGGCCCGTGCACGGCTGGTGTGCGACTGGATCGCCAACATGACCGACCACTTCGCCTTCCGCACCTACCGCCGTCTCTTCGACGCCGACTTCGGCTCCATCACGGATTTTGTATAAAAAATAGGGCGAGCTCCTCAGCTCGCCCCACTCAGGAATATATCTGGAATCTTGGACTACAGCTTCGCAATCCGTCGGCACACTTCCTCCACATTCGCGCGGCTGTTGAACGCGCTGATGCGGAAATAGCCTTCGCCGGCGCTGCCGAAGCCGCTGCCAGGGGTGATCACCACATTCGCCTCATTCAGCATCTTGTCGAACATCTGCCAGCTTGTCAGTCCGTTCGGGCAGCCTACCCAGACGTAAGGCGCATTGACGCCGCCAAACACCTGCAGCCCAGCCTTTTTGCAGGCATCGACCAGCAGCGCGGCATTTCCCATGTAGTGTTCGATCAGCGCCTTCACCTGTGCCTTGCCTTCGGCTGAGTAGATCGCCTCCGCACCGCGTTGGACGATGTAGCTCGTGCCGTTGAACTTCGTGCTGTGGCGGCGGCTCCACAGCGGATGGATCGCCTGCTTGCCGCCTGCCTTGGTCTTGCCCATCAGCCCCTTCGGAATGATCACCACCCCGCAGCGCACGCCGGTAAATCCGCCGTTCTTCGAGAAGCTGCGGAACTCGATGGCGCAGTCACGCGCACCTTCAATTTCATAGATCGAGCGCGGCAGCTCCGGGTCACGGATGAAGGCCTCGTAGGCGGCGTCGTACAGGATCGTCGTGCCGTTGGCCAGGGCGTATTTCACCCAGGCTTCAAGCTGCGCACGCGTGGCCACCGCACCCGTCGGATTGTTCGGGTAGCACAGGTAGGCCAGATCCACCGGCTCATTGGGGATCTCGGGCACAAAGCCGTTGGCAGGCGTGCATTTCAGGTAGTGCAGTCCCGCGTAGGCGCCGCTTTCATCGGCATCGCCCGTGTTGCCAGCCATGACGTTGGTGTCCACATACACCGGGTACACCGGGTCGGTGATCGCGATCTTGTTTCCGGCGCCAAAGATGTCCAGGATGTTGCCGGTGTCACACTTGCTGCCGTCGGAGATGAAAATCTCATCGGCCTCCACCTGGATGCCACGGGCCTTGAAGTCGTGCTCCGCGATGGCGTTGCGCAGGAAATCGTAGCCCTGCTCCGGGCCGTAGCCGCGGAAGGTCGCACGGTCGCCCATTTCATCCACTGCCTTGTGCATCGCCGTGCGCACGGCCTCGGGCAGCGCTTCGGTCACATCGCCGATCCCGCAGCGGATCAGGCGCTTGGCCGCTTCAGTGTTGCCCTCCGTGAACACCTTCACGCGACGCGCGATTTCAGGGAAGAGGTAACCGGCTTTGAGCTTGTTGTAGTTTTCGTTGATGTAGGCCATGGCGGGAAAGGAGGGGGAAAAGGGCGGGCAGTGTGGCGAGTCGTGGGCCGGATGCAAGGACCTCAAATGCCAACCTGCCATGAAGAAAAAGGCGTTTTCATCAGGCCGCAGATGCAGGATGCCAGGCAAGAAAGCGGCCCTTGGGGCCGTCCATTCTGCATGCAAAGAAGACTGATCGCGTGGCTGGCTTTGACATCCCTCATCTGCCAGGCTGCGGATGAATTAAAATTCCCCACGACGCCCCCCACTGAGCCGCAAAACGCCGCGAAGACCTTCCACGTCCTCGACGGCTTCCAGATGCAGCTCATCGCCGCCGAGCCCCTCGTCACCGATCCCGTCGCCATCACCTATGACGAGGACGGCCGCGCCTACGTGTGCGAGATGAACGACTACCCCTACACCGACAAGGAGCACCACAAGCACGCTCAGGAAAACCCCACCGACCAGTCCATCGGCAAAGTCCGCCTCCTCACCGACACCGATGGCGACGGCATCTTCGACAAAGCCACCGTCTTCGCCGAAGGCCTCTCCTGGCCCACCGGCGCCGCCTGCTGGAAGGGCGGCATCTTCGTCACCGCCACCCCGGATGTCTGGTACCTCAAGGACACCAATGGCGACGGCGTCGCCGATGTGCGCCAGAAAGTCTTCACCGGCTTCAAAAAACTCAACGTCCAGGCCGTGATGAACAACCCCATCTGGGGCCTCGACCACCGCATCTACATCGCCGGCGGCAGCAACGGCGGCGAAATCCAGCGCGCCCCCGGCAGCGAGTCCGTCATGCCGCTGCCCGCCGATTTCAAACCGCTCCCCATCAAGCGCAACGACTTCAGCTTCGATCCCTCCACCGGAGACGTCCGCCTCGAAAGCGGCGGTGCACGCTTCGGCAACACCTTCGACGACTGGGGAAACCGCTTCCTCTGCAACATCCGCAATCCCTGCCAGCACGTCGTCCTGCCCTACCGCCACCTCGCGCGCAATCCCTACCTCGTCGTCCCCAGCGCCCTCAATGACTGCGCCGAAGCCGGCGATCAGCTCCCCGTCTATCGCACCAGCCCCGCAGAACCCTGGCGCGAGTTCCGCGCCAAGCGCTGGGTCCAGGAAGGCAGCACTCTGCCCAAGAGCGAACTCGTCGGTGCCGGCGTCGTCACCTCCTCCGCCGGCATCACCGTCTATCGCGGCGATGCCTACCCGCCCGAATACCGCAACTTCGCCTTCGTCGCCGATGTCGCCGGCAATCTCTTCTACCGCATGAAGCTCGTCCCCGACGGCGTCACCTTCAAAGCCGTGCAGGTGGATGGAAATAAAAACTTCTGCACCAGCGACGACCTCTGGTGCCGCCCCGTCAACTTCGTCAACGCCCCCGACGGCTGCCTCCACGTCTGCGACATGTACCGCGAAGTGATTGAGCACCCCTGGAGCATCCCCGACGACATCCACACCGCCGTCGATCTCCTCCGCGGCCGCGACCAAGGCCGCCTCTATCGCTTGGTTCCGAAACAGGCGAAGCAAAGTGGTCCGCTCAGTCCCCTGAGCGGCGCTCCGCAATCACCCTTCAAACCCCGCCCCACCCCCAAGCTCAGCACCTTCACCACCCCCGCTCTCGTCGCCCTCCTCGACCACCCCAACGCCTGGCACCGCGAAACCGCCCAGCGCCTCCTCTTCGAGCGCCAAGACAATTCCGCAGTAAAGCCGCTGAGGATGATGACGAAGAATGCAGAAACACTACAAGGACGAATTCATTCTTTTTGGTGCCTGAACGCCACAAATTTCTTCGGAGACGCAGCGGCAATCCATGAAGTTGAGGTGTTGATGTCCGATTCTGAGAGTTTGAAAAAAATAGTCACTGACGAAGACAAGGCTCTGATGGCTGTTGCTAAGACCGGCGGCCTTTCACCGGAGGGCTATAAACTCCTTCTTGAACTGGCTAATGACGCGTCTTCAAAAATGCGAGCCCAGATATTGAAGACGTACCCGCATGCTCTTTTCGGAAGTCGTAATTTGGAAGATTATTATGAGCTCCGTCCCGAGGCTGTGAAGTCTCTCAGTGATGAAGATCCTTCTGTACGTTTTATCGCGGCCCTGTCGCACTCCGGTCTTTGGAGTCCCTCCTCATTTCCTTTGCTCGGTGAACTTTGCGTTCGTGACATGAATGATCCATGGACTGTCACGGCATGTGCACTGGCCGCCAGCAAGCTGCCGCTTCAGACTCTCACACGAATCATTGACTCGGATAAAGTATCGGGATCTGCTCCACTGCTGAGCTTAGTTGAACAACTGGCATCAGTCTTGGGTGCGGACAGAACCGAGCCTAATGCCAATCAAGGCTATTATTTGATCAACTACCTGGCGGAACGCTCTCGCTTGGATATTACGGCCCTGCGTTGCCTCAAAGGTTTGGTGGTTGGACTGCGGCGTACTTCGACTTCTTTGCAAACTGTGGCGATGACGGCTCAAATGCCAGAGTCTCGTGTGGCCGTTTGGTTGCATGAGGTTGGCGATTTCGTTATACACGAAGCCACATCAGAAAAAGCCGAAACCCAAACACGGCTCATGGCAATCATGCTGCTGCCAGATTTTTTGGAGATCGCAGAAGCGATAAAATTGATGGGCAAAAATTTGACGCCTGATCAGCCCGCCGAACTTCAAGCGGCAGCCCTTGAATCCTTAGGCACCTCGCGCGACCCCACCGTCGCCGACATCCTCCTCACCGCCTGGCCGACACTCACCCCAGCCCTCCGCGAAAAAGCCACCACTCTCCTCCTCTCCCGCACGGACCGCATCGCCAAACTCCTCGACGCCATCGAAGCCAAAAAAATTCTTCCCTCCCAGCTCAGCGTTGCCGCCAAGGCCACCCTCGGCCGCCAGAAAACGCCCGCCCTCGCCGAACGCATCACCAAACTCCTCGGCGACGGCTCCTCCTCCAACCGCAAAGCCGTCATCGACAAATACACCGCCGCCATCTCCGGCAGTGATGCGGGCACTCCTGCCCGCACCAGCGCTCCCGCAGCCTCCATCACCGGCGATCCCACCCACGGCGCCAAAATCTACGAAACCCTCTGCATGGTCTGCCACCGTCACATCGACCGCGGCAACGACGTCGGCCCCAACCTCGGCACCATCAAAGCCTGGACCGCCGAACAGATCCTCACCAACATCCTCGACCCCAACCGCGAAGTCTCGCCCAACTTCGCGCTCTACATCGTCGAAACCAACGACGGCCGCACTCTCTCCGGCCTCATCGCCAGCGAGACCGCTGGCAACCTCACCCTCAAGCGCGCCGACGGCGGCACCGACACCGTCCTCCGCAGCGAGATCAAATCCCTCACCAGCCCCGGCATCTCCCTCATGCCCGAAGGCCTCGAAGCCGCCATCACACCCCAGCAGATGGCAGATTTGATCGCTTATCTGAAGCAGCCGTAAACGGTGGCGGGTGCGCCGCTCAGGCCGTAGGATGGGTGTGGCGAAAGCCCGCCCGTCCATCAGCGCGTGGCAAACATCCCAGCCCGCGAACATCCCCAGAGTCGTGGATGCTTTCTAGGCGCGATCATCGCCAATCCTGCGTGAAGCGGTCCGCACATTCCATATGCGGCCAGGCTAAAAGTGAACTACGCCAAAATGGGCCGCAGCACTTCCCCGTGCACATCCGTCAGCCGGAAATCCCGCCCCGCATAGCGGTACGTCAGCTCCTCGTGGTTCACCCCCAGCAGATGCAAAATCGTGGCATGCAGGTCATGCACGCTCACGGGATTCTGCTCCGCCGCAAAGCCCAGCTCATCCGTGCTGCCGTACACCGTCCCGCCCTTGATTCCGCCTCCCGCCATCCACACGCTGAAGCCATAGTGATTGTGATCGCGCCCCAGCTTCGACTTTCCACCGCTCAGCTCCACCGTGGGCGTGCGGCCAAACTCGCCACCCCAGATGATGAGCGTGTCCTCCAGCATCCCGCGCTGCTTCAAATCATGCAGCAGCGCCGCGATGGGCTGATCAATCTCTCCCGCGAGCCTGCGGTGGTTCGTCGCAATGTTGTCATGATTGTCCCACGGCTGCCCCGCGCCATGCCAGAGCTGCACCATCCGCACCCCGCGCTCCAGCAGCCGCCGGGCGATGAGCGTCTGCCGCCCATGCACCCCTTCGCCATACATCGCACGGATGTGCGCCGGCTCCTGCGTCACATCAAACGCATCCGCCGCCTCCATTTGCATGCGGAAGGCCAGCTCAAAGCTCTGGATCCGCGCCTCCAGTCGCGGATCACCACGATTCTGCCGGTGCGCCTCATTGATGCTCCGCATCAGCTCCAGCTGTCGCATCTGCACCCGAGTATCTGCATGCGGACTGCGGATGTTTTCAATCAACCGGTCCACCTGCTGGTGCTTCGAGTCCACATACGTGCCCTGAAACGCCCCCGGCAAAAACGCCGACTGCCAGTTCTCCGCACCCTTGATCGGCATTCCGCCCGGGCACATCGCGATGAACCCCGGCAGGTTCTCATTTGCACTGCCCAGCCCGTACGTCAGCCACGATCCCAGGCTCGGCCTCGGCTGCACCGAGTCACCGCAGTTCATCAGCATCAGCGATGGCTCATGGTTCGGCACCTGCGCCTGCATGGATCGAATCACCGCGATGTCATCAATGTGCGCCGCTGTCTTCGCAAACAGCTCGCTCACCTCGATGCCGCTCTGCCCATAACGCTGAAACTTGAATGGCGAAGGAAACGCCGCCCCCGTCTTCCGCTCCGTCAGCCTGTGGCTCGGCACCGGCTTTCCCTCATACCTCGCCAGCGCCGGTTTGTAATCAAACGTGTCCACATGCGAGGGACCGCCATTGAGAAAGAAATGGATCACCCGCTTCGCCTTCGGCGCAAAGTGCGGCTTGCTCGTGTTGCTTGCGGCCGCATGCAGGTCCGCCAGTCCCAGCATGCCCATCCCCATGCCGGAGCGGCGCAAAAAATCACGGCGTGAGAGAGGTGCGTTCATATCAGTCCACAAACATAAATTCGTTCGCCAGCATCAGCACCTGCACCAGCTGCTCCCAGTTGTTGAGCTGCGAGCGCGGCTGTGCGGCAAAATCTTTTTCAGCATCCCAGGTTGAGTCCCGTGTTTCGCCCCCCGCACCTGCGAGGCCGCTCTGCTGAATCCGCATCGACCACAAAAACTGGTCGCTGTTCAGCACCTCGCCGATGTCCACCACGAAGTCGAGCGTCTCGCCCGCTTTGAAGGCCAGCGTGTCAAAGTTCAGCTCTGCCCTTCCTTGATGCAGCCTCCCGGCATGCAGGCGGCCCTGCTCGCTGTGACTGATGAAGGACCGGATGCCATCACCCGGAGCCGGTTCATGCAGCAGCGTGGACTTCACCGCATAAGTGCCATCCGCTGGCGCGATCCATCGCCTTACCACGGCATGCTTCCGGTCATTCCCCGGATGCCCTCCCGTCGCTGTGAGTTGCGCCCATCCCAGCTTCGCATTCGGCCACGCCTCATCGCCCTGCCACGCGCTGCCCGTGAAGTGCGGCAGCGGCTTGAAGTCCTTCACCCTGCCGGTGCTTTCATCCCACTCTCCGACGCCATACTGCCACGCCTTCGAGTGGTCCGCCTGCACGATGACCCGTGGCTCATCCTCCTGTACAAAACGCAGCGCCTGCTCCATTTCATCCGCCCTCGGCGCCCGCTGAAACAGATGCCCATAGATGCGCCTCACACGCTCCGCCGCATCAGCCCCTTTGACATCCGCACGCCCCAGCAGCGCCTTCGCCTGCTGCACCACAAACGGATGGTTCATGCCAAACAACGCCTGCTGCGGTACCGTGGTCTCCGTGCGCTGCGGAATGGAAAGGTCCGGATTGGCAAAGTCAAAGGTGCGCATCACAGCGGGCACATTTTCACGATCCACCAGCGTGTAGAGCGTCCGGCGTTGATTGTCTGCTGCAAACAAGGGCAGGGGAGTACCGCCCACCTCCAGGCTCAGCCGCCCTGCCGCCATCAGCCACGCATCACGCGCCTCCTCAAAGCTGAGCCGGTGCGGGTTCATGCGCCACAGCAGCCGGTTGTCCGGATCAGGATGCGCCGGATCCACCGCCCCGCCGCTGCTGCTCTGCTGATACGTCTCCGACATCATGATCAGCCGGTGCATCGCCTTGATGCTCCACCCCGAGTCAATGAATCGCTGCGCCAGCCAGTCGAGCAGTTCGGGGTGGCTCGGCGCTGTACCCTGCTTGCCAAAGTCACTCGGCGTGCTCACCAGCCCGCGTCCAAAGTGGTGCTGCCAGATGCGGTTCACCATCACCCGCGCCGTCAGCGGATTGCGCGGGTCGATGATCGCCTTCGCAAGCTCCAGCCTCCCGCTCCCCTGCGTGAATGGCCGTTGCGCACCAAACAAACTCAGAAACTGCCTCGGCACCGCATCCCCCTTCGTCAGCGGATTCCCGCGCAGCAGCACTCGCGGCGTGCTCGGCAGCGCACGGTCAACCAGCACCGTGGCATGCTCCGGCGCAGTGCGGTTGTTGAGTAGATAACGATCCACCTCGCCCTGCGACTTCCACAGCTCGGTGATGACCCCCGAGGGGAAATACATCTCATTGTTCGTGATGTGTTCGTCAGGCACGTAAGCCGGTGAATCAGTCGCCTTCAGCGCTTCTTCACTCAGTTCCACCCCAGGATGGGCCTCCACCCACGCCTTCCACCGATGCACGATGAAAGGATTGAGGTCCTTCTCGTCTATGATCTGGTCAAAGCCCTGCTCCGGGTATTTCTCCAGCTCCGTCAGCGCCTTCTGGTAGTCCTTGGCCCGCGCCCGCGTGCGCGCCATCTGCTCCTCACGCCTCTTCGTCATGAGGTCATGGTTCTTCTTCACCACCTCCGCCAGTTTCGCATCTTCCCCCGTCGTACACGGCACCACCGCCTCCGCGCAGCTTTGAAACACACCATACAGCGCATAGTAGTCACGTGTGGGAATGGGATCAAACTTGTGATCATGGCAGCGCGCACACGCCACCGTGAGCCCCAGCGTGCCACGCGTCACCACATCAATGCGGTCATCAATGATGTCATGCGTCACCCCGAGAAACCGCCGCCCCAGCGTGAGAAATCCCATCGCCGCCAGATCCGGTGACTTCGGCGGCACCACCTGGTCCGCCGCCATCTGCAGCAGCAAAAAGCGGTCATACGCCATGTCATCGTTCAATGACCGCACCACCCAGTCTCGATACGCCCTGGCATGCACCCAGCGCTTTTCCTCACGGGCATACACATAGCCCTTCATGTCCGAATACCGCGCCACATCCAGCCAGTGCCGGGCCCACTGCTCCCCGTACTGCGGCGAGGCCAGCAGCCTGTCCACGAACTGCGAAAAATCCCCCTCAGCCTCACCCACAGGCGGCAGCCCCGTCAGGTCAAAGCTGGCGCGTCGGATCAAGGTCCGCGCATCCGCCCGTGGCGAAGGCTTCAGCCCCTTCTCCACCAGCTTGCGCCTCACCAACTCATCAATGCTCCCGCCTGCCGCAGGCCGCAGTGGCTGAAATGCCCAATGCTCCGCAGCGAACACGCCGGCGGAGACCATCAAAACACCAAACTGGACAAGAAAACGAAGCATGGAGCTCTTACTACGTCCCCAGACACCGCAGTCCTTCCATTCGCCTCGTGATGGGACTTCATAGCCGCAGGCCGAGGGACATGCAGCAACGCAACAGCGCTTTGGAGTGCGGTCGCGCAGATGCACGGCGCAAGCCTGCATCGTAGCTACCGCTTTCGCGGGGTGAAGGACGTTCTGCGGATTCAGCCCTCTGTTCGGCCTCCGAATGCGGCCTCTCGCTCAAGCTTGCTGCGACCACGCCTACGTCTCGAAACCAGCGCAACAAATCCCAGCAGCAGCAGCACCGCCCTCCCCGGCTCCGGCACCACAACAATGATCCCGCTGGTGGTGAACTGGCTCACATCCCACACCAGCCCCCCGCTCAGCGTCGGCAGGTCAAACTGGCTGGCATCATCCCCGGATCCATCACGATAGTTGGTCCCCACATCAAAGCCGGTAAAATCCGTGATCACCACACCGGTCCAGTCAACGAGGTTGTACACTTGGCCAAGGGCGGCGCTGAAGCCGCTGCTGCGGACCACCAAAGTTCCGGAAACGGTCAGATTGTAGCCCGTGGTATCACCAGCAGTCTTGAAGGAAAGCAGGTCATGGCTGCCGCTGCCCAGTCCCTGGGAGCGGCTGACATCATTCACATACGTGATGTAGCCGACGCTGCCCACCGCGTTTCCTCCAAAGGTGGCGTCGATGGCGCCAGTGTTGTTCGCTGTGCCAATATCAAGGATGACCTGCCCCGCCAGACTCTGCGTTCCGCCACCTGTGACAGGCGTGAAATTGAGGGTGCCAAATGAACCCGCTGCCGTGCTGTCTCCCGCCTGCACCGTGGAGCCGCTTGCCGCTGTAAAGTTTGGCCCCTGCACCACCCCCGTGCCATAGAGCGTGGCGCCGCTCTGCACGGTCACGTCTCCCGTGCCGGTCCGGCCTGCACCGTTGCTGCCCACCTGCAGCTGCCCGGCCTTCACCGTGGTTGCCCCTGTGTAGGTGTTGTTGCCGCTCAGCACCCACGTTCCCGGAGTGTCGATCTTGGTGATTCCCCCTGTGCCGGAAATCGTGCCGCTGAGGGTGCCGGTGCCAGCGCCGCGCACGTACAGCGTGTAGCTGCCGAGGTTAAAGTCTCCCGTCAGGTTCACCTTGTCCCCTGTCGCGGAGGCAGTGGCGGTATTGCCGGCCGAGATGGTGGCATCTCCGCTGAGAATAAAGCGGTTCGCCTGGGTCGTGTTTCCGCTGAAGCCGAAGGAGGTCGGAGTGCCGGAAAATCCCACCACCCATGTGTTCTGGTTTCCGCCCTGCAGGGTCACATCCCCGCTGCCCAGCGCCCCGCTGGCGCTGACAGTGAACAGGTCCCACGCCCCGTTCACGCCGCTATCCGCAGTCCACTGAGTCCCGCCGGAGTAATCATTGGTCGCATTGGTCAGGGTCAGGCCGCCCGCCCCCCCGGTGCCGTCAAAGATCAGCTTGCCAGTCCCCGTCACCTTGCCGTTGAGCGTGGTGCCATAGGTCCCCGCGCGGAAGCTCAGGCTCGTGGCGTCAATCCATATCCCAGGCGTCACGCCCAAGGTCCCCTGGTAGTTTGTCTCAAACACCGGCTGCGTGGCGCCGTTGGCCACAAATCGCAGCGTGCCCGCGTCTCCCAGCGCCTTGCTGTTGACTGAGACCGTGTTGTCCCAGTCAATCCGGTTCAGCGTGAGCGTCCCTCCGCCGAGGCTCAGGGTGGGAATCGTCGTGGCGACAGTCCCCGTCAGGCTTCGGATCGTTTCATTGAAGCCTCCGAGATTCCAGATGCCGCCGTTCAGCACCACGATCGCATCATCCGCGATCTGATTGGCTGCGGCCAGTTTCAAGGTGCCACCGGTGCTGACCGCAATGTCATTCGTCCCGGCCACACCATCCCCGGCGATGGCATTGCCACCGCTCACATTGCGCAGTTCCAGCGTGCCAGTGTTCACGGTCGTCAGCCCTGTGTAGGTGTTCGCCGCTGTCAGACTCACGATCCCCGCACCGCCGATCTTCAGACCACCGGCCCCGCTGATCACATTCGCGATCGTGAGTGTGACGCCCGTATCCGCGCTGAGCGTTCCTCCGCTGCTGCCCAGCATGATGCCCCGGTTCGTGTCATTGATCGTCAGGCTGGCAGCCGCCGTCAGGGTGGCCCCAGTTCCGTTCAGAGTGAGCTGACCCGCCGTGAAGACACCTGGCTCGGCTCCGAGATTCGTCTCGTCGCTGATGCGCAGTGTGCCTTCAGTGATAAGAATCGTCCCGGAAAAGCTGTTGGCTGCCGTCAGAGTCACCGTCCCCGTGCCCGTCAGAGTCAGTCCGCTGCCGCCCGCGATCGTGCTGCTGATGGTGACATTTCCGGACCCGTTAAAGGCGATCCCGTTCTTGGTCGTGAGGATCTGGGCTGCCACTGAGCTCACCGTGTAATCCATTCCTGTGGTGTTGCTGAACGTGACGGCGTCCACGCTGATGTCAGATTGCAGGATCGGCGTCAGGCTTGAGGCTCCGTCGGCAAAGATCACGCTGTCGCCATTTTGAAAGACGCTGTCTTTGCTGTTGGCCCAGTTGCCCGTGGTGCCGACGTCCCAGAACGTGGGATGGGTGCCGTCCCCCCCCACCCAGGTGTTCACCAGATAACCCAGATCAACCGTGATCGCGTCGATGCCGTTGTTGATGAAGGTTCCTCCTCCATGCGCGCTGACGGCGCTGGTCCCCAGGGAGAACCGGTTCACGTCCCCGATGAATCCGCCGCTGCCATAGGTGAGCACTTTGATCGTTCCAACACCGCTGCCCGTGATGTTGATCGTGAATCCGCCCACTCCGAGTGCGCTGACGTCCAGCTTCCCCGTCGCGGTGGCACCCAGCGCCGCCGCAGTCCCCGCATCAATGTTCAGGGTGTGCGTGCCGCCCTGGAAGATGATGTTTCCTGCGGTGCTTCCTTCTCCGCCGAGTTCTGCCCCTGCCAGCACCGTGATGCTGGAAAGATTGGTGCCGCCGAGGTTGAGGCTGCCCGCGCTGACGGTGGTCGTGCCGATGTACGTGTTGTTGCCTGCCAGCGTGAGGGTGCCGCTGCCCACCTTGGTGACGTTGTTGTTGAAGGCTCCTTGCAGCACACCGGAAAAAGTCGTGCTTTGGTTGTTGGCTCCCACGCTGAGATTGGACACTGCCAGATCGAAATTCGCACTGCCTTTGAGACCGCCGATGTTGTAGGTGGTGCCTTCTCCGAGGGTAAGGTTGGCGCTTTGCGTGCCGGCGCTGCCCGTGTCCAGTGTGCTGTTTTGCAGCGCGTTGGCATTCGCCAGCACGATCATCCCGCCTTCAATGCGCGTGTCGCCTGAGTAGGTGTTGACTCCGGTGAGGTTCAGCGTGCCGGCTCCCACCTTCACCAGACCGCCCGTGCCGGTCAAAGCGCCGGTGAAAATGCTGGTCTCGTTGTTGGCCCCGACACTCAGCGTGTTCGCACCCAGGGCCACCGTGTCGTTGCCTGCCAGGCCGCCGAGGTTGTACGTGTTCGCCCCCCCTAGGGTGAAGGTCACATTGCCTGCGGTGGCCGTGGTCAGGGTGCTGTTTTGCAGGGCGTTGACGTTACCCAGCGCCAGCGTGCCTGCGTTGGCCAGCGTCGCTCCGGAAAACGTGTTCGCTGCGGTGAGTGCCAGCGTCCCCAAGCCAGATTGCGTCAGGCTTCCACTGCCCGCGATGACATTGGCCACGGTCAGCGTGGTGGCGTTGTTGACCGAAATCGTGCCCCCTGCCGCCGCAAGGGTGATGCCTCGGTTGGCGTCATCAATGCTGAAGTCGGCGGTGGTGTTCAGCGTGCCGCCCGCAAGCGTCAGCTGGTCAGCGGTGAAGCTGGCCGGTCCGCTCCCAAGATTCTGCTCGCTCGAAATCCTCAGAATGCCGCCGCCCACAAAGGTGCGTCCGGTGTACGTGTTGGTGCCTGCCAGAACGAGGATCCCTGCCCCCGAGGTGGTGATCCCCACAGCACCGCTTCCGTTGTCTTTGACGGTGGAATTCACCGTCAACAGGTTGGAGGCGTGATTATTCGTCAGGTAGAGCGTGCCTGCTGTGTCAGCCGCACCACCGGCGGTGAGAATGCCGTCATTCGCACTGGCGCCAATCGTCAGTCCACCCTCGTTGCTTGCCACCATGATCCCGCCAGCCGCACCGAGCCGCAAAACATCCGTGCTCCCCGGATCATACGTGGCCGTGCCAGCAGTCGCCGTTTGCAGCAGCGTGTTGATGTCCGTGGTTCCAGCCGCACCCGGCGTCACGCTGCCGCTCGTTCCTCCGTCAATGATGCGCACATTCGTGCTGGCATTGGAGCTGATCGTTCCTCCGAGCCTGGACACGTCCGTGTAGCTCGTCAGCGCCACAATGTTGCCACCCGCTGCATTCGTGTTGTTGGTAGCCCAGGCATTCCCCACCCGCGCCCAGCCTCCCAAAATGCCGTTCGTGTTGGTCGTGTTCGTTGTGATCCCGTTGGTCGCGCTCTGGGTGCCTGTTGGCAGCGTGAAGTTCACCGTGGCACCTGCGTTGACTGTGATGGCTCCGAGGTTCAGCACCGTGCCGTCAGACCCATTGGCGGGCAGGGTGACAGTTACACCCGAGGCTCCGGCATTGAGCGTGAGGCCGGAAAATGTCTGGGAGGTGGTGTAGCTGTTCGTCGTGGCGGTGATGGTGGCCGCAGAGCCTGCCACAGTCGGCGCGGCGCTGATGATGAATTGGGTGGAGCTCAGCACGCTGACCACATAGGCACCTGCGGCAAAGCTGGCATTCGAAACGAGCTGCCCGGGTGCCAGCCCCGCAGTGGAGGCTACGGTGATGATGTCACTGTTGGCCGCCCAGCTGGCACCCGTCAAAGCCGTGGCGGTGCCGCTGCTTCTCCCAGTGAGCTGAAAAATGCCTCCTCCCAGCGTCAATGGCGCTGCCGTAGGAAGGTAGTTGCTCACCGTTCCTGCTCCGCTTTGGGAGGCGGTCGCGCGTCCAAAGTTCAAGTTCAGCGTGCCCCCGTTCACGGTAAAGATCCCGGTGGTCGTGCTCACTCCGCTGAGGGTGAATGTCCCCGTGCCTGTCTTCGTCACCGAAACAGCCCCGGTGAACTTGCCGTCGAAAGTCGTGCTGGCATTGTTGACCCCGGTGGTGAGCGTGGCTGCCGTCGTGCTGGTGACCACGCGGTCATAGGCGCCGCTGACCGAGTAGGTGCTGGTGTTGATCGCGCCTGCACTCTGGTCAAAACCATTCAGATTCAACATGGAGGCACTGGCGGCGTAGGCCACGCTGAAGTTGATGGTGGCAGTGGTTGACAGGGCGTTCGCGACGTTCGTCTGCAATGTCCCGGCATAAAGGCTGTTGCTGCCGTAGGTGCTGCCCACCACCCCGAGCACGATGGTCTTGCCTCCGTTGTCCATGTACAGGTTGCCGCTGCCACCCAACGACATTGGCTTGCCGGTGATGTTCATGGTCGTGGCCGCCTGCAGCACTAAGGAGGTGCCGGAGTTCCCGGCGGTGGTGGAGATGCCTCCCGTCACATTCAGCGTGCCGTTGCTTTGCCAGCGCACGCTGTTGCTCAGACGGATGGCTCCGGTCAAAGTGTTGGTGCCGCTGTTCTCGATCAGGAGTCCACCACCGAAGGCATTCGTCACGTCGTCCAGCCAGATGGACTCCGCCGTGGTCACGCCTCCGGCCAGCGAAAGCCTGCCGCTCAGCCCAAGCCGGGTGCCACCGCTGGTACTGCCCAGGCTGCCCGTGCTTGTCAGCGTCACCTTGCCCCGTGAAATGGTCGTAAGTCCTGAGTAAGTGTTTGCTCCAGACAGCGTCACGTTGCCCAGTCCGCCCTTCGTGACGCTTGAGATGCCGCTCGCCCCATCCTTGATGATGCCGGAAAGAATGATGTCGCGCACCGCATTGTTGTCACCGTTGGTGAGCACCAGCTCCCCGCTGGCCCCGATGCTGACGCTGCCGCTCAGCGTGAGCGCCCCCGTGCCGGCATTCAGGATGCCGTTGGCAGTGAAATTTCCGCTGATGGTGCCTGCCGCCCCCGTGTAGCGCAGCGTGTTGAAGGAAGCCCCGGCTCCCATCGCTCCCACCGCCGCCACGTCATAGTTCAGCATCCCTGTTGTGTCGGTGACACTCGCGGCCGTGGCCGCTGCGGTGCCGCTGGCGTAGCCGATGATGTTGCTGCTGCCATCTAGGGTGGCGAACCGGGCTGCGGTGCCTGTGCCAAAAGTGGCCCAGGTGCCAATGAGCCCATAGGCGTCATTGCTCATGCTCGTCACCTTCACGGTGCCAGCCCCCTGCACATTCAGCGTCGCTCCTGTGCCTCGGGTGAAAAGCCCGGTGTTCAGTGTCAGCGTGCGCCCGGTAGCGATGTTCCACAGCTGGCCCACCGCAGTCTTGATCGTGAGCCCCGACTGGATGGTGAGATCCTGCGTGGCCGCGCTCATGTCGATGCTGGTGCCCGTCGGACCGGCGCTCAGGGTGAGCGTATTGCCCGCGCCAATGGTGACCAAACCTCCAGGATCGGCGATTCGGATGCCTTGCCAGCTCACGTCTCCTCCCAGCACCGAGGTGTTCGCCCCCGTGACGGTATTGGTCCACACTGCTGCGTTTCCGAGGTCAGGCACTCCGCCGCTCCAGCTCCCTCCGTTGTTCAGATTCGTTGTGTTGTTCAGCTTGGTTCTGTCCGCCGCATGGGCAGGCAGGATCATGAGCAGCGTGCTCAGAGCGCACGCGATAGCGAGGCCGGGGTGGGTATAGGGGGGCATTGGTTGGTCAAAGGAGGGGGTGAGCCTTTGAGGGCAGCCTTTTAGATGCCTCTTTTCACCAGTTTTAACAGAGACAAGACATAAAGATTTGGCTAACTGGAAATCGACACTGCCAGCGTGCAGCATTAGGTCATCATATGTTCACAGGCCTCGTTGAAACCACCGGCAAAGTCATCTCCCTTGAGCCTCGCGGCGAAAGCGCGCGCCTCACCGTCCAAGTCGGCAGCATGGCCGCCGAATTGTCGGACGGCGAGAGCGTGGCGGTGAACGGCTGCTGCCTCACCGTCACCACCAAGGACTCAGTCGCTCAGACCGCCTGCTTCGACCTCCTCATGCAAACCCTCAAGGTCACCAGCCTCGGCGATCTCCAGCCCGGTTCTCTCGTCAATCTTGAGCGTGCCATGTCCATCGGCGCACGCTTTGGCGGCCACTTCGTTCAGGGCCACGTGGATGCCACAGTGAAGGTGCTCGATTGGAGCGAGCACGGCCAGGACCACCGCCTGGAAGTCGCCCTCCCCCCGGAGCATCGCGGCCTCATCATCCCCAAAGGCTCCATCTGTCTCGATGGCATTTCGCTGACCGCAGCGGAAGTCTCCGACACCACCGTCGTTTGCTGGATCATTCCGCACACCTTCCAGCTCACCAACCTCCACACCAAAAAGCCCGGCGACCGTCTCAATGTGGAGTTCGACATGCTCGGCAAATACGTCCGCGAGCTCATGCGCGCCATGAAGTGAGGCGTCCATGCCGCCACGCAGGCCGTTACCACTCCGATGCCGGTCCTCGAAGTCCAATCCCTCACCAAAAGCTACGCCGAACGCCCCATCCTGCGTGGCGTGTCGTTCAGCCTTAATCAGGGCGAGCGCGTCGCGCTGCTCGGCCCCTCCGGCAGCGGCAAAACCACCGTGCTGAACTGCGTCGGCGGCGTGGATCGTGCAGACACCGGCAGCGTTTCAATCGCGGGCCATGTGCTGGCGGACTTAGACGCAGATGGCCTCGCCCACCTGCGTCGCCGTCACATCGGCACCGTCTTCCAGTTTTATCACCTTCTGCCAACACTCAGCGCCGCAGAAAACATCGAGCTACCCTTGCAGCTTCTCGGCGTCCCCACCCACGAGCGCGAAACACGCGTCCGGCAGCTCCTGGAACGCGTCGGCATCGCTCACCGCGCTGCCGCGTTGCCGGGTCAGTTGTCCGGAGGCGAAATGCAGCGCGTCGCCATCGCCCGCGCCGTGGTCCATCGCCCCACTCTGATTCTGGCCGACGAACCCACCGGCAGCCTCGACACCGCCACTGGCGCTCAGGTCCTCGATCTGCTCGCGGAAATCGTCCAGGAAACCCAGGCCGCACTCCTGCTCGTTACCCACAGCCCGGACGCCGTGAAACACTGCCAGCGTGTGCTTCGCATGCAGGACGGCCAGATCGTCGAAGGCGCATGAGCACGGTGCTTCTCATCCTGCGGCGCTGTGCCCTGCGCCACTGGCGGCTCGCTTTCAAACAGCAGCTCGCCCTCATGCTCATCCTGGCGCTCGGCTCCAGCGTCTATCTCGCCGTGCGCCTCGCCAGCAATGCCGCCCTCTCAGGCTTCGAAACCTTCACCGATGGCGTCACCCGGCAGCCTGACTGGACGGTGCAGGCGCTCACCGGCTCGCTCCACGAAGCCGATCTGCTCAGAATGCGCGAGGCGCTCGGCCCGCGCCCTGTAAGCCTCCTCCCCGTCGTGGAGGAAACAGTCACACCTGCCTCGGACAAAGGAAACGGCGAGATCGGCTCACGCGCCACCTGGCGTCTCCTCGGCGTGGATTTCATCGCACTGCTCAATCTTCGCGGCCAAGCCCCCGCAGGCCTCGGCGCATCCAACATGCAGTCAGTGCGCTCCGGCGTTTACGTCAGTCCAAAACTCGGTGCCAAAGCAGGCGAGGAGCTGCGCCTCATCGTCGATGACCGCGTGATCACTCTGCAGGTCGCCGGCGTCGTGCCCGAGGTGCCCGGAGTTCCCAGCCTTCCTGCGCATCTGCTCCTCATGGATCTGCCCGAAGCACAGTCGGTCTTGCAGCGCGGAGATCGCATCGATCGGGTCGAATTCCTCTCACAAGACAGCCCCTTGTTCCCCAGTCTGCGCGAAGAAACAGGCCGCCTGCTCAAGGCTCACTGGCAGGTACGGGGCGGCTCAGACCGTCGCCAGCTCGCAGGCACCATGACCCAGGCCTTCCGTCTCAATCTCACCATCCTCTCGCTGCTCGCCCTGTTGGTCGGCGGCTATCTCATCTTCCAGGCGCTGGACGGCGTCGTGCTCAGACGCCGCAATGAAATCGGCATCTTGAAATCACTCGGCGTCACAGACCGCGCCATCCAGATCGCCTTCTTGCTTGAGGCAGCTCTGCTCGGCCTCTGCGGCGGCGCTCTGGGCGTTCTGCTCGGCTGGCTCGGCGCGCAGGCTGCCGTGGGCGGTGTCACCAAGACCATGAACGCGCTCTACGGCGCCACCAGCGAACAGCAGGCCTCGTTGAGCGTGTCTGAGGCCCTGCTCGCCCTGTCCATCTCCATCCTCGCAAGTCTCATCGCCGCATGGTGGCCCGCACGCATGGCCGCACGCACCCCGCCGGCCCACATGCTTGGAAACCATGCCACGCCCTTCGAAGGCGGTACCGTATGGCGTGTCGAATGGATCGGCTGGGCCATGATGCTGGCAGCACTTCTCCTCGCACAACTCCCCGTGCTCCGTTTTGAAAACGGCACGCGCCTCCCGCTCGCGGGCTACACCGCCGCCTTGCTCTGGCTCGTAGGGGCCGGACTGGCAGCGAGCACCATCTTGCGCTTCGTCGCGCGCAAAAAAGCGCTCTCCGCCGTCTGGCGCATCGCGTTGTCACACCTCCGCCGCCCCACCGTGCGTCATCGCTTCGCCGTCGCCGCCTTGGCCAGCGCCGTGGCCATGACCACAGGCATGGCAGTCATGGTCGCGAGCTTTGATCACACCATGCGCGGCTGGATCGATCGCACGATGAAAGCGGACATCTACGTCAGCAGTGCAGGGGCCCAGAGCGCATCCTCCACCCACGCCATCACACCAAAGACGGTGGCGGAGCTAGGGCGTGAGCCAGGAGTCGAAGAGCTGGCCTTCGTGCAGGCAAAGACACTTCTCTGGCAGGGCGGCGAAGTGCTTGTTCTCGGCACCAATCCCGTCTTTGCGTACAAGCACGATCTCTACGCCTGGGTGCAGGCGCCCCAGCAAAAAGAGTGGTGGAAGTCTGACGATGCCATCACCCCCGCCATCATCAGCGAAAGCTGGAGCGAACGCTTCGGCACCCACGTCGGCGATACCATCGACCTCGCAGGTCACAAAGTGCGCGTCGTGGCGATGAATGCGGAATACGGCAACGAGCGCGGCTCCCTCACACTGCCCTCCGAAGTCTTCCGTGCCTGGTTTGACACCGACGAAGCCTGGCGTGTGGCCCTCATGCTCAAACCCGGCGTGGATGCCGAAACCGTGCGCAGTCGCATCGAGGCGCAGCAGCCCGGGCTCAGCGTCTTCACCAATGCGCATCTCCGTCGCGAAGCCCTGCGCATTTTCCGCCAGACCTTCTCCGTCACCCACGCCTTGGAGGTCATTGGCGTCATCGTCGCTGTCGTCGGTCTTGGCCTCGCCCTCACAAGCCTCCTGCTCGAACGCCGCGCCGTGCTGGCCACGCTGCATTCTCTCGGCATGTCGCGCCGGGAGATCGCCAGGTCAGCCGCACTCGAAGGTCTCGGCGTCGCATGCGCAGGTGCCTTCACCGGCATCGCCGCAGGCCTCTGGCTCGGCTGGCTCCTCGTCTATCGCATCAATAAGCAATGCTTCGGCTGGACCCTGCAGTTCCACGCCGTCTGGTGGCATCTCGCCGTGCTCGGCGCAGCGGTGATCATCACCGGCATGCTCGTCGCCGCCATGGTCGGGCGCTGGGCCGCCCTCCTGCCTTCAGAACACACCGAGGAATGACATGAAGCAGACAATCTTTTTCTTCCTCCTGCTCACGACATGGCTGCATGCGCAGACCACAGCAGACGGCTTCGCACTCCCCCAGCCAGGCAAAGTCTTCGTCTTCCCACGCGATCACGGCAGCCATCCTGAATTCCGCACCGAGTGGTGGTACGTCACCGGCCATCTCGACTCCAAAGACGGTCATCGCTTCGGCTTTCAGGTCACCTTCTTCCGCCAGGCCCGGCGCGAAGACAGCAAGACTCTTCACCTGCATCTCGCCCACACGGCTTTGCTGGATGCCCGCACAGGCCGCTTTCTGCATCAGGAACGTCTCAACCGCGCAGGCTGGGATGCCGCCTCCTCCGAGACAACCCTCGCCGTGCGCAACGGCAACTGGTCTCTCAGACTCGATGAATCAACTCAGCACCTCCACATCGCCGCGACAGTGAATGGTGAGGCCCTGCTCCAGCTCGAACTCGAAGCCGTCAAACCCCTGGCCATCTTCGGCAAAGACGGCGTCTCCCGCAAAGGCGCTTCCGCAACAGCCGCCAGCCACTACCTCACATGGCCACGCCTGAAGACCACCGGCACCGTCAAACTGGGGGCCGTGGAGCATGCCGTGAGCGGCGAGGCATGGATGGACCACGAGTTCAGCAGCAGCCAGTTGGAGCCAGGGCAGGTGGGTTGGGACTGGGCCTCCCTTCAGCTCAAGGACGGCCGTGAAATCATGGTCTATCGCATGCGCCGGAAAGACGGCTCTTCAGACCCGGCCTCGACGCTCGCTGTGATCGAGCGCGACGGAAAACTCCGCCATCTCGCCAGCGCTGCTTTCACCTGGGAAGTCCTCGGCACTTGGAAAAGCCCGCGCAATGGCGCTGAGTATCCCACTCAGATCCGCCTCCGCTTTGAGGGCGAATCATTTGAACTCAAGCCCCTCGCCCCAGATCAGGAGCAGGACGGTGGCATCACCCGGCTGCCCTACTGGGAGGGTGCCTGCGATGTGCTCGACTCAAAAGGGCAGGCCGCAGGCCGCGCTTTCTTGGAGCTGGCCGGTTATGCCGGCGATCTCACGCACCATCTGGCGCCGCAAGCAGGGAAGTGATGCAGGCACTCCTGCCTGCAAATCGAACGTTCCAGAGCACACTACGAGTACTTCACATCCTTGCGCGGCTCCATCTCAAACGCCGTGCTCTCCTGTTCGGAGATGTTCGGCTTCAGCACTTCCTCGCGAAACTTGAAGTAATGCGGGTCATCCTGGCAGATCGCCAGTTTGTCCATCGTCTCAACCTCCAGATACACAAACCACGGGTAGGGGTCAGATGGGTTGACACGCTTGCCCGTTTTGACCGTCAGTACCTCGGGTATGCGCAGCAGTGTCACCCGCGTCTGGGACATCATCTGCTCCAGCTTTTCCTCTGTCACCTCGTGCTTGAGCTGAAACAGACTGAGGTAGGCGATCATGAAGGCAGAAAAAAAGTCCCGTGGCGCTTGCGGAAAGTCTAGGACTTCCAGTCCAGCACGCCCTTCTTCCAGGCATAACCAAACGCAACCAGCAGGATGGACGCAAAGCCGGCGGCGACAGCGAGGATCGAGCCACCTCCGCCAGCAGCGGCGAGGTAGTCCTTGTAAACAATCGCCCACGGATAGAGAAACACGACCTCGATGTCAAAGAGCACAAAGAGCATCGCCACGATGTAAAACTTCACACTGAAACGCGGCTGGCTGTCGCCCACCGGAAGCATGCCGCACTCGTAGGCGGAATCTTTGATCGCGTTGCGCTTGGCGGATTTGCCGAGCAGCGCAGACGCGATGAGGGTCACCACGGCGAAACCACCGGCGATGACAATCTGGAGCAGGACTGGGATGTAATTCTCAAACATGGGGGCGAATGATGCCGAATGGTTAGCGAGAGGCGGCGCAGCGTCAAACCCGGAAACAAAAAGGGCCGCCCTGCACGGAGGCAGAGCGGCCCAAAATCGACGGAAGCATCAGCCCCGGGCGGCTGCGGCAGCCGTGGTGCGGGCCACGACGGCGGCGCTGCGCGCTGCGATCGCCGCATTGTGGGCGGCACGAAGGCCATCAAGGCCACGGTAAGTCTTGCCCACCTTGGCGCAGAGGCCGCGGCTCACGAGATTCTGCAGCTTCTCATAGGAGCGCAGACGCAGCATTTCTTCACCACCGCTCACAGCATTTTTCAGCTTGAGATTGTCGTACACCAGCCCAAACAGTGTGTTGAACTCATAAGTCTCCGGTTTGGAAAGGACATTGACTAGCTCGTCAGTGACATGATCAGGGACTCGGCGGGAGAAGCGTGTCTTACGTGTCGGTGTGGTGGTAGGCATATGGACTTCTACCCTAGCACATCTTTGGTCTCTTTGCGACGGTTTTGTGATTGCAGGCAGATTTTTCCCCTACGCCACATGCGCAGTGAAAGAAGGTCCCTATACCTCACGTTTTATCAGGCTAGGGTTCCGTTTTTGTATTTACTTTGAATGGTCAAATTTCAGTGGCTTAAGCTGCCTTGACATGGGAATCTGGCCCTCTCCGACTACTTGGTCGCAATCTTGTAAAGCGCTCCGCTGCTGCGAATAAACAGCGCCCCGTCTGCCACCGCAGGAGATGCCGTGATCTGCTCGCCCAGTTGATTTTGACCCACGATCTCAAATTTTTCCGGCGAGGCACGCACCAGAAAGCATTCCCCACGGTCATTGGCAAACAGCAGCTTGTCCCCCAGCACCAGCGGGGCAGGGACGTGCTTGCCCGCCAGCCGGTCATCCCACAGGTCCTTGCCCGATTTGACATCCACCGCACTGACGATGCCCCCACGGGTGGTCTGATACAGAGTGCCATTCACCAGCACCGCAGCAGCCTCGCTCGCATTCCGCTTCTCCCGGTCCCACAGCACATGGCTGTCGGTGATGTCCCCGCTCATCTTGTCATCAATGCGTACGCAAAGCGTGTGCGCTCTTTCAGCACCAGTGTTCAGGATCAGCATGTCCTCGTAACGCAGCGGCGGAATCGCGGCATTGAATCCACCGTGGCGGATGGTCCAGAGTTCCTTGCCCGTGGAAACTTCGTAGCCAAAGGCGGCTCGGGATCCAATGGACACCAGCACCTCCTTGCCGCCCATTTTAAACACGGCTGGCGTATGAAAGGCTTTGCGCATATCGCCATCCCGGGTCGGCTTGCCTTCTTTGTCCAGGTCGCCGTAGTCCGTCGTCCGGGCGGTTTTCCACACGCTCTTGCCCGTCTTCTTGTCCAGCGCTGTGACGAACTGCTGGTCGATGCCGTCAAACGTCAGGATGATCAGATTTCCGTAAATGATTGGCGATGAGCCCGGCCCACGAAAATGGCGGACATTGATGTCGCGGCGCTCCCACACTTTCTTGCCCGTCGCAGGATCAAGGCGCGCTGTGCCATAGGTGCCGAAGTGAACATACAGCGCATCCTCTTCCAGCACCGGTGACGGGGCTGCGTAATTGTTGACGGGATTGCCAAGATCTTCCGGAGCCGCGTTTTCAAACACCACCTCATGATGCACGATCTTCCCGCTGTGACGGTCGATGCCATAGATGAACTGCTTGGTGCCGTCCGCCGTGGCGGAGGTGAACCAGATCATGTCACCGCCGATCACCGGCGAGGAATGTCCCATGCCTTCCAGCGGCGTGCGCCACGCAATGTTTTTTCCCGAGGCGCTGTCCCACTCCAGGGGAATGCGCGCCACATCGGCCGCCGGGACGATGCTGTCTTGCGTCGGGCCTCCCTTCTCAGGCCAGAAGACAGGCTTCGTGGCTGGCTCGGCTCTCGAAAGAACAGTCAGCAGGGAAATGGACAGGGCGGTGAGGGCGGTCGTGCGGATCATGGGCGTGAAGTTGACGGAGCTGGTTGGAAATTCTTTCGCCAAGGAAAAGAGCATGCATGGTTGGCGGCATCCACCCGTATCCCTCGACGATCATGAAAAATGCCATTCTCACCTGCCTCGCCCTCAGCCTTTGCTTTCACTCGCTCCATGCCGAGGACAGCCTCAATGACCAGCTCCGCCGCGCTGCGGAAAAACTGAAAAACGAATTCTCCAAAGTGAAGGAGCAGGGCGAAATCAAAGGCCGTGAATGGTTCAAAAAAGCCAGGGAACATGTGACCACCAGCCGCATGGAGTACCTCCAGCAGGCCGGCGCTGCGCTCACCGGCTGGAAGGCGGACATCGACGTGCTCAAGGATCAGGGCGGCCGCGATTATTTCAAAACCCGCATCTCCGCTCTGGAGCAGCATCACGCCTTTGCACTCAAGGAGCTGGAAACACTCGCCGCCATCACCGACGAAGCCCAGTTTCGTGCACGTCAGAAGAGCTTTGATCGCACCCTCTGGACTCTTGAGGCCGCAGTCGAGCAGGCGCAGGAAGAGGCCGGGCTTTGAGCGCAAGCTCTGCCCACTACGCCGCAACCCCGGCGCGGCATTGCCTTTTTCCCACCACTATGATGAAATAAGTTTAATCCAAACACACCATGAAAAAGCTCCACCACGTCATCGCTGCCATCGACTTCACCTCGTCCTGTCGCATCGCCCTGCGGGAAGCAGTGCGCCGCGCCTCACTTGACGGCGCGACCATCACCGCTGTGCATGTCATGGATGAATTCCTGGTGCATGAGCTCAAAAACGCTCTTTCCGCCGATCAGGCCACCATTCGCGCTGAATGGGTCCAGCGGCTCCAGAAGTTTGTGGACGACGCTGAAGTGGGTGCAGGCGTGAATGCCGAAGTGCGCATCGGCAATCCCTTTGCCGAACTTGTCGAAGCCTGCCGCGCCCACAGCGCCGACCTCCTCGTCATGGGGGCCAAGGGGTCGCGCAATGAACCGCATCGCATCGGCGTCATCACCGCCAAGTGCGTGCGCAAAGCCCCCGTCGATGTCCTCGTCGTCCGCGAAGATGCCCAGGGGCCCTTCAAGCAGATCGTCGCCTGCGTCGATTTTTCCGAAAACTCCGCCAAGGCCGTGCAATGCGCTCTCCATGTCGCGCAGCAGGACGGCGGCTCTCTCGACTGCCTGCATGTGTTCCAAAGCGCCCTCGCCATGTCGCTCGATTACGGTGGCTTTGCTCCATCGCTCCCTGCCACCTACGATCCTGAAGCTGTGGCGACCTGGCGCAAAGATCTGGCCGCCTTCCTTGAACCGCTGACACGTGATGCAGAAAATGTCACAGTCGCTCAGCACGTCACGGAGCGCGTGAACATCCGTGAGGCCATTCTGGATCACGTCAATGCAGTGCACGCCACCCTCGTGGTGCTCGGCACCAATGGCAAAACGGGCCTCCGCGAGATGCTCATCGGCACCACGGCGGAAAAAATCGTGCAGCATGCTCCCTGCTCGATCCTTGCCGTGAAGCCGGATGGCTTTGTCATCGCTCCAGATTGAAATCCTGTATGCCGATGCAGAGACCAGCGCCTGATGACCCCAGCATTGCCCAGTTGCAGGCGGCTCTTCAGGCCAGTGAGCAAATCTCCAGCGCCATCGTCGAAACAGCGGTCAATGCCATCATCACGATCGATGCCAGTGGCATCATCGAAACCGCCAACACCGCCACGGTTCGTCTCTTTGGCTACCAGCGCGCGGAGATCATTGGCCAAAACATCAGCCTGCTCATGCCGCAGCCTTATCGCGACCGGCACGACGGCTACATTCGGAACTACCTGAGCTCCGGCGTGAAGCGTGTCATCGGCATCGGGCGTGAGGTCGTGGGCCAGCGCAAAGACGGCACCGTCTTCCCCATCGACCTCTCCGTCGGCGAAGCCGTGCTGCCCAGCGGGCGTCGCATTTTCACCGGCATCATCCGTGACATCACCGATCGCAAGGCTCTGGAGGACAAGATCCTCCACATCAGCGAGGAGGAGCAGGCGCGCATCGGCCAGGACATTCATGATGATCTCTGCC
The DNA here is from genome assembly GCF_044222345.1 of Prosthecobacter sp. Lineage (GTDB taxonomy): Bacteria > Verrucomicrobiota > Verrucomicrobiia > Verrucomicrobiales > Verrucomicrobiaceae > Prosthecobacter. Next base: position 151,588 of record NZ_JBGANL010000001.1, read on the forward strand.
AGCAGCTCGCCGCCATCGGCTGCCTCGCGAAGGTGGCGCAAAAAAAACTCACCAGGGCCGGCAGCGCAGAGGCTCAAAATCTGGCGGAAATCGTCGATCTCATCAGCAAGGCCAACACACGTGCACGTGAAACGTCTCGCGGCCTCATGCCTGTGGTGATCGACTCCGGCGGCCTCATGAAAGCGCTTGAGGAGCTCGCTCAGAGCACCGCCCGGGCCTTTGAGATCGTTTGTGATTTTCGTTACGACAATCCGGTGCATGTCGCGGACAACAAGCTCTCCGTGCAGCTCTTTCGCATTGCCCAGGAGGCTGTTTCCAATGCGGTCAAGCACAGCCAGGCCGGACGGGTGGACATTCATCTCGCCCGTCAGAGTGGCAATATCGTCCTCACTATTCGTGACAATGGCGTTGGCATTCCTGATTCACCGGCCAAAGGAACTGGCATGGGCCTCTTGACCATGAGCCATCGCGCTCAAATGTTGGGGGGCACACTTAAAATAGAGCCGCGCACCGGCGGCGGCACCCAGGTCATATGCAGCGTTCCCGCACCAGCGAAAAATCTGTGAAGCGCCTCGTCCTCATCGACGATCACCCCATCATGCGCCATGGCCTCGCGCAGTTGATCCGTGCCGAGGAGGGGCTTGACGTCATCGGTGAGGCCGGCAGCGCTCGTGATGGGCTCGAAGTCGTTGGCAAGCTCAAGCCCGATCTCGCTGTCATTGATCTCACCCTGCCGGACAAGAACGGCCTCGAACTCGTCAAAGACATCCGTGCCCTGCATCCTTCCACCCAGTGCATCGTTCTCTCCATGCACGATGAGACACTCTATGGCGAGCGCTCGCTCCGTGCCGGTGCCCGTGGCTACGTGATGAAGGAGGAGGCCGCTGATCACCTCGTCACCGCCATTCATAAAGTCATCAGCGGCGGTCTCTACGTCAGTGAATCTCTCAACGCACGCATGCTTGAGCAGGTCACCGGCGCTGCACGCAGCAAAGCCACGGGCATGGATGCCCTCACAGATCGTGAACTCGAAATCCTTGCGCTCATTGGCAGTGGCGTCCCCACCAAAAACATCGCAGCACAGCTCAGCATCAGCGCCAGAACCGTCGAAGCTCATCGGGCTCACATCAAAGAAAAACTCGGCATGACCGATGGCGCCTCTCTGGTGCGCTACGCAGTGCAATGGGTTGAAAGTCGCGCGAAGGTGTAGCCTCGTTGCCGGTGTGAAATCATCCTCGTGGGCATCGGGGGCCTCTCAGGTTTGACTCTGCTGCGCAGATTGATGAATGCCGGTTTTCAGTCGCGATGATGCTCAAATGCAGTGGCGGAAATGCCGCTGATGTCGGCTTCCGCGGAAGTGCATTTGCGCAGGGGGCGGGGTGTCTGTACGCAGGGAAACAACCTCAAATATTGATGAAATTTGCGTTGACGCTCCGCAGGGCGCTCTCATAACCTGCTCTTACGGCAACAGCCGCCAACAACACTATGGCCAAGAAAGCAACCAAAGCAAAACCAGCAGCCAAGAAGGCTGCCAAAGCACCGGCAGCCAAGAAAGCTGTCAAAGCACCGGCAGCCAAGAAAGCTGCTAAAGCACCGGCAGCCAAGAAGGCTGCCAAGGCAAAGCGGAAACCCAATCCTGCGCTCATGAAGCCAGTGCAGCCTGACGCGATCCTCGGAGCCGTCGTCGGCAGCAAGCCTGCTCCTCGTGGCCAGATCACGAAGAAGCTGTGGGACTACATCAAAAAGAATGGTCTCCAGGACGCAAAGAACAAGCGCAACATCAATGCCGATGACGCATTGAAGGCGGTGTTCGGCGGCAAGAAGACAGTGACGATGTTTGAGATGACCAAGCTGGTCTCCAATCACATCAGCGCTTAATTCAATCCTGAATTCCTCACGCCGCGTCCGGTTCACACCTGGCGCGGCGCTTTTTTTGAGGCGCTTCTGTTTATGAAGCGCGTAGAGCTGGCACAAAAGCGTGGCTTGTCTTCACGCATCATTCTGCAAGGCAGCGCCTCTCCGTCACCTCAAGAACCCTGTCTGGATTTCTCACAGGCACGCTCCTCACGGCGCATGCACCACGTAGTCCAGCTCCATGAATTCCGCCACCTCAGGTATCCACCGTTGCTGCACGAAGGCCGTATGTTCCGGATGCTCGCTGTAAAACGCATACGCGGCTGCATCCGCAAACTCCATCGAAAGACCAAAGGTGAAGCTGTTCTTCACACTGGTCTGCCGCAGACACTCAAACTTCTGCACGCCCTCGATCTTCGCGAGCTCGCAGGCGGCCAGTAAAAAATCCCGCTCGGCGGCTGAGCCGGAAGCGTGCTTGAGACGGAAGGCGACAGTATGGCGGATCATGAGGGAAGGGGGGCTGAATTCAAAAATCCCACCGCTGCACTTTCCCGTTGGCCGGCGCAACTTCAATGAAATCAATCTCACCATCGGGCAGATAAACACGCAGCGTGCCCAGCGGTCCTTTGTCTCCCAGCTCGATCTTTAGCTCCTGCCACTCACCCGCTTTCACCTCAAGCGCAGTGGAATGCACCACGCTGGGATCTGCCGCACCCTGTGGCAGCGAGTCAATCTTTCCTGCCCCGCCAGCCTCACTGCGCACGCGCAGTTTCACCGTGGCAGGTCCGTTCATCTTGGCCATCCCATGGCCAAGAAATCCCGCACCCGCTTTTCCCGTGCTCTTCATCGTCAGAATGCCCGCGCTCACCGTGGCCTTGCACTGGCGCTCCTTCCACGCATCCAGCGGATCAGCCTTGGCCGCAGGCGACTTCGCCGCGACAGGTTTGTACGCGGGATTGGGCCGTGGATAAGTCGCACCGGTGTCCTTGAGAAAGCCGTCAATCAGCGCATCGAGTTCCTTCACCTTGTCAGGCATTGTCGCGGCAAGATCATGCGCCTCGCTGAGGTCTTCGCGCAGGTTGTAAAGCTCGTGCGTGTTGGGGTTGCCAAACCAGCGCAGCAGTTTGAAATCGCCGCGGCGTACCCACACACCACCGGCACGGTTCGTGCCCCCGTGCGGATGGTAGTTGAAATAAGCCTCGCGCTTCAGCTCACCTTCACCCTTCAAGACCTTCGCATAACTCACGCCATCAAATGTCTGCCGCTCCGGTTTCGCGATGCCAAGGAGATCGATCACCGTCGGGTAAATATCGATTGGCCCTACGACGGCCTCGCTCAGGCTCGCAGGCTTGATCTTGCCCGCCCAGGCCCACATCATCGGCACACGCGTGCCGCCCTCATACAGCGTGCCTTTCCCATCGCGCAGCGGCGTGTTCATCGTCGGCGGTTGATCCCCCGCCCACTTGCGCCAGTCAGCCAGAAACGCACTCTTGTTCTTTTCCGCCGCCTCCGTTTTGCCTGTGCCGGGCACATTGCTGTGCGCATTGCCACCGTTGTCGGAAGTGAAAATGATGATCGTGTTGTCAGCAATGCCCTGCTGCTCCAGTTCCGCCAGGATGCGCCCAAAGCACTCGTCCACGCTCTTCAACATCGACGCCATGATCGGATTCCCCTGTCGTCCGCTCGGGTCTTTCTTCGCTGCAAAGTACTTCGTGTATTCCACCTTGTGCCCCCACGGTCCATGCACGCCATAGCACCACAGGTTGAGAAAAAACGGCCCGCCCTTGCTCGCATCAATGAACTTCACCGCCTCCGCTGCCTGCCGGTCCACAATATACTCTCCCGGCGGCCCGTCCGTGATCGTTCCCACTTTCGTCTTGCCGCCGGGCTTGCCCTCAGGCAGCACCCCATAAGGCGAAAAATACTCTCCCGGCGGCCCGGGATCCGGGTGGCAGTGAAAAGCCACATCAAAGCCCTGCTGCTCCGGCCAGTAAGGTTGCGTAAGCCCGAGGTGCCATTTGCCGATGTGCGCCGTGCGATAGCCCGCCCCCTTCAAAGTCTCCGCCAGTGTGATCTGCGCAGGCTCCAGGTAGTTCTTGCTCTCCGGCATCAGCATCGGTGCATTCGCCGGACCGGTTTCCGCTAGAAACACATGCCCTGCTGGCTGCGGCGGCTGGTGCCCGCTCGCCGTCGTGATGCCATGCCGCGCCGTGTACTGCCCGCTCAGGATGCTGCCTCGCGTCGGAGAGCACAGCGGCTGCGCATACGCATTCGTAAACCGCATCGCCCGCGTCGCAAACTTGTCGATGTTCGGCGTCTCATAGTATTTCGAGCCATACACCCCGCAGTCCATCCAGCCCATGTCATCCACCAGAAAGAGCACCACATTCGGCTTGGCCCATAGAGATGAGTGGAGGAGCGTTAAAAATGAAAGCAGCAGCAGGAACTTCATGGCCCGCTGTGAACGACCGCCGCCAGCCTGGAATTGCGCATAAAATCACGCCGCAGGGGAACGCGGATTCAAATTGCAGCTCACCTCTTCCACGCTCCTCTCCACCGCAGCATGATTGCCTTTTTCAAGCTGCATCAGCATGGCTCGTCCGTTCGCGCCGAAATCATCGGCGGCCTGACCACCTTCATCACCATGGCCTACATCATGGTGGTGAATCCGGCCATCCTCTCCTTCGCCGGCATCCCCGTCGGCCCCAGCACCGTCGCCACCATTTTGACCTCTGCGTTCGGCTGCCTCCTCATGGGACTCATTGCCAACCGCCCCATCGCAGTCGCGCCCTACATGGGTGAAAATGCCTTCATCGCCTTCGGCCTCACCGCCCTCGGCATCGGCTGGGAGCAGCGCCTCGGTGCTGTGTTCGTCAGCGGCCTCGTCTTTCTCGTCATCACCCTCCTTGGCATTCGCGGCTGGCTCGCCAACTCCGTTCCCGTGAGCCTGAAGCACAGCTTCGCCGTCGGCATCGGCCTCTTCCTCGCCTTCATCGGGTTGTATGAAACCGGCATCGTCACCAGCTTCATCTCCGGCATGCCCGCCCAGGCCTTGCAAACCGATGCCCACGGTCTCTTCCTCTCTCCCGCCGTTCCCGTCAAAATCGGCAATCTGCACGATCCTCAGGTCCTGCTCGCCATCGGCGGCTTCCTTCTCATGACCATCCTCATGATCCGCAAAGTGCGCGGCGCACTCCTCATCGGCATCATTGCCACAGCATTGCTCGGCGGCGTGCTCGGCTTCGGCCACATGCCCAAGGCCGTCGCTGCGCTGCCCTTCACCGGCGAGTATGACCTGAGCCGCATCGCCTTCAAACTGGACATCACCAGCGTTCTCCAGCTCAGCTTCCTTCCAGTGCTGCTCACCCTCTTCCTGATGAGTTTTCTCGACACCCTCGGCACTCTCACCGGCCTCGGTGCCGCAGCGAATCTTCTGGATGAAAAAGGCAATTTCCCCGAGGTGCAAAAGCCCATGCTCGTCGATGCGCTCACCTGCATGTTCAGCGGTCTCGTCGGCACTTCCACCAGCGGCGCTTACATTGAATCCGCCACCGGCATCAGCGCAGGCGCACGCACCGGCCTCGCCTCATTGGTGACGGCGGCCTTGTTTGCCATCTCGCTCTTCTTCATCCCCCTGATCGAGCCACTCCAGCAGCTCCGCTTCGCCTACGGCCCGGCCTTGATCGCCGTGGGCGTTCTCATGACCGGCTCCGTGCGCGGCATAAACTTCGATGATCTCACTGAGTGGGTCCCCGCCTTCGTCACCATCGTGATGATGCTCTTCACCTACAACATCGCCAACGGTCTCACCGCCGGTCTGGTCGTCCATCCAGTCCTGAAACTCGCCTCAGGCCGCGCACGCGAACTCAACGCTGGCACCCTCGTGCTCGCCTTGCTCTGCGCCGCTTATTATCTCTTCGGCCTGCCTCATTGATCAAGAGTCCCACTGGCTCCGCTGCACACCGATGAACGTCATGCCCAGTCCCACCAGCACATGCACAAACAGCACGAATCCAGCGATGCCGGGCCCGATCAGATCCGTGGAGGTCACCTGCTTCACCGCGTCATAAAAGGCCGTGCTGCGCATGCTGCTCAGGCTGCCGCTCCAGCTCCAGAACGCCACCACCAGCGGCTGCACCCAGTTCTCCAGCCAGTTGGGCAGCGTGAGCACCGCACCCGAAAGCGGAAGCTGAAAGCCGACCAGATAGATGCACAGGATCGTGGCCTTCTCCGGCGTCTTGCTCATCGCTGAGATGCCCAGACACACGCTGGTCATCGCCGCCGAGGCCAGCACCAGCAGCACCAGCTTGGTCACCAGATCCCCAGGCAGCCCTCCGGTCACCATGTCCACAAAGAATCCCATCCATAAACTCTGCGCCAGCACGAACATGCCCAGGAAGATCACCTTGCTGCCGATGTACGCGAACGGATGCAATCCCCCAAGTTTCTCGCGCTCCAAAATCAGTCGTTCGGAGGCGATCTCGCGTGCGGCATTGTTGCTCGCCATCAGCGTCACCAGCACCACCTGCAGCATGATCAGGCCGGAAACCAGCCCGCCCGCCTTGAGCTGCTCCTCCTGGTGCTGCTTCATCTGCTGATACTCCTGCTGGATGTTGTCATCCTGATGGGCCGAAAGCGCGCGCAGCGGCTTGATGCCGTCCAGCGCGAAAATGACGACGAGCAGCGGAAAGCCCAGCAGCATGGCCAGGTGCAGCCACACCTGCGCTTTGTCACGGCGGAAAATCGTCCAGCGCCGGCGCAGCAGTTCAAACAACTGCGTCATCATGGACGGCGTTTCGACCGGCGGCAGATCATGGTGCTCATGAGTCTCCACAGCCTCGGGCTTTGCCACCGTCCGTGCTTCACGCACATAGGTCTTCGACGGCCCGCTGCTTTTTGCCGCCTCCTTTTCTGGCAGCGCCTGCTTCCCGTCAAAGCCATGTCGCTCGTAATAGGTGTCACGGTGCTTTTCCCACGACTCATGCCAGTCTCCAGCCTTGCGTTCCGTGAGCTTGAGATAGACCTCTTCGGGGTGCTCCGCCGCAAAGTAATGCATCATCGCCTTCGGCGGCCCATGATACGTCAGCACCCCCTGATACATCACCATCACGCTGTCATACGCGTCCAGACTCGCCAGACTGTGCGTGACATTGACCACCACGCGCTTCGGATGCCCGCGCGAAAGCACGCGCAGCAGATTGGTGATCTCGTTTTCGGATTTCGGGTCCAGTCCGCTCGTGACCTCGTCACACAGCAGCAGGCACGGATCGGTCACCAGTTCCAGCGCCAGACCCAGACGGCGCTTCTGCCCTCCAGAAAGCACCTTCACCTGCCGGTCGGAGAGATGCGTCAAACCCGTCACCTCCAGAATGTGATCCAGCGCCGGGATGAAATCTTCCGTCTGCGACAGCTGCGTCCTCAGCACCATCGCACTGGCGATGCTCTCCTCCACTGTCAGCAGATCATAGGCCACGCTGAACTGCGGCACGTAACCCAGATCTCCAGGATGCAGATCCTCCTCATCGCTCAAATTCCTGCCGTCCCACAGCAGTTCCCCGGACGTCTGCTGCTGAATGCCGGTGATCACTTTCAGCAAGGTCGTCTTGCCACAGCCAGACGGGCCCACGATCGCCACCAGATGCCCCGGCGGGACATTGAAGCTCACTTCTCGCAGCAGGTGCAGCGTGCTGTTCTCCGAGTCTTGCGGACCTTCGACTTCAAGACAAACGTTGAGCGCTTTGAGCATACAGGTTAAATAGGTTTCTGACACTAGGCCGGGGAGCACTGCTCTGGCGACGAAAAAATTCAATCCACCACCAAAATGCAACGCCGCAACAGACCGGGCCAGCGTCCCTCCTCCTCTTCTTTTGGCTGGCTGTGGTGGCTGGTGGGTTTGCTCCTCGTCAGCGGGGTGATCCTCGTGCTGCTGGCTCCCACCCTCGTCACCAGCTACATTCGCGCCTATGTGCAAAAGGATGATTTCCGCCAGAAGGCCGAGGATCTGATTGCCGCGCGCATGGACGGCAGCGCGCACATTGCCCCGATCACCTGGAACGACGACACCGCCAGCGCCACTGATTTCACATTTTCCAATGCGGGCTGGAGCGTCGAAGCGGGAGGCCTGCATGCCTCCCTCGATTTCGGTGCCATCCGGCAGGGAAAGTGGAGCATTCAGAACGCCGGAGCAGACGATCTCACGCTGCGCCACACCGCAGCTGCAAGCAGTCCGCGCGCTCCAAACGCCGCAAAATTCGACGCCAGCAACGACGGCATCCCCGCCTTTCTGCGCCGCTACATCCCCACCCAAACACGCATCAGCGGCTTCGAGGTTCATCGTTTCATCTTTGAACAGGCAGGATGGAAGATGGCAGACTCCCAGCTGCGCCTGGGCGACTGGAATACAGGCGAGGTGTCCGTATCCGCCAAATTGAACGGGGGTAAATTGCACACCCCCATCCTGGCTCCCCAACAAAAAGAGCCGCTCCAGTTTGACCTCACTCGGGCCACGCTGCGTGTCAGCGACAGCCAGTTCCAGGTCAGTGATGCCGCCTTGCGTTGGAAGCAGGCCTCTGAGGCCACCCTGCGGGGGGCCTTGAAGTATGAAACCGGTGCATGGCAGATCTTCACCCATGTCAAAGCCGTCCCCATGGATGAATTTCTCGATGCCTGGTGGAAACAGCGCCTCTCCGGCAGGATCGAAGGCGATCTCGAAATGGCCGGCACACGCAATGCCCCGCCAGCATGGAAGGCCGATCTCTCGCTCAAGGACGGCGCGCTCACCGGTCTGCCCATTCTCGACAAACTCGTGACCTACACAAACACCCACAGGTTCAAACGCCTCGTGCTCGACATCTGCAGCGCCTCCATCCGGCCCCAAGGCGACGCCCTGCGCATCGAAAAAATCATCGTGCAGTCCAACGGCCTCCTCCGCATCGAAGGTGCCTTGACCATTCGCGGCCGCGCTCTGGAAGGAGATTTCCTGCTCGGGGTCACTCCAGAAACCTTGAGCGGCATCCCCGGTGCCAACAACCGCGTCTTTGTGGAGAGCAATCCCGGCGCCCCTCCCGGCCTGCAATGGACACGCGTCCGCATCGTCGGCACATTGGATGCGCCGATGGAGGACCTCAGCAGCCGCCTCATCGGTGCTGCTGGCATGTCCCTGCTCCTTGATGCTCCCGGTGCCATCGTCGGTCAGGGGGCCGAAACCCTGCTAAAACCGGTGCTTGGTGAGGACGCCGCCAAGTTGCCCGGCAAAGTCATCAATGGGGCCAGCGGAGTCATCGAAAACGGCGTGAACGCCGGAACCGGCCTCCTCAAAAGTGTGCTCCCGATCTTTCCGGGAAAATAGTCTTGTTTGTGGGATGGGTGTGGCGACAGCCCGCCCGTCCCCGAGCGGGTGGCAAACACCCCCACCACACGAACACCCCGGAACGAAGGCTTTCCGCGGCGTTTTTTTCCGGCACAATGTCCGCCATCCCAGCGTGAAGTGGTTCCCATATTCCATGCGTGGCTCGGGGCTGGTGCCCGACTGTCCCCCCCAAGGCAAGTTCCCAAACGGCTTGCGCTGCCATCCAGGAACAAGGCGATTGACGTGGTTGCACGGCTGGGATGTGCCGCTAGCATAGGCCTTTCCCATGTCCGCCCCCCATCCCATTTCCTTCGCCGCCCGTGAGTCGAAGCATGCCATTGAAGAAGGCATGCTGTTTGCCCCGAAATTCGACGAGCACGGCCTCATGCCCGCCATGGCGGTCGATGCCGAGACAGGCGCGCCGCTCATGCTCGCCTACATGAACGAGCAGTCTCTCAAAATGACGCTGGAACTCGGCCAGGCCGTTTATTGGAGCCGCAGCCGCAATCAGCTCTGGCACAAAGGGGCCACCAGCGGCGAATTTCAGGAGATCATCGACATTCGCACCGACTGTGACCAGGATGCGCTGGTGCTGCGTGTCAAACAGCACGGCGGCGGCTGCTGCCATACCAAGCGTCCCACCTGCTTTTATCGCATCGTCAAAACAGCAGACGGCGAAGCACTTCTGGAAGCAGTGGAATAAGCGGTTCTCCCTCTCTACGCCCCTGACACACGGCGGCACCAAAGCCATCTCTTCAGGGGGAGGCTGGGGTGTGGCGGCTAGGCTTGCTGCTGCAGCCGTTTGATAGCGTTCTGCGAAACCGATTTCCTAAAGCCCCCTCCTTCCAGCCGCTGCTTCAGGACTGGTAGGGACGCGTTGCGCGCGCCCCTCTTTTTGGGTCTGTGGCACCCGCAGGCAATCCAAAAAGGTGCGCCGTCCTTGCAGCCTTCTGCCGCACGATGGCGGTGAGATGAAAAACGACGCTGCGGGAGGTGGAGCGCTGGGGGCAATGCAGAACGCAGGGACCATTCGGTGCGACATCGGACATTACGGACCAGCCCCAATGGAAATGAGTTTTGCGAAACCGCTATAGACCCCATCTGCAATCTTCGCGCGTCGATAATCGCAGGAGAAGGATCATCTTGATCCCTCTGAATTCCGCTTTGCCCATCGTTCCAAATAACAGTGGGCTGAGCCAAAATGATCCGCTCACCACGTGCCAGGCTCTCTCAAATCCTCACGGTGAAGGTTTTCACCAAGCCGTTGGCGCGTAATCAACTTAGCGGCTGCCAGGAACCATGCCGCCGTATCTGGCGTTGCCTTCCCAGGACCGCGGACGGTTCCATGGGAGGCTGCTGTACTGACTGCCATCCGGACCCACCACTTTCTTGCGCTTCGGTTCATCCGAGGCGCAGGAGGAAAGGGTGCATGCGGCAGTGATTGCCAGAAGCAGAAGGCTGACCAGTCGTGTCTTCATGTGATCCTACCTATGCACTCAACGAATCAGTTTTGCACCAAGTTTTCGAGGATCACCCGGTCTCCTGGCATGATCACCTGCCCGTTGTTCACCGCATCCGGCACGATGGCGGCCATGGAATTTTTGCCATCAACCGTCATGATGCTGATTTTGCCGACGGTCTGCGCGCCACGGGTGACAATCAATTTGGTCTGCTCGGTGAGACCCGTCATCTTGCCTGCGTCAATGATCACAAAGCCCCAGTCATAGTTAACTGCGATGACGCGGGAGCTCAGGCTGTTGCGCTCAAAGTTTTTGCGGCGGTCTTCGATTTTGTGCACCACTTCATCCAAACGCTTCTGGATGCCGGCCACCTTGTCTTCCTCTGCGGCCACCTCTTTCTTCTTGATTTCGGCCTGCGCTTCAAAGTCCAGCTTTTCCTTCTTCAGCTTTTGGATGCCTTCGACCATGGTCTCGGGTTTCATGCCCTGTGGGAGATCTTTGAGGAGGGCGTCCTGTTCCAGTTTCTTTTTCTCTTTCACCGCAAACTCTTCCTGGGTGCGCGTGATTTCTTCCTGGGTTTGGGCCAGCTTGTTCTTCTGCGCCTTCAGCTTCTCCGCCTCGACGTCCAGATCCCCCTGCACGCGGGCGATTTCGGCCACCAGCTTGGGCACTTCACCCGAGCCCGGGCGAAGCAGCTTTTCTTGGGCGCTCTTTTGGCTCGTAATATTGGCGTTAATCCCTGCAACCTTGTTGCGAACATCGGCAAACTCACGCCCGTTTTGGTAGGCGAAGAAGCTGGCTACGAGGATCACCACTGCGCTAAGGATGAAAAGAACTTTGGTCATGGGAAAGGGGGCTGGAAAAGGTATCAGGCGACGAACGGATGTTTGCGATCACTTGGCGGCCGGTGGTGCTGTACCAAAAGGGTCCGCTGTGCTTGGGGCTGGCGCGGCGCCTCCGGCTGGAGGTGTCGCAGGTGGGGTGCCAAATGGGTCAGCGCCCATGGCGGGAGCCGCAGGTGCTGCAGGAGCAGGGGCCGCAGGGGCACCAAAAGGATCACCTCCCATGGCGGGAGCCGCAGGAGCTGCGGCCGGTGCTGGCGCACCAAAAGGATCAGAACCCATCGCTGCACCGGCTGCAGGAGGAGTGGTGGCCGGGGCTGTCCCTGCGGCTCCAGTGGCTGGGGCGGCTGCTCCATCGGGCGCTTTAGCTGCGGTGGTCTTGGCGCTCTGTTCAGCGGCTGCAACCACAAGATCACCCGAGCGGATGTGTTCGCCTTCAGCAAGGCTGCCTTTGACCAGATCGGCCACGGAGGAATTTTGCTCCACATCACGGACCCTCAGCTTGGCGACCACATCCTTGCCGCGTTTCACTTCGAGATCTGCATTCGCAAAAACACCACCACCGTTGCCCTTGTTGAGCACCACAAAGCCCCAGTCGGTATAAGAATAGGCGACTTTGGCGGTGAAATCGTCGTCCACAATGCCACGACGGCCACGGGCTTCGCGTTCCTCAGCCTCTTTGGCCGCATTGGTCAGGCTGGTGATTCTTTCCTGGGCGGCAGCCAGATGCTGGGTCTGGTTCGCCAGTGCTGCCTCGGCTTCAGCGCGTTGTTTTTTGATGTCATCAATCTGGGCCAGCAGCCCCTTGATGTCGCCAGCTTCATCAATCAGCTTTTGGTTCTGAGCCACCACCTTGGCGGTCTGATCCAGATTGGTCTTCACTGCAGTCAGTTCTTGCTCCGCCGTCTGCACCTTGGCGGCAAAATCGGCCACGGAAGTTTTCGTGGTTTCCAGCTCCTTATTGGCCATGTCGCGCTGCGTCTCACGGCTCTTTTTCGCCTCTTCAGCTTTGGCGATGTGGGCCGTCATGGCTGCTAGGTTCTCATTGGCGAATCCCTCGCGTTTACGCTCCTCCACAAGCAGTTTTTGGTTTGTCCAAGCAAAATAGCAGGCGGTGCCCAGACAGACGGCAGAGAGAGCGGATAGAATTTTCCAGACCATACGAAAGCGTAATTTGAGAATTTAAAGACTAATTTTTACCGGAACCACCGGGTTTCGACAACACCAATTTTCACGCATTTTGTCTTTAGGCTGCAATCTTGCTTGTGCCGGATCAGCCCAGCGGCTACATCACCGGCGTCAGGGGCCGCGGATGTTCAGCTTGCGAACCCCGCCAGGTCCTGACGGAAGCAACGGCAGCCTGCCTGTCCATGTCGCGGTTCCCTGGCACTTTCATCCAATCCATTGCGATCACTCTTGCGCAATGCCGGTCAAATCCGTCCGGATTCGCCGATCCAGCGCTTCGATCTCCGCCTGAGACACTCCGTCTCCCCTCCATGCCAGCGTCACCGTGATGAGCCCGGCATAGTCTGAGACAAAAATGCCCAGTCCCGGCGGCGCACTGACGCTCGGAATAGTGTAGATGTTTTGCACCGCAGCTCCCGCAAATTCGGTGCGGCCAGGCAGAAAGGAGCCGGTATGCGAATGAAACAGGCTGCAAATCTGCCCCATGTTCGTCCAGCGTACCATGGGGATGAACGTGCTCAGCGGCAGATGGGCCGCCAGTGTCGTCAGCGCCTCAGATGCCTGCGATCTCTCCTGCTTCATCCCCTCACGGTACTTTTCCAGCACATGCGCGACCGCCAGATCCAGGGTGCCCAGCGCTCCGGCTTCCAGAAACAACGGCATCGCGCCCATGTGATTGCCAAAAATCAGCTCACGGCTTCTGCCCCGCAGCTGTATCGGCAGGTGCAGGTGGATCTCCGGACTGTGCCAGTCACGCCGTTCATGCAGCAGCTGCAAAGCACGTGCGGCCATCGCCGCATAAAAGGGCATCTGTAAAAAGTCGCCGCACAGCGCACGCAGTCTCGCCGTGGCCCGCGCAGACTCTTCCCGGGAAAGTTCGATCAGCCGGTATTCCGGTCGTCCGCCGGTGGGCATCCCCTTCATCCATGCAGAGAGACATCCGGCAGAGGTCATCTCATGCAGCCTGTCTGTCAGTGGTTTGGCCCTTTTATAAATACGGGCCATGCTTTCACGCGGTGGCATGGTCTGGGCTGGCGGTCCCGCTGCACACGCCCCCGCAGCCAGTTTTTCCAGCAGCAGATTGATCCCAGTTCCGTCCAGCAACGCATGCCGCCACGTCAGGAGAATCACATGCCCGCCCTCCGTCCCCCACGGAAAGACCTCCAACCATAAGGGGGTGGTCAGTGCTCCGCTGCTGCTTCGGCCCTGCAGCCGTTCTTGGATAACCTCTTCGCCGGGGGGGAGTCCCTGCACCCCATGCCAGCAGATGGGCGGTGCAGCAATGGTGCCATGCGTCTCCCACACCCATCGCCAGCCACGCCACTGCCGTTTCAGCCGCGCTCCCAGCATCGGATGCTGCGCATGGATCTCCTCCCACGCCTTCGTCAAAGTCTGCGCGTCCGGTTTCGCTTCCAGCTGCAGCACCGTCACCCCCCAGTGAGTTCCTTGCCCGCTGCGGCGCATGAACGCCTCAAGCCCCGCGAGGAAAAAATCAACCGTGGTGGCGGGCAGGATCAGCATCAGGCGGCTAGGCGGCGTTTTTCTCCCAGAAAGCCCGCCAGTGCACTGGCCGTGGTAAAACGCTCCCGCGTCATCTCCGCCGGATTGATCGTCAGCTGGAATCGTTCCTCAATGAGCAGCAGCAGCTGCATCATCGCCATCGAGTCCAGACCCATGGAAAACAGGTCCGTGTCATGGGTGAGGGGCTCCTGCGGTTCCAGGATGTGTTCGGTGGTGAGCAGTTCGATCACGGCGGCGGGACTGATGGGCGCTTCAGGCATTCCTTGTAGAGAGAGCCTGCATCCCGCAGGACGTCAAGAATCCGCTGCACCCGTATTTTGCCTCCAGACCGGTTCTCAAAAAGATTGTCGTTTTGATTCGGCGAGCGCAGCGGCCCCAGTGGCAAGGAGAGTGCGCCGCCTGCTATTTGAAAATAACAGGCAAGCGCGCGCTGCCGCCAATGGGGCCGCTCCGCCGCCGGGCAGGGTGACTAGATTTTTGAGAGCTGGTCCAGTCGAAGGTTGCACAACGTCATCCCTCCGCCACCGTGCGCCCCCCTATGAACAAGCTGGACGAAATCATCGCCCACAAGCACACCGAACTGCAACGCCTGCTGCCGCGCGCTGAAAAGCTCCGCGCCGCCGCCGCCCTGCGCAATGACGTCCGCTCCTTTTACGATGCTCTCCGCGCCGACCCCACGCGCCTCAGCATCATCGCCGAGGTCAAACGCGCCTCACCCTCCGTCGGCACCATCGCAGCGGACTTTGATCCCCTGACTATCGCCCGGGGCTATGAGAAAGCCGGTGCCAGCGCCATCTCCGTCCTCACCGATGAAAAATACTTCCAGGGCCGCCTCGAATACCTCTCGCTCATCCGCGAGCAGCTCGACATCCCCTGCCTGCGCAAAGATTTCATCATCCACGAGGCCCAGATCTTCGAAGCCGTCGTCGCCGGAGCCGATGCCATCCTCCTCATCGTCGCCGCTCTCGACCAGCCCACCCTCGAACACCTTCTCGAAGTCGCCCATACCTTCCAGCTTGATGCCCTCGTCGAAGTTCACAACCTCCCCGAGCTCGAACGCGCCCTCGCCACCGACGCCCGCATCATCGGCGTCAACAACCGCAACTTGAAGTCCTTCACCGTCGACCTCGCCACCACCGAGCAACTCGCCGAAGAAATCCCCGACGACATCGTCCTCGTCTCCGAAAGCGGCATCAAAACCCCCGCCGATGCCCTCCGCCTCGCCGAAGCCGGCGCCAACGCCCTCCTCATTGGCGAAACCCTCATGCGCAGCCAGAACATCCTCGCCGACCTCCCCCAGTTCCGCGCCTCCACCGAAAAGTAGCCATCTCGCTCCGCGATAGAGGCCGCCATCTCGGATGGCGGAGCCATCCCAGCCTGTAGCGAGGGGTTGAGCGCAGCGACACCCCTCGTCAGCAGGTCTTCATAGCCCACGCATCGCGTAGCGATGCCAGCACTTCTCTCTCTACCCCTTCGCAATCTGCCCCGCCAGCTCCGCGATCAAGCTCGTCAGCGTCGTCAGCTCCTTGCTCGCCTCCTGCTTCGGCAGCACCAGCAGCAGTTCCGTCGTCGGCACTGGCGCCGCCAGCGGCACAAACACACAGCCCCCATGCGGCATCTTGCTCGCATGCTCCGGGATCAGCGCCACCCCGCCCAGGGTCGTCACCGTCCCCAGCATCATCGAAAGCGAATCCACCTCGCTCACGATCTGCGGATCAAACCCCGCCTGCTGACAAATCGAGCGCAAAAACTCGCGTCGCCCCGGAAAAGACGCATCCGACAGCGACACCCATCGCTCATCCTTCAGCGCCGCCAGCTTGATCGATTTCTTCTTCGCCAGTGCATGATCTTCAGATACCAGCGCCGCCATCTTATGCCGCGACAGCGTGCGCGTGTTGAAAAAGGCGCGGTCACTCTCCGAGATATTCCCCAGGATCGCCGCATCCAGCTCATGGTTTCGCAGCCGGTCCAGCTGCGCACGCGGTGGCAGTTCAAACAAGCTCACCTGCGCCTTCGGGTGCCGCTGCCGGAATTCCCGCACCGCAGGCACCACCAGATCATCCAGAAACGGGGCCAGAAATCCCAGCCGCAGCGTCCGCCGCGCCTTGCCATACTGCTCTCTCAGCTGCTGCGCACTCGTCTCCGCATCACACACAATCTGCCTCGCCTTCGGCAGAAAAAAACGGCCCGCATCCGTCAGATAAATGCGCTTCCGAATGCGGTCAAACAACGCCACCCCCAGCTCCGCCTCCAGCACGCCGATCTGCCGGCTCAGCGCAGGCTGCGTCACATGCAGTCGCTTGGCCGCGGCAGAAATGCTCAAGTCCTCGGCGGCGGCGATGAAGTAACGAAGATGGTGAAATTCCACGCCGGATCAGACCACAGACCGGCACTCTGCGCAAATCGTCCGCTCATCCGTAAGTCGGCCATTTGGCGAACGTAGGTGGCTTGCGCGCATCTTATGGACTCACCGCTTTTTCGTCCCTCAATGGACCGCCGGGCCTTTCTCACGGCCTCGACGCTGGGATTGGCATCGCTGCGTTTCGGCCCTGCCTTGAAAGCTTCCACCGGCCCTGGAGTTCCTGCCGCCACCCTCGCAAAGCCCGCCAAATCCACCGTCCTCTTCTTCCTCTGCGGCGGTGCCTCCCACATCGACATGTGGGACATGAAGCCCGAGGCCCCTCTGGAATTTCGCGGTGAGTTCAAACCCATCCGCACCACCGGCTCAGACATCCGTCTCTGCGAGCACCTGCCCCTCCTCGCCAAACAAGCCCACAACTTCGCCCTCGTCCATGGCGTCACCGACGGCGGTCGCGCCACCGGCGATCATCACGCCGGCTACTATTACAATCTCACCGGCCACGCCCCCGATCTCACCTTCAAGCAGCAGGGCAATGACCGCCGCCCCTATCCCGAAGACTGGCCCTACATGGGCAGTGTCGTCGGCATGAAGCGTCCCCTGCATCCCACGCTCCCGCAGATCATCTCCCTCCCGCACAAGCCCAGCAAGCTGCCCTTCACCCGCCCCGGCCAGTTCGCCGGCCGCATCGGCATGGAGTACGATCCCTTCTATCTCAATGGCAGCTTCGACGAACCCCTGAATTTCAGCGCCCCCACCATCTCCATGTCCGGCAGCATGTCGGCTTCCCGCATGCAGGACCGTCACGCCCTGCTGAACGCGATGAATCAGGCCCGTCGTGAGCTCGACCACGAAGCCGCCGTTCAAAACTACGTCAAGCAGCAGGAGCGCGCCTTTGACCTCCTGTCTTCCAGCGACACCTCAAACGCCTTCGACATTAAATCTGAGCCCGACAAACTGCGCGAACGCTACGGCCACACCATCAATGGCACCAGCCTCCTCATGGCCCGCCGTCTTGTCGAGGCCGGCGTCCCCTTCGTCACCGTCTTCTGGAAGGAAGACGAGAGCATCGCCAAACAATGCAAAAGCGCCGGCGGCTGGGACACCCACGGCGACAACTTCAACTGCCTGAGAAAGTACCTCCTCCCGCAGTTTGATCAGGCCTTCTCCGCCTTCATGGAAGACCTCTCAGGCCGGGGCCTCCTTGATGAAACCCTCGTCCTCGTCACCAGCGAAATGGGCCGCATGCCCAAAGTCGGCGACCGCCGCTCCGGCGGCACCCTCGGTGCAGGCCGCGATCACTGGACCTCCTGCATGAGCGTCCTCATGGCAGGGGCTGGTATTCGCGGCGGCCAGGTCGTTGGCGAAACCGACGCCCGCGCCGAGCTCCCCAAGGACCGCCCCATCTACCCCGAAGACATCACCAAGACCGTCTACTACGCCATGGGCATCCAGGACCTCGAAGCCAAAGACAAGCTTGGCCGCGCCTACAACCTCCTCGATGAAGGCAAGCCCCTCACCGAACTCTTCGGCTGATCCTCCCATGGTGCCTCGCATGAATGGCATTCAGTTAAGTCATCGTTGCGTCTACCCTGCAGCCACTCTTAGCACCAACGGTGCGGCCTATCGCAGCCCAGGGCAAGCGAGCCTCAGCGAGCGGCGCCCTGGGTTTGCCAGCATCACCTCCGGAAAGCAAACCCAGCACCCCGCCACACTCTCCCGGCCACCAGCAGCGCCTGCCTTTCCCTCCGCCACACGCCTGCGCCTCGCAGCACGCACCACCATCACCAGCCCCGCTACCCCCCTTTAACCGAGCGCCCCTCATGCATCGTCTCATCCTCCTCGCCGCCCTGTCCTTCTCCATCACCCTCCGTGCCGAAGATTGGCCCCAGTTCCGCGGCTCCAACGGCACCGGCATCTCCGCCTCCTCCAACCTCCCCCAGGACTTCTCCGCCGAAAAAAACATCGCCTGGAAAGCCAAAATTGGCGACGGCATCGGCTCGCCCATCGTGAAGAACGGCCATGTCTTCACCACCGCCATGCTCGGAGACCAAAAGCTCGGCGTCTTCAGCTTTGACGCCACCACCGGCAAGCAGCTCTGGCGCACCGATTTCGACACCGGCACCCTCCCGCGCATCACCCCGCCAAATAGCCACGCCTCCTCCACTCCCGCCACCGATGGCGAGCGCGTCTACGTCTATTTCAGCACCATCGGTCTCCTCGCCTTCGACTTCACCACCGGCAAAGAAGTCTGGCGGCACACCATGACACGCCCCGCTTATCTCATGGACTGGGGCGCCGCCTCATCCCCCATCGTTTACAAAGACACCGTCATCTTCTGCCAGGACGATGACCTCGCCCCCTTCGTCCTCGCCGTCGATTCAAAGACCGGCAAAGAAAAATGGAAGACCCCGCGCAAAGAAATGCTCGCCGGTTATTCGCTGCCTGTCCTCTGTGAGGCCAATGGTCGCACCGATCTCGTCATCGCCGGCAGCGGCAAATTGAAAGGCTACGACCCCGCCACCGGCAAAGAAATCTGGACCTGCAACACCCTCCTCCGCACCATCATGACCTCACCCGTCGTGCATGACGGCGTCATCTACATCGCCGTGCAGAGCTACGGCGATTCCACCCGCACCTTGAAGCACGCCCTGCTCGAATGGCTCGACACCAATCAGGACAAAATCCTCTCCCGCGAGGAAACTCCCAAAGAGTTCCACGAGCGCTTCGATGCCTCCGACAAAAACCACGACAAAGTCATCGGCCCCGAAGAAATCGACACCGCCTTCCAGTCCCCCGACAACATGGCCGCCGGTGGCAACATCATCCAGGCCATCAAAGGCGGTGGCACGGGCGATGTCACCAAGACCCATGTCCTCTGGAACATCGACCCCAAGACTCCCTCAAACCTCTCCTCCCCACTCTTCTTCAACGACCGCATCTACGTCGTCAAAAGCGGCGGCATGTCCAGCTGCTACGACGCTAAGAACGGCAAAACCCTCTGGGACCGCAGCCGCCTCGGCAACTTCGGCGACTACTTCGCCTCCCCCATCGCCGCCGCTGGCAAAGTCTACATCGCCGCCAAAAACGGCTTCATCGTCGAACTCGAAGACGCACCCCAGCTCAAAGTTCTCGCCAAGCACGACATGGGCGAAGAAATCATCGCCACCCCCGCCATCGCCGATGGCCGCCTCTTCGTCCGCACCCGCGAAAGCCTCCTCTGCGTCTCCTCCACCACCTCCGCACCTGCGCTTGCAGTCGCAGGTAAGGGGACCACTCCGTCGGACACCATCGAACTCATCACCGCCCAGCCCCCGCATGGCTCGCGTGTCTGGAATGGCTACACCGGCAACGCCATGGGCCAGGAATCCTGGACCCAGGATGAACTCGAACAGCTCCTCCAGCGCCTCCAAAAATTAAAATACACCACCATCGCCATTCCCGCCAAAATCGCGCCCTTCACCCCCATCCGCGTCGATGGCGACACCGGCGGCCGCAAAGCCTTCCACGGTGCCTCCATCTTCGAAAATCCCGACGTCGCCGCCATCACCGCGCGCTTCCGCGAGCACGCCGGCAAGCTCGGTTTCGAAATCACCACCGCGGAGCCCGTGGCCACATCCGTCCTCCCCAAAAACGACTTCGCCAGCGAAAAAGCCCTCAGCGATTTCGTCACGCCCATGTGCGGCGAAGGCGTCGCCGAGCG
Source organism: Prosthecobacter sp. (assembly GCF_044222345.1). Lineage (GTDB taxonomy): Bacteria > Verrucomicrobiota > Verrucomicrobiia > Verrucomicrobiales > Verrucomicrobiaceae > Prosthecobacter. The sequence continues at coordinate 171,860 of NZ_JBGANL010000001.1, forward strand.
CATGTGGCTCGGCTTCCAAGCCATCGACAAAGCCTCACAGCTCATCGCCAAAAACGACCCCAATCTCGGCATCCCCGCGCCCGACATGCTCCTGCGCCACCTGAAGTCCAAGAAAGCCCTCCCCGAATGGCTCACCGAGGTCAAAGCGTTCTACGCCACCGCCATGAACGAGATGTACCGCGCCAACACCCGCGCCCGCGAAGGCTCCCGCACCTTCACCCTCTACAATGCCAAGCGCCTCGAATTCACCTTCCACTACATCAGCGCCATCGAGTCCCTCTACAAATCCCACGATGCCGCCACCCGCGCCGAATCCCTCGAAGCCGCCATGGACAGCATCTACAACGCCCTCAACTCCTGGTCAGACGTCGCCCGCGACTCCAGCGATCGCGGCGCCATCGCCCTCCTCAACGAGTATGGTTATCGCCCATTGGTAAAAGTCGTCAAAGGTCGCGAGTAAACGCAGATCGCTTGCGAAATCACGGCACAGAGCAATTTGTCAGTTGCTGATTTCAATTCTTTCTTGGGCGGTACTACATGTCGGTCACTGTTTGACCGGCTGCAAATGCAGGCTAGGGAGCGCGCAATTTATACTGCAGCACTCCGCAAGCATGCATAACTCCGCGCCCAAAGAGGCCATTGTGCGCTTCAGGTCATATAGTTTTCCTACCACGCCCATGCAACGATTCACGCGCTTTGCCCGAGCGGTTCATCTGCCCTCTATCCTGAACCTGCTTGATAGGATGCTGCTCTTCGACACTTAGCACCGCAATACACCAGCCCCAAAGGGGGCTGAGTAATTGAGCCCAGGGTCAGCCGAGCCTCAGCGAGGCGACCCTGGGTATGGCATGCAACTCTGGAAAGCAAACCCAGAACTCCGCCACAAATCGTGCCCACCAGCAGCGTCTGCAATCAGTCCCGACGCGCATTGGCTCCGCGATCTGCCAGCGCTTCTCACTCCAAGTATATTACTTTTGGTTATGAACTTGTGAAGCAAGTGGCATTGGAGGAATGACCATCGCGGCGCGAAATCACCGTCGTTATGAAACTCAAACTTCGCCTCTCCAACGAACGCGGCCACGCCAACCACGGCTGGCTCGACACCTACCACACCTTCAGCTTTGCCGACTACTACGATCCCGCGCACATGGGCTTCCGCAGCCTGCGTGTCATCAATCAGGACGTCATCGCCGGCGGCGCAGGTTTCCCCACCCATCCGCACCGCGACATGGAAATCTTCAGCTACATCCTCTACGGCGCTCTCGCCCACAAGGACAGCATGGGCAACTGCCGCACCCTTCTCCCCGGCCAGATCCAGCTCATGAGCGCCGGCAGCGGCGTCACCCACAGCGAGTTCAATCCCTCCCAGACTGAACCCGGCAGCCTCCTCCAAATCTGGATTCGTCCCCGTCAGAACGGCCTGAAACCCAGCTACACCGAATGGCACCCCAAGCCCGAGCATGAAACCGCCGAGAAGGTGCTCGTCATCTCCTCAGACGGCCGCGACGGCTCAGCCACCATCCATCAGGACGCTGACATCTACCGCGTCCGTCTTGAAGCCGGCAAATCCACCACCCACGAAGTCACCGCTGGTCGCGGCGCCTGGCTTCAGCTCATCAAAGGCACCCTCACCGTCAACGGCACCACCCTCAACCCCGGCGACGCCGTCAGCACCGACGACTCCGGCACCCTCACCCTCACCGCCAACCAACCCGTCGAAGCCCTCCTCTTCGACCTCGCCTAATCCCAACCCAACAACTGCAAACAACCGCAAACTCCCCCCCATATGAAACACATCCCCACCATCGCCCGCCTCTTCCTCGGCCTCATCTTCACCGTCTTCGGTGCCAACATGTGGCTCCACTTCATCCCCATTCCTCCGCCTCCTGAAGGCCCTGCCGCAAACTTCATGTTCGCCATCTATGGCAGCGGCTACCTCACCGTGGTGAAGGTCCTTGAAGTCACCGGCGGTCTGCTGCTCCTCAGCGGTCGCTTCACCAATCTCGCCCTCACCCTCGTCGGCCCGGTCGTGGTAAACATCGCCCTCTACCACTTCTTCCTCGTCAAAGGCGGTTACGAGATGCCCGTCGTCCTCGGCGTCCTCTCCCTCGTCGCCCTCTCTGGTCGCAAAGACTACCTCAGCACCCTCTTCGCCGCCAAATAACTCATCCCCCACGCGGGCCGGATTCACCCCCGAATCCGGCCCGCTTCTCTGGGATCTGGAAACAACGGCAAACCATCGCAAACAACTGCCAACCACCGCAAACTTCCCATGTCCCCTCCCATCCATCCCGCCGTCCGCATCGGCCATGTCCACCTCAAAGTGTCAGACCTGGAGCGCTCCCTCGCCTTCTACTGCGGCGTCCTCGGCTTCCAGCTCACCCAGCGCTACGGCACCCAGGCCGCCTTCGTCTCCGCCGGCGGTTACCATCATCACATCGGCCTGAACACCTGGGAAAGCCGTGGCGGCAAAGCCCCGCCTCGCGGCACCACCGGCTTGTTTCACGTCGCCATTCTCTACCCTGATCGCCCCTCTCTCGCAGACGCCCTGCGCCGCCTCATCCAAAACAACGTCCCTCTCGACGGCGCTTCCGACCACGGCGTCAGCGAGGCCCTCTACCTCCACGATCCCGATGGCAACGGCCTCGAACTCTACATCGATCGCGATCCCTCCCTCTGGCCTCGCGATGCCAAAGGCGAACTCTCCATGACCACGGAACATCTCGATCTCGGCGCCCTTCTCGCCGAAGCTCCCCCACAATCATGAAAACCATCTCCCTCTCCGAACTCCAGGCGCAGAAGGACGGCGCCACCCTCATCCACGTCCTGCCAGAGGAGCACTTCGACTGCGCTCATCTCCCCGGCGCCATCAATGCCTGCGTCTATGAAACCATCTTCGTTTCCAAAGTCGCCGAGCTCATCCCCGACAAAACCTCCTCCATCATCGTCTATGGCGCAGGCGGCGATTCCCTCGATGCCACCACCGCCGCCGAAAAGCTGACCAAAGCCGGCTACACAAAGATCGCCGCCTTCACTGGCGGCATCGCGGAATGGCAGCGCAATAACCTGCCCCTCGAAGGTTCCCACACCACCCCTGGCTCCGCCACACCCCAGGGCCGCTACGAGCTCGACACCGAAACCAGCCTCGTCCGCTGGACCGGCCGCAATCTCTTCAATCACCACCACGGCACCCTCCGGCTTTCCGGCGGCCACATCGAAGTGCAAAACGGCATCCTCCAGTCCGCCCGCTTCACCTTGGACATGAACAGCATCGCCTGCGACGATCTCGTGGACACCGCCTACAACGCCATGCTCATCCGCCATCTGCGCGATGACGACTTCTTCGCGGTCGATCGCTTTCCCACCGCCGAGTTCGTCTGCACTCACGCCGATCCTCTCCCATCCTGCACCCCAGGCATCCCAAACTACACCCTCCACGGCACCATCACCCTGCGCGGCGTCACACAGCCCCTCAGCTTCCCCGCCGTCATCGCCGCCGCAGACGCAGATCACCTCACCGGCCAGGCACAGTTTGAGCTGGACCGCACCCAGTTCGGCAGCCACTACGGCTCCGGCAGACTCTTCGCATTCCTCGGCAAACACGTCGTCAACGACCACGTCCACCTCCACATCAAGCTCCACGCCAAACGCTCATGATTAAAGTACGACAGACACTCTTGTCTGTCGATCAGCGCCCTCCAATCCCCCAGAATCCACGCGCACGGCCCCTCATGCTTCGCACCTCTGGTGACCTGCTATCCCCCCACACCCATCTCCCTTCGCGGCTGTTCGAAACATTCACGTCAAAATTTTCTCTCTGCTCCAAAACAAGCCGCATCCAAAGTCATTCCTCTAAACGTCTGCCCCCTTTATTGAATCTCGCCTCCGGAAACAACCGTAAACCACCGTCAACTCCCCTCCCATGAACACCCTCGAAGCCATCCAAACCCGCCGCGGCATCAAGCATTACGATCCCACCCATCGCATGACCGATGCAGAGATCCGCCAGCTCCTTGAAGCTGCGATGCAAGCCCCCACCGCCTTCAACATCCAAAACTGGCGTTTCCTCACCGTGCTCGACCCTGAGGTGCGGAAACAGATCCGCGCTGTTGCCTGGGATCAGGCCCAGGTCACCGACGCCTCGCTTCTCATCGTCCTATGTGCAGACAAGGACTCATGGAAGAAAGACGCCGCACGTTACTGGAAAAACGCACCCCAGCCCGTTCAGGACTTCCTCGTCCCCGCCATCGGCCAGTACTACTCCGGCCGCGATCAGGTCCAGCGCGATGAGTGCATGCGCTCCTGCGGCCTCGCCGGCATGACCATCATGCTCGCCGCCAAGGCCATGGGCTACGACTCCTGCCCCATGGACGGCTTCGACTTCGACGCCGTCGCCAAAATCATCAATCTCCCCGAAGACCACGTCATCTCCTTCATGATCGCCGTCGGCAAAGGCACCCAGCCCGCCTGGCCCAAGCCCGGTCAGCTCGCCTATGACGAAGTCGTCATCCGCGACAAGTTCCAGTGACACCCCGCCCCGCCGGAGGACTCGCACAGGCGTCAGCAAAGTGGTCCGCACCTCGCGAAGCGCGCCGAAGGCAATCCCCTGTGCGGCGCTCCTCCATCTCCTCCCGCTCCGCATTTGTCGAAGTGCGTACCTTTCCGCTTCTTTTTCAAGACTTGTGAGCATCTCCCGATTGCGCGACTCTCACCTCACCATGAAAATCGCCATCGGCTCAGACCACGCCGGCTACCGCTACAAGCAGGCCATCCTCCAGCACCTGCAGGCCGCCGGTCATGAAGTCGAAGACTTCGGCACCCACTCCGAGTCCCCCGTCGACTACCCCCGCTTCATCACCCCTGTAGCCAAAGCCGTGGCCGCAGGCACCTTCGAGCGCGGCATCGTCCTCGGCGGCTCCGGCAATGGCGAAGCCATCGCCGCCAATCGCGTGCGCGGCATCCGCTGCGGCCTCTGCTGGAACCTCGAATCCGCACGCCTCACCCGCCTCCACAACGACGCCAACGTCCTCTCCCTCGGCGAACGCATGATGGACCTCCCCACCGCACTCCAGATCGTGGACACCTTCCTCACCACCCCCTTCGAAGGCGGTCGCCACCTGGCTAGAATTCAGCAGCTTGATGAACAGTAAAAGTGATGCGGGCACTCCTGCCCGCAAAGCGAACAACCCAGCGCCCTCCCACGCCACAAAGCATCCCCCTCACCTGCACCCGCGTGATTCCCATCATCTCATCCGCAGTGTCTGAATGACCCCGGCACCTCGCACCTCCCGCTGGACCGCCATCATCCCATGGCTCTTCGTCCTCCTCTGGAGCAGCGGCTTCATCGGCTCAAAGCTCGGCATCCCCTACGCCGAGCCCTTCACCTTCCTCACGCTGCGCTACTGCATCGTCCTCGCCATCCTCATCCCCATCGCCCTCCTCACCCGCGCACCTTGGCCGCAGGGCAGGGGACAGCTCGCCCATGTCGCCTTTGCCGGCCTCATGATCCACGCCCTCTACCTCAGCGGCTGCGTGTGGTCCCTCCGCCTCGGCCTTCCCGCCGGCATCCTGAGTTTGATCGTCTCGCTCCAGCCCCTCTTCACCGCCGCCTTTGCCGGCGTCGTCTTGGGCGAGCGCGTCCTGCCTCGTCAGTGGTCCGGCCTCGCGCTCGGCTTCCTCGGCACCATCCTCGTTGTCGCACACAAGACCGGCAGCGGTCTCACCTTCGTCATGACGTTGCCCGCCATCGCCTCTCTGGTCGGCATCACCGTCGGCACCCTGTGGCAGAAGCGCCACTGCCCTGCCTTCGATCTCCGCACCAGCACCGTCGTTCAATACGCCGCCAGCCTCCTCATCACCGCCGTCCTCGCCGTCACCACCGAGACCATGCAGATCCAGTGGAGCGGCCAGTTCATCTTCGCCTTATGCTGGGTCGCCCTCGTCCTCTCCATCGGTGCCATCAGCCTCCTCAACTACCTCATCCGCAGCGGCACCGCCGTCAACGTCGCCAGCCTCTTCTACACCGTCCCCGCCGTCACCGCCCTCATGGCCTGGGCCATCTTTGGCGAGACCCTCACCGGCCTCTCCCTCATCGGTATGGCCATCGCCGTCCTCGGCGTCTGGCTCGCACGCGGAAAGTGAAAACCGAGGTTCTCGCCGCACAGCCGTAAAACCTCTGACCGTCATTCACCACCACGTTGGGATGCCGCCTCCTTTCCGTCCTTTCCGTCCTTTCCGTCCTTTCCGTCCTTTTCGTCCTTTTCGTCCTTTTCGTCCTTTCAGTCCTTTCAGTCCTTGAGATGCAGCACTCATGCACCAGCTCTCCCTCTTGAGGATAAAACAGTTCATCGAGCTCCCCGCCCCCTGAAAACAATTGCCGCGCCCGCCTGAACGACCATTCTGCCGCACACACATCATGGCTTCGGTTCTCGTTCTCTACGCCCATCCCGCCCCTCACAAATCCCGCATCAATCACCGGCTGGCGGCCGCAGCGCGTGAAGTCCCGGGCATCACCTTCCGCGATCTCTACGAGCTCTACCCCGATTTCTTGATCGATGTGGAGGAGGAGCAAAAGCTGCTCAAAGAGCACGACGTCATCGTCCTCCAGCACCCCTTCTACTGGTACAGCGCACCCTCGCTGGTGAAGGAATACCTCGATCTCGTCCTCACCTACGGCTGGGCCTACGGGGAAGGGGGCACCGCCCTTCAGGGCAAGATCATGCTGCAGGCCATCAGCGCCGGCGGCTCCGAAGAAATGTACTGCTCTCAGGGACGCAACCGCTTCACCATCCGCCAGCTCCTCGCGCCCTTGGATCAGACCGCCTTTCTCTGCGGCATGCGTTACCTGGCCCCGCACGTCATTTACAACGCCAATCAATTGGCGGACGCCGCCAGCATCCAGCCCCTCGCCCAACGCTACGCGCGCCTCCTCACAGCCTTGCGGGATGAAACACTGCCTCTGGAACTGGCCGCTGCGGCGGAAAAGATCAACGACCTCATTCCTGCATAACTCATGCACGCCTCGCATTTTTTCCTCTCCGCCTTCATTTACCTCGGTGCCGCCGTGCTGCTCGTCCCCGTCGCGCATCGCCTCGGTCTCGGCAGCGTCCTCGGCTACCTCATCGGCGGTGCCTTGATCGGCCCCTTCGTCCTCGGCTGGGTCGGCGGTGCGCAGGGGGAGGAAGCCATGCACTTCGCCGAATTCGGCGTCGTCATCATGCTCTTCATGATCGGCCTCGAACTCGAGCCCGCCCGCCTCTGGCGCATGCGCGGCCCCATCTTTGGTCTCGGCGGTTTGCAGGTCACTCTCACCGCCCTTGCCGTGATGAGCATCGCCATGGCCTGCGGTTTGGATTGGAAGCCCGCCCTCGCCACCGGCATGATTCTGGCCCTCTCCTCCACCGCCATCGTCATTCAGACCCTTCAGGAAAAAGCCCTCATGCGCACAGATGGCGGTGCCGATTCCTTCGCCGTGCTCCTGTTTCAGGACATCTCCGTCATTCCCATGCTCGCGGTGTTTCCATTGCTCGCCGCCAGTGTCACCAAGATGGAGCACCACGGCTGGCTGCAGGAGCTTCCTCATTGGGCGCAGCCCCTCGTCACACTGGGGGCCGTCGTCGCCATCGTCATCGCCGGACGGTTCATCGTGCCACGCGGCTTTGCCATCCTCGCAAAAACCGGCCTCCGCGAGCTCCTCACCGCCGCTGCCCTGCTCCTCATCGTCGGTGTCGCCCTCCTCATGACCCAGGTCGGCCTCTCACCCGCACTCGGTGCCTTTGTCGCAGGCGTCGTCCTCGCTGGCAGCCATTACCGCCATGAGCTTGAGAGCAACCTCGAGCCCTTCAAAGGACTCCTCCTCGGTCTCTTCTTCCTCGCCGTCGGTGCCTCGCTCGATTTCAGCGTCATCGCCACCAGGCCCCTCCTCGTCGCCTCCCTCGTGCTCGCCTTGATCGCTCTCAAGGCACTCGTCATCTACGTCATCGCCACCGGTTTAAAAATCCGCGGCAGCCATCGCTGGCTCCTCTCCCTCGCGCTCGCCCAGGGCGGTGAATTCGCCTTCGCTCTCCTTTCCATGGCCATCCAGCAGGAGATCCTCGAAGCCGAAACCGCGCGCCTCCTGGTGGCCGTCGTCGCCTTGTCCATGGCCGTCACCCCGCTCCTCTTCATCCTCTATGAGCGCGTCCTCGCCCCGCGCTACACCGCCGTCAGCCGCGAGCAGCGCGCCCCCGACCGCATCGACGAACACGCCCCCGTCATCCTCGCCGGCTTCGGCCGCTTCGGCAATTTTGTCGGCCGCTTCATGATGTCCCAGGGCGTCAAAGTTACAGTCTTGGAAAGCGATCCCGACCACGTGGACATGCTCCGCAAATTCGGCTTCAAGGTCTTCTACGGCGATGCCACCCGCCTCGACCTCCTCCACGCCGCCGGTATTGATCAGGCCTGCATGCTCATCATCGCCCTCGCAGATCAGGCCAAGGTCGCGCGCCTTGTCGCCGAGGTTCGCGAAAAATTCCCCAAGCTGCGCATCCTCGCCCGCGCCCATGACTACGATCAGCGCTTCGAGCTCATGAGCCTCGGCCTCGCCGCCGAAGACGCCGTTCACGAGCAGATGGGCAGCGCCCAGGAGCTCGCCGTCCGCGCCCTCCGCGCTCTCGGAAAACCCGCCTACGCCACCGAGCGCGCCGCCCGCCGCTGGAAGCGCTACGACGAAGAAACCGTCCATCTCCTCGTCCCCGTTCATGAAGACGAAGACGCCTACGCCAGCATCGTGCGCGAGCGCCGCATCGCCCTCACCCAGCTCTTCGAAAAAGACCTCGCCGAACTCCCCGCCGACAATGACGCCGGCTGGGAAATCGAACGCGCCGAAGAAACATGACTGCCGGGAGCGCGGCACTCCGATGCCGCAGAACCTCCGCAATCACTCCCCGCCCCGCTTCCTCACAAAGCCTCCCCTAATCGTCCTCGTCCTCCTCCGCTTCACCCCAAGCTCCGCGGAGTCCATCATTCGTCATTTCTCGGCCCTACTTCGCCGTCAGCTTGATATTCCGAAACCACGTCTCATCCCCGTGCTCCGTCAGCATGATCTTGCCCTTGCCCGGCGCAAAGCCTTCCTTGTTCTTAAACTTGCTCTTCGCGATCCGCTCCTTCCACTCCGGCGTCGTCGTGTCCGCCTCGCAGGCCAGCGCACCATTCAGCCAATGCTGGATCTTCCCGTCCTGCACCACGATCTTGCTCGTGTTCCACTCACCCGCCGGCTTCACCGCCTTGCCTGCCACCGGCTCCTTGATGTCATAAATCGAAGCCGTCGTGTGCGATCCCCCCTTGAGCCCATCCGGATGCCCGCTGTCATCGATCATCTGGTACTCAATCCCCAGCCACTCCTTGCCCCCGATCTTCGTCACCCAGTACTTGATCCCGTTGTTGCCCTTCGAGTTCACCTTCCATTCCCACTCCAGCTCAAAGTTCGAGTATTCGTTTTTCGAAATGAGGTTTCCACCACCTTTGCCCACGAGATGAATCGTATTGTCACCCTCAGTCGTCCAGCCGCCCGAAGGTGCCGCATCTTTCGTGTCCGTAAAATCAGCCAGCGTCAGAAAGACCGGCTCGGCGGCGGTGGCAAAGGAAGCGAGGGCGAGAAGGGCAAACAGCGTGCGCATGGTGGGTGGTAGGGGATGTGAGTCGCCATCAAACGTCGTCGGAGCCGGCTTGCCAGCATCTTTTTTATCGCAGTGATATTCCGGCGGCAGCCCACCGTTTAAATTCACCGCATGAAATCCCTCCTGCTCCTCGCCCTCCTCGCCAGCACGGCCCTCGCCGCAGACGCCCCCAAACAAGCGCCCAAAAAACGCGCCCCGCATCCTTCCCTGGCCAAAGTCGAAGACGTCGCAGGCCTCCCACGCGTCCTCCTCATCGGCGATTCCATCTCCATGGGCTACACCCTCGACGTGCGCGAAATGCTCAAAGGCAAGGCCAACGTCCACCGCATCCCCACCAACGGGGGCCCCACCACCAATGGCCTCAAAAACATCAAGGCCTGGCTCGGCGACTCCAAGTGGGACGTCATCCATTTCAATTGGGGCCTCCACGATCTCAAATACATCGCCGAAGACCCCTCCAAGCGCGCCGACCCCAAAGCCCCCGGCTCCCACCTCCAGGTCCCGCTGGCCGAGTACGAAAAGAACCTCGCCGAACTCGTGAAAATCATGCAGGCCACCGGTGCCAAACTCATCTGGTGCAGCACCACCCCCGTCCCCGCCGGTTCCGATGGCCGCGTCGAAGGCGATGAAAAGAAATACAACGAAGCCGCCGCCCGCGTCATGACCGCCGCAGGCATCCCCACCGACGATCTCTGCGCCCACGCCGCCGCCAAGCTCAAGGACGTGCAACTCCCCGCTAACGTCCATTACTCTCCCGCAGGCTATCACTACCTCGCCGAAAAAGTCGCTTCCGTGATCACCGAAAACCTGCCAAAGAAATGAGCATGAAATACACCTTCCTCTTCCTCGCCTTCGCCAGCCTCTCCTTCGCTCAGGTCAAATCCCAGAACGAACCCACCAACGCCGCCGAAGCCGCAGCCAAAAAGGCCGCCGAAGACAAGGCCGTCGATGAAAAATATCAGGCCCTCAAAGCCACGCTCCCTCCCGATCAGCAGGCCTGGGAAACCGTGCTCGAGCAAAACCTCGGCAACGGCTTCTACCTCCCTCTTCACAAAAAGGACAAGATCGCCGGACGCTCAAACGCCTGGGACTTCGTTCAGGACGACCCCAAGCTCCCCCGCGTCCTCCTCATCGGCGACTCCATCTCACGTGGCTACACCCAGGACGTCCGCAAGGCCATGGCCGGCAAGGCCAACGTGCACCGCGCACCCGAAAACTGCGGCCCCACCGCCAACGGCGTGAAGAAAATCGACATCTGGCTCGGCGACGGCAAATGGGACGTCATCCATTTCAACTTCGGCATCCACGACCGCAAAACCCCCGCCGCAGACTACGAGCAGCGCCTCGAAACCCTCATCGCCCGCATGCAAAAAACCGGTGCCAAGATCATCTTCGCCACCACCACCCCCGTCCCGCCAGACACCAAAGACGGCCCCGAACTCGTCACCCAGATCGCCGAGAAAAACGAGATTGCCCTGCGAGTCATGAAAAAACACGGCATCGCCATCGACGACCTTTACACCTTCCTCGCTCCGCAGCTCGCTGGCATTGCCAATCCCAAGGATGTCCACTTCAACGCCAAAGGCTACGAGCTCATGGGCCAGCAGGTGGCGAAGTCGATTGAAGCCGCGCTGAAGTAAATCACCTGCCGCCATGGCCGCATTTCATCCTCTGCTGCCTTGGCTTCTGCTGGTTGGCGTCCTCTCTCCGGTCCCGGCACAGGACGTGAAAAAAGCAGCGCCGCCTCCATTCGTCGTTCCACCGGATGTGAATGGGATGAAGTCCATCATCCCCGCGCCGGTACAAACTCGTGAGATCAAAGTCGGCATCTACCGTGGCCCCGGCTCACCCCAGGGTGGGGTGGACAATGTCTTGAACGTGCTCAAACCTTTCCCTCAGGTGAAGGCGGTGGTTCTCAGCGGTCAGGACGTGGAACGCCTCAATAACAGCACCTATGATGTGCTGGTATTTCCAGGTGGCTCCGGCTCCGGTCAGTCCAAAGGCATCGGCGCAGCCGGTCTCAAAAACGTCCGCGAGTTTGTGAAGCAGGGCGGCGGTTATGTGGGCATCTGTGGCGGGGCCTACCTCGCCTGTTCAAATTTCACCTGGGGCCTCGGTATATTGAATGCAGGCACCGTGTCCAGCAAATGGCGGCGTGGCCAGGCCATGCTGGATTTGGAGCCCACCCTGGCCGGTCAGCAATGGCTCGGCGGTGTGAGCTCCACCTTCAAAGTCCGCTACCACAATGGCCCCATTCTCAAACCAGCGGCTCGCACCGATCTTCCCGCCTACGACGTTCTGACAGTTTTCAAAACCGAGATCGCCGAATACGGCTCCCCCGCCGGCGTCCAGGTCGGCTCACCTGCGCACGTCATCGCCACCTACGGCAAAGGCCGCGTCTTCATCTCCAGCCCTCACCCGGAAAACACACCCGGCCTCGAAAACTTCATACCGCGCGGCATACTTTGGTCTGCCGCTCACGCCTCCATGGCTGAGTGAGGCGCTGGGTTCGCCAAGATTGGCTGCATGAAGCACCGTGACACTTGGCACGGTTTCGGCATCTTGTTGCCATCCACAAAACCCACCCCCATGACGCAGATCCCCTCTTCAAAACCCCTCAGCAAAAACATCCATCTTCAGCGTTGGGTCGCAAAGATGGCCGCTCTCTGCAAGCCCGACCGCATTTACTGGGTGGACGGCTCCAAGCCTGAATACGACCGCCTCTGCAATGAAATGGTCGAATCCGGCACCCTCACCCGGCTCAATCAGAAAAAGTGGCCCGGCTGCTTCTACGCCAAGTCAGATCCCAGCGACGTCGCCCGCGTCGAGGAGCGCACCTTCATCTGCAGCAATTCCAAAGACGGTGCAGGCCCCACCAACAACTGGATGAACCCCTTCGAAATGAAGGAAAAGCTCCGCAAGCTCTTCAATGGCTGCATGCGCGGTCGCACCATGTACGTGCTCGCTTACAGCATGGGTCCCATCGACTCCCCCATGGCTCAGATCGGCGTTCAGCTCACCGACTCACCCTACGTCGTGGTCAACATGCGCATCATGGCCCGCATCGGCAAAAAGGTCTTTGAGAAAATCGACACTTCAAAGAAGCGCGTCGTCCCCTGCATGCACACCGTCGGCATGCCCCTCAAGAAAGGCCAGAAGGACGTCCCTTGGCCCTGCAACAAGGAAAAGTACATCGTTCACTTCCCCGAAACCCGCGAAATCTGGAGCTACGGCTCCGGCTACGGCGGCAATGCCCTCCTCGGCAAAAAATGCTTCGCCCTCCGCATCGCCTCCGCCATGGCACGCGATGAAGGCTGGATGGCCGAGCACATGCTCATCCTCGGCGTCGAAGACCCCAAAGGCAAAAAAACCTACGTCGCCGCCGCCTTCCCCAGCGCCTGCGGCAAGACCAATTTTGCCATGCTCATTCCGCCGCCGCACTTTGCGCAAAAAGGCTGGAAAGTCTGGACCGTGGGTGATGACATCGCATGGATCAAACCCGGCGCAGACGGCCGTCTTCACGCCATCAATCCGGAGGCAGGCTTCTTCGGCGTCGCCCCCGGCACCAGCGACAAGACCAATCCCAACGCCATGGCCTCGCTGCGGAAAAACACCATCTTCACCAATGTCGCGCTCACGCCCGATGGCGGCGTCTGGTGGGAAGGCATGACCGACACCCCTCCCGCCCAGTGCACCGACTGGCAGGGCAATCTCTGGACCCCTGACATCGCCAAGGAAAAAGGCACCAAGGCCGCACATCCAAACTCCCGCTTCACCGCCCCCGCCTCCCAGTGCCCCACCATTGATCCCGATTGGGAAAAGCCCGAAGGCGTCCCCATCAGCGCCATCATCTTCGGCGGCCGCCGCGCCACCACCATGCCCCTCGTCTATCAGGCCTTCAATTGGAGCGGCGGTGTTTACACCGGTGCCACCATGGGCAGCGAAATGACCGCCGCCGCCGCAGGCACCATCGGCAAAGTCCGCCGCGACCCCATGGCCATGCTCCCCTTCTGCGGCTACAACATGGGCGACTACTTCCGCCACTGGATCTCCATGCAGCGCACCCTCAGCGAGACCCCCCGCATCTTCCATGTGAACTGGTTCCGCAAAGACGCCGATGGCAAATTCCTCTGGCCCGGCTTCAGCGAAAACATGCGCGTCCTCAAATGGATCGTCGATCGCGCCAACGGTCACAGCAAATCCAAGGAAACCCCCATCGGCTGGGTTCCCAGCTACGCCGACATCGACTGGAAAGGCCTCGATTTCCCCAAAGAAAAATTCGATGCCCTGCAGCACTTTGATCGCGACGCCTGGCGCGCCGAGATCCTCTCCCACGAAGAACTCTTCATCGACCTCAAGACCCACCTCCCCAAAGAGCTCATCTACGAGCGCGAGCTCCTCATCTGCCGCATGTAACCGCTCCATCACATCTCCCTCCCGTGATCCTCAACGGCGGCCTGTCCTCAGGCCGCCGTTTTCTTTGCACCAGCAGCGCCTCATGCCCCCAACACCCCGCACCACACATTGGCTCTGAGCTCACTCAGCGCTCCACCCAAACCCCTGAGCCACCATCCGCCGCAGGCCTCCGGCCAATTTAAAATTCTCAGTTTTCAGTTCTCAGTTTACAACCTCAGCCCTTCGAAACCTTGGCGCAAAAGAGGATCCCCACCACCTGGCCCTTCGAAGCGCAGCGAAGAATGGCCCCAGCCCTCACGTAGTGTCTCTCCCTCCCCACTCCCGCCATGCCCCGCCGCCTCCACCTTCTCACCTCCGCCGCGCTCACCCTCCTCCTCCCGGCGCTCCTCCCTCTCCACGCCGAATCCACTCCCGCCATCACCGGCGAGACCGAGCACTTCCTCTACCGCATGCCGTCCAGCGATGCCCCCTACATCGACACCCAGCGCGACAGCAAAGCCTTCGCCTTCAAAGGCCCCCGCATCATGCTCTCGGAGGACAACGGCGCCACCTGGCCACACACCGCCGAATTCCCCGACGCCGAAAACATCACCTTCAGCGTCATCCTCAAAAACGGCAGCATCCTCTTCGCCACCCGCCAGCACCTCTTTCTCTCCACCGACAATCTCAAAACCCATCGCGAGATCATCGTCAAAAATCCCGACGGCACCGACTACCGCCCCCACACCCCCGTCAAGGCCGACCAGCCCGGCTGGTACTTCCACTCCCTCGATGGCGAACACTGCTTCGAAGTCGGCGGCAAAGAAATGCTCATCTGGGGAAATTACTGCAACGTCATCGGCGGCCCCGTCCCCGTAAACATCTACTACTCCACCGACGGCGGCCAGACCGTCAAGCTCGCCTACTCCTTCGGCCAAAATCCCAAGTTCCAGCAAAAAGACGCCCCACCCACCGCACCCCTGCTCGGCAATCCAAACAACACCCTCATCGCCCGCCACGTTCACAACGTCACCTACAACCCCGCCGAAAACGCCTTCTACGCCGTCACTGGAGACATCGACCGCGGCGACGGCAACGAATGCCACTGGCTGCGCGGCACCTACAATGCCACCGCCGACACCTGGGACTGGAAACTCCTCATCTCCGTCAATTCCAACTCCCGCTTCAAATGCGGCGGCCTCAACTTCCTCGGCGACAAACTCTACTGGATCGCCGACGCCAACGGCCCCGCCCTCGCCAACCGCCACGACCGCGGCATCTTCGTCAGCGCCCCGCAGGACGTCACAGGCGTCTCCAAGCACACCCTCCTCTTCAATCCCATGTTCGAATCCGCCAACATGCTCCTGCAGGACGGCGTCTTCGTCGCCACCCACTGCGCCCCCGCCTCCACCTACAAGTGTGGTATCATCTGGTCCCCCGATATGGGCAAAACCTGGGCCCAGTTCGACCTCAAAGAATTCGGCCCCCGCAGCGGCTGCCGCATCAACAAAAAGAACACCGACGGCTGGTTCCGCATGGACCTCCGCAAAGGCTGGATCGAACGCGCCGAAGTCCTCTTCCTCAAACCCAAGCCCTGACCCGCTTCCGCAGGCATGGATTGCAGTACGACAGACACTCCTGTCTGTCGATCAGCGCTCCCCAATCCTCCCAGACCCACGGACAGTGCCCACCTCACTGCACAGAGTCTCTGCTATTGCTCCCGGAGGGAGCAGAGAAGTTAGCCGGTGGTGAAGCGAGGCTTGCCGAGCGAGAACCACCGGATCGGCAGACGATGATCCCAATGCTCAATTTCGCATGCCGAAGGTATGCGAGAAGATCCAACCACCCAACGTTCACGAATAGCACGCGCATCATCCTCAATGCCTTTGTTTCAGCGAAACAAAATCGGTTAAGGATAGGCTCCCTGTATTCCCGCGCTCAAGGACCCTCAAAAAACGCGCCAGCGTCTTGGACTGCGGTGGCAGAGATGCAAGGCGCAAGCCTGCATCGGCGACACCGCAGTCGCGCGGTCGAGGACCTTCTTCTCTCTCACCCCGCCTTCCAGCCTCCCAAGAATTTTCTTGGTGAGATGACGCCATATTTTGCCATTTCGTTCCGCCAAACTCCAGCCCCAAAAGGGCGACATAACGTAGCCTAGGGGAAGCGAGCCTCAACGAGCGTCGCCCTGGGCCACCGCTCCAACTCCGGAAAGCAAACCCATCACCCCGCCACACTCCACTGCCACCAGCAGCGTCTGCAATGAGCTCCGCCGCGCATTCGTCCGCGACACGAAATGACCATGTGCAACTGCTCCTCAAGGTTTGGCATCGGCGTTGCGAGGTGCGACATAAGGGGGCGGAATAAAACGCTCTTGCGTGAGTTTTGTTAACTTCGTGAATTATGAAACAGTCGCCTAGAAAGGCATTGCGACAGTCTCAGCATTTTTGTTGCAGACCTTCCTGTCAGACCGAATCACTGCACCATGAGACTGCAAATCAAGCTCCCGCCAACTTGGGCGCAGCTAAATAATCCCGACGGACCGGCCACTTTCTGCCGAGAGTCAAGCAGCATGCCTGGGCCGCTTCAGGTTTCGTGGGCAGAGTATTCTCGCGGCCCTATTCCGAATCCAAGCGCTGCAGACCTCAAGCAGATGGCAGAGGATTTTGGCAAGAGGCACAGCTTTGGTGATTTGATTGAGTCATCCAGCAGCCCTTGCGTCTTTGGCACGCTAGGCACGGCAGTCTTTAGTTCCGAGGAGAATCCGAGGATTCAGATATGGCATATTTCAAACGGTAGAGATTTTATCATGGTGACACATATTTGTCCCGCCGAGCCTGAGCCGGTTGAAGTGCAAGACGCACAAGACATTGTCCGCTCCCTAATGCTTGGCAAGCCGAAGCCGTGGTGGAAATTTTGGCGACTTTAATTTGAGCTTTATGACCATGTTGTCTGACACAGTGCTGGAGCCAACGACGGATCCGCCGCGCTTCCGCCCGCGAGCCGAGAGCATTCTCTTTTGTTCCCAAACTCACGATCTCACATGAGTGCTTCGTGCCGAAGCAGCGCTAAGGTCTTGCGTGCGAATCATACATTTCGTTATCTTGACGCCATATGACAACAAAACCATCGGCTATAAAGGCGTTGGACAAACCCAACGATTTTGTTGTTGATCCTCCTATTAGGCGTTTATGCATCCGCCCTCGCTCCTCTGAGACTGTCCCGCTGCTGGTGCCTCGCTCGGAAACCGCCGTATCGCGTCGATATGATCGACGCGAGTTGTGGGATCCGCTGATTCCATGCGCCCAGCTCAGGAAGACTAATGCAATGAAGCTCGTCAGAACCGTCACGTTTGCCGCCGGATTGTTGTGCGTTTGTCTGGGGTCCAGCGCCGGGTTCGGCGCCGAGGCGGCGGCTCGGCTCACTCCCGGAGACACCTTCTCCATCCCGTTCCATGAGATGCCGCCGACCTACTGGTCGATCTCTACCTCGAATAAAGGGCCGGCGCGATTGTCGATTTCGCTCCCCAAGAACTACACGCCCGGCGGCAAGTTCCCGCTCCTCGTCTCCCTGTATGGCGGCAGCGGCGGCAATGGGGGTCCCAAGGCGGCTATCGTGTCAGCGATGACCGAGGACCAGGACTTTGTCTGCGCCTCCATGCCCTTGTTTAAGAAGATCGCTCCGAAGGACCCCGGCGGCAATGTCGTCATGCGGGATGAGGACGCCCAATACATGTGGCCTTTCTTTCGCACCATGCTCGCCAAACTCTTCGAGGTCGTCCCGAACATCGACAAAAGCCGCATGATTATCGGCGGCTTCTCCAATGGTGCTCACGCCACCCAGGGCCTGATCGATGAATCAGACGGAGAAATCACCAAACAGTTCTCCGCCTTTTTCTTCATCGAGGGCGGCGGCCGCCTGAAGCATTACGAACTGCTGAGGGGGAAGCCATATCTAATGGTCTCCAGCCAGACTGCCTCAAAGCCCCGGGCACAGCAGATCATCGATCAGGCCTCGGCTGCCGGCGCCTCGACCACGTTTATCTTTGAGGATGCCGGTGGCCATACGGTCCCGATGAATGCGGCCCCCGCCATGCATGCCTGGCTCATCGAACAGGCGACAAAAGCCACTCCACCGAAATGACTGGCCCGTCCAATGAACAAACCGCCTGACCAAGCGCTGCCGCGAACGGCTCCGGCTGTCACGCTGGCTGCTTACGCCGCATTCCAGTCCTCCCAGCGCTATCTTGATAGGCAGACTCTATCTTTCCCCACTCCGCTCCGCCACACACCACCCCTGAAAGGGCTGCGTAATACAGCCCAGGGTCAGCCAGCTTGTCCTCCGAAGCTCGCAGAGCGAAGGGGGAAGCCTTAGCGAGGCGACCCTGGGTTTTGGCATTCTGATCGGGAAGCAAACCGAGCACCCCGACACACTCCACGGCCACCAGCAGCGTCTGCCACAAGCTCCGCAGCGCTTCCGCCCGCGAGCCGAGAGCATTCTGTGTTGTTCCCAAACTCACGATCCCACATGGGGACTTCGTGCCGAAGCAGCGCAGCAGAGCAAAGGTCTTGCGTGCGAATCGCGCATTTCGTTATCTTGACGCCATATGACAACAAAACCGTCGCCTATAAAGGCATTGGGACACCTCCGACGATTTTGTTGCAGATCCAAGGCCATGAAGCTCCGAACCTTCCTTTCGATCAGCGTTACCACAGCAAGCATCTTGCTAAGCGGGTGCGTTGGCTATGTGCCTTCTTTCTCGAAAACACCAGTCTGTGGAAAACAGATCACCAAGAAAGATGCAGAATTTATAGTGCCGGGAAAGACAACCCGTGCCGAGGTCATTCGCAGGCTCGGCACGCAACACTGTCGCGAATCCCTTCGCGTTGCCGCGATGGGTTACGGATGGGAGATGCCTGGGGGTTACGGCTTCTTTTTCTTGATGGACAGGATGAATGCAGCTGGCGACGTCTGGGAACTGACCCGATGGCGTGCCCTGTTTCTCGCGTTCGACTCGCATGACGTGGTGACTCGGAAGGAATTCGTCAAGTTGAAGGGCAGCCGCACACTCGATGAGCAACTGGAAAAGTGGGCAGGCTATAGGTTTTCCCCAACGCCACCACCGTGAACACCAAAACGCCCACCAGCAGCGTCTGCAAAACGTCCCGCCGCGCGTCCGTCCGTGAATCGCACACATTTGGTTTTCTCCAGAACCCGCAATCTCACTTCGGCTTTCGTCTCCTCAAAGCGCTGGGGTATCGACATCGTAGGATGGCCATGCGCAACTGTTCCTCTAGGCGTAGCATTGGCGTTGTGGGATGCGTCATCCGACGAAGTTGGGCAAAATAACAGAGTTCTTGTCTGGGAACCGACGCTTTTGTCAGCTTTGCACAATATGACAACCAAACCCTCAGCTATAAAGGCATTGGGCCAAACCCAACGATTCTGTTGCCGGTCCTCCTGCTAAGCGTTACCGAATGCGCTCTTAATATGCCGACCAGCGAACGCGAACAGTTGATGGAGGAGCTGCGTGGCATGCTTCGCGGCGAGGGAGCTGGAATTGACCTCGACTCGCCGACTCATTGGGTTATCGAGTCAGTCCGCGAGCCAGTTCCCTTCTTTCGCGCGTTGGCCACTTTACTTCCCGCTGGTGGCGTTTTGTATTTCGAGGGCACCGCCATCGCACCATACGTTGCCGGTTTCTATGAGCGTCACGCAGCTACCGACACGGTTCCCGTTGTGCGCGATTGTATCAGTCCGGTGCCTGAAATTTTTCACGTCTCCTTTTCGCCAGCAGTTATCGACGGATTGTGCGAGTTAGCAGGCGAACGTGCTACCTCAGAGCTTTTCAACCACATCAAGGCCTATCACGACGCGGCGCTAGTCTTCACATACCATGACGCCTTCGACGGACAACTCCGAGTTTCGGGGCGGCTTCCCGAGACTGTTATCCATTCTTTCTGCGCGACTCTGGGTGCCACATACACGCAAGAACCAACCACGGAACGTGATCCAGAGCAGATGCGCCGCTTTCTGTGGGCGCTTGAGAACCTCGATAAAGTACGAATAGCACGCGAACCGATTTGGAAGCGGATATGGCACTTCATCATTCGACAATAACATCTAACCAAGCGCTGTAGCGAACTGCTCCTCCAGGCGTGGCATTGGCGTTGTGTGGCACGTTACCCGAAGAGATTGTGCAAAATAACAAAGCTCTTGCGTGCGAATCGACCCTTTTGCGTAGCTTTGTGCAATATGACAACAAAACTCTCGGCGATAAAGACATTGGGGCAAACCCAACGACTTTTTTCTGATCCTCCTGTTAGGCCACACCGTGCACCGTGAACGAGAACGACTACATCACACAGTTGAAAGCGCGATGGCCACGGGATTGCGATGCGTCGTTGGAAACCATCGCACTTGCCGACGAGGCAGTTCGCGTATTCCCGCAGTCGCCTCGGCTCTGGTGCATTCGCGGTGACCTCATACAGCTTGGCCCGGAGTGTTGTCCGCACAGTCTCGACGATGCGCAGGAGTGCTACCAGCGAGCCACTGAGATTGACCCGCAGTTTGTTGAGGCATGGGACTCACTCGGCCACTTCCACAACGCCGTGCTCGACGACGAGCCCGCGGCACAGAAATTTTTCTGTGAGGCTGAGAGATTGAGAGGACACCATGTGGCCTGACCATGCGCTACGCCGAACCCGGCCATCGCGCCACTGTTGCAATCCGGCGTCGGTCGTTGAGCTTGGGTCATTGACGCTCACTACTATGCCCACACTGCTCAAAACCGCTGATGACATACGCCCCGGTGAGTTCTACGAGGACTGTGCATATCACCCATGCCTTTGCACCGGAACCGAACTGGGGACAGTTGACGGCATTTCCCTTGTTGACGGCTCTCATCCACGCAACTGCGGAGTTCCCCAATGCGGCGTTCGGAAACTGACCTTTGAGGAAGCTGTCCAGTGGCGCTTACATGGTCCGCCAGACGTGCCGCCCGAAATTGAGTCCCAAATGACCTACTCCCAAAAGTATTGGCTGAAGCCCGCAAATGACAACCGCGATTGACTATGCGCTGCAGCGAACCGCTTCGGCTGTCATGCTGGCTGCTTCCGTCCTTCTCCTTTTCAGCCAGCGCGCCAATCTCCGCAGTCGCTGAGCTTGGTTCGTCAAACCGCTTCACACGCCATGCCTTGGTCACACCGAATAACTGAGATAGAGAGTCGTCCAGCCGGAGTGCTCATCGACGACCGGTTTCGCGCTTCATTGCCGGTTCCAGAGTTGCCGCGTCTCACTTGGTTTGCAGTCTATTGCCGTCACGATCCCGGCAGCAGCTTTTGGGATCCAGACGAGACAGCGAGCCTCGACGCTATTGAGCAGGACTTGGTTCAGTTGTGTGACCAGTTTGGTCGTGGCTGGGCAGTGTATGTGATGCGCATCGACACTCGCGGCATTCGTGAGTATTACTTTTACTGCGGCGGGAGCGCGGAATTGGCCCAGGCATTGCCGAGCTTGCAGGCAGCGCATCCTGATTACCGCATCGACTTCGAGGAAACCGTAGATGCAGAGTGGAGTCGTTACAGCACATTTTTGCCAGCGGCCTAGCCATGCGCTGCATCGAACTCTTCTGAGTGGTAGGCGCTAGTCCCTCCCTTTGTGAGAATCCCATCAATTCATTCTCTGCTACCTCGGCCTCTCTGCTCCTCTGCGGCAAAATCGAGCGACCCATCCCCCCTCATCTCCAGAATCAAATG
The DNA here is from genome assembly GCF_044222345.1 of Prosthecobacter sp. Classification (GTDB taxonomy): domain Bacteria; phylum Verrucomicrobiota; class Verrucomicrobiia; order Verrucomicrobiales; family Verrucomicrobiaceae; genus Prosthecobacter. The sequence goes on from NZ_JBGANL010000001.1 coordinate 193,665, forward strand.
CCGCGGTCCCGACCTGATCTCAAACCTCTGAATCTGAAACTTTTTTACCCTCTTTCCGCCGTTTGCTCCCAGCCTCTCTACCCCACCCGAGCAAGTCCCCTCGCTCCCCTCACGTAGTGCTCCACACACACATGAAACGGCACCTCCTCCTCTTCCTCCTGCTGCTCCTCTCCCTCCCATCCCTCGCCGCAGACACAAACACCCACCCCGCCGGCGCCGCCTCCATCGACATCACCCCGGACTACCCCGTGCGCCTCAGCGGCTACGGCGGTCGCCGCGTCCCCAACACCGGCGTCTCCCAGCACATCTTCGCCAAAGCCCTCGCCATCGGCTCCGATGACGCCGAAGGCCCCGCCATCCTCATCACCGTGGACAACGTCGGCGTCCCCGCCTCCATCCGCACCGAAGTATTGCACCGTCTCCAAGCAGACACCAAAGCCACCGACGCCCGCTTCGCCCTCTGCTCCAGCCACACCCACTGCGCCCCCATGCTCATCGGAGTGCTCCCCAATCTCTTTGGCATGGACATCCCCGCCGAGCACCTCCCCGCCATCGAGCGCTACACCCGCGAACTCACCGACAACCTCGAAAAAGTCGCCCGCGCCGCACTTGCAAATAGAAAACCCTCCACCCTCGCCTGGGGCGTCGGCAAAGTCGGCTTCGCCGCCAACCGCCGCGCGTTCCCGCTGAAACCCATCGACCACGACCTCCCCGTCCTCCGCGTCACCGGCACCGACGGCAAAGTCAGCGCCATCTTCACCAGCTACGCCTGCCACTGCACCACCATCGGCATCGATGAAATCCACGGCGACTGGGCCGGCGTCGCCCAGGAAGCCCTTCAGCGCGAATTCCCCGGCGCCATCGCCCTCACCGCGCTCGGTTGCGGAGCCGATCAAAACCCCAATCCCCGCCGCACCATGGAACTCGTCAAACAATACGGCGAAGACCTCGCCGCCGAAGCCAAACGCATCGCCACCGCAGAACTCAAACCCCTCACCTCTCCGCTCGCCTGCGCAGCCAAACAGATCGAACTCGCCTTCGACACCCTCCCCACCCGCGCAGAGTGGGAAACCCTCGCCGCCTCCAAAACACCCGCCATCGCCTACCACGCCAAAAAGAACCTCGCCCGCCTCGATCGCGGCGAAAAACTCCCCACCCATCTGCCCTACCTCGTCCAGCGCTGGAGCTTCGGCAATGACATGGCCATGGTCTTCCTCCCCGGCGAAATCACCGTCGACTACTCCCTCCGCATCAAACGCGAATACGACCGCACCCGCCTTTGGGTCAACGGCTACTCCAACGACGTCCCCTGCTACGTCCCCTCCCGCCGCGTCCTCGAAGAAGGCGGCTACGAAGGCGCTGGCGCCATGGTCTATTACGATCGCCCCACCAAGTTCGCCCCCGATGTCGAAGACCGCATCATGACCGCCGTGCAGTCCCTCATGCCCAAAGACTTCATCGCCAAGTCACCCCGGCAGATCGACTCCCCCAAAGCCATCGCTTACCCCGATCACTCCGATCTCCTCGTCGTCCGCGGCCGCCCCGTCCAAACCGCCGCCGACTGGGCCGAGCGCGTCACCGACATCAAAAACAACATGCAGCAGGTCATGGGCTCCCTCCACGACACCTCCCGCTGGACCCCTCTCAACATCCAAATCATCTCCGAAGAAAAAACGGGAAAGTACCTCCGCCGCAAAATCCACTTCACCCCCGAAGTCGGCGACACCGTCCCCGCATGGCTCCTCATTCCCAATGACGTTGCCAAAGCACCCGCCATGCTCTGCCTCCATCAGACCACCAAGATCGGCAAAGACGAACCCGCCGGCCTCGGCGGCAAGCCCTCCCTCCACTACGCCCACGAACTCGCCGAACGCGGCTACATCTGCCTCGTCCCCGACTACCCCTCCTTCGGCGAATACCCCTACGACTTCAAAACCCAGGGCGCGCATCGCCCCAGCGGCTCCATGAAAGCCATCTGGAACAACATGCGTGCCGTCGATCTCCTGCAATCACTCCCGCAGGTAAACAAAGACAAGATCGGCGTCATCGGCCATTCCCTCGGCGGCCACAACTCCCTCTTCACCGCCGTCTTTGACGATCGCATTAAAGCCGTCGTCACCAGCTGCGGCTTCACCCCCTTCCACGACTACTACGGCGGCAAAGTCGCCGGCTGGACCAGCGACCGCTACATGCCCCGCATCCGCGACGTGTATGAAAACAACGCCGACAAAATCCCCTTCGACTTCTACGAAGTCCTCGCCGCCATCGCCCCCCGCGCTGTCTTCTCCAATTCCCCCCTCCACGACAGCAACTTCGACATCACCGGCGTCCGCAAAGCCTTCACCAAAGCTGGAGAAATCTACACCCTTCTCAAAGCCGAAAAAAACCTCACCCTCGTCACCCCCGACGCCCCCCACGACTTTCCCGACGCCGAACGCCAGGCCGCCTATCAATGGCTCGATCAAATGCTAAAATAATATGTGGCGCGAATGGCGCTCAGTTAAGTACCATCATCGCGAATCGTGCGCCTCAGACCAAAGCGCCCCGGAGCGCGGACTTCCAGTCCGCAGCACTCCGCATGCACCTAGGCCTCCGCACGCCTCTTCAGCCCCTCAACCTCCAGCGCCCCTCACTTCTTCACCAGCGTCGGTTCCGCCCAGATCGCATAATTGCTCTTCGCATCCAGACCCCGCGAGGTCAGCGAAAGCTGAAGCTCCTTCACCCCTGCGACATCACACTCCAGCAACTTCGCCGGATCAGTCCCATTCAGAATAACCGTCGTCAGCACCTTCCCATCCCCGCTGATCGTGAACTCCACCCGCCCCTTGGCCCCAAGTTCCGGATGCAATCCGGCCAAAACCGTGAAACGCGAATAAACATCTTTCGGCAGCAAAAACGTCAGCGGCTTCCCCATGCCCGCGCTGATGCCGTTTTTGAACTCCTCATTGCTGGATCCGACACAAAGTTTGAGCGGAATCTCCTTGGTTCCACCCGCCAAAATCACCCCGCTGCGCGCGTGCCCCCAGTTCGGCGAACTGAAAAACTGCGACTGCGGATAATACAAACTGGCCGCCTCCAGCGGAAAGAAGCTGCCAATCTGCACCCGCTTGAGCAACTCCTGCTCATCCACGGCAAACTTCTGCATCCCGAGGCAAAGGATCGTATAAATCGCATCCGCCACCACCTGCGCATCCATCGTCGCCGCCCGCATCTGGTGCTTCACCACGCCCTCTTTGTCCTCCCGGTACAGCGCTTGAATGATCGGCACCGTCGTGCTCCGGGCATTCAGGATCTCATCATGCACCCGGTGCATGAGTCTCCATGCAGCTTCATTCACCGTGGTGCCAAGCAGTGCAGGCTTGTAGCCCTCAATGCTCACCTTGAAGTCCCCGTTCTCAATCGGTCCATGCATGAGCTGGCCTTTCATGGCATCCGAAGGCGGCAGGAACTGCTGCAGCAGCGTAAACATGTTGTCCCCGGGCACCGTGTGCGAAGGGCTGCCATAATCTTCAATCTGATGGCAGACCGTTCCCATGTAACGCGCTGCATCGCCCAGCTTCCCGTTGCGCAAAGAGGCCACCGCCTGCTCCATGAAGTAGCGCATCACCTCAAAATATTCCGGCTGCTGCGTCGGCAGGTGCAGGATCTTCAGATACACCTCGTTCGGCACTGACTCCATCTTGGCATACTTGGCGTTTTCCTTGTCTGAGAAAACATGGTCCGGAATCATGCAGTAGTTGTCACCTAGTTGCTTAAATTCGCCCCCAAGTGCCTCCTTTTGCCACTCCGGCAAAACCTCCAGCGCCGCACGTGTGATGGCATGATGAGGCTCACCCCAGCCCAAGACCAAGGTGGGGGTTGCAAGGGTCAAAAGAGCGGCAAATGCGAGCTGTCTCATTGTGATTGAAGTTAATACTAAAGTTACTCGATGCGAAAAAGGGGTGCCCCAAACCGTAGGTTTGAAGTGATAACAATGAAAGCACCTCTTAAAGCATGGATGATCGCGATGCTCGCCGGAACGAGTTTCGCGGCGGAATCGTCACGCCCCTTAAGCTTCGTCAACGATATTCAGCCCATCCTCACCAAGGCAGGATGCAATGCAGGCGTATGCCATGCCAAAGCGATCACAGGGCAGCGCGGCTTCCGCCTGAGCGTGCTGGGATTTGAGCCTGAAGAAGATTACGAGGCCATCGTGAAGCAGGGGAAGGGGCGGCGTGTGTTTCCGCCAGCACCGGAGGAAAGTCTGCTCATCACCAAGGGGGCAGCCATCGTGCCGCACACAGGCGGGAAGAAACTGGAGCCGGGCTCTGAAGCCTACAAGACGCTTGTGCGCTGGATCGCGGAAGGCATGAACTATGCGCAGAAGGATGAGGCCAAGCTGAGCGGCATTCTAGTGGAACCAGCGCGCGTGACGATGAAAGTTAAAACCCCGCAGCAGCTTAAAGTGACGGCGCAGTACTCGGATGGCAGCAGCCGTGATGTGACCAAGCTAGCGCTTTTCGAAGCCAATGACCGCGCCATGGCTGAGGCAGGAGACCAGGGGCTGGTCAAGACCTTGGATATTCCCGGCAATGTGGCCGTGATGGTGCGCTTCGGCGGCCGTGTTTCTGTTTGCAGCGTCTCGATTCCTCTCGGTGCGCCCGTTGAGTCGCTCCCGCCGGTGAAGAATTTCATCGACCAGCATGTGTTTGCCAATCTGAAGCAGATCGGTGTGCCCCCTTCACCCATTTGCGATGATTCGACCTTTCTGCGCCGCATCTCCCTCGACATCGGCGGCCGCCTGCCCACGGCGGAAGAGACAAAGGCTTTCCTGGAGAGTCAGGCGCCGGACAAGCGCGACCGTGCGATTGATGCCCTCCTGAACAGCCCCGACTACGCGGATTACTTTGCCAATAAATGGACGTCTTTGCTCAAAAACACACGTTCGGATGCTGCTGACATCACCTCCAACTTCGCCTTCCATGCCTGGATGCGTGACAGCTTGCTGGCGAATACCAAGTACGACCAGATCGTGCGTCAGATCCTCGCCTCCACCGGGACCATCGTTTCCAATCCTCCTGTCGCTTGGTACAAGCGCGTGAAGGAGCCCACCACGCAGCTCGAAGACGTTGCGCAGCTTTTCCTCGGCGTGCGCATGCAGTGCGCGCAATGCCATCATCATCCCTTTGAGCGCTGGACGCAGGCCGAGTACTATCACCTCGCCGCGTTCTTCAGCCAGATCGGTCGCAAACCGACCGCCATCGCCGGTGAAGATCTCATTTTCCACAAGCGCGGCCTCGCCCAGACTGAACACCGTAAAACCCGCGTGATGCTGAAGCCTGCAGGGCTCGGCGAGCCGGAGCTCGACATTGCCCCCGATGATGATCCACGCCTCGCGCTGGTTGATTGGATGAGCAAGAAGGACAATCCCTTCTTCGCCAAGTCTCTCGTGAACCGCTACTGGAAGCATTTCTTCAAACGCGGTCTCGTCGAGCCTGAGGATGATCTGCGCGACACCAATCCGCCGACCAATCCCGACCTCTTCGATGCGCTGGCCAAGAGCTTCACTGACAGCGGCTATGATCTGAAAGCACTCGTGCGCACGATCACGCAAAGCCACGCCTATCAGCTCAGCTCCACGCCAAACCAGTACAATGCCGTCGATCGTCAGGCCTACTCGCATTATTACCCGAAACGCATGACTGCCGAGGTCATGCTCGACAGCATCGACATGGTCACCGGCTCCAAGACCGATTTTGCCGATCTGCCGGCAGGCACACGTGCCATTTCTCTGCCGGACAACAGCTACAACCGCGCCGCGCCTTTCCTCAAGGTGTTCGGTCGTCCCGAAGGCGCCAGTGTTTGCGAGTGCGAGCGCGTGCAGTCCGCCAGCCTTGCGCAAAGCCTGCACCTCATGAACGCCGCCGACGTGAAGGCCAAGCTCACCGCCAGTGGCGGACGTGCTGAATCCTTGAGCAAGGCCGAGATGCCCGAGCCCAAGCGCATCCGCGAACTCTACCTCGCCGCTTTCTCCCGCGAACCCACCGCCGATGAAGTGCGAATCAGTGAAAATTATGTCGTCAAGCCCCGCACTGATGCTGCTGGCAAACCGCTCGATTCCCAACGGGCAAAACGCAACGGCTACGAAGACCTGCTCTGGGCGCTGCTGAACACGAAGGAATTTTTGTACAATCACTAATCTATGCTCGCGAAATCCACACTCACACTTGCCGTCTTCACATGGATGGCTGCTTCGGCCCTCGCCCAGCAGGTCACTCTGCCGTTGCCACGTCTGCTCACAGTCATGCCCATGGGCGGACAGGCGGGCACGACGGTTGAGGTCACGATCACCGGCGAGAACACGGAGAACATCAGCGAGCTGATGTTCTCGACACCGAAAATCACGGCGAAGCCGGTCGCTGGTGCAGAGAAGAAGTTTACTGTGACCATCGCGCCTGACGTCCCGGTAGGGGTTTATGATGCGCGTGTGATGTCTCGGCTCGGCGTGTCTTCGGCGCGTGCATTTTCGGTGAACAAACTGCCGGAGGTGATCCGCACCAAGGCTAACAACTCGGTGGAGACGGCCATGGTGCTGCCCTTGGGCAGCATCTGCAATGCGACGATGACGAAGCGGTCGGTGGATTTTTATGCATTCCAGGGCGTGAAAGGGAAGCGCGTGGCAGTGGACTGCGCCGCGACGGGCATCGATTCCCGACTGACGCCGGTGCTGATCTTGGCGGATGCCAAGGGCGGTGATTTGAAAGTGAACCGCACGGGAGGCGTGATCGACTTCACACCACCCGCAGATGGCACTTACCTGATCAAGGTGAGTGACCTGACCTATCAAGGTGGCGAGCGCCTGTTCTACCGCCTCGCCCTGCAGGAAGCACCGGGAACCGGACCTGCACCGCGCCAGCCGCAAACGCAGACGGTCAGCGCGATGTCCTGGCCGCCGGCTGGCCTCGCCGCGACCGCGAAGGCCCATGAAACGGAGCCGAACAACAAGCCAGCCGAAGCGCAGAAGATCACGCTGCCCTGTGACATCGCCGGTTCCTTTTTCCCGGCGGCGGATGTCGACACCTTTGAGTTCACCGCCAAGAAAGGCGAAACATGGTGGGTCGAAGTGGCTTCCGAGCGCCTTGGGTTGAACACAGACCCCTTTGTACTCGTGCAGCAGGTGAAAGCAATCGGTGGCAAAGAGACCTTGACCGATGTGGCCGAGCTCTATGACATCGCTCCACCCATGAAGGTGACCAGCAACGGCTATTCCTATGACGGCCCGCCATACGATGCCGGATCACCCGATGTGAATGGCAAGTTTGTGGTCAAGGAAGACGGAACCTACCGCCTGCAGGTGCGCGATCTTTTCGGCGGCACGCGCAGCGATGCGAACAATGTCTATCGCCTCATCGTCCGTCAGGCCACGCCGGATTTCTCGCTCGCAGCCTGGGCCGTGCATATGACACTGCGCAACGGCGACCGCGCTGCGCTCTCCAAGCCGATGGCTCTGCGTGCGGGTGAGTCGCGTGCCTTTGAAGTCGCGGTGCAGCGTCGTGATGGGTTTGATGGCGAGATTGAGATCGGCATGGAAAATCTGCCGCCGGGTGTAAGCGCAGCCGGGTTGAAAATTGCCAAGGGCAAGCCCTATGGTCATCTGATTCTTACTGCATCAAGCGATGCGAAACACGGCTTCTCGCTCGCGAAAATTGTCGGCAAAGCCACGGTCAACGGTGCCGTCGTGACGCGCCCGGTGCGTGTGGCGAGCATGGAATGGCCGGTGAAAGATGCAAAAGGGGAGATCCCTGCGCCGCGACTCATGGCCGACGTTCCAGTTTCTGTGAGCGACTCCGAGCAGGCGCCGCTGACGATTGCCACGGCTGAAAACAAGGTCTTCGAAGCGAAGGTGGGCGAGACGCTGAAAATCCCGCTCAAGCTCACCTGGCGCAACGAGTTCAACGGCACCTCGATCAAGGTGAAGGCCTACGGCGAAGGCTTCAGTGCCATCAAGGAATTCGACATCCCTCTCAAAGCGGCCACGTTCGAGGCTGTGCTTGATCTTGCCGCCTTGAAGATCGCGCCGGGAGATTACACCTTTGCCTTCCAGAGCCTGGGCATCTGCAAATACCGCTACAATCCTGCCGCCGTGCCGCTGGCCGAAGCTGAGCAGAAAAAGGCCGAGCAACTCGCCGCCGCTGTGGCCGCCGAAGCCAAAAAGCTCGCCGCCACGGATGCAGAAGCTGCAAAGAAGGCCGCTGAAAAGCAAAAGCTGGCCGAGGCCGCCATGGCTGCGGCCACCAGCCGCATGAAAGCAGTCACCACGGCGGCATCGCCCACGGACACCGTGGAAATCCTCATTTCAGAGCCGATCCGCGTTTCGGTGAAGGCCGCGACTCCAGCGCCCGCTGTGACCGCCACCAAGTAAGCCCTCGCATGAGCCTTTTTTCCACATCGGTGCCGCGTCGGCGTCTGCTTCAAGGACTGCTGGCCGCAGGCGCTGTCGCCCCTGCCTCGGCACTGCTTGCGGCTGAAGCGACAAAGCCCGCGCTACGCGGCAGCTTCTCTGTGGATGACATCCACGTAGGGCTGCACACTTCAGGTGTGGAGAAGCCGGTGAAGCTGCTGATGCTCGCGGACACGCATCTTTCCCGTGACGATGAGCGCGGTGCGCCGTACCGCGAGTTCAGCGCCCGCATGGCCAAAGCCTACAACCATACCAAGCATTTCCGCAGCAAAGAAACCACTGACCCGGAACAGTGCTTCGAGCAGACCCTGCAAGCCGCACAGAATTCCAAGGTGGAGTTGCTGGTGCTGGCCGGTGACATCTTCAGCTTCCCCTCCGAGGCCGCCATCGAGTGGGTGCTCTCCCGACTGGAAAAAAGCGGAATCCCGTGGCTCTACACCGCCGGCAATCATGACTGGCACTATGAGGGCCAGCCTGGCACCTCCACCGATCTCCGCCGCATCTGGTGCAAGAAGCGCCTGAGCCCTCTCTATCAGGGCGGTGATCCAATGATGTCCGCCAAACAGGTGGGCGGTGTGAATGTCGTGCTGATCGACAATTCCACCTACGAGATCCAGCCGGAGCAGCTTGCCTTCTTCCGCCAGCAGGCTGCCTCGGGTGTGCCTCTGGTTCTCTTTGTTCACATTCCGCTCTATGTCCCCGGCAGGCCGGTGGGTTTTGGCTGCGGCCATCCGCAATGGGGGGCCGCGCAGGATAAAAACCACCTCATTGAACGCCGCCCGCAGTGGCGCGCCGAAGGGCATTCCCAAGTCACGCTCGATTTCCATCGCGAGGTCTTTGCCGCCTCCAACCTTCTCGGCGTGTTCGCCGGGCACACGCACCAGCAGACGCTCGATGTCTGGCAGGGCGTGCCGCAGATGGTCGTGGGTGCCAATGCCACTGGCGCGCACGCTGTGATCGAAGTGCTTCCTCCTTCCGCCGTTTGAAAAATTTACCCCGCATGAAACTGCCCTCTGTCATCGCCCTTGCTCTCATGCCTGTCTTGAACAGCGCCGCTGCGGAACTCGACTACTATCGGGACGTTTATCCGTTCTTGAAAGCGAACTGCATCTCGTGTCACAACAAGACGACCACGAAGGCCGATCTGAACATGGAGACGCCGGAACTGATGATCAAAGGCGGCGAAAGCGGCCCTGCGATCATTCCAGGGAAAGGCGCTGAGAGCCTGATCGTCACGGCTTCGCTGCACACGAAGGACATGGAGATGCCGCCGCCGAACAACAAGTCCGGCGCGGTGAACCTCATCCCTGAGCAGATCGCCACTTTGAAGGCGTGGATTGACCAGGGGGCGAAGGGTTCGGTGATGGTGGAACGTGCCGTGGTGCTGCAGGCCTTCTCCGCCAGCATTGATCCGATTTACAGCGTGGCGATGACGAAGGACGGGCGGTACGTCGCCTGCGGTCGTTCGAACCACATCTATGTTTATGACATGGCCACGCGTCAGTTCGTTGCGCAGATCAGCGACCCTGCGGAAAAGAACGGCGCGGCACATCGCGCGCTGGTGCAGTCGCTTTCATTCAGTCCGGACGGCACGCGCCTCGCGAGCGGCAGTTTTCGTGAAGTGAAAATTTGGAAAATGGCGGAAGTCAAACCCGTGGCAGCTGCTGCAAAAGCGGCCTCGGCACCTGCGAGCCCCGAGTTGATCAAAAAGATCGCCACCACCGGAAAAGTCGCAGTTCTGAGCAGTGCGATGTCTGCTGATGGCAAACAGGTCGTCACGGGTTGTGACGATGGTTCGGTGCGTGTGTGGGATGCAGCGACGGCGAAACCGGTCATTGAACTCCGTGGCAGCGTGGCGGCGGCAAAGAAGATGGCGGAGCTGGACTGGGTTGTCGCGGCTCAGACCTTGGAGCAGGCATTTCAAAAGAGTGAAATCACCCGCATCGAAGCGCAGGACAAGGCACTTGATGTCCTGCTGGGCAAAGCCAAGGAGGCCATCGTGGCGATGAACAAGGTGCTGCCTGAGAAACAGAAGGCCGTGCCGCCGACCACCGAGGCCAAAACAACGGCGCAAAAGGCCGTGGATGAAGTCGCTGCCAAAATCAAAGCGGCACCAGGAGGCAAACCCGATGCAGCCCTGGACAAAGAATTCAAGGCCGCGCAGGAAAAACTCATCACCGCGAAAATGACGGAAGTTTCCGCGCTCGCCGCCGTCTCTGCAACGCAGAGCAATGTGAAGGACGCCGAGGATGATTTGAAGCGCATCACCGATTCGAAAGCCGTCAATGCCAAGGCTGTTGCAGCCGCGAACGCTGCTATTGCTGCCTCGAAAACTTTGCAGGACAAGGCCACGGCCGATCTGGCTGCGGCCAAGCTCGCGCTGACCAAGACCACCGCGAAACCCATCGCCGTTTCCTTCTCCGCCGATGCGCTGCGCGTGGCTTCGATGTTCGACGATGGCAGCCTGCGCGTGTGGGGTGCCGCGACCGGCGCGCCGATTGAAGAAAGCACCGGCAGTGCCGCCGCCATCACGAGCATCACCGCTGCTCCCGATGGCTCCTTTGTGGCCACCAAATCCGTCACGCAGTCTGCGGGCAGCTCGCAGCGCTGGTCCTTGGAGCGCAAGATTGATCAGAAGGGCCTCTTTGCCGATCGTGTCAACGCCGTGCGGTTCAGTCCTGATGGCAAGACACTCGCCACGGGCGGTGGTGAGCTGTCACGCAGCGGCGATATCATTTTCTTCGATGTCGCCACAGGCAAGGCCACGCAGACGTGGAAGGAAAAGCACGCTGATACGGTGCTCTGCCTTGATTACTCGCCGGATGGCAAACGCCTCGCCTCCGGTGGGGCTGACAAAATCGCGCGTGTCACCGACATCGCCACAGGCAAGCAGTTGAATCTTTTTGAAGGCCACACCCATCACGTCATGGGCGTCGCATTCCGCAGTGATGGCCGCGTACTTGCCACGGCAGGTGCGGAGGGAACCGTGGTGACATGGAACATGATCATCGGCGAGCGGAAGAGAAAGATCGAAGGCTGGACCAAGGAGGTCACTTCGCTGCAGTTCATCGGGGCTACGAATCAAATCGTCACCTCTGCCGGGGACAACCGCATTCGCATCGTCACTGATGATGGCACGGAAGTGCGTGCCATGGCAAATCTGCCGGATTACATGCAGGCGGCCGTCAGCGCGCCCAATGGCAGCGCCATCATCGGCGGCGGTGAAGACAGCATCCTGCGAGTGTGGGATGGGGCAGGGAAAGAGCTCATCGCATTTGGATCGAAGTAGTTCGCTCGATGGGATGAAAAACCACACTTCATCGTATGTCCTCCATCGTTCAGCCTCCTTCGCTTGTCCGCTGCGCCGGTCCCATGCAGCGGCGTGCTTTCATGCAGTTTGGTCTGACCGGCATGGCAACACTGAGCTGGCCGAGCCTCCTTAAACTGCGCGCGGCGAACGCGGCCCTGCCGAGGAGCGAGCGTAAATCCATCATCATGGTCTGGCTTCCGGGCGGGCAGTCGCACATCGACACCTACGATCCGAAGCCGGAGTCCAGCAGCGAGTATCGCGGGCCGTTCAAGACGATTCCCACCAAGATCCCGGGCACGCATTTCACGGAGCTGATGCCGCTGCAGGCGAAGATTGCGGACAAATTCACGGTGCTGCGCTCGATGAATCAAACGGCGGGCGGTCATCCGGCGGGAACGCTGCAAATGCTTTCGGGCGATCCCGATACGCGAGACAAACCGGTGCCGCGTCTGCCGGACTGGATGTCGGTGGCGCATTACCTGAGATCCAAAGAGCCGCAGCGTCCGCAGGCGCTGCCAAACTATGTCAGTGTCAATCCGATCAACGCATCCTACAGTGGGCCGGCGTATCTGGGTGCATCCTATGCGCCGTTCTCGGTGAGCGAAGATCCGAACCGCCCGAGTTTTGAGGTGCCGAACATTGGCCTGCCGGATGAGGCGGAGACGCGCCGGCTCAGTGACCGCGTGGCGCTGCGTCGCAGCCTCGACAAGATGGAGCGGGCGTTTGATCGCGAGGGTGAACTCGGAGCGCTCGATCAGTTTGAGTCCCAGGCGATGTCCCTGCTTACGAGCGCGCAGACACGCGATGCTTTTGACCTGAGCAAAGAAGACGTGCGGACGCGTGATCGCTATGGACGTAATCGCTGGGGGCAGCAGCTGCTGCTGGCACGCCGACTGGTGGAGGCGGGAGTGGAGATCATCACCAGCAGCCTGCACGGCCCTCTCTGCGGCCGGACGCAGGTTTGGGATGACCATGCGGTGGATCACCACATCTTTGAGGCGCTGAGATTCCGCATGGGAAACTATGATCAGGCGGTGTCTGCGCTGATCGAGGACATTTATGCAAGGGGGCTCGACAAACGTGTGCTGGTGGTCGTCACGGGTGAGTTTGGGCGCACACCGAAAATCACTTTTGACCGCAGCACGGGAGCGGGAGATGCCAGCGGACCTGCGGGTACGCTGCAACCGGGCCGCGACCACTGGCCGCGGGCTTTTTCCAACATTTGGGCCGGAGGTGGCATCCAGACAGGGGCGGTCATCGGCGCCACGGACAAACGTGGAGAGGACGTGACCGAGCGGCCTTGCAGCGCGGGGGATTTTCTGGCGACGATCTATCACCATCTGGGCATTGATGCCTCCAAGGTCACGATTAATGACTTCAATGGCCGGCCGACGCCCATTGTGGATCACGGCCGACCGATTCCAGGGCTGATGGCGTAAGTTTTTGCCGACGTATTGCCCGATAAACACGGGCATCTCCGAGCGTAGGTTTCAGTGCATGTCATCCATCATTCAGCCCCCCTCTCTCGTTCGCTGCGCCGGTCCCTTGTCGCGCCGCAGCTTCATGCAATTTGGATTGTCTGGAATGGCGACGCTGAGCTGGCCGGGCCTGCTGAAGCTGCGGGCGGAGAATGCAGCGAAGCCGAAGGGTGAGCGCAAATCCATCATCATGGTCTGGCTGCCAGGCGGGCAGTCGCACATCGACACCTACGATCCGAAGCCCGAGGCGAGCAGCGAGTATCGCGGGCCGTTCAAGACGATCAGCACCAAGGTGCCGGGCATGCAGTTCACTGAAATGCTGCCGATGAATGCGAAGATCGCGGACAAGTTCACGATTGTGCGCTCCATGAATCAATCAGCGGGTGGGCACCCTGCGGGGACGATGCAGATGTTTTCCGGCGACAGTGACACGCGCGACAAGCCCAAGCCGCGTCTGCCGGACTGGATGTCGGTGGCGCATTACCTGCGTGCCAAGGAAGGTGGTCGTGCGAATCCGCTGCCAAATTACATCGGCGTGCCTGCGGCCTCGCCTGAGTATTCGAGCCCTGCCTATCTGGGCGATGCGTATGCGCCATTCGCAGTGAGCGATGATCCGAATCGCCCGAGCTTTCAGGTGCCGAACATCGGCCTGGCTGACGAATCGGAAAACCGCCGTCTCAGCGACCGCATCGTTTTGCGCAAGAGCCTGGACAAGATGGAGCGTGCGTTTGATCGCGAGGGCGAGCTCGGGGCGCTGGATGAATTTGAAGCGCAGGCGGCCACGCTGCTGACGAATCCGAAAACACGTGATGCTTTTGACCTGAGCAAGGAGGATGCGGCCATCCGTGATCGTTATGGACGCAATCGCTGGGGGCAGCAACTGCTGCTGGCGCGTCGTCTTGTCGAATCGGGTGTGGAAATCGTCACCAGCAGTCTTAGCGGGCCTTTGTGCGGTCGCGTGAACAACTGGGACGACCATGCGGTGAATCAGCATCAGTTTGAAGCGCTGCGCTTCCGCATGCCGACCTATGACCGTGCGGTGTCCGCGCTTATCGAGGACATTTATGCGCGCGGTCTCGACAAACGCGTGCTTGTTGTTGTCACGGGAGAGTTTGGCCGCACGCCAAAGATCAGCTTTGACCGCAGCACCGGTGCGGGCGACGCCAGCGGCCCCACGGGCACGCTGCAGCCCGGACGTGACCACTGGCCACGTGCCTTCACCAATGTCTGGGCCGGCGGCGGCATCCAGACGGGGGGCATCATCGGTGCCAGTGACAAGCGCGGTGAGGATGTGGTCGAGCGCCCTTGCAACGCGAGCGACTTCCTGGCCACGATCTATCATCACCTCGGCATCGACTATTCCAAGGTCACGCTCAACGATCTCAATGGCCGCCCTGTTCACATCGTGGAGAATGGAAAGCCGATCTCGGAGCTGATCGCGTGATGATTTTCAGCTTTTGAGAGCGTAGAAGAGAGCCATGCATCTCCGCCCGGCACTTCTTCTCGGTGTTTGCTTTCTCTTCTCCCGCGTGCAGGCGCAGGAGACCAGGGATGGCAGTTTTCCCATCGCCTCAAATCTCAAAGCCGGAGTGGCCAAGGTGGACATCACCCCGCCCAATGCGGCGGAATCCAAAATTGTCGGGCACGTGCGTCAGGTCACCGGTGTGCGTGACCCGCTGCGTGCCGGGGTTTTGATCCTGGATGATGGCGAAACGAAGGCCGCGATCGTCACGATGGACACCATTGGTGCGTGGGATGACATGGTGCGGGATGCACGGGCGCGGATCGAGGCGGAGACAGGTGTTCCTGCGGCGAACATTCTCGTCGCCGCGTCCCATAATCACTCGGCCCCAGGGTACATGGAAAACCTGCGCTGGGCGGCGGATTTGATCAAAAAACTGGGGGCGGCTGCAAAGGAGGCTGCCGCCAGCATGAAGCCGGTGAACATCGGCTATGGTGAAGACCGCATCAGCTTTGGCATCAACCGCCGCAAAACGTACGATGGCCGGGCCGTGGTTAGTTTGAATCCCGACGGCCCCAACGACAAGCGTGTGAAGGTGCTGCGCTTTGACGATGGCGAAACGCTCACACCGATGGCGGTCATCATGCACGCGGTGTGTCATCCGTGCTTTTTCACCTGGGGCGACAAAGGCTCGCACCCCTACCCGAAGGGGTATCCGAAAATGAGCGCTGATTTCCCAGGTGAGGCGCAGACGTTTGTGGAGATGTGCTACGCGCAAAAAACGAGTGCTTTGTTCATGCAGGGCTGCGCAGGAGACATCCGGCCCAATCTGCCTGGCTATCCGTATCGCTGTGCTGATGAGGCGGACATCCAGTGGGCTGGCCGCGATCTTGGCGGCGCGGTGGCGCGTGCGGCGTCCTTCAGCGTGACGCGTGAGCAACTGCGCAAGCGCGAGACCTTTTACCCCATCCGGGTCGCCAGCGAGGTGGTGGAGCTTCCAGGCAAAGAGCAGCCGGTGCGCGCAGAATTGATGGCGATGAAGATCGGCCCGTTTCTTCTGCTGACCATGCCGGGTGAGCCGATGGTGGAATACGGATTTAAACTTGAACAGGCCATCGCCAACCGGGCCACACCCATCATTGTCGGTTATGCGAACGGAAACATCGGCTACATCGCCACGGCGGATGCCCATACCGTGGGTGGTTACGAGCCCAACTTGTCCAAGCTCAAGCCCGAAGCTGAGGCGATTCTTTTGAAGAAGCTTGGCGCACTGGCGGATCGAGTAGTCGGTGATGTGTTTGAGAGTTTCTCAAAACATCCGAAGGATATGCAGAAGCGCGAAGCCGAGGAAAAGGCGCGCCTGCAGTCCGCGCCAGCCGCCAAACCCTGAACTTATCATCATGACTCACCCGCTTGTTTCTTATCCGCAGCTGCCCGACACGCCCACATCACATCTGCCCTTCAGCCCCTGCGTGGTGGTGGGCGATTTGATTTTTGTGTCGGGCCAGGCCTCGGTGGATCAGGAGGGCAAAATCGTCAGCGATACTTTCGAGGGGGAATTCCGCCGCAGCATTGAAAATGTGCGCAAGGTGCTTGAGGCTGCGGGCAGCGACCTGGCCCATGTGGTGCAGACGCGGAATTACGTGCGCGATGCCGAGGATGTGCCGCTGTACAACCAGCTCTACCGGGAATACTTTCCGCAGCCTTCGCCTGCGCGTACCACAATCACGAACTGCCTGCCGCCGTCTTTGCGCTATGAAGTCGAGGCCGTGGCGGTGCGCAAAGCCAACTGAACTGAATGCTTATGAACAATGACGAAGCAGCACGCCGTGCCTATTGGGCGGATCAAATGGAGCAAGGGTATGCGATTGTGCAGAAGCTCATCGAGTTTCCGGTCAATGAATGTGGCGAGCGGTTTGCCTCGATTCCCGATGCCGCCGCTGCAGCGAATGTGGAGATGCTTTTTTCCACCAGCAAGATCGCCGGTGATCTGGACCGCGTTTATTTTCTGCGCGAGAGCCTGGTGCGCGATGTCATCACCATCGGCCGTGAGATGAACGAGCGTGGCTGGATCTTGAAGATTGAGGACGGCTTTCGTTCGCTGGACATGCAGCGGCAGCTGGTGCGCAAACCGTCGGTGTTTGACACGGTTTTGAAGAAGTGCATCTGGGAACTCGGGGGAAAGATCCCGAGCACGGAGATGATGTTTCGGCGTGCCATCGTGCTGACGGCCAACATGCCCAAGATCGGAGCGCACATGTCGGGATCGGCCATCGACATTTCGGTGTTCCGCCGTGACGACGGCGCCGAGGTCTGGCGCGGTTATCCTTACCTCGAAATGAGCGAATGCACGCCGATGAGGTCGCCTTTTGTCGCGCCCGAGCATGTGGCCACACGGCTGGAGATTGCGGCGATGATGGAGAAGCACGGCTTCATTCATTTCCCGTTCGAGTTCTGGCACTTCGACAAGGATGATGCGGGGATGCACATCCTGACGGGGAATCCCGCGCCCTGCCGCTTCGGTCCGGTGAACTGGGATCCACGCACCAACGAAGTCACGCCTGTCTCAGATCCGCTCACCTTGCTCAATCCGCTGCCGGTCATCGAGAAAGAAATCGCCGCTGCCTTGGAACGTGTCCGCAATGCATAACTTTATGAAACCACTCCACCTGCTTCTTCTGCTGCCAGCTTTCGCTGCGTTCGGTGCGCCTCCAACCAAAGCCCCAGAAGTGCCAGCGCAACTGCCGCCGCAGATCGAAACGTTGCAGCCGGGCGTCAAGCTCACGTTGCTTGCCGAGCATCCGGATCTGGTGACGCCTACGGGAATAGCGGTGGATAAAAATGGGAACATTTATTCGATCTCCTGCCACACGCATTTCCGTCCAGAGGGCTATGACGGTCCGGTGCATGATGAAGTGGTGGTCTTTGATGCGAACGGCAAGAACCGCCGGGTGTTTTACAACAAGACCGACGCCACCATGCATGTGGAGGTCGGGCCGGATGGCTGGATCTACCTTGCGGAGCGGGACCGCGTGCTGCGTGTGAAGGACACCAATGGTGATGGAGTGGGGGATGTGGAGGAGAATCTGGCCACGCTCGATTCCGTCGCGGATTATCCGCATAACGGCCTCAGTGGCATGTCGTGGCATCCCGATGGTGGACTTGTCTTCTCGCTCGGCGAGAATTTCGGCAAGGACTGGACGCTCACGGCCAAGGATGGATCCAAAGTCAGCGGACGTGGCGAGGGAGGTGTGTTTCGCTGCACGGCGGAAGGCACGCAGATGCGCCGCATCGCCCGAGGGTTCTGGAATCCCTTTGGGCTGATGGTGCGCAAGGATGGTGAAATCTTCGCTGCTGAAAATGACCCTGGCAGCCGTCCGCCGTGCCGTTTGTTGTATGTCGTGGAAGGCGCGGACTACGGTTTCCAGTGGGTGTATGGCAGCGCGCCGGTGCATCCTTTTGTGGCATGGAACGGCGAACTGCGCGGCACGCTGGGCATGGTGCATCCTTCAGGCGAAGGCCCGTGTGCCATTGTGGAACTCGGCGGCGGCATGCTGATCCCGAGCTGGAGCGATCACAGCGTTGATTACTTTCCGCTTACACGAAAAGGTGCGGGATATACTTCAGAACGCATTCCTCTGGTGAAAGGCAGTGATTTCTTCCGGCCGACCTGCATGGCGGTGGGTCCTGATGGTTCCTACTATCTTAATGACTGGGTGTTCAGCTCTTATCCGATCCACAAACGCGGCCGTCTCTGGAAGCTGGAGATCGACAAGGCGAAAGCGCCATGGGTGAAGGAGAAACAGGATGCACTGAATGATGATGCGCGTCTTGCTGATGATCTGCGGAATGGCAAAGCAACGCTGGATGCCAGCAAGCTTCTCCAGCTTGCGCGTGGCGAGGATGCGTATCTGGCTGATGCCGCCTTGACGGCGCTGGCGCGTGAGAAGTGGACGGTTGAAAAGGTGAAGCAACTGCCGGCACAAGATCGCATCTGGGCGTTCGTGGCTCTGCGGCGGGTTGATTTGAACGACGACCGATGGGTGACCGCCTTCTTGGGCGATGGCGATCCTGAAATGCGATTCGAATGCCTGCGATGGATTGCTGATGCGGTTTTGACCAAGTTCACGCCGCAGGTGGAGGCGATGCTTTCAGATTCGACGCTCGACTATCATTTGTTTGAAGCCGTTCTCGCCACCTGGAACACGCTGCGCGGTGATCCCGCCGCAGGCGTGACGAATCCTGAGGTGCTCGTTGAGCGCATCATCAATCCCAAGACGCCCGCGCGGCTCAAAGGTTATGCACTGCGCCTCACACCTGCCGCGAACAAGCAGCTCACGGTGCCGCTGCTGCGTGAACTCTTTGCCGCCGGCGACGCGGTGCTCTCCCAGGAAGTGGTGCGCACGCTGGCGGCACGCAATGCGGATGACGCGCGTGCGGTGCTGGCGGAGATCGCCGCTGATGAATCGCAAAAGATCGGAGTGCGTGCGGATGCCATCACGGGGCTCGCCAGTTCCACCAAGGCGGAAGAGCAGGCTCTGCTGGTGAAACTGGCCGCCGGCCAGGATGCCAGCCTGCGTGATGAAGCGCGGCGTGCGCTGCGTTTTACCGACAAAGACAAGTCGTTTGTGATGAGCACGGCCCGCCCTGTGTTTGATGACACCGCGGCGTGGCTAAAGCTACTGGATGCGCTGCCTGGCAAGGCGGATATCGAGGCGGGCCGCCGTATTTTCTTCCATTCCAAGGTGGGCCTTTGTGCCACCTGCCATCGTCACAGCGGGCGTGGCAACGTGGTGGGGCCTGATTTGAGCCTTGTCTCGAAGCAGGGAGATCGTGCGGCGATTTTGCGCTCCATCCTTGAACCCAGCCGTGAGGTGGCCCCGCAGTACTACCCCTCGCAGGTAAAGCTCAAGGACGGCACCGAGTTCGTCGGCATCATGCTGCGCTCGTCCAATACGGAGGTCTTTCGGGATCTCACCGGCAAGGAACGCTCCTTCCCGCAGACGGATATTGTGAAACGTACAGAGCTGAAAACATCCATCATGCCCCAAGGGCTCGCGGTGTCTTTGACGGATGAAGAATTGCGCGATTTGCTGGCGTTCCTCACCGTTCAGTAGGGGCATGCGCCTGATAAGGGTGGGCGTGATTTGGCATGAGAATACGCCTCATGGAGTGCGTATAGACGAGTCATGAAATCTGTCCTCTGTGCTTTGTTGTTCCTTGCCCCTGCACTTTGGGGTCAAACCAAAACGCTGCGCGCCGGAGCGGCAGCGGTGGACATCACGCCCACGGAGTTTCCCATGAACATGCCGGGCGGGTTCAGCGCGAATGCGGCGAACAAGGCGCATGATCCGTTTCATGCTCGGGCCCTCGTGCTTGATGATGGAAAAACGACCCTGGCGATGGTGGTGGTGGATGTTCTGGGCGCGGGGCCGGATGTGCTCAATGAGGCGAAGGCCATGGCAGCGGCAAAGACAGGCATGGCGGCTGACAAGATGCTCATCAGCTCCACGCATACGCACAGCGGGCCTTCGGTGAACACGCGCAGCGAGATGGCGGCGCGCTATTACAAACGGTTTGTCGAGGGCATTGCCGAATCCATCATCAAGGCGCATGCGGCATTGCGGCCCGCCTCTTTCGGTGCGGCGGCGCATCCTCTTCCTGATGAGGTTTTCAATCGTCGCTGGTATTTGAAGCCGGGGAAAATGCCGCTGAATCCCTTTGGCCGGATGGACAAGGTGAAGATGAACCCTGGCACCGACCCGAACACACTGGATCATCCGGCCGGACCTACGGATCCTGACATCACCATCATTTCGGTACAGGATGCGAAACGCAAACCCATCGCCATTTATGCAAACTACTCGCTGCACTATGTGGGCGGCGCGCCTGCTGGAGAGATGTCGGCGGATTACTTTGGTGAGTTTGCCCGTGTCATGTCTTCGCGTGTGCGTGGGGATGAGAACTTCGTGGCGATGATGTCGAATGGGACCTCCGGGGACATCAACAACATTCCCTTTGGCGTGACGCGCCCGCCACGTGAGCCGTTTGAGCAGATCCGCATCGTGGCGCAGAAAGCGGCGGACACGGCCTGGTTTGCGCAGCGGAAGATCGAAAAGCATCGCGGTGATGTGACGCTCGGCATGCTTCAGCGCGAGATCACGCTGAAGTATCGCCGCCCGTCGGAGCAGGATGTTGCTGAGGCGAAAGCTGTCCTCGCGGTGAAGGACAAGGAGGCGGTGGATAAGCTGCCGCGTCTGGCGAAAAATTACGCGGGCAGTGTCGTCAATGCGGCGGAGCGCAAGGAGGAAACGATCACGGTGCAACTCCAGGCCATTCGCATTGGCGATCTTGTCGTTTGTGGCATTCCCTTTGAGACCTTTGTGGAAATCGGCCTCGATTTAAAAAAGCGCAGTCTGTTTCCGCAGACGATGGTCGTTGGTCTGGCCAATGGCCGCCATGGCTACCTGCCCACTTTTGAACAGCATAAACTCGGTGGCTACGAGACATGGCTCGGCACGAATCAAGTCCAGGAGGATACCAGTGTCATTCTCACGAACAATCTGCTGGAGATGATGAAGGAGCTGAAGCAGGCGGAATGAAGACGGCTATGCCGCTGGAATCGAAATGACGATTTCCAGACCCGTTGGTTCGCGCAGTTTCGCAGTCACCGTGCCGCGGCAGGCTTCGATGCAGCGCTTGGTGATGGCAAGCCCGAGACCGCTGCCGCCGGTGGAGCGTCGGCGTGCAGCCTCCGGGCGATAGAAGGGCTCGAACAAACGGGGCAATGCATCCGGGGGCACTCCGGGGCCATGATCGGAAATGCGGATGACGGTGCTGCCGTCCTGCTGATCGGCATGGATGAGGATGGGGCCTGAATCGGCGGCGTAGCGGGCGGCATTGCGCAGGATGTTGCCAATGGCGCGGTCAAGCGCGTCACGCAGCGAATGCACCTGCAGCTCCTTGGGCACGTCGAGCTGAGCATCGGCTTCAGGCGCTTCGCGGGCGATGACGGCCACAATCAAATCATGCAGGTTGATGTCTTCGGCGGTCTCGCGTGCGGGCAGAGTCTCGGCCTTCGAGAAGGCGAGCACTTCTTCAACCAGCCGTGCCATGTGCTGGAGTTCGGCGTCGAGTTTCTTCAAGTAACCGGACTGCTCCGGGGTGCTGCGCTGTTCCACCACGCCAAGCGCCATCTGCATGCGCGCGATCGGCGAGCAGAGCTCATGCGCCACGTCTGCGGTGATGCGACGCTGCTCCGCGACGTATTCTCCGAGCTGCGCGGCCATGGTGTTGACAGAGGATGAGAGTTCTCCCAGTTCATCATTCCGGCTGCGTGAGACTCGTTCACCAAAGTTTCCGTGGGCGATGCGACCTGCGGCATGATTGAGCTTTCCGATGAAACCGGTGATGCCGCGCACGAAGGGCATCCAGACGAGGGCGGAGAGCAGCAGCGCTGCGGCGGCGAGCCCAAGCCAGGGCCAGAGATCGAAAAACAAGCCGCCGCCAGTGATGGTGCTGGACATCATGAGCAGAGTCAGCGGGCGGTTGTCGCTCTGCTGGGTGAGATCGAGGTGCACGCCCGCCCAATAGTGAGCGGGATCACCGGCGCGCAGCATGAAGCGCGGTTTGGGCGGTGCATCGGAGGGCCGTTTTTTCCCCGTGGGATGCAGCGGCCGCCGGGGCGGAGGGCGGTCGTTCGGGCCGCGCTTGTCGATGAGTTTTCGCAGCACCTCCGCAGGGACTTGGACGTGGGCTCCCATGATCTGGGCGCCGCTGCTGCTGAAGAGGGCGAAAGTCACATCATATGCTGCTCCATGTCGCAGCAGTGCTGCAGGCCATTCTTGTTCTGGAAGCTGGGAGAGCTCGTCCGTGATGCTGTCGCCAATGGCGGCGACGCGTTCGCCTGCTTCACCCGAAAGCATCCAGTCCAGGCTCATGCGGAACTGCATGCTCAAAAAGCCAAACACGAGCAAAGCCAGCAGCAGCAGATTCACCCCGAACCAAAGGAGGATCTTCACATACAGAGGCAGACGCAGGCGGCTCATGAGGGATCAGCGGGTTGGCGTGACGAGCTGGTAGCCGTAACCGCGCACGGTCTTGATGAACTGCGGATTCTTTGGGTCGTCGCCGAGTTTGCGGCGCAGGGTGGAAATGTGCATGTCGATGGCACGGTCAAAAACATCCCATTCGCGGTCGGCGACATCCTCAATGAGCTGTTCGCGTGTGCGCACACGGCCATGGGCCTTGGCCAGGGAAAGCAGCAGACCAAATTCTGCCGGGGTGAGTTCCAGGGGCGTGTCGCCGAGAACGACCGCGTGCGAATCCGCATTGATGCGCAGCGGGCCGATGACGAGCTCCTTCATGGGTGCCTGTGGCGAGGTTTCCGCCACCCAGCCAGAGCGCCGCAGCACGGCTCGCAGCCGCGCGAGAAGCTCGCGTGAGGAAAAGGTCTTGGGGAGATAGTCATCCGCGCCGAGCTCAAGCCCCACAATGCGGTCCACCTCTTCACCACGACCTGTGAGCATCATCACCGGCACCTTGGATTTCATGCGGATGCGCCGCAGCACTTCAAAGCCATCACAGCCGGGCATCATCACGTCGAGGATGATCGCATGCCAAGGCTCGCTGGTGGCGCGCTCGGCGCCGCTGTTGCCCTCGTGCTCGCATTCGACCTCAAAACCCATCGGCTTCAAGTAATCCGCCACAAGCTGGGAAAGCTCGGTGTCGTCGTCGATGACGAGGATGCGTGTGGCTGCGGGCATGGATGAGTATGGTCTTCACCGGCTTGTTCCGCGAGTTTCTTTACGGTTTCCTGACAAATCAGCGCTCATTCGCTGATAAGCGGCTGACACCGCTGCTCCAGCTTGGCCATTATGAAAGCCATCTTCGCTGCCGCCTTGTCCGTTGGATTATTCAACAGTCCCGCGGCTTTTGCCCATACCTGGAAGGCCAGTGCATCTGCCGACAAGGAGGCCCTGCGCCAGCATATTTTAGAGGAGTGGATGCAGCAGCATGCGGCGAAGAATGATGGGGAGATCAAGCCGGTGCAGGTGGCTTCGACGGCGTCCACGCTCAATCTGGCTGCGGCAACAGCGGCCAATGCGGCGAATGCACCAGCGGCGGCAAAACCGTTCCTGGCTTTCCCGAAGCTGGAACTGAAGTGGGACAAGGATTTTCTCTTCGTGGGATCGAACGGGCTGCCGGACCATAACATGATGGTGGGCATCACGGCATGGCAGCAGCAGGTGCCGCTGCCGCAGAATTATAGTGGGGACAACATGTGGCGCATTCCGCTGCATCCGGTGCCCGCGAAAACTCCCGCCGTCGTCGAGGGGCATTTCCTGCGGGGGGCCATCGCTCTTGGTGTGAACGGCATTCCGATCTTCAATCCGCAGAACAATCGCGGGGAGGTTTCGTATGAGATCGGCGAACTGGATCAGTGGGGCGGGCACTGCGGGCGGGCGGATGATTACCACTACCATATTGCGCCACTGCATCTGCAGACCGTGGTAGGGAAGGGGATGCCGATTGCTTATGCTCTGGATGGCTACCCGATCTATGGCCTCACGGAGCCGGACGGATCGCCTGTGGGAAAGCTGGACGAATGTCATGGGCACGAGGACTCAAAGGTGGGGTATCACTATCATGCCTCGACGAAGCGGCCTTATTTGCAGAGCGCGTTTCATGGGGTGGTCGTGGAGGCGGAAGGGCAGGTAGATCCGCAGCCGCGTGCTCAGCCGGTGCGCCCGGACACCCCGCCTCTGCGGGGAGCGGAGATCACCGGATTTGAAAGCATGGGATCGAACGGTTACAAACTCAGCTATCAGGTGAATGGTGACAAGCGTTCGATCAGCTACAGCATCAACAGCGATGGGACTTACCCCTTTGAGTTTAACAATGGCAGCGAGGGTGTCGTGAAGGAGGTTTATACGAGCCGGGGCGGTGGTGGTGGTGCCAAGGGACCTGGTGGAGGTGGCGGGAAAGGCAAGGGAAAGGGTGGGCCTGGTAAAGGCATGAAGCCTGATGAGAATCCGCCTGCACCTCCTGAAGATGCACCGCGCCCGCCGCCGCAGGCTTCAGGGAGCCTCATGGATGTGAATGGCGACGGCACCGTGACGGCACAAGAATTTGCCGACAATGTGAAACGTGAGTTTTCCGCGAAACGCAGTGGCGGTACGCTGGCTGCCGCCATGGCGAAGGCCCGCAGCGAATTCACTGCCATGGACCGCAATGCTGATGGCAAACTGGATGGGGGTGAACTTTCTACGCCCATGGCAACGCCTGCCGAGGAGGCCAGCGGACGCCGGGGCGGAGCACCTGCCGCTGCGGCAAGCGGCTTCGTTTTGACAAGCCCTGATGTGGCAGACGGGGGCAACCTGCCCGCAGATTATACCGGCGATGGCAGTGGTGCGACGCTGCCCCTGGAATGGAAGGGCGCACCTGCTGGCACCAAGAGCTATGCCTTGATCATGGATCATCTCGCACCAGGCAATGAGATGAAGAGCTACTGGGTGATGTGGGACATCCCGGCCAAGGTGACGAGCCTGCCGAAGAACGTGAAGGGCGTGGGCAGGCTGGGCGTTGGGTTCAAAGGCGAGGAAGGCTATGAGCCACCGCATTCTCAGGGGCCCGGTGAAAAGACCTATGTGCTGCATGTTTATGCCCTTTCCGCTGAGCTGCAGCCCAAGGCCACGGGGCGTGGTGGTGTGACACGCGAAGACCTGCTGGCCGCGATGGAAGGCAAGACTCTCGCCAAAGCGGACCTGAGCGTCGTTTACTCGCGTGGTGGGGGTGAAGGTGGCGCGCGCGGTGGCATGGCTCCCGGTGGCAGTCCTCAGCCAACGCGACCTGAAACGTCCATGCAGCCCATGCCCCCTCAGGGCGGTGGTGGCGGACAGCAGGGAGGCCAGCGCAAGCCGTGGATGCAGATGCATGGTGCTGAGCTCGATGGCAACAAGGATGGCATGGTCGCCCTAGCGGAGACGCTTGCTGACATGAAAGTCGCCGCCTCCAAATATGATGCGGACATGGATGGCATCATCACACCTGCCGAAATCGACGCGGCGGGCGACATCCGCGAAGGCGCGGCATTCGCCGGCTTTATTTACCGGCACGCTTACGAGCTGGATGCAAACCAGGACAGCCGTCTGAGCAGCGTGGAACTGTCGGATGCAGCCAAGTACATTTTTGGTACGGCAGACCTGGATCATGACGGCAAACTGACGGCGGAGGAAGTGCAAAATGCGCCCAATGCTCCGTTGAGTGCGACAGCTCCCGGCAGCGGAGGTCAGCCCCCCGCGGCACCTCCTTCAACCAATCCGCCTCCTGGCTCGTCCACCATGCCAGCTGCAAAAGGGGCCGAAGGAGCAGCCGGTGAATCAGGAAAGGGCGGTGGCAAAAAGAAGAAAGGCGGCGGACCGCCAGGGCTCATCAAACCGAGCATTGCCGACACGATGAAGCTCAATGTGTATGCGGACAACTGGTTCATGCTCTATGTGAACGGACGCCTTGTTGCCGTTGATCCGATTCAGTTCACCCCGCACAACGTGGTGAGTGTGGATTTCCTCCCTGAGTATCCCATGACGATTGCGGTGCTCGCGAAGGACAATGCGGATCCGAAGACCGGCCTCGAATATGGCAGCAGCATTGGCGATGGCGGCTTCATTTTGAAGTTCGCCGACGGCACCGTGACCAACGCCAGCTGGAAGGCCAGAAGCTTTTTTCACGGCCCGATCAATGGCGACACTGCAAACCCACAGGTCAAACAGGAGCCGCTGCCCGCGAACTGGTGGGCCGTCGATTTCGACGACAGCGCCTGGAAGAGCGCCAAAGAGTATACGGTGCAGGAGGTCGATCCCAAGCAGCCCTACTTCGAGAATGACTTCGAGGGTGCCAAGTTCATCTGGACCGATGATCTCGCGCTCGACAACACCATCATCTTCCGCACCCGAATCGTTAAGCCAGACTGGAAGCAGCGCTGGAACACGAAGCCTGATCTTGATGTCACCGGAGCACCCCTGGAATGAAAACACTTCTCTCTTTGATCGTGCTGCCGCTTCTGGCTGGCAGCGCCTGGGCCAAAGCCCCGAACATTCTTTTCATCCTCGCGGATGACCAGGCCTGGAGCGGCACCTCGGTGCGGATGATGCCCAGTGAGGCTGGGAGTGCGAGCCGGGATTTTCACACGCCGAATCTCGAAAAGCTTGCCGCACAGGGCATGACGTTTTCCCAGGCCTATGCGGCTCATTGCAAATGCGAGTGCTCACGCGCGGCGATCCAGATGGGACGCAGCACGAGCACGCTGAACGCGACGGATAAAAATTCGCGGAACTGGAGTGCGCCGGTCACTGACTCACTCGTGAACACGCTGAAGAAGGCGGATGGCTCCTACCGTGCAGCGCATTTCGGTAAGTGGCAGTGGTTTCACACGCCGGAATCAATGGGCTACGATGCCAGCGATGGCATCACGATGAATGAAGACGGCGACACGACCAATCCGGAAGATCCCAAGCAGTCCTTCAGCATCACCCAACGGGCTGGTGCGTTTATGGAGAGGCAGGTGAAAGAGGGGCATCCTTTCTTTCTTCAGCTCTCTTATTATGCTGTACACCAGACACCGCAGGCTCTGGCTGCCACGATCAAGAAATACGAGGGAATGGCTGGTGCGAACAAAGGTGGGCGCGGGGATCGTGCGGTGATGGCGGCCATGACCGAGGATCTGGACACCTGCGTCGGCGCGGTCTTGAAGAAACTCGATGATCTGCGCATCGCCGAGAACACCCTCGTCATTTACACTTCCGACAACGGTGGGCGCACCAGCCTGCTGAACGGTGGCAAAGGTGATCTGGGAGAAGGCGGCATACGGGAGCCAATGATCATTCGCGGCCCCGGCATCAAAGGCGGTGTGAACTGCACCACGCCGGTCATTAGCTATGATCTGATGGCCACGGTTCTTGATTTTGCGGCTCCGGGTTTTGTGCTGCCGAAGGGGGTAGAAGCAGGCAGTTGGAAGCCGCTGCTGATGAGCGGGGGAAAAGAGCCGGTCAGGCGGCCGATTGACCGCTTCGTGTGGCATCAGGCCGCTGAGGTGGAGCACCCACAGTCGGCTATCCGCAAGGGGGACTACAAGCTGCTGTATTTTTGGGACACCAAAGAGGGGCTGCTTTTTGATGTGGTGAAAGATCTCGGCGAGACGCGTGATCTCGCGAGACAAAGCCCTGATGTGGCAGCCAGACTTCAGACGGAGCTCAAGGCCCACCTTCGTGCAGGACTGGGGGAGCAGGCGTACGCTGCGCTGGAGCGAGGTGAGTTTCCTCAGGGGCGTGGTCCTGGCAAGGGCAAGGGGCCTGGCGGCGGCAAAAAGAAAGATGGCAAGAAGATGGTGAAGTGATGTGCTGCCGGCGAATCCATTCGCACTGTGTGCGTTTCGGTATTTGCAGTGTGGGTGTTGGAAGATTGTAAATCTGGCGTTTACTGCCGATGAAGATGGATGGCCGCCGGTGTTGATCGGCCAGCGGTTTTCGCCTTCATTGTTCTTCCATCCACGCCCTATGCCTGAAGCCTTCAATTCCAACTACCCCTCCATCGAGCATCTTCGCGAGAGAGCGCGCCAGCGGGTGCCGCGTTTCGCCTTTGAGTATCTTGAGGGCGGTTGTTTCTCCAACATCAATCTTCAGCGGAACACGGAGGAGATCCGGCAGGTGCAGCTGAGGCCTTGGTACCTGCGCGACTATCCCGGCTCTGATCTGAAGACGGAGCTCTTTGGCACCACCTACGATGCTCCCTTTGGCGTCTCGCCCATCGGCCTGCAGGGGCTGGTGTGGCCCAAGGCGACCGAAATCATCGCCAAGGCAGCGCATCAGCACAACATCCCCTTCACGCTTAGCACGGTCGCCACGGCCAGTATTGAAACTGTGGCCGAACTCACGCAAGGAAAAGCATGGTTTCAGCTCTACCATCCCGCCGAGGATTCGCTGCGCGACAAACTGCTTGATCGTGCGCGCGATGCGGGTTTTCCAGTGCTGGTCATTCTCGCGGACACGCCCACGTTTGCCTATCGTCCCAAGGAAATTCGCAACGGGCTGTCCATTCCGCCGCGCATGTCGGTGCGCAATGTACTCCAGATGATGATGCACCCCACGTGGTCCTTCAGCCAGCTTGCGGCAGGGGCGCCGGAGTTCAAGACGATGAAGCCTTATCTGCCGAAGGGTTTGAACATGAAACACCTCGGGCTTTTCATGAACAAGACCTTCTCGGGACGTTTGAATCCGACGAAGATCAAGGCCATTCGCGAGCGGTGGAAGGGCAAGCTCGTGGTGAAAGGTGTTGTGACGGAGGAGGATGCCGAAACGGCGCTCGGCCTCGGAGTGGATGGTTTCATCGTGTCCAATCACGGGGGGCGGCAGCTGGATGCCGGACAGTCCACCATCAAGCCACTCACGGAACTCGCGAAGAAATTTGGACAGCGCACGACGGTCATGATTGACAGCGGCCTGCGTGCCGGACCGGATGTGGCCTGCGCACTGGCCAGCGGCGCAAAGTTTGCCTTCATGGGGCGCTCGTTCATGTATGGCGTCGCCGCACTAGGCAAAGCTGGTGGCGATCACACGATGACGATGCTGAAGCGGCAGCTCAAGCAGGTGATGGAGCAGGTGGGGTGTGAGCGCGTGGCGGACCTGCCGAAACATCTGGTGAGCGGGCCCGAGGCGTGAGCATGATTTCAGATACCCACGATCTTCCTTTTCTGCATGGCGGCCCGCTCGGACGGGCGCGTTTCAAAGTGCATCCGGAGGACTTTGTGGTGGAGGAGTTGCTCGGTTTTGAGCCTTCGGGCGAGGGAGAGCACTGTCTTGTCTGGGCGGAAAAGCGAAACCTCGACAGCAATGCTGCGGCTGCCCGGCTGGCGGATGCGTTGGGCATTCGGCGGCGGCTGGTCAGCCACTGCGGGTTGAAGGATCGCCATGCCGTCACGCGCCAGTGGTTCAGCCTGCACATGCCGGGGCAGGCATCGCCGGAACCTGCGGTGCTCGAATCTGATGGCCTTCGGGTGCTGCGCATCACGCGTAACACGCGCAAGCTGCGGCGTGGCATTCATCTGGGCAATCGCTTCACCATCCGGCTGCGTGAGCCGGATTTCGACGCAGCCCTGGCCGCGCAACGCTGGCAGGCGATCACACAGAAGGGCGTGCCGAACTACTTCGGCACCCAGCGCTTCGGCAACGAGGGGCAAAACGTGGCGAAAGCCCGGGCGATGTTTCGTGGAGAGTTCACGCCGGGGGATCGCCTGCTGCGTGGTCTTCTCCTCTCTGCCGCCCGCAGTCATTTGTTCAATGCGGTGGTGGCTGGCCGAATGACGCGTGGGAGCTGGGACAAACCGCTGGCGGGTGAAGTCTTCGGCTTTGCTGACAACGGCACGATCCTGCTGCCGGAAAATCAGCGTGGCGATGAAGTCGAGCGGTTTGAAAAGGGCATCGTTGAACTCACCGCACCGCTGTGGGGCAGTGGTGAACTGCAGAGCGTGGACGAGGTGCGCAGTCTCGAACAGGAACTGCTGGCTGGTTTCTCTGACATCACCGCCGGACTCGAAGCCTTCGGACTGCGGCAGGAACGGCGCGTGATGCGGCTGCGTCCGCTGGATTCCACGTTTGAGGTGATGGACAACGGCGATCTGCAATTTCGTTTTGATCTTCCCAAAGGAACGTATGCCACGACCTTGCTGAGTGAACTGGCGGAGCTGGATGAAACCGACGTGCTGACGATTCACTGACAATTTCGCGGTCGTCGCATGATGCCGTTTTGACAATGGCGGCTATCATGAGCGGCCATGAAGCACCTCATTTTTCTCTGTGCGCTGGCCGCGCTTGCGCTCATGGCGTTCGGCCAAAATGAAACGAAACCTGCCAAGGAAGAGCGCGGCAAAGGCAAAGGAGCAGGACCGGGCGGTCAGGTGGAACCTGCCGTGGTGCCGCAGTATCTTTTTAATGTCTGGCTTTGCAGGCCCGGTGCTGAATCGGTGACGCTGAGCGTGCTCGCCTGGCAGGACATGGAAGCCTTTGTTTCCTATGGCACGAGCCCGGCGGCGCTGACGGAGCGCTCGGGTGTCGTCAAACTTCGCGTGGGGGAGCCTCAGACGATCCTGCTGGGGCAGTTGAAGGCATACACGGGCTATGCGTATCAGCTGACCTATCGCATCGCTGGTGGTGAAGCTGTCCGCGATGAAGTGCGCAGCTTCCACACGCAGCGTGCGCCGGCATCCACCTTCACCTTCACCATGCAGGCGGATTCACACCTGGATGTCAGCACGGATGTGCGGGTGTATCAGCAGACGCTGGCGAACATGCTTGCCGACAAACCCGATTTCATGATCGACCTAGGCGACACGACGATGGTCGATAAGTTTGGCAGTTTTTATACGCGGGCCGAGTCACAGTACAAAGCGCAGCGCTTCTATATGGGTCGCATCGCGCACAGTGTGCCAGTTCTCATGGCACTGGGAAATCATGATGGTGAGCAGGGTTCACGATTGACCGGCCAGCCGAACTCCATGCCGCTGTGGTCCATCGGCATGCGGAAGAAGTATTTCCCCAATCCCGAACCAGGCGGCATCTACTCGGGCAATGCAACGCCGGAGGAGGGCGCTGGCATGCTGGAGGACTATTATGCTTTCGAATGGGGAAGCGCGCTGTTTGTCGTGCTGGACCCGTTTTGGTTTACACGTGAACGCAAGGGCGAGGACAACTGGAGCATGACGCTCGGGGAAGTTCAGTATCGCTGGCTGACCAAGGTGCTTGAGACGAGCAAGGCTCCTTTCAAATTTGTCTTTCTTCATCACCTCGTGGGCGGTCTTGGCAAAGATGTGCGCGGGGCTGTGAAGCCTGCACCTTTCATGGAGTGGGGTGGCAAAAGCGCAGACGGCAGCGACGGTTTCCGTCAGCACCGTCCGGGGTGGGAACTGCCGATTCATCAGCTCTTGGTCAAAAATGGTGTGAGCATCGTTTTTCACGGGCATGACCATCTCTTCGCCAAGGAAGAGCTGGACGGCATCATTTATCAAGAGGTGCCGCAACCCGGCCACCCGAGCGGCGGAACACGGAGTGCGGAGGAATACGGCTACACCGGCACCATCTTTGGGAGCTCGGGGCATGTGCGCGTCACGGTAGGACCCGCTGAAGCCAAGGTGGACTACGTGCGCTCGATTGTGCCCGGCGTGACGCGCGACGATCTACCCAATGCGAGTGTGCAGCATAGTTACACGCTCAAAAGGAAGTAGTCGGAGACTGGGGCGTCGTTCAGTTATTGTACGAGTTCGAGCAGCCCGATAGAAGCGGGCACATGGAAGTCCGGGCGTTCGGTCTGGGGATTGACCCAGGGCATCCAGCCGGAGTGAACGGTGCCATCGGGGTGGTGGCGGAATTCGGCGCGGTAAATGCCGGCGAAGAATTCGGATGAGCCGGGCTTGAGAACCTTCAATGCACGCAGCGTGTCGAGCGGCAGGCTGCCGGTGACGGAGTAGCGATTGTCTTCAATGTGGGCGGTAAGTTGCAGACCCTCGCATTGCCATTCCCAGTTCATCTCACGGTAAAATGTTGCTTCGTAGGCGAGCACATCGCCACGAGGGGACATTTCGAGACAGTAGTAGGGCTTCAGGGCCAGATCTGGGGCGAGGAAGATTTCGACGCGGTCGGAGCCGAGTACGCGGTCTTTGGCCGTGGGGCCGTCGGGTAGCACGAGATCCTCATCCACGCAGTCAAAGCGAAAATGAAAATGGGTTTCGTCCCTAAGGGCGCGGAACTCGGTCAGCGGGGCGCTGCGCTCTTCCCAGGGAAAAGAGAAGTCGGTCAAAGGTTCTGCCACGGACCAATCCAAGGGCGAGGCGGACGTGTGGCGGACTGGGTAGCGTTTCATGCGGCAGCATTGGCAAGGTCAGGCGTCAATTCAACGGCGGGTGGATAGTTGTCAGCATGCAGGCACGTTCGATCTGGATGAAATGGATTTTGTTTTGCCTGCCTGCACTTAGTTTAATGGCGGAGGATGTGACGGTGGAAGCCATGCGGCTGCACCTGGGAAAGGCGGCTCAGTTTGAGTGGGAGGCGTTCAAAGATCGCGCAGTCGATGCGGAGCGGCTGGAGATGAAGTTTCAAGCGAAGGCGAATGCCGCGGAGCAGACACTGCGGCTCTGGCAGCGAGATGTGAAACTCACGTGGTCTGTGATGCTGAACGGACGCAAGCTTGGTACTCTGGTGACGGCGGAAACGGCGATGGAGAGCCTGCTAACGATACCGGCTGGGGCATTGCGCGATGGTGAGAACGTATTGACGGTCGAAGCGCCGCCGGGTCTGGATAACATCGAACTGGGGCCGGTCTTCATCGCGGCGAAACCGATGGCGGAGGTGATGGGCGGTACGCAGGTGGATGTGACGGTGACAGATGGGGAAACGGGCGGTGGACTGCCATGCCGGCTGACTTTGACGAGACCGGACGGGACACTCCAACCCCTGCGGGCGGAACCTGCGGGCGAGGTGGCGGGGCGGATCGGAGTGGTTTACACACGGAATGGCAAGGCCATGCTGTCGCTGCCACCGGGCGACTACATCCTGCATGCGGGGCGGGGTTTTGAATG
The DNA here is from genome assembly GCF_044222345.1 of Prosthecobacter sp. Taxonomy (GTDB): domain Bacteria; phylum Verrucomicrobiota; class Verrucomicrobiia; order Verrucomicrobiales; family Verrucomicrobiaceae; genus Prosthecobacter. The sequence goes on from NZ_JBGANL010000001.1 coordinate 226,977, forward strand.
GAGTGTGGAGCAAAAAGCCATTTCTCTGGCGGCGGGCGCGAAGGAGCAGGCAGCTCTTCAATTAAGGCGTGAGGTGCCGACGGCAGGCTGGGTCGCGGCAGACAGCCACATTCACACGCTGACGCACAGCGGGCATGGCGATGCGAAAATCGAGGAGCGCATGCTGACGATTGCAGGGGAGGGTATCGAGCTGGCGATCGCGACGGACCACAATCATCACACGGATTATGCGCCGAGTGCTGCGAGCATGGCGGTGGCGGACCGCTTCACACCGGTGATCGGGAATGAGGTGACGACGAAGCACGGACACTTCAATGCCTTCCCGATTGAGCCGGGCGCACGCGTGGTGAATCACCAGCAGGAGGACTGGGCGAAGCTGCTGCCTGAGATCCGTGCGACACCGGGAGTGAAGGTCATTACGCTGAATCATCCGCGTGATCTGCACAGCGGCTTCATTCCCTTCGGCGGCATGCAGTTCAATCCGAAGACGGGAAGGCATCGTCAGGGGGAGGCGCTGGATATTGATGCGATGGAGGTGATCACCTCGGCGGCGATGCAGTCGGATATTCATCTGCTGTATCGAGATTGGTTTGCGTTGTTGAACCGCGGACATCGCATCGCGGCGATTGGATCGAGCGACAGTCATGATGTGAACCGCTTCATTCTGGGGCAGGGGCGCACGTATGTGGCGGCGAAGGATGCGGATCCGGAGAATCTGGATCTCGATGAAGTTTGGCACAGCTACAAGGAAGGGCGGCTGCTGGTGAGCCTCGGGCTGCTGACGCAACTGAAGGTGAATGACAAGTTCACGGTCGGTGATCTGGCCACGGGGCTGGCGGAGAGCATCAAGGTGGAGGCCACGGTCTTTGGTCCGGCATGGACACATGCAGACCGGATCGAATTATTCGCGAATGGCATTCTGATCCGCGAGCAGAAGATTGAGGACGACAAGCGCGCGGGTGAAAAAGCACGCATCGTCTGGCAGTTGCCGAAACCGGCGCACGATGTGCATTTGGTGGTGATCGCGACGGGGCCGGGCATCACCGAGCCGTTCTGGGAGATTCCCCGCCCCTATCAGCCGAGCAGCAAGGCCTTCGTGCCACGGGTGGTGGGATCCACAAATCCCATTTGGCTGGATGCGGATGGGGACGGCCGGTTTGAGCCTGCGTTTGCCATCGCCCGGCGATTGATTCAGGAAAGCGGGGGTGACCGTGCGAAACTTCAGGAAGCCTTGAAGCAATGCGATGAGGCTGTCGCGGTGCAGGCGGAGTCGCTGATGGTGAAAAAGGAACCGTGATTTTGTCCAAAGCCGCCCATAATCTGCCTTCTGTAACATCCATGAGCACTCCCAGCCCTTCCCCTGATCTCAAACGCCGTTCCTTCCTGGCCGCCGCTTTCTCCGGGGCTCTCGTCACGCCTGGCGTCATGAACGCGGCGGAGGTGGAGAAGGCCATTGCGGGGCAGTTTCATGAACCTGCGCAGAATCTGCCGCTGGCGGAGGATGCAGATGTCATTGTCTGCGGTGCTGGACCGGCAGGCATTGCGGCGGCGATTACCGCGGCGCGGGCCGGGGCCAAGGTGCGGGTGTTTGAATGGCGCGGCTGTCTCGGCGGTGTGTGGACGGCCGGACTGCTGGGGTATCTGCTGGATTTTGACAAACCGGGCTTCAACCAGGAATTGCTGAAGCGGCTGGATGAGCGCGACATGCGTCGTGGCACGAACAAAAAGAGCGTCGTTTACGAGCCGGAGGGCATGAAGTTGCTGCTGGAGGAAATGTTTGTGGAAGCAGGCATCAAATTCCAGCTCCACACCAAGGTCTGCGCGGCCTATCGAGAGGGTAAACGGCTCACGACAATCGTGACCGAGTCGAAGTCCGGACGGCAGGCGTGGAAAGCTCCTGTGTTCATCGACACCACAGGTGACGGCGACCTTGGGGCGCTGGCAGGTTGTTCTTTCGAATATGGCGAGGCGGACTCCTGCCCCTGCCAGCCGATGTCACTCAATGCGCTGCTGGTATGCAAAGATGCGGCGGCACTGAAAGATTTCATTCATGGTTCTGATCCGAGCAAGACGGATGGCCCCTCCAAGGATGCGTTCCTCGCGGAGATCAAACGCACCGATCATTTCCCCTCGTATGCGAAGCCGACACTGTGGCAGGTGCGGGACAATCTTTTGCTGGTGATGATGAACCATCAGTACGGCGTGCCATGCTTCGATGCAGCGAAGATCACCGAGGCGACAGTGATGGCTCGCGCTGAAATGAACAAAATCGTGAACGGCTTGCGCAAGCTCGGTGGTCCGTGGGAAGGCCTGCAAATCGCCGCCACGGCGGAGCAGATTGGCGTGCGTGACGGGCGGCGAATTGCCGGGCGCTACACCGTGAGCAAGGAGGATGTGATCGCGGGTGCGCGCTATGATGACGCCGTGGTGCGCCCGACCTTCAGCGTGGACATTCACGCGCTGAGCGCGGACATGAACAAGAAGTCGGCCTACACCAATGCGGGCGTGAAGGTGAAGCCGTATGACATTCCTCTGCGCGCCCTGATCGCGAAAGACGTGGACGGCTTGATGATTTCATTGCGCATGCGAGCTATCGCGTGACGGGAAACTCGGTGGCGATGGGCGAGGCCGCAGGCGTGACGGCGGCTTTGGCAGCGGCGACAAAGCGCCTGCCGCATGACGTTCCCTGGAGCGAAGCCGAGGCCAAGCTGAAGGCGCTCGGGCAGCGGGTGTAGTTATTTCCCGGTGCGCTTGCGTTTCGCTTCCTGTTTGAGGAAGAGCGGTTCCAGATTTTCACGAATCCACGCGAAGGCGGGCTCCAGGCCTTCGCGCTGATAGACGACGCCGATGTCGGCCTCGACGGCGGTGGGATTCCCAGTGCAGGAGAGGAACTGATTGCAGGTGAAGCGCGTCTTCATCTCGGCATCCACCCTGCCATGCTGCTTCAGGATGAAGCTGCGGACGTAGAGCTCCAGGACGGCATCGCCGATCCAGGCGTTTTCGCGCAGGCGCTGGGTGAGATCGAGGTCGGGAGTGGATGCCATGAGCGTGGCATCCAGAGCGAGCATTGACGCGAGTTCAACCGGGGATCACTTGACGTTACCAGTCTTCGACGTACTGAGAACTGCAAATAAAGTGATGTGCTGGATGAAGCATCTGCCACATCACACCAACGGGGGGCGCATAACTCCGGCCATCATATGACAGCCTGTGGCCGGAAGCCTCGGCAATGTAGCAAAGGGCTTCGCTAAGAGGAACGTTTGAGAGATAGAGAGAGATGGCGGAGCTGCCTGAGCCTGGCTTGAGCACAATGCCGACCTCCTGATGGTCAGGGTTGATCTCGCGTGACTTGATGCGGATGAACGGGCCTGCTCATGGGGGGGGCAGGATAAGGCAGGCTGGCGGCCTATGGGAAGCCCAATCCGGCCCGAATCCTGCTGCCTCGGCGGTTGACACCCACCCCCCCCGGCGGTAAACCTGCTTCCCTCAAAAATCCAAACTACCTCAAATAACATGGTCAAAATCGGCATCAATGGTTTCGGGCGCATCGGCCGCCTCGTGTTTCGCGCAATCTGTGACCAGGGCCTCCTGGGCAAGGAAATCGACGTCGTCGCCGTGAACGACCTCGTGCCTGCTGACAATCTGGCCTACCTCGTCAAGTACGACTCCACTCAGGGCAAGGCCCGTGAGAACGTTTCCTCCAAGAAGTCCAGCCCAGACGTGGCTGCAGACGACATTCTGGTGGTCGATGGTCATGAGATCAAATGCCTCGCCGTGCGCGCAGGTCCTTCGGCACTCCCATGGAAAGAGCTTGGCGTGGACATCGTCATCGAGTCCACCGGTCTCTTCACCGAGCGCAGCAAGGCCCAGGGCCACATCGACGCCGGTGCCAAGAAAGTCATCATTTCTGCCCCTGGCAAGGATGAAGACATCACCATCGTCATGGGTGTGAACCATGAGAAGTATGATGCCGCCAAGCACCACGTCGTTTCCAACGCAAGCTGCACGACGAACTGCCTGGCTCCCGTCGTTCACGTCCTTCTGAAAGAAGGATTCGGCGTCGCTGAAGGCCTCATGACCACCATCCACAGCTACACCGCCACGCAGAAGACGGTGGACGGCCCAAGCGCCAAGGATTGGAAAGGTGGCCGCAGCGCCGCCATCAATATCATTCCTTCCGGCACCGGCGCCGCCAAGGCTGTGGGCCTCGCCATTCCAGAAGTGAAGGGCAAACTCACCGGCATGTCCTTCCGCGTGCCAACGCCGACGGTTTCCGCGGTGGACCTGACCGTGAAGACGGAGAAGGAAACCAGCTACAAGGAAATCTCCGCCGCCATGAAGAAGGCCAGCGAAACCTACCTCAAGGGCATCCTGAACTGGACCTCCGACGAAGTGGTGAGCACCGACTTCATGCATGACCAGCACAGCTCCATCTTTGACGCCGGTTCCGGCCTTGAGCTGAACAGCAAGTTCTTCAAGCTGGTGAGCTGGTACGACAACGAATGGGGTTACTCCAACCGAGTCGTGGACCTCGTGAAATACATTGTGAGCAAAGGCCTGTAATCCAAACGAACACAGTAACCTTCAAAGCCTTCGACGGGCCGGCTCACCTGAGCCGGCCCGTTTTGCGTACTCGCTCATCTCCCAACTTTCCATGAATCTCCTTTTCTCTTTCCAACCATGTCTCTTTTATCTCAACTGCACCTCTTGCCCAGACCCTTCTGGGTTCTCGTAGGCGCGACGTTCGTGAACCGGTTCGGCGTTTTCGTCGTGCCGTTCCTGGCGCTCTTCATCACGCGGAATGGCAACACGGCCACGCAGGCCGGTTACGCCGTGGCTGCGTATTCGTTGGGGGGCTTCATTGCCGCCTGGATCGGCGGCTGGATGGCGGACCGTCTTGGGCGGAATGTCACCATGGCTGTCTCAGCGCTTGCGGGCGCAGTCTGCATGATCGCCATGTCGCAGGCGGTGGACTGGCGGGCGCTCGCTGCTCTGGCGTTCATCACGGGGGCCATCAATGAGGCGGGGAGTCCGGCCAGTGCGGCGCTGGTGCAGGACATTGTGCCACCAGAGCACCGCGTCATCGCCTATGCGGTACAACGGTTTGCCGTGAACCTGGCATGGTCGCTGGGACCCGCGACGGCAGGCTTCCTGGCGGAGTATTCGTTCTTCTGGCTGTTCGTGGTGGACGCCGCGTCCTCGGCGTTCTTTGGCATCGTCGCGTGGCTGTTTTTACCGCGCGGCAGACGCACGGCCCGTGAGCATGCGGGGTGGAGCCATGCATGGCAGTCGATCCGTGCCAATCACGCCTTCCTGGCCTTGTTCGGCGCCTGTATTTGCACGGCGTGGATCTTCCGGCAGACGAACACCACCTTTCCGCTGCACTTTGAGCGCAATGGTCTGCCGCTGCATTGGTGCGGTCTCGTGCTGGCATTGAATGGCGTGATGATCTGCCTCTTTGAGGTGCCGCTGGCGGCTGGGCTGCGCCTGTGGCCGGTGAAGCAGGTGCTTGCGCTCGGATACATCTTGATGGGCGCGAGTTTCCTCACCTTCCTGATCAGCGGCTCGCTCACTGCTTTTGTGCTGATGATGGTGGTGTTTACGATGGGGGAGATGTCGGCGTTTTCGCGGCAGCAGGCTTATTCAGCCAGTCTGTCACCGGAGGACATGCGTGGGCGTTACGTCGGCTTTCTCAGTCTGGCGTGGTGCGCGGGCAATACTGCCAGTTCCGCCTTGGGCATGCCGCTCTATGATCATCACCCCACCGTGCTGTGGGTGATGAATGCCGTGCTCGGCATTGTGGCGGCGCTCCTTATTCTCTACACTCGCAAAACTCAGCTGCATGAATCCTGAAAAATCATCCGCCAATGCCGTGCTGAGTGCGGTGATCGCCTTTGGCCTGTGGGGCGTGCTGCCGGTGTATTGGAAACAGATTGGTCACCTCGGCAGTGGAGTGGCACTGGCGCAGCGTGTGGTCTGGACGCTGGCCACCGTGCTGCCCCTGCTGATGCTGCGTGGCGAGTGGGCCGGTTTTCTGCGCTCCATGCGGGACACGCGCTTGCTCAAAGCTCATGCGTGGTCCGCCTTTTTGCTGGCCATCAACTGGGGTGTCTTTGTCTGGGCGGCGCAGCATGGCCGCATCATCGACTGCAGCCTCGGCTACTTCATCAACCCGCTGCTGAATGTGCTCATCGGCAGCCGGTTGCTGGGCGAGCGGTTGTCGCGACTGCAAAAATTCAGCATCGCCTCCGCTGCAGTTGGAGTTTTGACGCAACTTGTCCTGCTGGGGAGATTTCCGTGGATTGGCCTGCTGCTGGCTGGGAGCTTTGCGCTCTACGGCCTTGCACGGCGCCGCTCGCCGCTGGGTTCACTGCCGGGGCTGGCGGTGGAAACCGTGGTCGGCATCCCTGTGGCGGTGCTCTATTTGATCTGGACGCAGCAGAGCGGCATGCCCATCTGGGGCACGGCTTCAGCGCATGATCTGCTGCTCATTGTCGGTCTCGGCATCATCACCACGATTCCGCTGCTGGGGTTCGCGCATGGTGCTCGGCAGCTGCCATTCGCCTTGCTCGGCGTGCTGCAGTTCCTCGCGCCCACCGGCCAGTTCATGGTGGGGGCCTTTGTGTATCACGAGCCGGTCAGCACGGGATCACTGGTCTCGTTTGGCCTGATCTGGCTCGGTGTGCTGCTGTTTTGCAGTGATCTGTGGCTGCGCAAGCCCTCCCGGGCCTGAACAACTCAGGGTCTGGCCGCAATCGACAGTTCGATGATCTTCGCGCACAGATCTGGGAACTCAATGCCCACGGCCTTCGCGGCTTTGGGCAGCAGGCTGCTGCTCGTCATGCCGGGGATGGTGTTCACTTCGAGCACGAAGGGGGCCTGGTCGCTGTCACGCAGCATGACATCCACGCGGCCATAGACTTCGGTGCCGCAGGCGCGGAAGGCTTTCAGCGCGGCGTCCTGCACGGCCTTTGTCACCTCGGGGCTGAGATCGGCAGGGCAGTTGTAGTTTGTTTTGCCAGTGCCGCCCATCCACGGGTACTTGTTGTTGATGTCGTAGAAGCCCTCGACGGGTTCGATGTGAATGATCGGCAGCACCTGATCGCCGAGAATGCCGACGGTCAGCTCCTTGCCGGCCACGTAGTCTTCGATCAGCGTGGCACTGCCAAACTTCTTGGCGTCTTCAATCGCAGCGTCAAATTCTGCCTGCGTATGGCAGATGTGCACGCCCACGCTGGAGCCTTCACGCGGTGGCTTGACGACTAGGGGCAGGGAGATCGCCAGCGGCTGGCTGCCATCCAGAGGATAGGTCTGCGAGCGTGGTGTCGGCACACCAGCGTCTATGAAGCATTGTTTGCTCAGCAGCTTGTCGAAGGCGATGCAACTGCTCGCTATGCCCGCGCCTGTGTAGCGGAGGCCGCGTTGCTCCAGGATGAGCTGAATCTGGCCGTCCTCGCCAAAGGTGCCGTGGATCAGGTTCATGGCGATGAAGACATCCCCGGGCACTTCGAAATCCGGGCCGGTGACATCCACTTCGACGACAATGGCACCCTTGCTGCGCAGCGCCTCGGCCACGCTTTCAGCGGTTTTCAGCGAAACTTTGCGTTCGGAGCCGGGGCCGCCCATGAGGAGGGCGATTTTCTTGTTCGTGAGGTCGAGCATGGTGTGGCAGATATGGAATGCGGAGGCCGGATTGGCAAAAGGAATCCTGGCAATGTCCGTGCCAGCAGCCACGTCTTTCCCTCGTCACCATGAATTCCGGCCTCATTTTAGCCTTCCTGCTCACGGGTTCCGCCCTGGCGGCGGATTTTGATCTCCTCATCACAAACGCCCAGATTGCGGATGGCAGCGGCGGACCGCTGGCGCATGGCTGCATTGCGGTGAAGGCCGGGCGCATCGTGGCGGTCGGTCAGGTCAAAGGCTCAGCCGACGCAGTCATCGATGCCGGCGGTAAAGTGGCCGCGCCGGGCTTCATTGATGTCCACACTCACTCCGAAGACATCTGCCTCATCCCTGCGGCAGAAAATTTTCTGCGCATGGGAGTCACGACCATCATCACCGGCAACTGCGGCCATTCACGCACCGATGTGGCGAAGTTTTTTCACGAGATCGAGGAATCCAAAGTCGCCCTCAATGTGGCCACGCTGATTGGTCACGGCTCGGTACGTGAGCAGGGCATGGGGGGCAGCTTCATCCGTGCGCCGAATGAGGACCAGCTCGCCACGATGAAAGAACTCGTCGATCAGGCGATGAAGGACGGCGCGGTCGGATTGAGCACGGGGCTCATTTATGTGCCCGGCTCGTTTGCGAAGACAGCGGAACTCATCGCGCTGGCAAAAGTCGCGTCCGCCTATGACGGCATCTATGTCAGCCACATGCGGTATGAAACCGTGCGCATTTTTGAGGCGCTGGATGAGATCATCCGCATTGCCAAGGAAGCCAAAATTCGCGCTGAAGTCTCACACATCAAACTCTCAGGTCCAACAGCATGGGGCAAAGCCCATGAAGTGCTCGCAGTGCTCGACAAGGCACGTGCGGACGGATTGCAGATCACGCACGATCAGTATGCCTACACGGCCTCCAGCACCGGCCTGCGCCAGACTCTGCCAGACAGCGCCCTGGAAGGCGAGCCTGCAGACTTCGTCGCACGAATTTCTGATCCGCAGAAGAAAGCCTCCATCATTGCCGGCATGGCCGAGATGCGTGCCCGCCAGGGGCGCAAAGATTACGGCTATGCAGTGATCGCCCGCTGCAAGGCCGACCCGACGCTCAATGGCAAAACCATTCCTGAAGCCGCGAAGATACAGCGAGGATCAGACTCGCTGGGAGATCAAATCGAAGTGATCCTCGAGATTGAAACTCAGGGCGGTGCCAGCGCCATCTTTCACGGCATGAATGAGGACGACTTGCAGACCTTCATGCAGCACCCGCTCACCATGATCGCGAGTGATGGCGGTCCGCGCCGCCTCGGCGAAGACGTGCCGCACCCTCGCAGCTATGGCAACAACGCGCGTGTGCTGGGCCGCTATGTGCGCGAGCTGAAACTGCTCACGCTGCCCGAAGCGGTGCGCCGCATGACATCACTCCCAGCGCAGACTTTTCATCTCAAAGATCGTGGCATGATCAAAGCAGGTGCCCATGCAGACATCGTGATCTTTGATCCTGATAAAATCACCGATCCTTCCACCTTCAGCGATCCGCATCACTACGCGGAAGGATTTGATCATGTGATTGTGAACGGTGGTGTTACGATCCACGGCGGCATACTCACGAAGGTGCGCAGCGGTGGGCCATTGAGAATGGGAAAGTAAATCACGGCTTGTCCGTCTCAGCGCCCAGGTGCCCATTGCGGAAGAGCCATGAGGCGGACTGGTAGAGCGAGATGGTGTCATCCAGCCGCGACTGCAATGTCCCTGATTTGTCAGGCGTGATCGTGCCTGCTTTGAGATCGACCCTGCCAAGCGTGGACTCCTGCTTCGGCTTGAGCATGGCAAAGTCTCCCTGGGTGATGTAGGCGATCTTTTGGTAGTTAGAAACATAGATGCGCTCCTTGTCGGGTGTGTAGCCGGGAGAAAAAACGTCTTGGCCAAAGTTTCGGGTGGTGTAGCTCCAGTTCATCATTCCAAAGAGAGTTGGAACCATGTCGATCTGGCTGCACAGGCGGTCGTAAGAGCGGGGCTGAATGAGCTGCGGATTCCAGATGATGCAGGGGATGTGGTACTTGGTCACGTCCAGCTCCACCTTGCCTGCGCTGCCGTGGCAGTGATCCGCCACAATGACAAAGATCGTGTTGGCGAACCATGGCTTTGATTTCGCCTTTTCCAGGAAGTCGCCGATGCACCAGTCGGTGTATTTGACGGCGGCATCACGGGAGCCCTGCGGCATGTCGATGCGGTTTTCGGGAAAGGTAAAGGGGCGGTGGTTGGACACCGTCATGACGTGCATGAAGAATGGTTTGTTCGCCGCATGGTTCGTGTCCGCCTCCTGCAGGGCCCAGCGGAACAGATCCTCGTCCGCCACACCCCAGGCGTTTTGGAAGGTGATCTCACTTTTGGGTTTCGTGCCGCGATCAATCACCCGGTAGTTGTTGCGGGAAAAGTAGGTGCGCATGTTGTCAAACATCGCGTCTCCACCGTAGAGGTAGCTGACGTCGTAACCACGGCTGCGGCAGACGGAGCCGGAGGTGAAGAGGTTCGTGTTCATCGGCCGCCAGACGATCGACTGGCCCGGCGTGGGCGGTACGCTGAGCGTCAGTGCCTCCAGGCCTCGCACGGTGCGTGTGCCGGTGGCATAAAGATTGGTGAAGAGGATCCCTTCATCTGCGAGCCGGTCGAGATTCGGTGTGAGGTATGACCGCATCTTGAAGTTCACCTTGAAGTGGCTCATGAAGGCGGCGCTCAGGCTTTCTACGGAGACAAAGACAATGTTGTGCCGTTTCTCAGGTCCTTCGTGCTTGATGACACGGCGCAAGTCGCGTGGATCAGGGCTTGCAGGAGGAGTGTCGGAGAGAGTGAGCAGTTCCTTCGCTCGGACGAGCGCCTTGTCCGTATCCTGCTTGAGGTAGAAGCGCTCGTAGTCGATCTCGCTCTCCCAGAACGCGGCACAGAAAGCATAGGGGCCGTCCTTGGCCAGTTCACGATTGAACTCATTGCTGAAACGCGGGAGCTGCGACTGCGAGAATAAACAGGAGGCGCCCACCACCACGAGGGCGATGCCGAGCACGGGCAGGATGCGCAGCTTCCACGCGCTGTCTCCCGCGCATACCCAGCGCACCGCGCCCACCCGCCACGTCATCCAGACCACGGCAGAGCCCGCCAGTGCGAGTCCGGCGTAGATCAGCGGCATCGGGTAGGACTGCTGGATGTTGTCGATCACCTCCTGGGTGAAGACGAGGTAATCCACCGCGATGAAATTGAACCGCACCTGAAACTCATCCCAGAAGAACCACTCCGCCACGCCGATGAAAACGAACACCACGGCGTACGGCAGCAGGAGGAAAGACACCACCCAGGGGGCTGCCCTGCTGCGCCACAGCGCGGGTGGCAGCAGCAGGGTGAGCAAAAACCATGGCACCACCGCATAGCCGGCGGCCAGCAGATCATACCAAAAGCCAAAGCCGAACGAGCCGAGCAGAGAAAGATTCCACGCAATGTCATGCCGCCCTTGAATCAACAGCGCTGCACGGATGAGCAGCGCAATCAGCAGAAAAATAGCGGTGATCAGCAGGGCACCCCGGGCGATGATCGACCGTGGCGTCAGTCGTCTGGGCATGACTGTGGGTTGTGGGCTGGGAGTCATGGTTGGAGAAGTGAAAAAGAGCGCGGAAGCAGGCGGTATGTCAGGCTGGCGAGGGTCCAATGAAATGCCGATCTATGATTTTGCCTGCAAGATGAAAAAACTCTCATGAAGGCGCGGGACGCTTGCATGACCTCTAGCACGTCTGCTGCGCCTGCAGGGCGCACCTGGTCTTCAATGGATTCCCGAATCACGAAGACGTGATGAGCTTCGTAAAGGATGATTAGATCTCGATGGTTGGAGTTTCGTCGCCACGAATTCTTGAGGTCTGCTGCAGCGGTGGCATCATCGCGCATGCCAATGAACCCGCCACCCCGGTACAGGTTGCCTGCCACCGTTTGGGCACTGGGATGGGTGAGCTTTTTCACCGATGTCTCCACCGAGATGGTTTACCCGCTGCTGCCGGTTTTTCTCACGACGGTGCTGGGTGCCAGCATGGCGTTTGTTGGATTGGTCGAAGGTGTCGCAGAGTCCACGGCGAGCCTGCTGAAGATCGCCAGCGGCTGGTGGTCGGACCGGGTTCGAAAGCGCAAGCCGCTCATGATCGCGGGGTATGGCCTCAGCGCTCTTACGCGGCCTTTGATTGCCATTGCTGCAACAGGAGGACAAGTGCTGGGCGCACGTTTCATTGATCGCATCGGCAAAGGCATCCGCACCTCACCGCGCGATGCCTTGCTGGTGGCTTCGGTGCCGGCGGAGCAGCGTGGCGCAGCTTTTGGCGTGCAGCGTGCCATGGACAATGCTGGCGCGGTGTTCGGCCCCCTCATTGCGTGGATCATGCTGCAATGGTTCACAAGTGATTACCGGGTGCTGTTCTGGATCGCCGTGCTCCCCATGCTGGGCGCCATGGGTTGCCTGATCTTTGGCGCACGGGACCAGGTGCAGCCTGTCACACCTGTTGAAGACAAAGCCCGCGTTCCCTTCACCCTCACGCCTGCCTTTAAAAACTACCTCGGTGCGGTGCTGCTGTTCACGCTGGGAAATTCGAGCGATGCTTTCCTGATGCTGCGTGCGCAGGCGGTGGGCATTCCGATCAGCAGTCTGCCTCTGCTGTGGTTGGCGCTCAGTTTGGTAAAGTCTTTGAGCAGCTATCCTGCAGGCGTGTTGAGTGACCGAATCGGCCGCCGTGGTCTCATCATCGGTGGCTGGTGTGTGTATGCGCTGGTGTATGTGGGCTTCGGCCTCGCGAATCAACCCTGGCACATCTGGGCTTTGTTTGTCGCCTATGGCCTGTTCTATGGCATGACGGAATCAACGGAGCGAGCGCTCGTGGCTGATTTTTATCCGGACGCCCAGCGTGGCCGCGCATTCGGCAGCTTTAATTTCATCACAGGCATTGGTGCCTTGCCGGCCAGCCTTCTCATGGGCTGGCTGTGGACGGTGTACGGTCCTCTCGTTGCCTTTGGTGCCGGTGGTGCACTCGCCTTGTGCGCCGTGGTCTGGTTTGGGTTCAAAGTGCCGCACGCTCGATAAAGCCAAAGCGGCGTCTGGATCACAGACGCCGCTCGTGTGGATGCCACGTTCCATCTTAGTGGGTCGAGCAATGATGCAGAGGACTCCGCAGGTGTTGCACGTGTGAGTGGGCAGTTCCCCCTTCATGACAAGGCAGAGTCAGTCCCCCCTGCGAGCCGCCGAGTGCGGCTCGTAAAATCTGGCGCGCGCGATAGATGCGTGTTTCCACCGCTTTCGAGCTGCAGCCCACAGCGGCGGCGATCTCTGCGTAGCTCATGTCCTGGTAGGCCAGATGCAGTGCCTGCACCTTTTGGAACCAAGCCCTACCCGCTCAAGACCTGCCTCGTCAGCGGCAATACACTCGGCTCCATGGGCGATCCTGTTACGAAGGTTTACAACGGCCAGGAGATCAAATTCTGCTGCAAACCCTGCGTGAAAAAGTTTGAAGCCAATCAGGCTAAATATATGGCCAAACTTTCCCGTTAATCCATCCGTACCACATCACCATGAAAGTCATCTTCGGCCTCCTCCTCGTCACCGCTCTTAGCAGCGTCAGTCTCCTGCATGCCGCTCCAGAAGGCATCCCTGCCTCCTACCCGCTCAAAACCTGCGCCGTCTCCGGTGAGGCTTTTGGCGGTGAAATGGGCAAGCCGGTCAAAGTCAGCCACGATGGCACGGACGTGTATCTTTGCTGCAAGTCCTGCCTCAAGGACTTCAAGGCGGATCCCGCCAAGTATGTGAAGATGGTCAAGGACGCCGCTGCCAAGAAGTAAGCGGCAGCATCTCAGGCCAGTCTCTGGCACACCCATTCGCCGATGCCGCGTGCTGCTTCATCGCTCACGCTGGCATCGCGCAGGCATTCCTCGGCGCTGAATTCGCTGCGCGTCGCGATGCGTCCGCCTTTCCAGACGTGTGCGGCGGGCGGATACGGGCCGACTTTGCGCGGATCGCTCCAGGTGTGGATGCCGAGCGTCTGCGGATTGACCGCTGCAGCGATATGCATCGGTCCGCTGTCCACGCTGATGCAAAACTTCGCCTGCCGCATGACCCAGATCAGCTCCGGCAGGGAGGTGCGCTGGCTCCAGTCATGAATGTGGGTGCCTCTGGGCCGGGTCGGGTCCGAAGTCATGCCGACGAGGACGACCGGATGCGGAGCCAGGGCATCGCACAGCGCCTGCAAAGAGGAATGGGAGAGAGATTTGCCCTCGCCCCGTGACCAAGGATGCACGGCGATGAAACCCTGCAGCGAGTTCTGCCAACCAGCGGGAGCCGTGCCGGGAGTGAGTTCAAAGGCAATGGCTTCCGGCTCGATGCGGATGCCCAGGGCACGCGGCAGTTCGAGATAGCGATCCACCGCATGCGCTCCAGCATTCACTGGAACGGTGTGATTGTAAAAGAAGAGGGAGCCTTCACGGGCGTCCGAAAGTCCGATGACGGTTTGTGCTCCACGCCAGCTGCTGACCACTCCACTGCGCAGCAGTCCCTGAAAATCGAGCACGATTTCGGGCTCCTCACGCGGCAGCGTCATCCAGGTGCGCCGCCAGTTCCAGAAGCGCGCCAGACCGGCCAGACCGCGAAAAGTTTTGCGCGGGAAAGGAATCACTTCATCGATCAGCGGGCTGCCCTGCAGGATCGGCATCCATTCGGTGTTGGCGAGCCAGCGGATTTTCAGATGCGGATGCGCATCCCGCAGCGCCTTCACGGCAGGCAGCGTGTGGACGATGTCACCCAATGAACTGGGTTTGACGATGAGCGCGGAGCGGAAATCGCGCAGGCTGGGAAGCTGGCGCGTAGCGGCGCTCATTTGCCCAAGGCAAGACGGTCGGCCAGCAGAGAGGGCAGGCCGGCGGCGCGGATTTTACCCTGCGCAGTTTCGATGTCGTATTCCAGCCGGCGGATCGAGATCGTCTGCGCCTGCACGTCATAGATGGCATACGCAGCGCGCCAGTCGCCATCGCGCGGCTGGCCGACGCTGCCGACATTGACGAAATATTTCACGCCGCGTTGCAACTGCACATCGGTGCCACGGGCGGCACGCACGGCGTCGTCTTTTTCAAAGATGCGCGGCACATGGGTGTGGCCGTAAAAGCACACCTGGGTGAACTGGTAGCTGAAGCTGGCCATCGCATCAAAGCGATTGGTCACGTAACCCCAGTTGCCGGGAGAATCGAGCGTGGCATGGACGATGGTGAAATCGCGCACCTGGCGCACCAGCTTCAGATCCCGCAGCCACTGACGCTGCTCTTCGCTGAGCTGTTCACGTGTCCACAGCAGGGCGTTCTGGGCCAGCGGGTTCAATTCTTCGAGGGAGCTTTCACAGGCGGCCCCTTCATCGTGATTGCCACGCACCACCGGGCAGCCCAGATCCCGCACCGCCTGCAGGCATTCCACCGGGTTGGCCGCATAGCCGACGATGTCGCCGAGGCAGACGTGATTGGAACAACCCTGCTCCTGAGCGTCCCACAGAACGGTCTGCAGGGCTTCAAGGTTGGCGTGGATGTCTCCGAAAATGGCAAATTTCATCGTCTAAGGTTGGCGGCGATTACTGCACCTTCGGGACATGAGCAGGGAAATCAAGCGTTTCAGTATCAGAAACCTACCGTGATGGCTGAAAGCAGGTGGCCGCGCCCCTGCGGAAAAAGCAAACGGGGCGGATCACCAGATCTGCCCCGTCGCTTGATAGAGTCCAACAGCCAGAAGGAACCACTATTTGAAAGTTTTGACTGAACCGCTTTCGGCTCGTTGTCTGATGGTAGACTCCCACATATCGAAAACGATGCGTCAGGCGCTCGTAAATGAGTTGTAAGGAGGATGTCAGAACCGCTTTGGTGGCGGCTGATTTACTTCACGTCCGCCAGTCTTTCGTAGTAGCGAAATTCCAAGCCCTCTGACTGACCCACGACTTCCTTGAGTTGGAAGAGATGCTCGAAGGGTGGCAGGAGGACATCGCCCTCGTAGGGAGCGGCGATCCAGGTGAGATAAAGCCCGTCACACTGGGGTAAAAGCTCTTCGAACACGCGTGCACCACCGATGACAAAGACGGTCTCGGCTTCACCACACACCTGCGGCAGTTCGGCGGCGCTGCGAATGACGGTCACCCCCTCTCGCGGGGCCATGGTGTGGCTCAGCACGATGTTCTGGCGTCCCGGCAGCGGCCTGCCGATGGAATCAAACGTCGCCCGTCCCATGAGGATGGGGTGGCCGAGCGTCGTTCGTTTGAAAAACTTCAAATCCTCCGGGAAATGCCACGGCAGCCTGCCCTCGCGTCCGATGACGCGGTTGCTCGACATGGCGACGATGGCGATGAGGCGCGGCATGGCCGGAAGTTACCAGAGATCGATCGGCTGATGCGGTTCGGGGCGGATGATTTCCGTCCCGGGGATGGTCTCAGTGAAGCGGCGGGTGAACCACATCTGTGCGGGCTCCTCACCGTGGACGAGCAGAAGCTTCTTGGGCTTCACCTTCTCGATGTATTCGGCGATCTGCTCACGTGAAGCATGGGCGCTGAGGTCAAAGCTCTCGATGCGGGCGTTCAACGCCACGGCAGGCATGTCCTTGGAGAGTTTGATCATCGTGCCGGGCTTGGCATTGCGGATCTTGTAGCCGGGGGATTCGGGATCGGTGTAGCCGACGAAGCAGACGGTGTTGCGCGGGTTGTCGAGGAACTTCTGCGCAAAGGTGTTGGAAACGGTGTGCTCCGTCATCATGCCGCTGGAGAGCGCGTACAGCGAACGCGGGCTGGAGACGATCTCCTGGCGCTTCTTGCTCTTGCGCGGCACCAGCATCTTCATGTCGTCCAGCAGGCGGAAGCCGGGATAGCTGCGGCGGCTGCGGGAGGCGTAGTGATCGTAGAGCACGGTGATCTTGGTGCTCAGGCCGCCGATGTAGAGCGGCATCTCAGGGATGAGGCCTTCCTGGTGCAGTTCATGCAGCATGAGCATGACCTCCTGCGTTTTGCCGAGGGCAAAGACGGGGATCATGACGGCACCACCGGCTTCGTGAGTTTCGCGGATCACGCTGGCGAGGCGTTCTTTTTCGCCTTTGCGAGAAAAGCCTTCCGGGCGTGCATAATCGCCGCGGGTTGTCTCGGCGATCATCACATCAATGCCGCTGGTGGGGAAGTCGGCGGCGCGGCAGATCGTCTGCGCCTCGAAATTCACGTCGCCTGTGTAGAAGAGAGTGTTGCTGCCTTCACGCACCAGGACACCCGTGGAGCCGAGAATGTGGCCGGCATCGAACATCGTGGCCTCCAGATTGGTGTCTGGAATCTCAAACGGGCGGTCAATGTCGCGGTAGATCCACTGGGCGCGGATGTCATCCAGTTCACGGTGGGTGAAGAGCGGGTATTCCGGGATGTTTTCCTCCTCGCGCTGCTTCGTCATCACGTTGACGGAGTTGTGCAGCATCGCAGACGCCAGTTCGCCGGTGATTTCGGTCATCAGCACCGGGGTGTTCGGCTGCTTGCGCTGCAGCACCGGCATGGAGCCGATGTGGTCATGATGCGCATGCGTGATGATCACCGCGTTGGCGGATTTGTGCGGCACCACGCTGAAATCCGGCAGGGCTTCATGGCCCGCACGTTTCGGGTGCATGCCGGCGTCCAGCACGACGCGGTGGTCCCCGGCTTCGAGGAGGTAGGAATTGGCGCCGATCTCACGCCGGCGGGTCAGGTTGCGAAAACGCATGCGATATTTTTTTGAGGGAGGGGGAGGCCGACACTAGGGGCTTGCCAGTGTTCCACAAGGAGTAACTTCATCCTTCAGGCCTTCCTGCGCCCTGCGACACGGGCAAACACCGCAGAAACAGCGAGCAAAGCGGCGGGAATCGTGGGCGGGCACCAGATGAGGCTGGATTGGAAGGCCTGGAAGCAGATCACCAGAGCAACGAAGATGCACAGGCCCCCCAGCAGAAGGGTCTTCTTGCGTGGCACAAACAGCACCAGGAAGGTTCCCGCCAGACCGGCGACGCCCCAGACGAGCCATTGCGCCCAGTCTGGCAGAAGCTGCAGTCGCGGCATGGCCAGGATTTCGGCCAGAGCCACGGCATGCAGGCGGGCCAGACCCCCGGTCTGATCGTCATCCGTGCCGATCACCACGAGTTTGCCGCCGGAGAGGTGCTGCTTGTCCTGCGGAGACAGCGCCTCGGCGAGTTCTGAGGTCATCAGATTGAGCGCATTCACTTCGGCGACGGGCTTGTTCATGCACACCCATTCGCCATTGCGGGTGAGGTTGACAAAAACACCATTGGCCAGATAAGCGCCCGATCCTGTCGCCAGCGCCAGCCTGTGTCTGGCATAGGGAGTCTTGGTGAAACGCGCCAGCGCCTGCGCCAGCACGGTGGGACGGAGCCTGCCGCCTTCCTGCAATGCATAGGGCAGCAGCACCGTCTCCTTTTCCATGCGGCTGATGGCGATGCCGAGCTCCGCCTGCGCGCGCATCAGTTCATCAGGGGCGGCGATCAATGCACCTAGCGCAGGCACGGACTGGATGGCGCCCTCCACTTTTTGGAAGACAGGCAGGGAGTCTTCGAGGCCGCCAAGAAACGCCGGTCTGTCAGGGCTGGTGGCAAGCTGTGCCTCAACTCCGAGGACGGTGCTCGGAATGGGCAGCAGCGCCCGGGCGGCTTCACTGGCAAATTCCGGCGGGGGTTTGCCCCAGAAAAGCGTCTCTGGAACCACCACCACCGCTGGATCATAGGCCTGCAGGCTTTTCAGGACCATCTGCCAGTCGAGCGGACGCGGGGGCCAGCCGGCGTACTCCGCCTTGTCGGCCACCCGCATTTTCACAAAGACCACCGGCGAATCAGCGAGCTTCTGCTCGCTGGTCATGACAAAACGACCCCGCGCATTGGCCACGAGAAAGTCGAGAAACAACTCATCCACGCGCTGAAACCGCCCCGCCTGATGCTCGCGATCCAGCCACCAGCCGAGGCTGGCAAGGAGGACAACGAGAGTCAGGGCACGGATCATGGCAGGCGGAGCCCGGCGGATCACTCCCGGTTAAGGGGCTGGCGTCTCGGCTGGAATATCGGTGATGGTGGGTTCGCGCTTGTCGGCGGCAAACTTGAGGCGCTTGGTTTCTTCGTCGTGGGAGACCTTGACGATGTCGCCTTCGCGGATGTCACCGCGCAGAAGATGCTCGGCCAGCGGATCTTCGATGTTTTTCTCCACGGCACGGCGCATCGGACGCGCACCATACTGCGGATCAAAACCTTCCTTCATGAGGAACTCGCGGGCGCTGTCGTCCAACGTGATGTGGATGTTCTTCTTCTTGAGGCGGGTGACCACCTTGCTGACTTCGAGATCGACGATCTTGTTGAGCTGCTCCTTCTCGAGCATGCGGAAGATGACGATGTCGTCGAGGCGGTTGAGGAACTCAGGCTTGAAGAACTTCTTCGCAGAATCGGTGATCTTGCCCTTGATGCTGGCGTTGTCAGCGATGTCCTGCTGCATGGCGATGAAGCCAAGGCTGGTCTGACGCTTGATGGTTTCAGCACCAATGTTGGAGGTGAGGATGACGATGGTGTTCCTAAAGTCGATCTTGCGGCCGAAGTTGTCGGTGACCTGGCCTTCTTCGAGAATCTGCAGCAGCAGATGCATGACATCCGGATGTGCTTTTTCGACTTCGTCGAACAAGATCACGGAGTAAGGGCGGCGGCGGACGGCTTCGGAAAGCTGGCCGCCTTCTTCATAACCGACGTATCCCGGAGGTGCACCGATCAGACGGCTGGCGGTGTGTTTCTCCATGTACTCGGACATGTCGATCTGGATCAGCGCCTCGGCGGTGCCAAACATGAATTCGGCGAGGTTCTTCGCGAGGAAGGTCTTGCCGACACCGGTCGGGCCGAGGAAGAGGAAGGAGCCGATCGGGCGGCGTGGATCCTTGAGGTCAGCGCGGGAGCGGCGCAGGGCCTTGCTGATGGCGATGACGGCTTCGTCCTGCCCGATGACCTTGCCTTTGAGCTCGGTTTCCATCTTGAGCAGTTTCTCGGCTTCAGCCTGTTCCATGCGTTGCAGCGGAACGCCGGTCCACTTGGACACGACGGACATGATGTCCTCTTCGGTGACGTCCACGATGCGCTCCTGATTGTTGGTGCGCCAGGCTTCCAGCACGTCATCAAAACGCTTCTTCGCGTTCTTCTCACGGTCACGGAGGCTGGCGGCCTTTTCGAAATCCTGCTCCTTGATGGAACCTTCCTTCTCGACGCGGATCTCTTCGATCTCACCTTCGATTACCTTGAGTTCAGGTGGACGGGTCATGGCGGCGATGCGGGCCTTGGAGCCGGCTTCGTCCATGATGTCGATGGCCTTGTCAGGCAGGAAACGGGAGGGCAGGTAGCGTGAGCTGAGATTCACGGCGGCCTTCAGTGCGTCTTCGCTGTACTTCGCCTTGTGATGCAGCTCGTATTTGCCACGCAGGCCGAAGAGAATGCGGATGGCGTCCTCGACGGAGGGCTCTTCGATCTTCACGCTCTGGAAGCGGCGTTCCAGCGCGGAGTCCTTCTCGATGTATTTGCGATATTCATTCAGCGTGGTGGCGCCGACGCATTGCAGCTCACCACGGCTGAGCGCGGGCTTGATGATGTTGCTGGCATCCATCGCACCTTCAGCGCCGCCGGCACCCACGATGGTGTGCAGTTCGTCGATGAAGAGAATGACGTTCTTGTTGCGGCGGATTTCATCCATCACCGCCTTGATGCGCTCTTCAAACTGGCCGCGATACTTCGTGCCGGCGACCATCAATGCGAGGTCGAGGGTGATGACCTTCTTGTCGCGCAGGATTTCAGGAACGTTTCCGGCGGCAATTTCCTGGGCCAGCCCTTCAACGATGGCAGTCTTGCCGACACCGGCTTCACCGATGAGCACCGGATTGTTCTTGGTGCGGCGGCAGAGAATCTGGATGACGCGGGCGATTTCTTCCGAGCGGCCGATGACAGGGTCCATTTCACCCTTGATGGCGAGCTCCGTGAGATCGCGACCGAAGGCTTTGAGCGCCGGGGTCTTCTCGTTCTTCTTCTTGTCGCCGGAAGGCGTGTTGCCGGTGGGATTGACGGGTTCACTTTCCTCCTCTTCCTCTTCATTCTGGGAGGAAAAATTGGGGTCGAGCTCCTTGAGGATCTCGCTGCGCGCCTTGTCGAGGTTCACATCGAGGTTGCGCAGTACCTGGGCGGCCACGCCTTCGCCTTCGCGGAGAAGGCCGAGGAGGATGTGCTCCGTGCCGACGTAGCTGTGGTTGAGCGCCTTCGCTTCCTTCGAGGCCAGGGCGAGCACCTTCTTCACCCTTGGGGTGTAGGGGATGTTGCCCACCATCTTGGTCTCAGGGCCGGAGCCGACCTGCTGCTCGACCTGCATGCGCACGGTCTCGAGGTCGAGTCCGAGCTTGGTCAAGACGTTGACTGCGACCCCCTGGCCGAGTTTGATCAGGCCAAGCAGGAGATGCTCCGTGCCGACGTAATTGTGGTTGAAACGGTCGGCTTCCTTGCGGGCAAGGGCCAGAACCTGTTGGGCGCGTGGAGTGAAATTATTCATCATGATTAGGGGAGGTGGTGCCTCCGTTGTTAGATTGTGATGGTGGAAAACTACCCGGGCCGTCGATGGATTGCAACCGCGTGCGGGTTAAATCAGCACGCATGCTGTCACGCTCCTCAGGGGACAATTCACGCGCAGCATTGAGCTGCAAATGCGCAGGTTGAATTTCAAGCAGAAGCATGTCGATCAGGCTGCGGTCGCAGTTCCTGACAAGATCAAGGTCTGCTCCGAGACGCAGCATGGAAAGCAGGTTCAGTGCCTCCTTGGAGGTCAGGATGTGCGCATACCTCAGAATGGCGAACGCACGCCCGATCTGGTCTTGCAGCATCGTCTGGTGGTCCTCCTTGAGCTTGGCGCGGGCCGTCACTTCAGAGCGGA
Source organism: Prosthecobacter sp. (assembly GCF_044222345.1). GTDB lineage: Bacteria > Verrucomicrobiota > Verrucomicrobiia > Verrucomicrobiales > Verrucomicrobiaceae > Prosthecobacter. Next base: position 248,629 of record NZ_JBGANL010000001.1, read on the forward strand.
CGACACCTTCGATGACCTTTTCGATCTGGGCGATGATTTCAGGCTCTGCCTCACCCAGCGTGTGCTGGTTGGAGATCTGGAACAGGTTGCCCAGAGCTTCGGTGCCTTCGCCGTAGAGGCCACGCACAGCCAGGCCGATCTTGCCAATGGCCTTGATCACCGGGTTGATCTGCTCGGTCAGCACCAGCGCCGGCAGATGCAGCATCACGGAGGCGCGCATGCCGGTGCCCAGATTGGTTGGGCAGGCGGTCAGATAGCCCAGCTTGGGGTCAAACGCATAAGGCAGCAGGCTTTCCAGCTCCGTGTCCACACGGTCCACCACTTCATAGGCGCTGGTCAGGTTCAGCCCGGGCCGGATGCCCTGGATGCGGAAGTGATCCTCCTCATTGATCATGATAGAGATGCTCTGCTTGCGGTCCACCACCACGGCGCAACCGGAGGAACGCGCCGCATGCTCACGGCTGACGAGGTGGCGCTCCACCAGCACCTGTTTGCGGATCTTGCTGAGCTCGGTGTAGTCCTCGCTGTAGCCGTCCCGCATTTCGGGCAGTTCTTCAACCACCGGGCGTGCGCGCTCCAGCAGCTCGATGCGCTGGCGCTCCTGACTGAAGCCGGGGAAGGGGTAACCACGAAGATTGCGTGCAAGACGCACGCGTGAGGTCATGACCACATCAGAGTGAGGCCCCGCGCCTTTCATCCAGTCGGCGGGGTTTTTGATCAAGGTGGCAAAACGCATCATGAGATTACGAAGTTGGACGGTGCAAAAGAGATACGCGTTGAAAGATACGGAAGGATCATTTCACCTGAGACATCCTTCATTTGGAGGCCTTGGGCTGAAGATTTTCGATCTCTGATTTCAACTTGGCTGCATCTTCGTAGCGCTCCTCCTTGACGGCCAGATCCAGCTCGGCGCGGAGCTTGGCAATGTCCGGTGGTGGTGGCAAGGGGGGGGGCGCTGCCGGTGCGGGTGAAGGCGCGTCTTTCAAAGCGGTCGCTCGCTGCCTTGGGAGTATCTGGGGGGCGACGGCGCTGAGGTGGCTCGGACGCTTGCCCACATGCCGGGTGCCTTTGTGCATGTTGCGCAGCAGCCCGTCCAACCCATCACGGAAGGCTGTGTAGCATTCTGGGCAGCCCATGCGACCGATCTTCTTCAGCTGGGATGCCGTGAAGCCGCACGCGTCGCACACGATTTCCATCGTGTCCGACTCCGTTCGGTGGGAGGGGCTCAAAAAGGCTTCCGCAAGACCAAAGCCGGTCTCCTCGGTCACGCCTTTGGCCTTCGAACAGGTCTCACACAGATTCACTGTGGTCATCTGACCGTTGATGATCTGGGTGAGGAACACGGTGGCCTCATTTTCGCAAACGTCGCATTTCATGGAATTATTCGTGCATGCATTCATGCCACACAGGTGATACGAACGGCAGCGCGTACTGGGTATGACAGGTATTCGCGCCCGTCAACCAATGCCCTGAGCCGCCAGCCATTCGTCCAGCTCCGCCTGAAACTGCGGATGCTTCACAAAGCTGTAATGAAATGTCCGAAAACCCAGGCGCTTCGCTGTGGCGATGTTGGCCTCCAGATCGTCGATGTAAAACGTGTGTGCGGGGTCAAGATTCAGCTGCGCGGCGGTCTTGAGAAAGATCTCTTCTCCTGGCTTGGCGCAGCGGGCGGTGTGTGAATACACCCCATCTTGGAAATGCTGGAAAATCGCAAACTCGCGCAGGAAGTAGGTTTTGTGCAGCTCGTTGGTGTTGGAGAGCAGGTGCATCGGCAGCTTTCCCGCCAGCGCGGAGAGCGTCGCGTGCATGGGTTCGTTCTGGGCAAAGATTTCGCACCAGATGGCGGCAAACTCCTCCGGTGTGCCACGAAACCCCGTCAGCGCCATGCCCTGCCGTACAAACTCTGCATCATCCATGTCACCCACCTCATACGGTCCTTTGATGTCATCGAACAACGTCAGCACCGTCTCCGCCGGATGGTCGCACTGCTGCGCCAGCCGCCGGGCGGCGATGCTGAAGTCGAAATCGATGAGGACTTTGCCGATATCGGAAAGGATGACGGGCTGGGGCATGGGCCTCCTATGCACGCAGGACTTGCGTGCGCCAGATTATTTCATCAGCTCAGCGAGCTTTGGACCGATGGCGTCGGCCCAGATCTGATAGCCCGCAGGGGAAAGATGCAGGAAGTCTGGCATGATCTCCTTGGTGAGGCTGCCGTCGGGCTGCATGAATTTACCGCCGATGTCGAGGAAGAAGACATTCTTGCCGTCGTCGAGTTTGGCGATGATGGCGTTCACCTGCTTCAGTTTGTCGCGGCCTGGATTCGGACTGGCTTTTTCACCACGTGGGAAAACCGCGAGCAGGAGGATCTTTGCCTGCGGCTGCTTGGCGCGGATGGTTTCGACAATGACGGTGACCCCCTTGGCGATGCCTTCGGCAGAATCCGAGCCGGAGTTGTTCGTGCCGATCATGAGCACCACGGCCTTGGGCTTGATGATCTCAAGTTCGCCGTTCTGGATGCGCCACAGCACATGCTGCGTGCGGTCACCACCAATGCCGAAATTCGCGGGGGTGTATTGGGTGAAGGCCTTTGCCCAGACTTCCTTGCCATTGCCCGCCCAGCCGGCGGTGATCGAGTCACCGAGGAAGACGAGCTGTGCCTTGCCTTGCTTGGCGATGCTCACGAACCTCTGATGCGAAGCGATGAAGCCGGGGTTGATCTTGCCATCTTTGCCGTACTTTTCCGCAGGCACATCTGGTGGCTGCGGGGGCATGACCACCGCCGGAGCCGCTGGTTTGACGGCAGGCGTCGGTGTCTGAGCCCGGAGGGCGGTGGTGGCAAGCAGCAGGAGGGACAATGCGAGTGATGTAATTTTCATGCATGCGCATTGTGGCGGACTGCTTGCGGGCAGGCAACCGAAAGAGCATGAAGCGCCATCCGTTTAGTCAACCCGGCGGCGTCAGCCTTTCCCGGCCCCTGCACCGCTCATTCCTGGCTGCTATTAAATGTTTTTCCCTCACCAGGATTGACGCGGTCTGCCAGTTTTGAATAGCATGACCGGGAATCCCCTAATTCAACCAACCACAACCATACAATATTATGCCAAGCAATCATGGTGTCGCCTACATGGGTACCGGAAAGGTAGAGGTTCAAAGCATTGATTTCCCGAAACTGGAGCTGCGCGAGCAAAAGCGTAAATGCCATCACGGGGTCATCCTCAAAGTCGTCAGTACGAACATCTGCGGTTCAGACCAGCACATGGTGCGCGGTCGTACCACCGCACAGAAGGGGCTGATCCTCGGCCATGAAATCACCGGCGAAGTCATCGAGACGGGCCGCGACGTGGAGTTCATCAAGAAAGGCGACATCGTCAGTGTGCCCTTCAACATCGCCTGCGGGCGCTGCGCCAACTGCAAGGAAGGCAAGACCGGCATCTGCTTGAATGTGAATCCTGCCCGCCCCGGCGCAGCCTATGGCTACGTGGACATGGGCGGCTGGGTCGGTGGTCAGGCGGAGTACGTCATGGTGCCCTACGCTGACTTCAATCTCCTGAAGTTCCCGGATCGTGATCAGGCGCTGGCCAAGATCAAGGACCTCACCCTCCTTTCGGACATCTTCCCCACCGGCTATCACGGTGCCGTCTCTGCCGGAGTTGGCCCGGGTGCGACGGTTTACATCGCCGGCGCCGGCCCCGTCGGTCTCGCCTGTGCTGCTTCCTGCCATCTCCTTGGTGCTGCGGTCGTCATCGTCGGTGATTTGAACAAGGAGCGCCTTGCCCAGGCGCGCCGCTTCGGCTGCGAAACCGTGGACGTTTCTCTCTCTGCCTCCGTTCAGGATCAGATCGAAAACATCCTCGGCGTGCCGGAAGTGGACTGCTCGGTGGACTGCGTCGGCTTTGAAGCCCGTGGCTGTGGACACAATCACAGCAAGGAAGTGCCTGCTCAGGTGCTCAACAGCGTCATGGAACTCACCAAGGCAGGCGGTGCCATCGGCATTCCCGGACTCTACGTCACGGGTGATCCGGGCGCGGTCGATGAAGCGGCGAAGGTCGGCAGCCTTTCCATCCGCATCGGCCTCGGCTGGGCCAAGAGCCACACCTTCGTTACCGGCCAGTGCCCGGTCATGAAATACCACCGCCGCCTCATGATGGCCATCCTTCACGACAAGATCAAAATCGCCAAGGCGACCAACGTGCAGGTGATCTCCCTCAAGGGCGCACCGAAGGGCTACGTGGACTTCGACAAGGGCGCGGCGCGCAAGTACGTTATCGACCCGCACGGCATGATCAAAGCCTGATCCGTTTTGGATAGTTAGGTTGGAAAGCCCTTCTGCTGCAAAGCGGGAGGGCTTTTTTCTGGACATGCGCCGATGGCATGGCGCGAGGGCTGTCATGTCGGCCATGCCCAAATCCCCGGCGCACTTCAGGATAAGATAAATGAAGATGCAAAAAGACGGCCGCAGAATCTTTTGCGTTTACTTTCGATTCGTGCAGAAATAATACTTAAAATAAGAAGCCTGATTAAATAAGTATTTAACCTATGCCTAAATATTGGATGATAAGCAACCGGCTCTTCCGGCAGGGACAGCCCACCCACGAGATCGGCAAGGTCAGCTACTGGACTACCGACGACGACGCGGCTGACACCATCGACAAGTGGACCCAGGTCACCCCTGCCGCCTTTGAGGCGCAGCTCAAGCAGGCCGCGCTGGCCTTTCCCCTCGTCTCCCAGGCCACCGCAGACGCCTTCACCGCCCAGAGCGGCCAGCCGGCCGAGACCATGCCTCTGCTCAGCCAGATGGCTGCGCACCAAGAGCAGAAGCACGTCGGCTTCTTCATCCACGGCTACAACAACGGCTTTACCGACGCCGCCCAGCGCTACCAGCAGCTCACGCGCGACCTCTACGCCGGGCCAGATGGTCTCGGCCTCTGCATCTCCTTTGACTGGCCCTCCTTCGGCAGCATCCTCGGCTACCTGCCGGACCGCGACCACGCCCAGGCCTGCGCCGCCGACTTTACCGACATCCTCAGCCGCCTGCACGACTGGCTGCTCGTCAAGCAGAAGGACGCCCAGAGCGACCCCACCGACGCCTGCCGCGCCAAGATCTCCATCATCGCCCACAGCATGGGCAATTTCCTCCTCCACCGCGCCATGGGCGCCTGCTGGAAGCGGCAGAATCAGCCCCTCGCCGTCTCCCTCGTGAACCAGATCCTCATGGTGGCCGCCGATGTGGACAACGACCTCTTTGAGCCCGGCTGCCAGGACAGCGCAGACGGCGCCGCGCTCGCCAATCTTACCTACCGCATCACAGCCCTCTACACCGGGCGCGACACCGTGCTGGGCGCCTCCTCCGGGCTCAAGCACTTTGGCACCCGCCGCCTCGGCCGCAGCGGCCTGGCCGTGCGCCCGCCTACCGACAGCGTCAGCGGCCGTGTGGACAATGTGTGGGACGTGGACTGCTCCACCTTCTTCCCTGCGCAGTACGACAGCATCCCCCTCATCGACGGCATCCCCATCCACGGCGCGTACTTTGTGCACCCCGGCACCGTCACCCTCATGAAGGAGCTCCTCAAAGGCACCGACCGCAGCGCCCTCGACGCTCGCGGCCTGCTCAAAGGCAGCGCCTGGCCCAAGCCCTAGTGCCCAACCATCGCGGCGTGGTCCGCACACTCCGTGTGCGGTTCCTAGCGCCCTCGACACCTCATTCAATCAGCGAGCCTCTCCCTCGCGCGCCGCCCCATTTTCAGTTCTCAGTTTGCAGTCCCACACGCTCCCGATCTCGCCCATCACTCACTCATTCATCGAGGATGAGGAAGATTCTCAAACCGACAATCCACCGCCACACCTTCTCTTTTTGCGCCTCTTTGCGGCCACCTCCTCATGCATCACCCAGCGTCAGCGCATTGATCGAGGACGAGTTCGAGTAGGAGGGCGAGCACGAATCTCAAGCCACGTCTCTACCACACCCTGCCATGAAAAAGCCACTGCCCATCCTCGTGCTCGCCCTCATGGCGGGCGTGCTCCTGTACTTCCGCGCCTCCGCCGGCCACATCATCGCCACCGGCACGCCGGTGGTAAACTCCCGGGACAACGCCATCAATCTGGAGCAGGGCTGGTCCGTCCGCACGCAGCAGGCCTATTACTTCACCAATCAGGGCTCCCGCATCCTGCCGTATGAGTGGTTCCTCGCGCTCGAAATGCCCTACAGCCAGGCGCTCTTCCGGGGCGATGACAACATGCGCGCCCTCCGCTACCTGCCCACCGGCCCCGACTCCAAATGGAACCCCGACGGCCTCCCCGTCGGCTTTGTCAAAGGGCTGGATGAAAAGAAGCAGGCCTGGCTCGGAATGACCTGCGCCGCCTGCCACACCGGCCAGATCGCCTACAACGGCACCACCATCCGCATCGATGGCGGCCAGACCATCGCCGATGTGGACGCCTTTGACCTCAGCCTCGTGGCCGCCATGAAAAAGACCGCCGAAGACGAGGAGAAATTCACCCGCTTTGCCACCGCCGTGCTCGGCCAGAGCGCCACCACCGAGGGCAGGACCACGCTGCGCGACGCCCTGAAAAAACGCACCGCCGCACTCCATGACCGCAATGTGGCCAACCACTACCAGAGCCCCAATATGCCTCACTACGGCTACGGTCGCACAGACGCCGTCGGCCAGATCTTCAACAAAGTCCTCGTCCACATGAACAACATGCCGGACAACGCCCTGCCCTCAGACGCCCCCGTCAGCTACCCCTTCCTCTGGGGCACCCACCAGTCAGACGTCGTGCAGTGGACCGGCTTTGCCCCCAATGGCCCCCTGAACATCGGCTCCCTCATCCGCAACGGCGGCGAAGTCCTCGGTGTGTATGGAGAGATGGACATCCCCGACGACAAAAAAGCCCACAAATACAAGTCCTCCATCATCGTCGAAAACATCGGCCTCCTGGAGCAGTGGGTCGCCACCCTGCGCTCTCCGCAGTGGCCGGAGAAAATCCTCCCGCCCCTCGACAAAGCCCTCGCTGAAAAAGGCCGCGTCCACTACGACAAGCACTGCGCCTCCTGCCACGCCGTCGTCTCCCGCGAAAACGAAGGCATGAACTACAAGTCCGTCCTCGTGGACATCGAAAAAGTCGGCACCGACTCCCGCGAGTACGACAACATGATCAAGCTGCGCAAGGCCGGCAAATTCGCCGGGCGCAAGCAGGCCGGCGTCATCGGCAAAGAGATCGGCGCGGAGACCAACGGCCTCGATCCCCTCATCAACTCCGTCGTCGGCGGCCTGCTCGAGCACCCGCTGGAGTCCATCAAGGCCAACATCACCATCGCCAAAGGAGAGATCACCGCCGAGACCCTCAACGACGCCGCCAAGAACTACGTCCCCGGTGGTCCCGGAGAGGACAACACCACCGTGCTCGAGCGCATCTTTGCCGACTTCAACCAGCGCCGGGAAAACCTGCGCACCAATCCCGTCATCAACACCAGCCTGCCCATGGCTCCTAAGAAGTACAAGGCACGCCCCCTCACCGGCATCTGGGCCACGCCGCCCTTCCTGCACAACGGCTCCGTGCCCAGCCTCAAGGAAATGCTGCTCCCCGCCGCGCAGCGCTCCAAGACCTTCCACCTCGGCACCCGCGAGTACGACCCCGCCGTGGGCGGCTACAAAGACATGCCCGAATTTGACGGCAAGCCCTCCTTCACCTTTGACACCACCCTCCCCGGCAACTCCAACGCCGGCCACGAATACGGCACCACCGAGCTCAACGACGAGCAGCGCAAAGAACTCCTCGAATACCTCAAGAGCCTCTGAGTCTGCCCAAGCCACCCATCGCGAAGTGGTCCGCACACTCCGTGTGCGGCACCCAGCGCCTTCAAGACCTCCCATAGCCCCCGAGCCCGCCTCATCCTCTTTTTTGATCCTTCTTGCGCCTCTTTGCGGCCAGCTCATCACGAGTCACCCAGCTTGCGCGCCATGATCGAGGACGAGTTCGAGTAGGAGGACGAGGACGAAACTCAATCCCCCCACTCTCCCCAACGCGCCCACATGAAACTCCGACCCGCCGCCACCGCACTCAGCCTCGCAGCTACCGCCTGCGTCGTCTCCTGCTCCCTCTTTGCGCCCATCAACCGCCTGCACCCCACCGACCCGCAGGCCTTCCTCAAAGACTACGACCGCCAGTGGCTGGAGGTGCTCAAGCTCAAGACCCTCTTTAGCTGGCTGCAGGACAACTCCATCGAGACCTTCAAGGAGATGCGCGCCCACCGGCCCATCATCACCACCGCCCCCGTGCCTACCAAGGCCGGGCTCAAGTTCACCTCCACCGTCCTCGTCGCCAACCGCCAGGACGTCGTCGAAGTGCTCGACAAATGGGACACCTTCACCGTGCGCCTCTACGGCTCCAAGATGGACGAGTGCATGGGCGCCTACATGCTCGGGCGCGACCACACCCGCTACAACCTCGTGGAGAAGCCCTACATGCGCCACCTCATGCCGCCGTCCGACTTCCCACGCATCAAAAGACAGGTCGTCTCCCTCGCGCACAAGGCCATCGCCGAAGGCACCCAGACCACCACCGACAAAAACGGCAAAGCCATCGGCCGCATCGAGATCGTCAACAAAGTCGCCCGCCGCGTGCCCATCCTCCTCACCGGCACCTATGGCGGCTTCCCCGGCCCGGACGAGGCCTCCATGTTCCGCTGGTCCCGCGCCACGCAGGCCGACTTCTTTAAAAACATCAAGGCCGAGCCGCCCATCCACGCCGATGCCATTCGCGCCGGCCACGAGATGACCGCCTACATCGACAGCCTTATCACCGAAAAGCGCGCCCTCCTCACCCAGAACCCCGAAGCCGAAGACACCATCCTCGCCCGCATGCTCAAGCAGGGCACCAACAAGGTCCAGGGCATCACCGACGACCGCATGATCATCCTCACCGCCGGCCTGCTCATCGGTGCCGGAGAGACCACCCAGGCCGCCGTTTGCAAATGCCTCACCGAGCTCTTCACCCGCCCTGCGGAACTGCAGGGTGCCATCAAAGCCGCACGTGAAAACAACGACGACCTCCTCGGCCGCTACGTCTGGGAGGCCCTGCGTTTCCGCCCCGGCAACTCCGTCCTCCCCCGCTACGCCGAGCAGGACTACATCCTGGCCAAGGGCACCCCGCGCGAAACCAAGATCGCCAAAGGCTCCCTCGTGCTCGCAGGTACGCAGTCCGCCATGTTTGACGAGACCTTCGTTAAAAACCCCGAGCAGTTCCGCCTCGACCGCCCGCAGAGCATGTACATGATCCTCGGTTACGGCTGGCACCGCTGCCTGGGGGACCACATCAGCCTCATCCAGGTGCCGCAGATCATCAAAGCGCTGCTCCTCAAGAAAAACCTCCGCCCCGCCCCCGGCAAACAAGGCGAGATCAATCAAAAAGGCGGCCCATTCCCAGAGCAGTACATCCTCGAATACGACCGCAACTAACGCGCCTCACGCCCTCTCGTAGAACGAAGGTCCACATTCGTTCTACGAGCGCCCGCGCCCACCCAGCGCCAGGTAGGGCTGGCTGTCACAAGCCAGCCGCTGCCAAAGCCCCGCGCCTCCTCAAACCCAACGCGCCCGCCACCAGCGCCGCTGTTAAAAACCCATAACCACAGCGCCCCGCATCCGCCAAGTAGCCCTGTTGCTGTGCAACAGGGACACCTCCCTCAAACTCCACCGCCCTCGCCCGCCCACCGTGAAGTGGTCCGCACACTCCGTGTGCGGTGCCCAGCGCCCCCAACACCCCCAGTCTCCTGCTACACCTCATCCTCTTTTTTTGATCCTTTTTGCGCCTCTTTGCGGCCACCTCAACACGAACCACCCAGCGTGCACGCCATGATCGAGCACGAGTTCGAGTAGGAGGACGAGGACGAAAAACCAAGCAGCACCGAGCCACACTCTCCCCACACCCGCACCTCATGGACCTCTACACCCTCACCTTCAAAGTCTGCAACATCCTCGTCGCGCCCTTCTGGCTCAGCATGATCTTCCTCCCGCGCTGGAAAGGCACCGACAAGCTCATGCGTCCGCTCTGGCCCATCTTCCTCATGTGCCTGCCGTATGCGCTGCTAAACATCCCTTACTACCTCACCAACCTGCCCATCTTCGCGCGCGGAAATTTTGCCGAGATCGCCAAGCTCTTCACCGATCCCCACTGCGTCGCGCTCGCCTGGATCCACTTCCTCGCGGTCGATCTCTTTGTCGGCCGCTGGATCCACTTCGACAGCCTGGAGCGCGGCTACAGCCGCTGGCTCGTCGCCCCCTGCCTGTTGCTCACCCTCTTGGTCGGCCCCACCGGCACCTGCGCCTACCTCCTCCTCCGCGCCCTCAAAGCGCCGGCCACCCCTCTGCCCACCGCCTGAGTTCCTGTCTGAGTCTCAGCCGGAGTGCATCCGCCCCCTCCTTCCACATCAGTTGTCCAAGGCCCGCAATCAGGAGGGGCCTCACTTCACAGCGTCTGAATAAACCGGTCCGCCTCAGCGATGGATCGGTTCATCTGATCGAGCAGACGCTGGATGTCGCCTTGGATGTTGTCCGCCGTGCCGCGCAGAGAGCCGATGGCGGCGGCGTTCAGATTATGCTTCAAATAGAGAACCTGATCGTGAAACTGGCGCAGCACGGGCTCCATCGTGGCTTCGGCCGAGTGCAGGGAACGTGAAAGCGGCTCAAACCGGCTGCGAGTATCTGCCAGCTTGCGGCGGCTGTCGGCAGCCAGAGAGGCGTTTTCATACTGGCGGATCTCGACCTCCCATTCGCGGAAGAGATCTCGCGCCACGGTGTCCACCTCGCGGATTTGGCTGCGCACCCGGCTTGCTTGGGCTTCGCAGTCTTCATACTCACCTTTGAAGCGGTTGTAGGCAGACTCGAGATTGCCGCCGTTGTAGTTGGTCAGCTTTTTGAGCTGGGTCAGGGCGTCCTGAAACTGTTCACCCGCATCCTTCTGCTCGCCACGAGCTTTCTTGACCGCGCTCTTGAGCAGGTCACGCTTCTCGTAGCCCAGCTTTTCCCAGGCGGCGTAATAGACGGTGTTGCAGGCAGCGAGTGAAACCGCCAGCCCAAGGAGGAAAAGCCGGGAACGCATGCAGAATCAGCCCACGAATTTCAAGGTGCCCACCTGACCTGCGGCCATGGCGGCGTGCTGCGCGTCGGTGCAGGCGGAATTGGTCGGTGCATCGGCTGGAGCTTCGCTTTTTTCGAGCAGACCATTGTCCGTCATCCAGGTTTCCACTTCAGCACCGCTGATGTCGGCCAGCATGATGCCGTTGATTTCCACGCATGGAGACAGCGGCTGGCCGCTCTTCTGTTCCATCTCCCAGCGGAAGGCAGGGTTCTTGATGATGTCCTTCTCTTCGAAAGCGAGCTCATACTTGCGGAAGATGGCGCGGACGCCTTCGCTCCAGCCGCAGTAGGTTTTCAGGTAGGCGGTGATTTTGGGTGTTTGCATAGCGCGTTGGGTTACGCCCCCAGCCTAGCGGACGATGCAGCGAATGCAAATGGGCTGTCGTGGAGGCCTTCGGCTGGAAAATCCGTAACGGTCTTGGCGCGGGTAAGCCTGAGCATCACTTCCAATCAAGCTTCTGCTTCAGGAATTCAAACGTCCCCACCCCATGAATGGTATGCGGGCCATCAAAGTGCTCGATGGTCGCACGGTCACCGATGAGCAGCTTGTTGTAGAGGCGGCGCACCTTGGCGAATTCGTAGTTCACCCATTCATCCACGCCCACACCGTCGTTGTGGCCGCGCTCGACCATGAAGGGGCGCGGGGCGATGAGGGCGGCCATTTCCGCGTAGTTGAAAGTGCGGCCCATGTTCCACTCCCAGATTTCATACTCGTGGGTGTGAATGTAGCTCATCGGCATGTCGGTGCTCACGCACTTGCGCACCCATTCATTGAAGTCACCGCTGCAGATGCTCAGGCAGTAATCTGTCAGGACGGCAGGTGTGCGCATGGCGGATTTCCCACCGTAGCTGAGGCCGTAGAAGGCGATCTTGTCAGGCTGCGTGAACGGCTGCGCCTTCAGCCACTCCAGAATGCGCTGGTGCTGGCCGTTGATGACGCTGTAGAGCGTCAGTCCCAGAGGATTGAGCTTCCGCTGCAGCGTGCGGAACGCATCCTTGCCCCGATACGGATTGTGCGGGGCGAAGGTGATGAATCCTTGTTCGGCCAGCCGCAGCGTGAAAGCCTTGTACGCCCCATAGACGCGGTTGGTCTCATCGGTGGTGATGGTGTCTTCCGGGAGGCCTTCCAATCCATGCTGGCAGACGACGACGGGCCGCTTCTCGCCGGGCTTGAGATCTTTCGGCAGGCACAGCCAGCCCCAGGCAAAGACGTCCTCCCACACATCCATCGTCACCTCATAGATTTTGACCTTGTCCGTCTCGCGCACCAAGCGGCTTTTGGCATTCACCGGCAGGTTCGGGTCAGGCAGTCGGCCGATGACTTCATTCCAGAACCGGTCGCGTTCGCCGGCGGTGTGTTTTTCAAATTCAGCCACCGATTTGAGTGGCAGCTTGTCCCAAAACTGCGCTTTGCGCTCCATTTCAGTGCTCACCAGCAGACGCTGTGTGAACGTCTCCAGTTCTCGCACCAGGCGCTTCTGACGCGTGTCATCCACTCGGGCGCGCTCCTCGTTTTTCTGCGGCATGATCGGCTCAATCCGCTTCACGAGCTGCCCGGCGACATCTGCTGGCAGCAGATGAGTGACCACCTCTTTGAGGCCATGCTCCTCCGTGGCCAGCATCAGCCAGTCACCCGGCACGAGCGCTTTCGCACGGGCGACCTCGGCTTTGACGGCTTCGAGAGTCGGTTTGCTGATCTTGCCAGGGGCTGCGATTTCACGTTCGCCCTGCTTGGCCTTTGGCGGGCCCTGCACATTCGGGAAGCCGAGGTTTTGCACCACCAGGGGACGTGGGCCGATGAGGGATGCCACTTCGGCATCGCCAAAATCGCGCAGCAAATTGAACACATTGCGGTAGATCGGTTCCGCCCAGACGCCCTCTCGTGGTTCGAAACAGCCCCAGACATAAACGGAGCTGATGCGTTCGTCGATTGCCCCGGAGTACATGGCGATGAGGCCGCCCTCACCGAGACCGGCCACGAGCAATGGCAGCTTAGGCTGCGTGCTGAAGTAATCGACGACTGACAACATCTTCTGCACTTCGTAGCCGATGACGTGGCGCCCCAACTCATAAGACTGGCGGTAGATCCACTCGCGGTGCGGCACGTTCGTTTTCACACCAAACTTGTCATTGGTGCTGAACTCGCTGCTGCGGCTGATGAGCGCAGGAATGACGATCTCGCAGCCGCTGTAGGCCAGCATGGCGTCATTCGCCAGCTTCTCGGGATCGGTGTCAGCGTCCGGGATGTAGATCACCCGCGCCACGGGCTTTTCTTTCGGCTGAATCAGAATGCCCTCCCCATGCACACCCTCAAACACCGGCCAGCGTACCCGCAGGATGCGCGCGGTGTCGGTTTCCGCCAGGAGCGCCGGAGACGAAGTGTCGCCAACGAGTTCGAGCGCCGTGATGGGCAGGCGCTGGTCCACCACACCGAGGACGGACTTCAATTTCTCGCGCGTCGGTTTGCGGCCCGCTTTCGACTGCTCAATGAGCCTCAGCGCCATCTTGTCGATGCCTGCCACCATGGTGGCGGAGAAGTCAGGATTGGGCTCCAGTGGCTGGGTGCCGGGCAGCACCTGAGCCTGCAGTGAGGAGGCGATGAGAAGCGGGAGGAGAGGTCGGATCATGGGAGATCAAACGCCCGCCGAGCCTTCTCCCTGTCATGGCTTCTTCTGCTCAAACAGCCAGCTCCAGAACTCCGGATTGGCATAAGTCTGAGTCCAGGAATCATGACCGACACCGGGGTAGATAGTGAATTGGACGGGCGCGTCGATCTTTTTCAGGGCATCGTAAATCTTCTGGCTGTTCTCGATCGGAACCGCTCCGTCTTTGTCGCCATGGAAGATCCAGCAGGGCATGCTCTTCAGACGCTGCGCTGTCACCCAGCGCACCCCGGCACCACCGCAGATGGGAGCAATGGCGGCATAGGTCTCAGGATATTCAAAGGCGGTCTCCCATGTGCCGAAGCCACCCATGCTGATTCCAGTGAGATAGATGCGCTTAGGATCGACGCGCAGCGTTTTGACCAAGTGTTCGGTGACCGCCTGGACAGCGTGTGGATTCCACAGGTTGTTGGGTTCGCATTGCAGGCTGGCGACGATGGCGGGAAATTTCTGTCCGGCAGCCACCAGCTTCGGCGGTCCGTGCTTTTTGATCAGTTCAAGATCGGTGCCGCGTTCTCCGGAGCCGTGCAGGAACACCACCAGCGGCCACTTTTTGTCGGGGCTGTCTTCATATCCCTCCGGCTTGCTCAGGAGGTAGCGGTAGTTGACCTTGATGACAAAATCACCGCTGAATGAGGACGGCGCTTGGGTGTCTGCGTGAAGAACGGACGAGGCGGCAAGAATGAAGATGGCGGCAAGTTTGAGCATGGGAACACAACGTCACCCAAGATGGACGCCTTGCCACTCAGATCACTGTGGCCGCATCTTTCCTGTGCCGGGCAGGGCGCTCAGGAAGAAATAACGTGGGGAGCGCAGCAGATCACCGACCTCGCGGATCGCCATGCAGAAAAGCAGTTCATCAAGCCGGCCACCAGCCTGGGGATGGTTTTTGAGATATTCATCCAGGAAGCGGCGCAGGCGCTTGTTGGCATTGAACTCCAGCGGTACGCTGCCGAGGTTCAGCAGCAGCAGCAGGACGATGACTCCGGCGGTGACGAAAATGGCGTTCTTCGCTATGAGAATGCGGGCGATCATCAATCCCACGATGGCGAATACAGCGGCCATGGGAATGTAGCGGCTCATGCGGATGCAGCTCTGCCGCCATTTGAGTTCGCTTAAGGACTCGCCGGTCTGCAGCGCATGGGCTGCCTCATGCAGGGCGATGGCCCAGGCGGACAACGTCGTGCCCTCAGCGACATCCCGACGCAGAAACAGCCGGCGACGGGTCGGGTCAAAGTAATCGGTCACGACGGCATTGTGCTCGACGATCTGCACGTCATCCACCCCTTCGGATTTCAGAAACATGAGGGCGATTTCACTCCCGGTATGTGCCGTGGGGGCATTGGCACGAAAACCCTTGAGCATCATCGTCTCATGGCGTGCCTGCGCCCAGCGGGCGACGGCCAGGCCAAGGAAAAGAGCAGCGATGATGAGAATGAAGACCATGAGAAGAAACGGGAACTACCCTCGCAGCAATACGGGGGCTGGCAAACCATCCATGCGTTGATCTTGCGCCGGGGCGGCAGGCGTGATTGCATGGCTGCATGATTCGTTTTGTTATCTTCTGCCTGCTTGCAGCGGGTTTTTGCCATGCTGAAGACATTCTTGGCCAGGGGGAGTTTCGTTATCGGGTCGCGCCCGGCTGGGGGCGCGAGGCGCTGGCGCAGGTGAACGTCAAAAATGGTCACGCAGTGTCGATTGATGCACATGGACGCTTGTTGTTTCTGACGGATGATGCCAGGAACAATGTGGTCGTGCTCGATTCGAAAACGGGGACCTTGATCAAGCACTGGACGGCGCGCATGCCGGGGGCGCATGGGATGAGCCTGGTGCGGGAAGGGGAGCGCGAGGTGCTATTCATCACGGACACTCAGCTCCATGAGGTGCGCAAATTGACGCTGGATGGTGAAGAACTGGCGCATTTTGCGTGGCCGGAGCAGGCGAAGCTGCATGCGAGTGCGAATGAATACCGGCCCTCGAAGACGATTCATTTCGCGAACGGGGAGTTCTGTGTGTTCGACGGGTATGGGAAGGACTACCTTTTTCACTACAAACCGGATGGTTCGCTGCTGCGCTGGTGGGGTGGAAATCTGGGGGAGGGGGAGAACCAGCTGAAGCATTGGGGACCGCATGGCGGGGCTTTGGATGTGTCGGATTCAGCAAAAACTCGCATCATTATCGCCATGAGCGATCAGCAGGAGATCAAAAGATTCACGGCGGATGGGCGCTTCATCGACAAAATCACCATGCCCGGCGGGAATCCACGAGACATCGTGTTTTGGGGGGAATACGCGATTGTGCCCCATTTGGGTGACCAGTGGCCGAAGGACAAGAACTCCCCTGGATTCATTTCCATCGTGGACCGGGAGTATCGGATCGTGTCCAATATCGGGGCTCCGGCGGCTGTGTATGTGGATGGTGTGCTGCAGCCGATGCAGAGCGATCGTAAGACCTTCATTCATCCTCATGGAGTGGCCGTGGATGCTGAGGGAAACCTTTACGTGGCGCAGTTTGCCTCTCCGGCGGCCCCCTTGCTGAAACTGGAGCGCATCAAGTGAGTGCAACTTTTGGCGGGCAGACGGGTTATTAGCCTCAATGAATACTGAGACCAGCTATCAGGTTGCCAATGGAACGCAGCGGCGGAAAATGACCGTCATGCGCCCTCTGGTTCTCCTTTTTGCCCTTGTCACGGCTGCCGTGGCCCAGTCCGAAGGTGACAAGCCTGCACCGCCGACAGGACCGCCGCCGCATCGTGATGGCGAGCATCGTGGACCGAGCATGATGTCGGGCATGGGCAGGCCGCGTGGGTTTGACGGGTTTGAAAAACTTTCTGAAGCCGAGAAGCAGAAGGTGAGGGCCGCTTTCGAAAAGGCGTGGCAGCGTCCCGAGGTGATCGAATCGCGCGACAAGGCGCTGCGGGCGAATGAGGAGATGCGCAACACGCTGCACAACGCGCTGAAGGAAATTGATCCTGAAGTCGTGGGCATCCTGGAGAAGATCAAACCGCAGTTCCCGATGGATCAGCGCGGTCTGCCGGAAATGCCGAAACCGGATTCACCCAATTTTGCCCTCATGGCGGCCATCCGGCTGGGAGCGGAGCTGCAGGCCATCTCAAGGCCGGAGCGGCGTGATGAAACGCGGGGTTTCCATGAGCGTCTTCTTCAACTGCCGCGTGTCAAAGAAGCACTGGCGAGACTGGATGCTTTTCCACCGGCAGA
This sequence comes from Prosthecobacter sp., assembly GCF_044222345.1. GTDB lineage: Bacteria > Verrucomicrobiota > Verrucomicrobiia > Verrucomicrobiales > Verrucomicrobiaceae > Prosthecobacter. Next base: position 265,648 of record NZ_JBGANL010000001.1, read on the forward strand.
GCGCATGGAGGCCTTCAAAAGGTTTCGCGAAATCTACCGCGAGGCGGCAGGTCAGGAATTCATGAAATTTCGTGAGCGGGGAGGAGAGCCCAAGGACGGGTTCCGCCGTCCGCCACCGGAGCAGGACAAGCCTGCTCCTCCTCCCGGGGAACCGAAGCCGTAAAACGGATCAATCTCCGCCGCCCGCTTCCTTGCGGCTGTTACCAAAGGCGTCTTTGACTGCAGCCACCGCGTAGTCGCGGTTGAGCTTGGTGATCCAGCGGACGCTGATCTCCTTCGGGCAGGCGGCTTCGCACTCGTACTGGTTGGTGCAGTTACCGAAGCCTTCCTTGTCCATCTGACGGACCATGCCGAGGGTGCGGCGGTCTTTTTCGGGCTGACCCTGGGGCAGGGAATTGAGCTGGCCGGCTTTCGCGGAGACGAAGAGCATGGCGCTGGCGTTTTTACAGGCGGCCACACAGGCACCACAGCCGATGCACTCGGCGGCGTCCATGGCGGAATCGGCAACTTCCTTGCCAATGGGCAGGGCATTGGCGTCCTGTGGTGCACCGGTGCGCACGCTGACGAAGCCGCCGGCCTGCTGGATGCGGTCAAAGGCTCCGCGGTCGATCATGAGATCCTTCAGGACCGGGAAGGCACGCGCGCGGAAAGGCTCGACCCAGATGGTGTCGCCGGTGCGGAACTTGCGCATGTGAAGCTGGCAGGTCGTGGTGGCCTTTTCAGGACCATGTGGGACGCCGTTGATCTGCATGGAGCACATGCCGCAGATGCCTTCACGGCAGTCGTGGTCGAAGGCCACGGGATCTTCGCCCTTGGAAATCAGGCGTTCGTTGACGATGTCCATCATCTCCAGAAAGGAGGCATGATCGGGAATGTCCGGAGCGTCGATGTCCTGGAAATGGCCGGGCTGTGAGCCGTTCTGACGCCAGACTTTGAGGTGCAGATTGAGTTGAGACATGGGGACAGGAAAGAAACGTTATTTGTAACTGCGGACGGCGAGGTGGACTTCTTCGAAGGCCAGCGGCTCCTTGTTGAGGATGGGCTGGCTGAGGTTGCCGGTGTATTCCCAAGCGGCGGCGTAGCTGAAGTTTTCGTCGTCACGCTTGGCTTCGCCGTCCTCGGTTTGATACTCGGAGCGGAAGTGGCCGCCGCAGCTTTCCTCGCGGTGGCGGGCGTCGAGGCAGAGGAGTTCGGCGAATTCCATGAAGTCGGCGACACGTCCGGCTTTTTCGAGCTCGGGGTTGGTGAAGTCACCGCTGCCGGGGACGTTGACGTTCTCCCAGAATTCTTCGCGCAGGGCGGGGATGCGGTTGATGGCCTCGGTGAGGCCTTCCTTGGTGCGGGCCATGCCGCATTTGTCCCATACGAGGAGACCGAGTTCGCGGTGGAAGCTGTCCACGCTGCGCTTGCCTTTGATGTTGAGGAATTTTTTGGTCTGCGCGGTGCAGTTTTCGACGGCTTTCTTGAACTCAGGATGCTCGGTGGTGATGCTGCCGGGCTTCTGGTTCACGAGGTAGTTGGCGATGGTCGTCGGGATGACGAAGTAGCCGTCTGCGAGGCCCTGCATGAGGGCGCTGGCGCCGAGGCGGTTTGCGCCGTGGTCGGAGAAGTTCGCCTCGCCGAGCACGTGCAGGCCGGGGAGGTTGCTCATGAGGTTGTAGTCCACCCAGAGGCCGCCCATCGTGTAGTGAACGGCGGGGTAGATGCGCATGGGGCGCTTGTAGGCGCTTTCACCGGTGATGCGCTCGTACATGTCGAAGAGGTTGCCGTAACGCTCGGCGATGGTCTTGGCTCCGAACTGGCCGATGGCTTCTGCGAAGTCGAGGTACACGCCGCGACCGCCGGGGCCGACACCGCGACCGTCATCACAGGCTTCCTTGGCGGCACGGGAGGAGATGTCACGTGGGGCGAGGTTGCCGAAGCTGGGATACTTGCGCTCCAAGTAGTAGTCGCGGTCCGCTTCTGGAATTTGATCCGGAGCCTTGCCGCAGTCTTCCTTTTTCTTGGGCACCCAGACGCGGCCGTCGTTGCGGAGGGACTCGGACATGAGCGTGAGCTTGCTCTGGTAGTCGCCGCTGACAGGGATGCAGGTGGGGTGGATCTGCGTGTAGCAGGGATTGGCAAAGAACGCGCCTTTGCGGTGGGCGCGCCACGTCGCGGTGACGTTGCAGCCCATCGCGTTGGTGGAGAGGTAGAAAACGTTGCCGTAACCGCCAGTGCAAAGGAGCACGGCATCCCCTGCGTGAGATTCAATTTTGCCGGTGACGAGATCGCGGGTGACGATGCCTTTGGCGTGACCGTCCACGGTCACGAGATCGAGCATTTCCGTGCGGGGATACATCTTTACGCCGCCGGAGGCGATTTCCTTGTTCAGGGCCGAGTAGGCACCGAGCAGGAGCTGCTGGCCGGTCTGGCCGCGGGCGTAGAAAGTACGGCTCACCTGAGCGCCGCCGAAGGAGCGATTGGCCAGCATGCCACCGTATTCCCGGGCGAAGGGCACGCCCTGGGCGACGCATTGGTCGATGATGTTCACGCTGACTTCAGCGAGACGATGCACATTGGCCTCACGGGCGCGGAAGTCGCCGCCTTTGACGGTGTCGTAGAAGAGACGGTGCACGCTGTCGCCGTCGTTCTGATAGTTCTTGGCCGCATTGATGCCGCCCTGCGCTGCGATGGAGTGAGCACGACGGGCGCTGTCCTGGAAGCAGAAGCATTTCACTTTGTAGCCGAGTTCCGACAGCGTCGCCGCTGCGGAGGAGCCGGCAAGACCGCTGCCCACGACGAGGACGGTGAACTTGCGTTTGTTCTTCGGATTGATGAGCTTGGAGTCCTGCTTGTGCTTGGACCACTTCGTGGCCATCGGGCCGGAGGGAATGTTGGAATTAAGAGACATGGCGAGTCGCAGAAAAAATTAACGTCCGTAGCCGAAGAAGAAGATGGCGATGGGGATGGAGCAGTTGCCCACGAGGATCAGACCCGCGAAGGCGTAACCGAGTTTCTTGAACAGCGGCTCGGACTTGTCCGTGGCGACGCCGAGTGTCTGGAACAGGCTACTGAAACCGTGGCTGAGGTGGCTGGTGAGCAGCAGCATGGCGAGGATGTAGAAGAACACCGCCGGGGCCCAGGAGAAGCCTGCGATGACCATGCGATAGACGTCGTGCACGGTGTGGCCCTCAAGGGTGGTCTTGTAAGTGCCGTAGTCGTTGCCGGCATGGACGGTGAAGTGCAGCAGATGGTAAACGATGAAGGCCAGAATGGTCAGGCCGCTCCAGATCATGATGCGGGAGGATTTGCTGCTCACCTGCGCCTTGTGCTGGCCATACTTGTCCAGACGGGCTGCACGATTGGCGCGGGTCAGAGAGATGGTGGCCACGATGTGAATCAGCACGGCTGCCAGCAGTCCGAGGCGGGCGATCCAGACGCCGCCGCCATGGAGCGCGGTCTGGAGCATGTGGCCGTATTCATTGATGGCGTCCTTGCCGACAAAGATCAGCAGGTTGCCAATCATGTGGCCGATGACAAAGCCGAAGAGGATGAGGCCGGTCAGGGCCACAAGAATCTTCTTGCCAATGGAGGAGGCGTAAAATCGCGAAAGGGAGTCAAAAACAGCGCTCATGTGGGGAGGAATTCATCATGGAGATACGACGCGGCTGTGCAAGCCGTGCGTGCAATTTTCCTGTGGAAAGGCTGCTGCGAACGGGTCTCAAGGTGAGGGTAAGCGCAGTGCCTAGCGGAAGGATTCGAGATGCTGGATGTTACCCGAGGCGAACCCAGGGATGGTGGGAGGAGTGAGGACGATGGGGGGGGGCGGACCGTAATAGGTCTGATAGGACCTATGGGACCGATGCGGTGGATGCTAACGCAGAATGAATTCAGCGAGGGCTTTGAGTTCCTGCCAGGACTTGGGGCTGAGCTTCTGGCTGAGGATGGGGAAGCCGGGCCATTGTGCACCGCAGTGGCGGAGGAGTGCGATGACCATGTCGCGGGTGATGATTTCTTTCCATGGCTTCTCGGCTTCGCCGTGGCGCAGGACTTCGACCCAGGGAATTTTAAACTGCTGGGGCAAAGGGCCGACGAGGCGGCCGAGCATGCTCTCGAAGTCGACGCGGGCAGTGAGTTCGCTGCGCTGAGAGGTGGGGAGGCGGGGGAAGGCGCGCTGGGCGAGGCGGGCGGCCTGCTCGGGATTCCAAGCACCGAGAGCGATGGCGGTGGTGATCATGGCCATGGCACCGATTTCAGAGTCAGCGAGCTGACGCTGGCGGTAAAGGGAGACGCAGAATTCGTCGAGCCGTTTGGCATCTCCCTGGCGGCTCCATGTATCGGTGACGAGGCGCAGCAGGCGCATTTCACCCCACTTTAAATGCTCCAGCAGGCGCTCGTCGGTGCAGGCATCTGCCAGCAGGGGGATACAGCCGGTGAAGACTTCAATGAAGAGGAGCCAGCGGCTTTCTTTATCGATGTCATGTTTTTCCGCCGCCTCTTCGTAGGCGGCCCAGGCGATACGGATTTTTTGACGCACTTTGGATACGACCGCGATGCGCAGGGACTGGAGAGGGTCCTTTACTTCTGCGGGAAGCTCGGGGGCGGGTTGCGGTGTCGATGGCGGAGGCGTGGGAGATGGAGCGGGTGCCGTGAATGAGTCTGCGGGTGGGGGAGCTGCGTCTGGCTCTGATGGACTGGATGGGCCCAGCGGAACGAGGGGCGGAGCGATGGGGCCGCCTTTGAGCAGGACCTGCGCCGCCTCGTAGGCGGCACGAAGGCGCATGAAGCCTGCGGGGTCTTGATCGGGGCGGCTGGTCTTGAGGAGTCGGGCATAGGCGCGCTTGACGTCCGGGAGGGAGGCGGTGGCGGCCTCGAGCCCAAGCACCTTCCAGGGATCGTCCGCGGAGAAATCAGTCTTCATTGGCAAAGTAGGGGCGCATGAAGTCGTCCAGGCGTGCGGCAGCGGTGGCGATGATCTTGGAGTCTTGAGTTTCGAGGGCTGACTCAAAGACATCGAGCTCGTGGCTGAGGCTGTCGCGCAAGACGCCGACGAGCTCGGAGAAGAGGCGCTGAGCGCGCTCTAGGCGCGCGCGGTTGGCGGGGGCTTCGCGTGGGTGGACCTTGAGAGGTGTGACCTTGCGCAGCGCCTCGGCGATCTGATCCCGGCTCATGGTGCCGGGACGCTGCTCGAAGACTTCGGTGAGCTTTTTCTGGCTGGAGAGGATGGTGACCTCGACCTCGAGAATGCCGTTCATGTCATAGGTGAAGCGGACCTCAAAGACACCGCCTTTCTCGCCTCCAGGCAGGGAGCGCAGCCCGGGGATGCGGACCTGGCCGATGAGATGATTGTCCTTCGTCAGGCGGCTTTCGCCCTGATAGACTTTGAGGATGGCCTCGTCCTGCTGCGGGTGCATGGTGCAGTAGGTTCGGCTGCGACTGACGGGGACGGTGATGTTGCGATCAAGAATAGGATCGAAGTAACCGGGCTGGGTGTGTCCCGGCAGCAGGGCTTTGGCGACTTCGACACCCAATGAGTGCGGGCAGACATCGGTGAGGACGAGATCCTTCACGGCTGAGCCACCGGCGCAGAGGGCCTGCTGCACTGCGGCTCCGAGGGCGACAACGCGGTCGGGATCGAGACTGCGCTGGGCTTCCTGACCAAGATCTCGCAGGACCATTTCCTGCACGGCAGGCATGCGGCTGGCACCGCCGACGAGGAGGACGGCTTCGATCTGTTTTGGGGTGAGCTGGGCATCATTGAGCGCACGGCGGACCGCAGGCCAGAGGCGAGCGGTGATATGCTTGGTCGCTTCAATGAAATCGGTGCGTGAAACCGGTGCGGTTTTGTCGCCAATTTGCAGCTCGACTTTTTCCTCGGTGGTGAGCTTGCGCTTGAGATGATCGAGCGTGTTGCGCCATTTCATCTGCTGCTCCTGGGGGGCGGTGTAGCCGAGTTCTTTGGTGACCCAGGCAGTGAAAGCATCGGTGTAGTCTTCTCCGCCGAGGCGTCCGTCTCCAGAAGAGGCTTTGACCTCCACGACTCCTTCGAAACATTCGAGCACAGTCACATCGAAGGTGCCGCCACCGAGATCAAAGACGAGCAGGGTGCTGAGGTCTTCTTGACGATTAAAACCGTAAGCGAGGGCGGCTGCGGTGGGTTCATTGAGAAGGCGTTCGACCTTGAGGCCGGCGATCTTGGCGGCATCGACGGTGGCCTGGCGCTGCTGGTCGTGGAAGTAGGCGGGGACGGTGATGACGGCGGAGGTGATCTCGCGGCCAAGCTGAAGCTCGGCGATGCGCTTCATCTCGCGGAGGATGAGGGCGGAGCATTCGACAGGCGTCCAGCGGCGACCGCCAAAATGGTAGCCATCTGTGGTGCCCATGTCGCGCTTGAAGAAGGCGCAGCCGGATTCTGGAGCAGTGATGAGACGGTCGCGTGCGGCGCGACCGACGAGCGCGGTGCCGTCTTCGGCGACGGCGATGACGGATGGTGTGAGGTCTTCGCCGAGTTCATTGGCCAGCACGCGGGGCCCGTTTTCATCACAGACGGCGACGAGACTGTTGGTGGTTCCGAGGTCGATTCCGATCATGCGAAGGTTTTTTAGCTGAGAGAGGGGAGCGGGGGCAACTACGCATTAGCCCTCCCGCTCAATGGCCAGGGCGATGCCCATGCCGCCGCCGATGCAGAGGGAGGCGATGCCGCGGCGGAGGTGGTGGTCTTCCATGTGGTGGAGGAGGGTGATGAGGACGCGGGCACCGCTGGCGCCGAGGGGGTGGCCGAGGGCGATGGCTCCGCCGCGTGGGTTGAGCTTGGTGGGATCGAGATTGAGCTCTTTGATGCAGCCGAGGGCCTGGACAGCGAAGGCTTCGTTGATTTCGATGGCGTCGACTTCGTTGAGGTTCCAGCCGGTGAGGGTGCAGAGTTTTTTGATGGCACCGACGGGGCCGAGGCCCATGAGGGCGGGATCGCAGCCGACGGCGGCGCTGGCGATGATGCGGGCGCGGGGTGTGAGGCCGTGACGGGAGACGGCGTCTGCGCTGGCGAGGAGGACGAGGGCGGCGCCGTCATTGATGCCGGAGGCGTTGCCGGCGGTGACGGTGCCGTCTTTGCGGAAGGCGGGCTTGAGTTTGGCGAGGGACTCGGCGGTGGTGTCGGCGCGCGGGTGCTCGTCTTCGGTGACTTCGCCGATGGGGATGATCTCGCGGCTGAGGGCGGCGCGGCTGGCGGCGACGCGGCTCTGGCTGAGGGCGGCGAAGGCGTCCTGCTCGGCACGGGTGATGGCGTGCTTGTCGGCGATGCGTTCGGCGGTTTCGCCCATGCCGATTTTGAGGAGGGGATCGGTGAGGCCGTCGACGAACATGGCGTCCTGGAGGGAGGAGTCGCCGAGCTTTTTGCCGAAGCGGAGGTCGGTGGCGTAGTGAGGGGCGCGGCTCATGACTTCGACACCGCCGGCGAGGACGAGGTCGTTTTCACCGGAGCGGATGGCGTCGGAGGCGAGGGCGACGGCTTTGAGGGAGGATCCACAGGCCATGTTGACGGTGAAGGCGGGGACTTCCTGGGGGAGGCCGAGCTTGAGGCCGATCTGGCGGGCGACGTTCATGCCGGCACCGGCTTGGAGGACCTGGCCGAGGATGACCTGCTGGATGTGGGCGCGTAGGGTCTGAGGCAGCATGGCGTCACCGAGGGCGTGGCCGAGCTGGGTGGCGGTGAGGTCTTTGAGGCCGCCGCCGAAACGGCCAATGGGAGTGCGCCTGGCGTCGATGAGGTAAACGGGGGACATGGGATGGTGGGGGGAGTGTGGCGCGTTTTTGTGCGGGTGGAAACGGGGAATGCTGAGCGCGGGGAAGGTGGAGCGGGTGTGCGCGAGGGCGATGCAGACGATCTGAAGGACAAAAAGGACGGAAGGGACCGAAAGGACACAGGGGCGCTGTGGAGCGGGCTGGTGGTGAGCATTTTTTTGCGTGCGCTTTTATAGACCGATGATGGGCGTGAACTGCATGCAGGAGAGGATGTCGCGGTGGAGGTCGGTGCCGTCTGTGATTTCGATGAGGCGGAGGCCGCCGGGGGCGAGTTCGAAGACGGCGCGCTCGGTGATGTAGAGGACTTGCTGGCCGTTGCGGAGGGCGGTGGGGCCGTGGAAGCAGACGTGCTGGATCTTCTGCACAAACTTGGGCTGCCCCTTGGCTTCAAAAGTGCAGCAGAAGATGAGGCGGCGGGCGCTCTGGGCGATGTTTACAAAACCGCCGACGCCGGCGAAGCGACCGGCGAAGCTGGTGACGTTGACGCTGCCTTCGGCATCGATTTCGACGGCGCCGAGGACGCCGATGTCGAGGCCGCCGCCGTCATAGAAGTCGAACTGGGCGGGCTGGTCGATGATGGCTTCGGGGAAGTGGCTGCAGCCGAAGCTGAGGCCAGAGGCGGGGACGCCGCCGGTGGGACCGCTTTCGACAGTGAGGGTGAATTCGTGGAGGCGGCCGGTTTCGGCGGCGACCATGGCGACGGCTTCGGGGAGGCCGATGCCGAGATTGACGATGTCGCCTTTGCGCACCTCCTGCAGGGCGCGTGCGCCGATGCGTTTGCGGTCGGATTCGGGCATCGGGGGGAGGGTGAAGGTACCGTCGCTGGTGATGACGAAGTCTTCTTTGAATGCTTCGCCAAAGGTCTGATCGTGCTGCTGGCCGTGGGAGGGGACGATGTAGTCAACGAGGAGGCCGGGGACGCGCACGGACTTGGGATCGGGGAGCTGGTCGACGATGCTTTCGACTTGGGCGATGACGATGCCGCCGTGGTTTTTCGCGGCTTGCGCCATGGGGAGGACTTCGCTGATGAGGCCTTCGCGATCCATGCTCAGATTGCCGCGGCGATCGGCATAGGTGGCGCGAATGAGGGCCACATGGATGGGCATGGACTTGTAGCGGAGCCATGTTTTGCCATCGAGCTCGATGCGTTCGACGAGGGGTTCGGTGGTGCGGGCGTTCATCATGCCGCCGCCGTTCACGGGGTCGATGAAGGTGTTCAGTCCGACCTGGGTGAACAAGCCGGGGCGTTTGGCGGCGATCTCACGTGTGAGTACGGAGAGGACTCCCTGGGGCAGGTTGTAGGCTTCGACTTCGTTGGCGAGCGCGAGTGCGCCGAGCTTGGGGGCGAGGTTCCAGTGGCCGCCGACGATGCGTTTGAGCAGGCCGCGATGAGCGAGGTGGTTCAGACCGCGCTCGGCCCGGTCTCCCTGGCCGGCGCAGTAGTAGAGGGTGAGATCGGTGGGGGTGCCGGTTTGGAGGAAGCGGCGCTCCAATGCGGAGGTGAGCAATTCGGCATGACCGGCACCGACGAAGCCGCTCACGGCGATGGTGGAGCCGCTGGGGATGGCGGCGATGGCTTCGTCTGCTGTGGCGAGGATGGCTGGGGCGCGCATGTTTCAGTGACTGCGAAGGCTAGTGAGGGGCTGATAGCAAGATGAAGTTGAAAATGAGTCCGAGTGTCTTGCGGCCTGTTGAGAAGGGACGGTTTTTTGGAGGCAGCGAATCGTTTAGTGAGGGCGATGGATGATTGCAGCGCAGAAGCATGGCGGGACGCGGTGCAGACGCTGCTGGAACCCGGCGTGGTGTGGCGGAGTGCTGGGTTTGCTTCTCCGGATTTTGCGTGGGTGCCCCAGGGCTTGCTCGTTCCTCGCTGCGCCCAGGGCTGAATCCGACGCCCCGTTGGGGCTGGTGCCGGGCGGGGGCGTTTTAGGCGACAAGAGAATCGACCGGTTTTCAATAGCTCGTGGTATGATTTGCACCGCGGAGATTGGGAGAACGCAGAGATGGAGCGGTATGGGGCGCCTCCGAGAGGAGGAGTAGGAGTCAGAGGAGGAGGAAGAGTGGCAGCACATTCAGCCTCTCCAGCCGCCATTGATTTCGAGGGTCTGGCCGGTGACGTAGGAGGCGAGGGGGGAGCAGAGGAAGAGGACGACGTTGGCGACTTCCTCGGTGGTGCCGAAGCGGGCGAGGGGTACGTTTTTGATCATCTCGGCGCGGACGTTTTCGGGGATGGTGGCGGCCATGGCGGTGTCGATGACGCCGGGGGCGATGGCGTTGGCGCGGATCTGTTTGCGGGCGGCTTCACGGCTGAGGACGCGCATCATGGCCTGAACGCCGGATTTGGCGGCGGCGTAGTTGGCCTGGCCGAAGAAGCCCTGGATGGCGGCGATGCTGCCGAAACTGACGATGGCACCGTGATCGCGCATGATTTCGAGGGCGTATTTGCAGCAGTAGAACACGCCGGAGAGGTTCACATCAATGACGGCGTCCCATTCATCGAGACCCATTTTGGCGATGGTGCGGTCCTTGATGATGGCGGCATTGTTGATGAGGAAATCGAGGCCGCCATGGCGGGCCTGGATGTCTCCCATCATGCTCTGCACCTGCTCGGGTTTGGCGACGTCTGCAGCGATGACGCTGGCGCTGTCTGTGCGGAGAAGGTTGAGTTCATCGGCGAGGGCTTGAGCGCCTTCCGTCGTGCCGGGGGTGCCGAGGTGGTTGATGACGACGGTGGCGCCGGCAAGGTGAAAGGTGCGGGCTACTTGGGTGCCGATGCCTTGCGAGGCGCCGGTGATGAGGGCGACTTTGCCTGTGAGGTCGATGGAAATCATGGGGGAGGTTTAAAAGACGTCGCCTGTGACATCAAGCTTTCCTCCATGTGAAGGCAAGCTTTCCTCTACAAGGAGGATCATTTGCCACGTCCGGCAGCCTGTGGCATAAACGGTACATCATGGTCAAAAAACTTCTCCACACCCGCTACCGGGTGAATGATCTCGAAAAGACGATCCACTTTTATACGCAGGTGCTCGGCCTGAAGGAGGTGCGCAGGCACAAGTCGCCGCGCGGCTCGGAGCTGGTGTTTTTGCAGACGCCGAACAGTGACGAGCTGATCGAAATTTGCAGCTTTCCAGCCAGCGGGCCGGTGACGTTTTGCAGTGATCTGACGCATCTGGCGTTTGAGGTGGAGAGCATTGAGGAGTTTGCGAAACATTCTGCCGCGCTGGGTTATCCGCTCTCGGACGGCCCGACACCCAGCTCGAGCGGCGTGTTTGCTTTCATTGACGCACCCGAGGGGTATGAGATAGAACTGATCGAATACCGCAAATAATCTCGTAAATACAACTCCATGGACTTTGACTGGATCGGCGCCGCGTTTGACCTCTCAATCCTTCCTCCGAAGGATATTGAGGAGTCGTTTGAGGATCCGTTCTCGATCAAACTGCTGCCGGACGGCCAGGAGGGGAGCGCGGAGGCCCGTTATTACAACCTGGGCAAATCACTTCAGGGGAAGTCGGTGTTCAGTGTGTTTTGGACCGACGGCAAACATTACCGTGTGATTTTCGCCCGGCTGATGACTCCCGGGGAGCATGACTTTTTCGAGCGCAAGAAGGCGGAGGAACTCTGAACTCATCACAGCACCACCATGGAAACCGCACCTGCCGAATTGAAGCCTGTCCGAGCATGGAAAGATGTGCCGGCATTTGATGGCGACGAGGCCGAATGGCAATTCTGGGCCGCGCACCAGCTGGACGCACGGCTGATGCAGGCGTCCATTCATCGCGCGGATGTGCGTGAGTCCACGACGATCACGCTGAGGTTTGACCCGCGCATGCTGAGCCGCATCAAGCGCGTGGCCCGACGCCGCTACCTGAACTACCAGAGCATGATCAAGCAGTGGCTGAGCGAGCGCATGGAGCAGGAACTGAAAGACTGAGGCAAAAAAAACCCGCGCTCCGTGAACGAAGCGCGGGGGAAGGTGGGTGACGCTTCTTAGAGCGAGGTCTTGAGGGCAGCGGAGGCGACGAAGCGGACGGTTTTGGAGGCTTTGATCTCCACGGGTTCCTTGGTCTTGGGATTGCGGCCCATGCGTGCATTGCGGCTCACGGGCTTGAAGGTACCGAAGCCGATGAGCTGCACCTGTTCCGTTTTCACCGCCTTGGTGATGGCCTGGAGAACGGCGTCCAGAGCTTCGGAGGCGGCGCGCTTGGAGGTGTCGCTACCAAGGATTTCCTGCACGGCGTCGATGAGTTGAGCTTTGTTCATGGGCGTGTGTGAGATTCGTTGTTGGATAGAAGGTCAGTCCGTTCCAGAATGCGTGTGGCGCGGCGCTTTTTATGGCGCTTTCCGATTCGTTTCACAATCATAAAATCTTTCTTCCTGCCATGGATCCATTAAAGAAATTCTTGCTTCCTGAATCACGGCCTTCTGTGGCTGAGGATGTGTTTATTGCCCAAGGAGCCGTCGTGCTCGGAGCGGTGGAACTGGGGCATCAGTCCAGCGTGTGGTATGGCGCGGTGCTGCGTGGAGACATCAACCGGATCGTGGTGGGAGCGCAAAGCAATGTGCAGGATGGCAGCGTGCTGCATGTGAGCGATGACTGCGCGTGTGTGCTGGGGGATCGTGTGACGGTGGGGCACCGCGCCGTGGTGCATGCCTGCACGGTGGGGGATGAGGTGCTGGTGGGCATGGGGGCGATTATTTTGGACGGAGCGCAGATCGGCGCGCGGAGCATCATCGCGGCCGGGGCGCTGGTGACGAAAAACACGATCATTCCGGAGGGCTCGCTGGTGGTGGGCTCGCCGGCGCGGGTGGTGCGTGCGCTGACAGCGGAGGAGCAGGAGGCGAATGCGAAGCTGGCGCTGAAGTATGTGGAGGTTTCGCGGCGTTTCCTGGCCATGGGGCTCGGAGGAGGGGTGGTGGAGATCGGGGGTGCTGCAGTTTAGGAGCACAAAAACCCACGGTGAGTGTTGCCATCGGGCTGCGTGCGGCTTTTAATTGGCCGTCATGAACACTGATGTCATCGAGGTGCAGGTGAGAGCGGTGCTGCCGCTGGAGGGCAGCTTTGCCGTTTTCCTGGGCAATGAAACGAAGGTCTTCGTGATCTACATCGACGAGTCGGTGGGCACGGCGATTTCCATGTTCATGCGGGGGGTCTCCAAGGAGCGGCCGCTGACGCATGATCTGGTGGGGCATCTGCTGCTGGCCTTTGGTGCGAAGGTGGAGCGCGTGGTGATCAACGACATCAATGGCAGTGTGTTCCATGCGCGTCTCATCATCTCTGCGGAGAACGAACTGCAGACGACGCGCAAGGTGATCGAACTGGATGCGCGCCCGAGCGACAGCATTGCCATGGCGGTGCAGCAAAGTGCGCCGATCTTTGTGGCCAAGAACGTGTGGGACACGGTGGAGGATGTGAGCGGGACTCTGGCCCAGATCGAAAAGAAAGGGCTGGAGGCGCAGCAGGCGGCTGAAGCGGCCGGGGAGGATGACGAAGATGATGAGGACGACATCGAGGAGTTAAGCGATGAAGACATCAACACCATCGCCGGGCTGGAGCCGGGCAAGGGCGAGGATGAATATGATGACGGCTTCGGCGGCGATGACGACGACGAGGAAGGTGAGGAGTGGAAGAAGGCGGACGGGTGATCAGCGCCGCGTCAAAGCGGCGCGGAGTTCCTGGGCCTCACGGTAGCCGGGTGAGATGAGCAAGGCGCGATCGAGCGCGGCGATGGCTTCCGGGATGCGGTTTTGCCGTGCGAGGATGGTGGCGCGGGCATAGGGGATGCCGGGATCGCGGGGATTGGCGAGTTCGCCGCGCTGCAGGGCGCCGAGGGCTCCGGGGATGTCGCCCTGGCCGTTTTTGGCGAGGCCGAGATTGTACCAGGCACGTGACAAGCTGGGATCGAGGCGGGTGGCTTCCTGCAGGGACTGGATGACGGCGGGCATGTCGCCGGTTTCGCTGAGGGCGAGGCCGAGTTCGTAATGATATTCGGCGTGATTGGGGGCGAGTTTGATGGTGTCGCGCAGCTTGGCGATGGCGAGCTGGGTTTGGCCGGTGGTGCTGTACATCATGGCCAGGTCGTGATGGAAGGGAGGGGAGTTGGGATCCCAGCGGATGGCGGTTTCCATGTGCTGGGTGGCGGCGGAGAGGCTGCGCCGGGCAAATTCGAACTGGGCGAGCTGCATCTGGCCGCTGGGCTGGTCGGCGTTCCAGTGGAGCATGTGCTGGAGATCTTGGCCGGCGGGGGAGTCGAGATGCAGGCCTTCGCGCAGGGCCCAGGCGGCGGAGACGCGGACGCTGCGTACGGGGTCATTAAGCAGGGGTTCGATGGCGGAACGGATGGAGCCGCTTTGCAGCATGGGTTCGAGGGTGCGGATGGCGCTTTCACGCACGAGGGGATGGGCGTGCTGCAACTGGGTGGTGACGGCGGTTTGCACGGAGGGCTGGTCAATCCAGCGGTCGAGGAGCAGTATGGCGCTGGCTTTCCAATGGGGGATTTCATCGCTGCCGAGGAGATCAACGAGGCCGCTGCGGGCTTCGTCATCGCCCAGGCGTGCTTTGGCGATGAGGGTGGCGCGGGTGCGTGTTTTGCGGTCCATTTTTGGGCCCCACCATTTCTGCGTGGCTTCGAGCGCCCAGTCGGTGGTTTTGTCGGTGTGGCATTTGTTGCAGGCGTTGGGCACGTTGAACTGCTTGGTGAGCAGCGGATCGGGAATGGTGAAGCCGTGGTCGTGGCGCGGGTGGCGCTGCATGTAAACCGTCTGGGGCATGTGGCAGTTCACGCATTGATTGCCGGTGCTGGCGGTCTGGTGGAAGCTGTGCGCCTCGGGCATGATGGGCGGTGCATTGGGGAAGCCGCCGGGGGTGTGGCAGCGCATGCAGAGCTGGTTGCCGGGAAGAACGGTCTTCATGCTGTGCATGTCATGGCAGTCCATGCAGCGGACGCCGGCGTTGTGCATGCGGCTGCTGAGGAAGCTGCTGAACTCGTAGTCTTCGCCGCGAATCTGGCCGTCGGGGTAGAAGGTGTCGGTCTGATCGGTGATGGAGAGGCGATAGTGGTCCCAGAAGGATTCGCCGGGGACGAAGTCGCCGGTGACTTCACCGCGCAGCGCGTGGCAACCGGCGCAGTTTTCGATGTGCTGGTCGCGGGTGAATTTGGTGAGGGTGGGATCTCCTTTGGCACCGGGGTGGGCGTGCTGCCAGGTGTTGTGCGGCTTCATGGGGCCGTGGCAGGCTTCACAGCTCACGGACATCTCGGCCATGGTGGTGCGGTAGCCATCGGTCCTGGCGTCGTAGTTTTTGCGCAGGCGGGTGTTGTGGCAGGAGGCGCACATCTGGTTCCACACCATGCCGCGACCGGTCCAGTGGCCCCATTCGCCGGGCTTGCGGTCTTCATTGCCATAGACATTGAACCACTCGTTTTTCTTTGGATCGAGGCAGGCTTCCATGGCCTGCAGCCGGCCATTGCCGCCATCGACGAGGAACTGGCGTAGTGGATCGTGGCCGATGACGCGCTCGACGCGGTAGGGGGTGACCTTGTTGCCAAAGCCGAGGGAGGTCAGTTCGTAGTTGCTGCCGTTTTTGCGGACCTCGGTGGTCTGGGTGCCGTGCTGGAAGCTGCGGGTGGGGACGAAGGCGGCATCGTCCAGCTTGGGATCGGGGTTGCGTTCCGCGAGGCCGTGGTGAGAACCCTGCCACTTGGCGAACTGATCGGCGTGGCATGCGCGGCAGCTTTCAGAGCCGGCGTATTGGGAGAAGGCCGTTTTTTCGTCCGGCATGACGTAGGGTTCGGTCTTTGCGAGGGAGACCGCCACGGGAGCCTGCAGAGGGGTGAACTTTTTTTGCGGCCACAAGGCCCATGCGAGCAAGCCGACCACGCCTGCGGCAATGCCACCGAAGAACAACCCGGCCTTCCACGATGATTCGGGTGGTGGCGGGGCGGGTGGGGATTTTTTCTTCATGCGTGCGCCAGACTAGGCGGACGCGACAACGGTGCAAGACGAGGGAACGGAATCAGAAATCGAGGTAGATCTCAGCGCGGCGGTTGTGGCTGCGGCCTTCGGGATCGTCGGTGCCGTCGGATTTTTTGTTGGGGCTTAGGGGCTGGGCTTTGCCAAGGCCGGTGGTTTCGACCTGTGCGGCCGGCACGCCGAGGGCGGCGAGCTGCTTCTTCACGGCCTCGGCGCGACCGCGTGAGAGGCGGATGTTGTAGTCCTCCTCGCCTTTTTCATCGGTATGGCCGGCGATGCGGAGTTTTTTGGAAGGGTCGGCCTTCATGAGGGCGGCGATGACTTCGAGCTGCTTCAGGGCACGGGGGTGAAGTTCGGCGCGGTCGTATTCAAAGTAGAGGGCGAGTGATTCGCCGCCCTTGGGATTCTTGACGATGGGCGTGTAGGGTACGCCGAGCTTGGAGGCGCTTTTGGCGAAGGAACCGAGGATGTCGGAGAGATTAAGTCCTGCGATTTTCCATGGCTGGGCGGTGTCTGCCCGCTTGAGCTCCACACCAAATTCGGTGTTCTGCTGGAGGGATTCCGACTGCACTTGGGCAATGACCCAGGAGACTTCGGGATTGGCGATGGTCACGATGAGCGGTTTGGCCGGATTCAAGGAATACTGGCCTTCTTCAAAGACGATGCAGAGGCCGAGGAGACGCTCGACGGGCACCTTCTTGTCATCAACAAAAGCGCGAGCGGCATTGAAGTCGTGCTTCAGGAGGTGGCGGACAAAATCACTGGCGAAGGCCAGCGCGTCAGTGCCGTCTTCAACGGTGAAAAGCTGCTTCATGGGGGAAGTGGCGACAGGCGGGGGCGTTGTGCCGGGTTTGGCGGGGGCCGACGCAGGAGTCGGGGCTGCGGTGGCCGGCATGGCGGCGATGGCACTGCTCATGGCCTTGGGCAGGGTGGCTTTGGCGACTTTCCAGCCCATTTTTTCGTCACGTACCAGGTCGAGCTGAATGCGCACGGTTTCCTGCGAACCAGCCATGACAAAGGGAAGGGTGATGCGGGTGCGATTCTCGACAAGGCCGAGAAGCTCCACCTGATGCTCCGCCGCAGGTTTGTAGCCCATGGAGGCGAGCTTTTCGAAGAGCTTGGCGGCGCTGCTGGACTGCTCTGCATCCGAGGCGGCTGCGAGCTTGCCAGCGGTGGCAAAGTCTCCTGTGGTGAGGCTGCGCACCAGCTGCCTGCCCAGGTCCAGCGGGCGGGCGAAGGCAAAGGCCGGAGGTGAAGGCTTCGGCGGAGCCGGCGGTTTCACCATGGGTGGGCTGGCAGGGAGTGCCGGGGCAGCAGACCTGGCGGTCTCGGCGACTGAGCTGGCGGAGCCTGCCGCTTGGGCAACGGTGTTTTTTTGAGCCTGTATTTTCTTTTTGGTAAACAGGAAGAAAATGGCGGTGCTGAGCCCGAGAGCGCCCACGACAATGAGAACTGGCACAAGACTGCCGCCGTAAACGGATCGTGGAGGGGTGGAGCGGGGCGGTATTTGCATGGCCGGGAGTAAGAGGTCCTATTATAGCAGCAAAGATGCCATCACGGATGGCGATGAATCAAGGGCTATTATGGCCGTGGCTGGCTCAGCGTTTTTCGTCGGTAGCCTCCGTGGTCTGACCATTACGCATTTTGGCTTTCAGGCGTGACCAGAAGTCATCGTCCTGCTTCGCTTCATCTTTGCCCGTCCCTGGGCCGCCTTTGAAGGAGGGAACATCGACACTGGCGGTGCTTGAGCCATCACTGCTGGTGTCAGCCAGCGCCCGTCCATAGGGGGCGAAATTGTTCACCGGCACGGCGTATTTTTGTGTGCTCGAAGGCAGGACGCGGCGTGCGTTGATGAAAGCCGTCGGGCTGTAGTAGTTGGAGGAATCACGTGCAAAGGAGGAGCGGTTCATGCCGATCTGCAGATTTTTGCGTACTTCCAGGTGCAAATGAACCGGGTACATGCCGTTGTTGCCACCCATGGTGCCGACGAGCTGGCCTTTCTCGACGAGGTCATGAAGCTTGACCTTGCGTTCGTGAAGGTGGCCGTAGAGGGAGTCGACCATGGCGATTTTGCCATCAGCCTCGCGGAAAATGTGGCGTACCAAGATGCAGTTACCCCAGCCGACGCCGATGTTTTGTGATAAAATCACCACGCCACGGCCTATGGAATAAATCGGCTCCCCGAGATCGGTGTCACCACCACCGCGGCCGTTCCAGTCTTCACCCAGATGGCCGTTGGGCCAGTAGCCGCGAGCTTTGTAGAAGCCGTCGGCGTCCGGCTTGCCGACAGGAAAATCAAAGCCATCCGCCAGGCGCACGCGAATCGTCGAGCCGGACTGGGCGGCGGCCGGAACCGTCAGGATGAGCGCTGCGCAGGCACACACTAGCGCACGCCACCATGAGAAACGGGGGGCGGACAAAGAGATGGGGGAATGGGAGGCACTGGCTGGCATGCCGAAGGGAGTGAGATGGTAGTCGAAAACGTTGCAAAGGCCAGCCTGAAAACCATTGCCGTGGAAGAGAATGGCAGGTTGCTGCGAATTATCAGGTTCAATGCATTCAGTGAAGTTGCAAACTGCGCCAGCCGCCTGATTGTTCCCAGTCCTTTACCCACCCTCTCCCTATTCCTGTCATGCCCGAATGGCTTGCGATTATCCTCCTCGGCATCATTGAAGGTGTCACCGAATTCCTTCCCATCTCCTCCACCGGGCACCTGCTCATTCCGCAAAATCTGCACTGGCTGCCTCAGAAAAGCGACTTGTTCAACGTGGTGATCCAAAGCGGGGCGGTGCTGGCGGTGCTGGCGGTTTTTACCCAGCGGCTGCAACATCTGGCCACCACCCTGGGGGATGCCACCACACGGACTTATCTGGCGAAGCTGTTGGTGTCTTTTTTCATCACCGCCGTGGGTGGTTTGATCATCAAGAAATTAGACATCAAGCTGCCGGAAACGATTCCGCCGGTGGCATGGGCCACGTTGATCGGCGGGTTCATCATCCTGGTTCTGGAGTTTTTGCACAAAGACAAAGCGGGTACGACGGACATCACCTGGACGGTCGTGGTGGCCGTGGCGCTGGCGCAGCTGCTGGCGGCGGTGTTTCCAGGGACCTCGCGTTCGGGGGCGAGCATCCTGATGGCGCTGGCTTTTGGCGTGTCACGGCCTGCCGCCACGGAGTTTTCCTTCCTGCTGGGCATTCCCACGCTGATGGCGGCCGGGGCGTTTAAAATCCTCTCCGCGATCAAGGACGGCAAGGCAGGTGATGAAGACTGGGGCATGGTGGTCCTCGGCACGGTGGTTTCAGCCGTCTCTGCCTTCCTCGTGGTGAAGTGGCTCATTCGTTTTGTCCAGGGGCATACGTTCAACGGTTTTGCCTGGTATCGCATCGCGCTTGGCGGGGGGCTGCTGATCTGGGTCTATAATGGGGGAGGGCACTGATCATGCTTGCAATGGCCCGGGGCTGGTTTCGCCGTTCGGTGTTCAAAACCATCCGCTTTCTCAAACATCCGCGCAAACTGCGGCAAAGCCCGGCCCGGCGGTGGTTTGCACGGCATTTCCTCGACAAGCGGGTGTGGAAGCCCACGCAGCATACGCTTTCCGGCGGCATGGCCGTGGGGATGTTCATCACCCTGCAACTCCTGCCGATCCAGATGCCGACGGCCGTCATTCTGTCCGCCATCTTCCGGGTGAACATCCCCATCGCGATCGCCATGTGCTGGGTGAGCAATCCGGTCACAGTGCCGTTCATGGCGTGGCTGGAATATGCCATCGGGAAATGGGTGCTGGCGCTGTACACCACGGTGCCGACCTCACCGTTTCCCAAGCATCTGCCGGAGTCCATGGTGGATGCCTGGATCGTGCTCAAGGAGCATGCGCCGGTCATGCTGATGGGGGGCATCATCCTCGGGGCGGTGGCCGCACTCGTCAGCTACATCACCACATGGAGCTGCTGGGAAATTGGTTCGCGGATGGAGGTGGCCAAGAAATTGCGGGACGTGAAAGCGGCCGCTGTTTGATGCTTGCATGGGCGAATGAAGCTTTTTTTGCGTTTCATCCGGCACGAAAAACCTTGTTCCCGCGCATGCTTTGCGTTCTGATCAGGCCATTCACACTCAAAAAATGACCGAAGCTGAACGCAGGATCATCGCCGCCCAGGGCTACGTGGAGCTGGGTCTCTTTGACGAGGCTCGGGTGGAATTGTCCCCTCTGCCGGCGGAAATGCACAGCCGGGTGGATGTGATCGAGATCACGCTGCTGTGCCTCATGGGCGGACACCGGTGGGACGAGGCGCTGACGCTGGCCACCAAGCTCTGTGCGCAGGAACCGATGGAGCCTGGCGGCTTCATCCATGCGGCTTTCTGCCTGCATGAACTCGGGCGGACCGCCGAGGCGGTGGATGTGCTTTCGCGCGGTCCCGCGACCCTGAGAGCCAAGCCGGTCTACTATTACAACATGGGCTGCTACCACGCCTGCCTCGGTCACATTGAGAAATCACTGACCTACCTGCAGCGGGCGTTCGAGATGGATGGTGAACTGCGCCAGCATGCCCGAAGGGACCGCGATCTCGACTGTTTGCGGGCGCAACTGGAGTCCCACCACGCATGAGTTTCCCCGGCAGTCCTGCAAATCTTCAGGCCGTAGGTGCATGGTTCGAAGAGAGCTTCCGCACCCGCGGGGAGATGGGGGCTTCAGTCTCCATCTGGCAGCATGGGCAGGAGGTGCTGAGCCTCGCGCATGGTTACCGTGACCGGGCACACACCCGGGAGTGGGAGCGCGACACGCTCGTCCCCGTGTGGTCCGCCACCAAAGGCCCGGCTGCCGTGTGTTGCCTGCTGGCGCTGGAAGAGGCGGGCATCCCGCTGGAATGCCCTGTGGCGGAAGTGTGGCCCGAGTTTGCCGGAGGTGGAAAGTCCAGCATCTCCCTCATTCATCTGCTGTCGCATACGGCGGGCTTGTGCGCGCTGGATGAACGTGCGCCGATTGACGACTACGATGCCGTGGTGGAGGCGCTCGAGCGCCAGCGGCCTTTGTGGGAACCCGGCACACGGCAGGGCTATCATGCGCGCACCTTTGGCTTCCTTTTGGATGAAATCGTGCGCCGTCTCACGGAGGCGGAATCGCTCGGTGAGTATTATCGTGAAGTTTTTGGCGGCCCGATGGCGCTCGATTTCTGGATCGGGCTTCCCAGTGCGCAGTGGGACCGCGTCTCACCGGTCTATCCCGGGAAGATCAGCATTGCCAACAGTAACCAGCCTTTTATCAAAGCCTTCAATACGGCGGGCACGCTCACGCAGCGCACGTTCACCTCACCCTTTGGCCTGAATGCGGTCAGCGACTTCAATCAGAGCGAAATGTGGTCACGCGGTTATGCGAGCATGGGCGGCGTGGGCAGTGCGCAGGGGCTGGCCAAATTTTACGCCATGCTGGCCCAGGGCGGTGTCTGGAACGGGGTGCAGGTTGTGCCTGAAACGGTGGTGCGCCGGTTTGAAAAGACGCTGACACAGGAGGTGGATTCCGTGCTGCTGACTCCCATCGCTTTCTCCACGGGCATGATGAAGGACCCTTTGAATGAAGAGCCTGAGTCAGATGGCGGCAAGCTGCGCCAGCTTTATGGCCCGAGCCGCCGCGCCTACGGTCACCCCGGCGCGGGTGGCAGCCTGGCCTTTGCGGATCCTGAGAGCGGGATCAGCTTTGCCTACACGATGAACCAGATGGAAATCGGGGCACTGCCTGGTGAGCGAGTCCTCGGGCTGGTGCAGGCGCTTTACGGCGGGTGATTATTCGGAGACGTCGTGTTTGCCTTCCTGGATCACGGTGTTCTTCATGCCGCTGCCGGTGATTTTGTTCGCCTTCACTCTCTGGGCCTCCCCGGACAGGATGATGCCGTTTTTGCCTGAGCCGGTGATCTCATTTTGCGCGATGGTGTTGCCCTTCGTGCCGGTGGCGATCTGCACGGCGTTGCCCCGGGTGCGTTCGAAGACGTTTTGCACGATCAGATTTCCTTCGTTCAGCCCCGGCAGTTTGCACCAGCGCCAGAGATTGATGCCAGTGCTGCATTCGAGGAATTCATTGCCTGCCACGAGGCAGTCGGTGGCATCATTTAACTCCACCCCAACATGGCTGCGGGCGATGTGGTTGTGTGTGGCGACGGCCTTCACCGTGAAGTGATCAAGGTCGATCGCCTCATCCGCGGTGTCGCGAATCGTGCAGTCGTCGATCTCGGCTCCTTCCACAGAGTACAAAGCGATGCCGCGCCCGTGGCAGTTCTGGATGAAGCAGCGGGAAATGACGAGCTTTTTCACCTTGGGTCCCGTGGGACCTTTTTCGTAGCTATAGGCTCCGGAGGCCAACACGGCGCAGAGCTGAGTGTGGCCGCGAATGGGGGGATCGCCCTCCACGCGGCCGCCGTCCAGTGTGAGCTTTTCAATGAGCACGTCTTCGCTGGCTCCGCGAATTTCGATGAGGTTCGGGGCATCTTCATGGCGAATCAGGGTGCCGTCTGGAATGGGAAATTTGAGTGGGGACTCGAGCTGGATGGCCTCTTTCTCGACGGCTTTCACGATGGCAAGGTGGTAGGGCCTGGGCTTTTTGGTGAAGCTGTCGGGCTCGCCATCGGCCTCGATCTTCAAACGCATGCCCGGCTTGAAGCCGCGCTGGGATTTCACCGGGATCGCGGTGGCACCTGCTGCAGTGGTGCCTGCAGCCAAAGCATAGGCGACGGGCGGAAGTTGCAGCACGGTGTTCTCGGCATCGAGACCGACGATGCGGAGTTTCTTCGCGTCTTTCACGACGAGGCCGCGCTCGATGAGATGCACGCCGGGTGGAATGACCACTTCACCGCCGCCAGCTTTGATGGCCTCATTGATGAAGCGCTGCAGCTCCGCCTCAGGGAGCGCCCGTGCGGACTGGAGGGCGGCGAAAAACAGAACAAGCAGGGCGGTGAATTTCATGGCATGGGAAAGACGGTGCGAGCGGGACGAAACTCGCTTTTTTGTTGGCCGCAGACATTCTTATGAAGTTTCTCTCACGCCCAGGTTTCTATGTCATCTTCCTGCTCATTGCGGCGATGCTGCTGCTGACGCTGTGGATGGAATGGAAGATCGATTCGCTGCCGAAGCAGAAAGCGAAACAAACGGCTCCGGCAGCCGTTTCCCATCCACCATGAAGTCTCTCTTTCTTCTGCTCGCTCTGACGCTGACGGTGCAGGCGCGCCAGCCCAATGTCATCTTCATCATGGCGGACGATCTCGGGCCGGGGGATCTGGGCTGTTACGGGCAGAAGATCATCAAGACGCCAAACATCGACCGCATGGCGGCTGAAGGCATGCGCTTCACCCAGCATTACGCTGGCAATGCGGTGTGCGCGCCGTCACGCTGCGTGCTGATGAGCGGCCTGCATCCGGGGCACGCCTTTATTCGCGACAACCGGCAGGCCGACGATGCCAAGGGGCTGCCCAAGATGGGCAGGCCAGAACATGAAGGCCAGTTTCCCATTCCTGCTGACACGGTGCTCATTCCTGAAGTGCTGAAGCCGCTTGGGTATGCGACGGGTGGTTTCGGCAAGTGGGGCCTGGGTGGTCCGGGGTCCACCGGGGAGCCGCTGAAGCAGGGATTTGACCGCTGGTTTGGCTACAACTGCCAGGGGGTGGCGCATAATTTTTATCCGACCTACCTGTGGGACAACGACCACACCATCGAGCTCAAGAATCCGCCCTTCCCTTCGAACGACAAGCTCAGGGCTGATGAAGACCCGTCCAAACCGGAGAGCTACCAGCGCTTCAAGGGCAGCGAGTACTCGGCTGATCTCATCACGGAAGAGGCGCTGAAATTTGCCCGTGCCAACAAGGACCAGCCCTTCTTTCTCTACTGGCCCACGACCGTGCCGCACGTGGCGCTGCAGGTGCCGGATGATTCACTGCAGGAATACCTCGGGAAATTCGATGATCCGCCCTATCCCGGTGGCAACGGCTACCTTCCGCATTTCAAGCCCAAGGCTGCGTATGCAGCGATGATCACGCGCATGGACCGCGAGATCGGGCGCATGGTGGCGCTCATCACCGAACTCGGTCTGGATGACGACACGATCTTCGTCTTTGTCAGTGACAACGGCCCCGTCAGCGGCACGCACCAGGGACTGGCCGGCACGGACTGCGCGTTCTTCAATTCCAGCGAAGGCCGACGGGATGGCAAAGGCACGCTGTATGAAGGAGGGTTTCGTTCTCCCTGCGTGGTGCGCTGGAAGGGCAGGATCAAGGCGGGAACGACCAGTGAGCGAATCACGGGTTTTGAGGACTGGATGCCCACACTGCTTGAACTTGTGGGGGCCAAGGACCAGACGCCTCGAACTGACGGCATCAGCTTTGCACCGACGCTGCTGGGTGACAAACAGCCGGAGCGCGAGTTCCTCTACCATGAGTTTGCCAGCTACGGAGGCCAGCAAATCCTGCGCATGGGCGACTGGAAGCTGGTGCGCCGCAACCTGACCGGCAAGGGCAAGGCGAAGAGCAAAGGGGGAGCCGAGACCGAAGAACTCTATAACATCGCTACGGATCCCGCCGAGACACGAGACGTGGCGGCAGGGCATGCCGATCTCATCGAAAAGATGAAAACGATCATGACGGGGCAGCATGTGCCGAGTGCGGATTTTCCGATGATGAGCCTGGATAAGTAATCAAGTGACCCCGAATGCTTGTTTCTAAGTTTGTGCAGGTGGTTTTGGCCTGCATAAACTCAAGTTTATCCTTGCGGAGAGATAAATGTTTATCTTATTTTTGATATAACATTTAATTCAAATCTGCCTCTGGACTATGCAAATTGATCACCATGCCTGTGTTAATACATCTCAGAGTCAGGTGTATTTCTTATTGCTGTGTGGCGGCATCTGCGGGGCTTTGTCCGGGGGAGAGCAGGGTGCGGTGAGCCGCTGAATGAGTGCGCTGAAAGGGTGGGAGACACGCGGGCAAATAACAGGACGGTGGGTTGGTGTCCTTGGTGTGATTTATATCTTAAGAAGAAGACCGGTTAATAACCAATTTATAACTTGATACATGAAAAAAGATTTTAGCTTGGTCTATGTAACCCATTCTTGCAGAAGCGCCCCGACATTTGAGCCATCTCTCAAGGCATTGCGCTGGTGTCGGACGCGCTGGGCGGTGCTTTTTTTGGCCGTTTCAGGTTTTTGGCAGGCGGGGCCTGTGGCGCATGCAGCAACGCTGACTTGGGACACGGTCACTGGAGATGGCAGTACCATCACGGGTGGGACTGGGACTTGGACGGATGGCCTGGGCAACTGGAATACGGGCAGTGGTGACACGATCTGGAACAGCGCCACGCCGGACTCAGCCATTTTTGGCGGGACGGCAGGAACGGTGACGCTGGGCGGGGCGGTGACCGTCGGGAACATGGTTTTTAATTCGGGCTACACCCTGGCGGACGGAGGAAACGCGCTGACCCTTTTGAATTCGACGATCACCGCGAACACAGCGGCGACGATCAGTGCGGCGCTCGGAGGCAGCACTGGTTTGACCAAGGACGGTGCCGGTGCGCTGACGCTTTCTGGGAATAGTACTTACACCGGCACGACGATCATCTCTGGCGGCATCTTGAGCACCAGCGCGCTGGCCAATGGAGGCAGCAGCAGCAACATCGGAGCCTCCAGTAATGCGGCCGCCAATCTGGTGCTCGATGGAGGCACCCTGCAATACAACAACACTGTCACCGCCAATACAGACCGACTTTTCAGTGTGGGCACCGCAGGCGGCACCATCAGTCTTCCTGTGGCCGGGACGCTCAATTTTACCAACACAGGCAGCATCGGCTTCAATGGTGAGTCAGGGGCACGCACACTGACCTTCGGATTCAGCAACAGCACCTTCGGTGGAATCATTTCCCTGGCAGGCGGCATCGGGGACAACGGCGGGGCGACATCCGTGGTGAAGGCGAACACGTTTGGCACACTTCGGCTGACCAGTGACAACAACACGTACACGGGAACGACAACGATCAACGGCGGCGCTGTGTCGATTGGCACATTGGGTGGAAGCACCGGGAGCATCGGCACTGGAGCCATCATCATCAATGCTGGAGGAACTTTGGTTGCTTCGCGCTCGGGATCGGTGACTCTGGCGCAGACCATCAGCGGTGCTGGTGGTGTGACCAGCAATGGAAACACGATGCTGACTCTCAGCGGTACCAACACCTACACCGGGGTGACCCGCATCATCAGCAACGGGGGAATTGTGACGGTGAGCGATCTGGGCAACGGTGGAGTGGCAAGCAGCATTGGGGCATCGAGCTCTGCGGCGGGCAATCTGTCCATCACGAATCTGGGCACGTTGCGGTATGTCGGGACAGGAGCTTCGACGGACCGTCTGTTTGAGGTGCCCACGGGCACGATAAATCCAGTGGCAACCATTGAGTCGTCAGGCAGCGGGGCGCTGGTGTTTACCAATACTGGAGCCATGGGGTTTGGTTCGTCGACCGGAGCGAGGACGCTTGTCTTGGGCGGAACGAACGCGCAGAACAACACGATGAATCCGAGCATTGGTGACAATGTGGGTGCGACTGCCTTGACCAAGGCTGGAGCGGGAACCTGGATTTTGGCTGGAGCCAACACGTATACGGGGGTGACGACCATCAGCGGCGGTGTGCTGCAAGTGGGCAATGGTGGCACCAGCGGCACGCTGGGCAGCGGGGCCGTCATCGACAATGGCAACCTGACATTCAATCGATCTGACAACCTGACTGTGGCCAATGCTATCAGTGGCAGCGGCAGTGTTTCCAAAACTGGCACGGGCACCACCACGCTGACTGGTTCCAACAGCTACACGGGTGCCACCACGATCAACGGTGGTGTGCTTAATGTGACGAATCTCGCCAATGGCGGGAGCAACAGCAACATCGGGGCTTCCAGCAATGCGGCGGAGAACCTGGTGCTCAATGGAGGTACGCTGAGATATTCTTTTGGTGCTGGTGCGGCGGTTAGCACGGACCGGTTGTTCAGCGTGGGCACCAGTGGAGGCACCATTGATGCTTCCGGCGGTTTCAACATCAACTTCACCAACACGGGAAGCATGGGGTTCAATGGCCAGAGCGGTGCGCGCACGCTGACTCTGACGGGCAACAATGTGAATGACAACACGCTGGCGGCAGTGATTGGTGACAATGGCGGCGCGACCTCGGTCACCAAGGCCGGGGGGGGCATCTGGGTGCTGAGCGGGGCGAACACTTACACGGGGGTGACGACCGTGAGCGGCACGGCGGTGCTGAAGGTCAGCTCCCTGGCGAATGGTGGAGTGGCGAGCAACATAGGGGCATCGAGCAATGCGGCGAGCAATCTGGTGTTCAATGGTGGTACATTCACTTATACCGGCGGCACGGTGAGCACGGACCGACTTTTCAGCCTGGGGACTTCCGGCATCATTTTGAATGCGTTTGGAACGGGCGGGGTAAACTTCACCAACACGGGAAGCATGGGGTTCGTCGGGACGGGGGCGCGTACGCTGACGCTGGCGAATTCCAATGGTGGTGCCAGTACGATTGCGGCCGTCATAGGCGACAACGGCGGGGCAACATCTGTGACGCATACGTTGGTGTCCAGCACCTGGGTGCTGACAGGGGCGAACACCTACACGGGGGCAACCACGCTGAATGGTGGAGTGCTGAGCGTGACGAGTCTGGCCGATGGCGGCGGCGCCAGCGGCATCGGTGCTGCGAGCAGTGCGGCGACAAATCTGGTGCTCAATGGCGGCAAGCTGCTCTACACGGGGGGCGGGTCGAGCACGGACCGGTTGTTCAGTGTGGGGAGCACTGGCGGCACGCTGGATTCCTCTGGTACGGGCGCGGTGAGTTTCACCAACACGGGGAGCATGGGGTTCAACAGCCAGACGGGTACGCGCACTTTGACACTGACGGGCACGAACACGGGAGCCAACACGCTCGCGGCAGCGATTGGTGACAACAGTGGGGCCACTGCAGTGGCGAAAACGGGTGCGGGCACCTGGGTGCTCACCGGAACCAACAGCTATACCGGTGCGACGACGATCAGCGGCGGTGTGCTGCAGGTGGGCAATGGCGGCACCAGCGGCACGCTGGGCAGCGGGGCGGTCACTGATAATGGCAATCTGACATTCAACCGCTCAGACAGCATTACCGTTGCCAACACCATCAGTGGCAGCGGATCGGTGACTCAGGCGGGTGCGGGAACGACCACGCTCAGCGGTACGAACAGCTACCTGGGGGCGACGACGATCAGCGGCGGTGTGCTCAGTGTGGCGACGCTGGCCAACGGCAACAGTGCCAGCAACATCGGCGCCTCAAGCAGTGCCGCCACCAATCTGGTGCTCAACGGTGGTGCGCTCCGATACACAGGCGCGGGAGTCAGCACGGACCGGCTCTTCAGCGTGGGCACGGGCGGCGGCACACTGGATGCATCCGGCAGTGGCGCGCTGAGTTTGACCAATACGGGCAGCATGGGGTTCAACAGTCAGAGCGGCGCACGTACGCTGACTCTGACCGGCACTAACACGGGCAGCAACCTCCTGGCTGCGGTGATCGGTGAGAGCGGTGGTGCCACGGCGCTGACGAAGGCCGGGGCGGGTGCATGGACGCTGTCAGGCTCCAACAGCTACACAGGAGCGACGACGATCAACGGGGGTGTGCTGAATGTGACGAGCCTTGCCAATGGAGGCAGCAGCAGCAACATCGGGGCCTCCAGCAATGCGGCGAGCAATCTGGTGCTCAATGGCGGGACACTGCAGTATAACAACGCCACAACCACCAGCACAGATCGCTTGTTCAGCGTGGGTGCTGCGGGCGGCACCATCAGTCTTCCGGTGGCTGCGACGCTCAACTTTACCAACACTGGGAACATCGGCTTCAATGATGAGACTGGGGCGCGCACGCTGACCTTTGCATTCAGCAACAGCACCTTCGGCGGTATCATTTCGCTGGCCAGCGGCATTGGGGACAATGGAGGCGCGACGTCGGTGGTGAAGTCGAACACATTTGGCACGCTTCGGCTGACCAGTGACAACAACACATACACGGGAACGACAACGATCAATGGAGGCGCAGTGGCGATTGGCAATCTCGGAGGGAGCACCGGGAGCATTGGCACGGGAGAGATCATCATCAACAGCGGAGGAACCCTGGTTGTCTCGCGCTCAGGATCGGTGAATCTGGCGCAGACGATCAGCGGGGCCGGCGGTGTGACGAGCAATGGAAACACGATGCTGACTCTCAGCGGCACCAATACTTACACCGGGGTGACCCGGATCATCAGCAACGGGGGTGTTGTGACGGTGAGCGATCTTGGCAATGGCGGGGTGGCGAGCAGCATTGGGGCATCGAGCTCTGCGGCGGGCAATCTTTCGATCACCAATCTGGGCACCTTGCGGTATGTCGGGACGGGAGCATCGACGGACCGTCTGTTTGAAGTGCCCACGGGCACGGCAAATCCAGTGGCGACGATTGAATCTTCCGGCAGCGGGGCGCTGGTCTTTACCAATACGGGGGCAGTGGGATTTGGCTCCTCCACGGGAGCAAGAACGCTGGTCCTGGGCGGCACCAATACGCAGAACAACACGATGAATCCAAGCATTGGTGACAATGCGGGGGCGACCGCATTGACCAAGGCTGGAACGGGGACCTGGGTTCTGGCTGGAGCCAATACTTACAGCGGGGTGACGACGATCAGCGGCGGTGTGCTGCAGGTGGGCAATGGCGGCACCAGCGGCACGTTGGGAAGCGGGGCGGTCACTGACAATGGCAACCTGACATTCAACCGATCAGACAACATTACCGTTGCCAACACCATCAGCGGCAGCGGAAGTGTTTCCCAGATTGGCACGGGCACCACCACGCTGAGCGGTACGAACAGCTACACGGGCGTGACGACGATCAACGGTGGTGTGCTGAATGTGATCACTCTGGCCAATGGTGGCAGCAGCAGCAACATCGGGGCATCGAGCAATGCAGCCACGAATCTTGTGCTCAACGGTGGCACGCTCAAATACTCGCCAGGCGCTGCGTCAGCGGTGAACACAGACCGGCTGTTTAGTGTTGGCACCAGTGGTGGTACGATTGATGCCTCGGGTGGTTTTAACATCAACTTCACCAACACGGGCAGCATGGGCTTCAATGGTCAGAGCGGCGCACGCACGCTGACTCTGACCGGCATCAATGCGAACGACAACACACTGGCGGCGGTGATCGGCGATAATGGCGGTGCCACTTCAGTCACCAAAGCCGGCGGCGGCATCTGGGTGCTGAGCGGGGCCAGTACGTACACGGGTGTCACGACCATGAGCGGCACCGGAGTGCTCAAAGTCAGTTCCCTGGCGAATGGTGGCAGCGCCAGCAGCATTGGCGCATCGAGCAATGCTGCCAGCAATCTGGTGCTCAATGGCGGCACGTTCATGTACACGGGGGGCACGGTCAGTACGGACAGGCTGTTCAGTCTGGGCACTTCCGGAGCCACATTGAATGTGTTTGGCAGCGGTGCAGTGACCTTCACCAATACGGGAAGCATGGGGTTCAATGACCAGACTGGCGCGCGTACACTTACACTGGCCAATGCGAGCGGGGGGACGAGCACGATTGCGGCAGTCATCGGGGACAATGGCGGACCGACATTGCTCACGCGGATCAATGCCGGCATCTGGGCGCTGACCGGGGCGAATACCTACACGGGAGTAACCTCGATCATTGGGAACGGTGGAACCATCCTCAATGTGACGAATCTTGCCAATGGTGGTGTGGCCAGCAACATCGGTGCTGCGTCCAGTGACGCGAGCAACCTCGTCTTGAACGGAGGCACACTTCAATACACTGGTGCCGGGTCCAGCACCGACCGGTTGTTCAGCCTGGGAACCAATGGCATCTCGCTGGAGGCCTCCGGCACGGGTGATTTGAAGTTCACCAACACTGGAGCCATGGGATTCAACGGTCAGACCGGTGCACGCACACTGACACTGATAGGCTCATCGCTGGGGTTCAACACGCTGGCGGCGGTGATCGGCGATAATGGCGGTGCCACTTCAGTGACGAAGCTCGGCTCGGGCAAATGGGTGCTGACCGGTAACAACACCTATTCGGGCACCACCACCATCAGCGGAGGCGTGCTGCAGCTTGGCCACAGCACTGCCAGCGGCACGGCGGGTACGGGCAACATCGTGAACAACGGGGTTTTGGTGCTGTTTCGCTCGGACGCCTTTACTCTGTCAAATGTGATTAGTGGCACGGGGACGGTCAGCAATGCCCAGGGCGCAGCAACTCTCTCAGGGTTGAACACCTACACCGGTTTTACATCCATTTCAGCGGGCACCGTGATCGTGGGCACTTTGGCCAACGGCGGGAGCGCCAGCAACATCGGGGCATCAACCTCGGTGGCCAACAATCTTCAAATCAACGGGGGTACACTCAAGTACATCGGAGCCGGGGTCAGTACGGATCGTCTTTTTTCCGTGGGGGTCACGGCCACTATTGATGCATCAGGCACAGGAGCTTTGAACTTTACCAACACAGGTCTGATGGGGCGCTCATTTACATTAGCACGCACCCTGACTCTGACCGGAACGAACACGGACAACAACACGCTCGCCGCTATCATCAGTGACAACACCGGCGCCACCTCGCTGGTCAAAAGCGGCACGGGCACCTGGGTGCTCTCTGGTGCGAATACTTACACCGGGGCCACCACGATCACAGGCGGGGTGCTGTCCATTTCCAGTCTTGCCAATGGTGGTTCCGCCAGCGGCATCGGTGCCGCAAGCAATGCCGTGACCAATCTGGTGCTCAACGGCGGCACACTTCAGTATACGGGAGATGCAGTCAGCACCAGCCGCGCCTTCAGCCTGGGAACGGCGGCAGGGAGTGCGCTAGACTCCTCAGGCATTGGGGCGGTGAACTTTACCAGCGTGGGCATCATGGGTTTCAACAGTCAGAGTGGCGCACGCACCCTGACCCTCACCGGAACAAACACCGGCAGCAACACCATCTCCATTCTGATCGGTGACAATGGCGGAGCCACAGCAATCACGAAGTCCGGTGACGGCACCTGGGCACTGACCGGAATCAACGGTTACACCGGAGCAACGACGATTAGCGGCGGCGTGCTGAAAGCAGCCACGCTGTTTAATGGTGGCAGCAACAGCAGCATTGGCGCGGCCACCTCCCTCTCCACCAACCTGGTGCTCAATGGGGGCACTCTGCAATACACGGGAAGCGGTTCCAGCACAGACCGGTTGTTCAGCGTGGGGACCAATGGCGGCACGCTGGATGCCTCGGGTTCGGCTGCGGTGAACTTCACCAACACCGGCAGCATGGGGTTCAATAGTCAGAGCGGTGCACGCACCCTGACTCTGGGTGGGAGCAACACGAATGACAACACTCTGGCCGCAGCGATTGGCGACAATGGTGGAGCGACCGCGCTGACGAAATCAGGCGCTGGCACCTGGGTGCTCTCCGGGAACAGCTCTTACACCGGAGTCACCACCGTCAGCGGTGGGAGTTTGAAAGTGACCAGTCTCGCGGATGGCGGAGTGGCCAGCAACATTGGTGCCGCGTCCAATGCGGCGTCAAACCTGGTCATCAACGGCACATTGATCTATGCTGGTACGGGCTCAACCACCGACCGGCTTTTCACTTTAGGAGTGGGCGGTGGCGGCCTGCAGGCGAACGGTGCGGGTGCGGTCAACTTCACCAACACTGGTTCCATCGGTTTCACGAACAGCGGTGCGCATACTTTTCTGCTCTCAGGCACCAGCACCGCCGCCAACAGTCTGGCGGCCACCATCGGCGACAATGGTGGAGCAACGACCGTGCAAAAGTTGGGGATTTCCACCTGGGGGCTTTCGGGTGCCAGCTCCTACACGGGGGTGACGAGTGTGCTTGGAGGCATTCTCAACGTGTCCAATCTGGCCAACGGCGGGCAGAACAGCAGCATCGGTGCCGCGACGAGCGACGCCGCCAATTTGGTCATCAATGCAACGTTCCGTTACGTCGGGGCTGCCACCACGACGGACCGTCTTTTCAGCATCGGCACAGGAACAACGCCGACACTGGACGCCTCCGGCACAGGCGCGGTGGCTTTTACCAACACCGGCAATCTGGGACTGAATGGCTCCGGCACGCGCACGCTGACCCTCACTGGAACCAACACCGGGAACAACACTCTGTCTGCGGTGATCGGGGACAACGGGGGCGCCACCTCGCTGACGAAATCGGGCGCTGGCACATGGGTGCTGGCCGGTGAGAACAGCTACACTGGCACGACGATCATCAGCGCCGGAGTGCTGCAAATAGGAGGCGGAGGCACATCAGGAACGCTGGGAACGGGTGCGGTGACCGACAACGCGGCCCTCGTCATCAACCGCTCTGATGCGGTCACTCTTGCCAACTCCATCGGCGGCACCGGCACTTTCACGCAAGCGGGCGGCGGCACGACGACCTTTACCGGAAGCAAGAGCTACGCGGGCGCCACTTTTGTCAACGCGGGGAAACTCCAGGCGGGAGCTGCGAATGCATTCAGCGTTGGTTCGGCAGTGACGGTTGCGAGCGGGGCTGTGCTTGAACTCAATGGTTTTAACAACAGCATTGGAGGACTGGCCGGAGCGGGCACGGTGCAGAACGGCACGGCCACGGGGGCCACTTTGAATGTCCTGGGTGCCGGGACTTCCACTTTTTCGGGAGTCCTTCAAGACGGAGGCAGTGGTTATCTAGCCTTAAACAAGGGAGGCACAGGCGGCACGCTCACGCTGACGGGCAGCAACACCTACACGGGTGGCACCGTCGTCACTACCGGTGTGCTCAGCGCTGCCGTTCTGGCAAACGGAGGGACGGCCAGCAGCATCGGGGCCTCCAGCAACATCGCGTCCAATCTCATCCTGAATGGCGGCACGCTGCGCTACACGGGGGCTGCGGTGTCCACGGACCGACTGTTTACGGTCACCACTGCCGGCGGTACGCTGGATGCATCCGGGACGGGTGTGGTGAGCTTTACCAACACCGGGAGCATGGGGTTCAACAGCCAGACTGGCGCGCGGACGCTGACGCTCACCGGGACGGGGGGTGGTGGCTCCATCGCCGCGAGTATCGATGACAACGGAGGAGCCACTTCACTGATGAAGACTGGAGCTGGTCAGTGGGCGCTTGGCGGCGTCAACGGGTATACGGGGACCACCACGATCACCGGAGGTCAGCTGGCGGTTTCCAGCCTTGCGAATGGAGGCAGTGCCAGCGGCATGGGTGCGGCCACGAGTGCCGCCGCGAACCTGATCCTCAATGGTGGTGTGCTGCGATACACGGGTGCGGCCGTCAGTACGGACCGTCTGTTCAGCGTGGGAACGAGCGGCGGAACGCTGGATGCCTCGGGCGCTGGCGCAGTGAACTTCACCAACACAGGCAGCATGGGATTCAATGGGCAGACGGGCGCCCGCACACTCATTCTCAATGGCGACAACACAGGCAATAACACGCTCGCAGCGATCATCGGCGACAACGGCGGAGCCACGTCACTGATCAAACTTGCTTCCAGCACCTGGGTGCTGGCTGGTGCGAATACTTATACAGGAAGCACCCGGATTGATCTGGGCATGCTGATCATTTCAAGCCTCGCCAATGGCGGTGTGGCCAGCAGCATTGGTGCTTCGAGCAACGCAGCCACCAATTTGGTGCTCGGCTTGTCCACCCTCAAATACACCGGGGCTGCGACCAGCACGGACCGCCTGTTCAGCGTGGGAACGAGTGGGGGCACGCTGGATGCCTCGGGCACGGGAGCCGTGAACTTCACCAATACCGGGAGCATGGGCTTCAACAGCGAGGCTGGAGCACGGGTGTTGTTTCTACAAGGCAGCAACACGGGAAACAACACCATCGCCGCTAACATCAGGGACAGCGGCGGCTTCACCTCCATCTATAAAAATGGCATCGGGCTCTGGGTGCTTTCAGGGTCCAACCTCTACACGGGCATCAACTTGATCAACGGGGGAACGCTGAGCGTGGCGCAACTCGCGAACGGAAGCAGCGCCAGCAACTTGGGCGCTTCCACCAACGCAGCGGCGAACCTGGTACTCAATGGTGGTGCTTTGAAATACACCGGGGCTGCGACCAGCACGGACAGGTTGTTCAGCGTTGGGACGGGTGGTGGCACGCTGGATGCCTCGGGCACGGGCGCGGTGAATTTTAGCAACACGGGCAGCATGGGGTTCAACAGTCAGAGCGGTGCGCGCACGCTGACGCTCACCGGAACGAATGCCGGCAACAACACTCTCGCCGCAGCCATTGGTGACAATGGTGGCGCCACCTCGCTGGTGAAATCTGGCACTGGCACCTGGGTGCTCACTGGAATGAATACTTATACTGGAGCCACGACCATCAGCGACGGGGTGCTCCGAATCGGCAATGGTGGAACCTTGGGCACGCTCGGGAGCGGAGCGGTGACTGACAACGGCATCCTGGTGATCAACCATTCGAATGCCATCCTCTTTGCGAACAGTATCAGCGGCAGCGGTTCGCTGGTGCAGCAGGGTGCCGGCACCACCACGCTGACCGGCGCCAACAGCTACAGCGGGAGCACGACCATCAGTGCCGGAGTGCTCAGTGTGGCGTCCATCGCCAATGGGGGCAACAGCAGTAATATCGGTGCATCCACCAACGCCGCGACCAATCTGGTGCTCAACGGGGGCACGCTGAAATACACGGGAGCGACAGCGAGCACGGACCGGCTTTTCAGCGTGGGAACGAGCGGCGGCACGCTGGACGCCTCCGGCGCAGGCGCGCTGAACTTCACCAATGCGGGGAGCATGGGATTCAACAGCCAAAGCGGCACGCGCACTTTGACCCTCACGGGCACGAACACTGGCGATAACACGCTTGCTGCGGTGATCGGTGACAACGGTGGAGCGACCTCGCTGGTGAAATCCGGCGCAGGCACCTGGGTGCTGACAGGAACGAACACTTACACCGGCACCACGACCATCAGCGGAGGAGTGCTGCAAGCCGGGAGTGGCAGCACCACGGGTTCGCTGGGCAGCGGAGCGGTGATCAACAACGGCAGCCTGGTGATCAACCGTTCGGATGACCTCACCCTCGCCAATGCGATCAGCGGCAGCGGTTCGTTTACGCAAGCTGGATCAGGCACGACCACGCTCAGCGGCACGAATTCCTACACCGGGGCGACGACGATCAGCGCCGGTGTTCTCAATGTGACTTTCCTCGCCAATGGCGGCAGCAGCAGCAACATCGGCGCGGCGGCGAGCGACGCTGCGAACCTGGTGATCAACGGCGGCACGCTCCAATACTCGGGTGCGGCAGATGCGAGCACGGATCGCTTGTTCAGTGTGGGCATCGGCAGCGCGGTGATCGATGTGACTGGCAGTGGTGCGCTGAATTTCACGAACACGGGAAGCATGGGATTCAACGGCCAGAGTGGTGACCGCAACCTGCTGCTCACGGGCACGAACAGCGGAGTGAACATCATCGCAGCAGCGATCGGCGATTTTGGCGGCGCTACTTCGGTGTCGATCGACGGCACTGCCACCTGGCTGCTCACTGGAGCCAATACCTACACGGGGGCCACCACCGTCAGTTCCGGGGTGCTTCAAATTGGCGGCAGCAACCTGGATTCAGCCATCATTTTGGGCTCGCATGCCACCTTGGAGCTGAATGGACTGAATGCACGCATCGGCTCGCTGGCAGGTTCAGGGACCGTGCAGAACAACTCCGTGGATGCGGCAGCGCTGACGACGGGCGGAAACAACACCAGCACCACCTTCAGCGGTGTCATTCAAGACGGCGGTGCAGGAGCGCTTTCGATTGTCAAAGAAGGTTCGGGCACGTTCACGCTGACCGGAGCCAACAGCTACACAGGAACGACGACCATCAACGCTGGAGTGCTCCAGGTGGGATCGGGTGGCACGACGGGAACGCTGGGATCAGGTGCGGTGATCAACAACGCCAGCCTCATCGTTAACCGTTCCGATGCACTGACCATCGCCAACGCCATCAGTGGCAGCGGTTCGCTCACGCAGGCGGGGGCGGGCACCACGACACTGACGGGTGACAACAGTTACAGCGGCAGCACGACGATCAACGCCGGAGTGCTCAGTGTGGCGGTGCTCGCCGATGGTGGCAGCCACAGCAACCTTGGCGCGTCCACCGATGCTGCGACGAACCTGGTGCTCAATGGTGGTACCTTGCAATACACGGGCGGGGATGTGAGCACGGACCGTTTATTTAGCGTGGGAACGAATGGCGGTGCCTTGGATGCCTCTGGCACGGGAGCAGTGAATTTCACCAACACCGGCAGCATGGGATTCAACAGCCAGAGCGGCATCCGCACGCTGACTCTCACCGGAACGAACACTGGGGACAACACGCTTGCCGCCGTGATCGGCGACAATGGTGGCGCGACGGCATTGACGAAGTCTGGGCTGGGAACGTGGGTGCTTACGGGGAACAACAGCAACAGCGGTATCACGACCATCAATGCGGGCGTGCTACAGATCGGCGCTGGTGGCACCACGGGATCGCTCGGGAGTGGGGCGGTGACTGACAACGGCAGTCTCATTATCAACCGCTCAGATGACATCACCGTCGACAACGCGATCAGTGGCAGCGGTTCGCTCACGCAGGCGGGCTCAGGCACCACGACGCTGACGGGTGACAATGGGTACACTGGCAGCACGACGATCAATGCTGGAGTGCTCAGTGTGGCAGTTCTTGCAGATGGTGGCAGCAACAGCCATCTGGGGGCGTCCACGAATGAAGCGACGAACCTGGTGCTCAACGGGGGGGCCTTGCAATACACGGGTGCGGATGTGAGCACGGACCGTTTGTTTAGCGTGGGAACCAACGACGGCGCCATAGATGCCTCGGGGACAGGAGCGGTGAATTTCACTAACACTGGCAGCATGGGATTCAATGGTCAGAGTGGCGCACGCACGCTGACGCTCACCGGCACCAATGCCGGCAGCAATACGCTTGCCGCAGTGATCGGTGACAATGGTGGTGCGACTGCGCTGACGAAGTCCGGCGCTGGCACCTGGGTGCTCGCGGGTGCGAATACCTACACGGGCATCACGATCATCAGTGCTGGCGAACTGCAGGTGGGTGCGGGTGGGACCACGGGCACGCTCGGAACTGGCGCGGTGATCAACAATGCCAGTCTGACGATCAACCGTTCGGATGCGCTTACCATCGCCAATGACATCAGTGGCAGCGGTGTTTTCACTCAGGCGGGTTCAGGAACCACCACGCTGACGGGGGACAACAGCTACAGTGGCAGCACGACGATCAACGCTGGTGTGCTCAGTGTTTCCGTGCTCGCAGATGGTGGTGCCAGCAGCCATGTGGGGGCGTCCACCAATGCCGCGTCCAACTTGGTGCTCAATGGTGGCACCTTGCAATACACCGGGGGTTCGACCAGCACGGACCGGTTGTTCAGCGTTGGCAGCAGTGGCGGCACCCTGGATGCTTCCGGCACCGGCGCGGTGAATTTCACCAACACGGGCAGCATGGGTTTCAACAGTCAGAGCGGCATCCGCACGCTGATCCTCACCGGAACGAATACTGGTGACAACACCCTTGCTGCCGTGATTGGAGACAACGGTGATGCCACGACGCTGACGAAAACTGGCGGTGGCACCTGGGTGCTTGGCGGTGCGAACACCTATACCGGTGCCACGACCATCAGCGCAGGTGTGCTGCAGATCGGCGGCGGTGGCACCACGGGTTCGCTGTCCGCCAGCAGTGCGCTCAGCAACAACGGCACGCTGGCATTCAACCGCACGGATGCGGTGACCCAGGGGACGGATTTTGCCAGCGTGATCAGCGGCAGCGGTGGGGTGACGCAGGCCGGGACTGGGACGCTGAAACTCAACGGTGACAACACCTACGCAGGCACAACGAACGTGCGCGCAGGTACATTGGAGGTGACCCGCAACAATGCGCTGGGTACTGGAGCCGCAGGCACCACCGTGAGCAGCGGTGCGACGCTGATGCTCAACAACGTGAACTACAGCACGTCCGAAACGCTCGCTCTCAACGGCGGCGGTGCAGGTGGTGGCGGAGCGCTGCGCAACAGAGGCACGAGCAGCTACACCGGGGCGATCACGGCTGAGACGAATGCGAGCATCAATGTGGGTGGCGGCATTTTGAATCTGACGGGCGGGTTGGTGAAGGACGGCACGGTCCTCACCATCACAGGGGGCGGAACGGTCTATGTGAGCGGCACAGGCATCAGTGGTGCCAGCGCCAGCTCGGATCTGGTGGTGGATGGAACGACGCTGGTGGTGGGTGCCGACAGTGACTACAACGGCCCCACCACGGTGCAGAACGGCGCTGCCTTGATTGCGAATGCATCGGTGACTACGACGCAGCTCGATCTCAGCAGTGACAGCCTGCTGGCTGGCACGGGGGCCATCACCACGGCGGTGGACCAGTCGATTTTCATCAATGGCACGTTCAGTGTGGGTGATCCGGGAGTGGCGGCAACGGCTTCGACCTTTGCGCTCACCACCTCGGGTTCGGGTGCTGTGGTGATGGGCGCTGACAGCGTGATCCGGCTGGATCTGTTCAGTGGCGCGGGTTTGGGCAACAACCTCAGCAATGCCACGGCGGCGGATTCCATCAATCTGCATGGCAAGCTCGATGCCACGGCTGGAGGCACGGTCGTCATCGGCAATCCCAATGGCATGACGAACTTCCGCGGCGGCGACCAATGGCAGCTTGTGCACCTTAACAGCGGCGATGCCAATGCGGGAAGTTTTGCGGCCAGCCTGGCTTTGAATGACAGCAGCCTGCACCTGGCGAGCGGCTTTACCAGTTATCTCGACCCGAGCGACGGTGTGTTTTCCATCATCGACACGAATGGCGGCCTGGCTCTTGCGGCTGTCGAAGTGCAGGCACTGGTGTCCGGGGGCAACACGGTGACGAGTGATCTGAACGGGCACCTCTTCAACCTTCGTTCTGGTGGTGGTGAAGAAGGCGACGACTCAGGCTCCATCACCGCGGCACTGGATGACGGGGTCATTGTCGGTGAAGGGGACGGCGATCCCAAGAAGGCCTCACCCATCGCCAAACGTGTGGCGCGCAGCCGGCAGTGGGAAGTGTTTGCCACGGTGAACTACGGCAACGTCAAACTCAATCCCATCCGCACGCAGTCAGGTGTGCAGATTGACTCGTGGGCTTCGGGCGTCGGGGCAGAGCGTCATTTCTCACGGGGACTGACACTCGGTTTCGCCGCCTCCTTCCTGCAGAGCAGCCAGGGCTACACCAGCAACGCAGGCAGCCTGCACCTCGAAGGTCCGGCGTTGTCCTCGTACGTTTCCTATGTGCGGGGCAGCTTCTGGAACAGCCTGCTCTACAGCTTTGGCACGTATCAGATGGATTCCATTCGCAATCCCGGGGTGCCATTTCCGACGGCTTTTGGCACGACGCGAACTTACACTCATTCGGTGCAGTACAACGCAGGCTGGAATCTGCGCTTCCAAAACAACACGCTGGTGACCGGCCCCTTTGTGGGTGTGGACTATCTGCATGGTTCGGTGGACGCGTACAATGAAACTGGCGGTGGTCTGGCGGCCTTGCATTACAGCGCGCAGAGTTATCAATCTTTGGTCAGCCGGGTGGGCTGGTCCGCCTCCAAGCAGATCAAGGCAGGCTTTGGGACGATCACACCGCAGGTGCGTCTGAGCTATGAGCGGCAGAACGTCAAAAACAACAACGGCACCAGCGTGTCACTGATCAATGTGCCCTTCTCATCCACTGGCGGCCAGCAGGCTCCTGGTCAGGATTATGTGGTGGCCGGACTGGGGGTAAACCTTGCTTTCAATGAGCGGTTCAGCCTCATGCTATCCTATCAGGGACAGTTCTTCCGCCGTGATCTGCAGGCACACTTCGGGAGCATCCGCTTCAGCTACCAGTTCTAGACTCAGAGCAGGCGCTTGCGCTTGAAGTAAACGATGGGGAGGATCGCGGAGAGCACGATCATGACCATGACGAGGAGGAAGGCCCAGCCGTTGGTGGCGGCGGGGAGGCCGACGTTCATGCCGTAGATGCTGGCGATGAGGGTCGGGGGCATGAAGAGCACGCTGGCGACGGTGAAGATCTTGATGATCTGGTTCTGCTGGATGTTGATGAGGCCGAGCGTGGACTCCAGCAGGAAGGTCATCTCCTGCGTCTGCTGATTGGTGTAGTCGTCCATGCTCTTGATGTCGCGCATGACGCTGCGGAACTGAGCGGCGAGGTCCGCGCGCATCCAACTGGCGGCGTTGTTGAGGAAGTACTGCAGCATGCGGCTGATGCTGAGGAGGCTCTCACGTACATTGGCGACGAGGGCGCTGCGGCGGCCAAGCAGCTTGACCACATCGCTGAGGTCTTTTTCCATCGCGGCGTGCGCTTTGTGCGGATCGAGGCTGAAGATGTCGCGGCAGATTTTTTTCATGTCGCCTTCGACGCTTTGCAGCGCATCGGCGATGCGGGCGACAATGAGCTCCAGCAGCAGGAGGAAGACCGCATCACTGGTCAGAGGCAGCGTGCATTGGCGTTTGGCCTGATCGGCGAGTATGCGGAAGGACAGGGGATCGGCATAGCGCACGGTGGTGAGGCAGTCGGGCGCGATGACGAATGAGATGGACGTGTTGTCAGGATCCGGGTTGTCCAGTCCGACGGGCAGCCACGCGGTCATGTAGAGCGTGCCCTTCTCGGTGTAGAGTCGGCTGGATTCCTCGATCTCCTGCATTTCTTCACGCGTGGGGAGCTGGTATTCGAGCCACTTTTCTGCTTCCAGCTCCTCGGCACGGCCGGGGTTCAGCAAATCGAGGAAGACGAGATTATCCGGGAACGGATGGGTCTTTTCGTCATTCCAGTCGATGAGCTGTCCTTGCTGTGTGATGAGTCGTACCATGCGTGGGTGCGTGTGCGGGGGGGGGGCGTGAAGGGTAGTCGCGCAGGCACTGGGTGCCACAGCAAACTCATCCGGATGTGTGTCAGTAACGTGGCGTTGCGGGGTCGACCATGTCCGACCAGGCGTCGATGCCGCCGCGC
The DNA here is from genome assembly GCF_044222345.1 of Prosthecobacter sp. Lineage (GTDB taxonomy): Bacteria > Verrucomicrobiota > Verrucomicrobiia > Verrucomicrobiales > Verrucomicrobiaceae > Prosthecobacter. Next base: position 307,444 of record NZ_JBGANL010000001.1, read on the forward strand.
ATGCTCTGTGCACGAATGATGCCGCGCTGCCGTAAAAACTCTGTGGCGCGCAGGCTGCGCATGCCGTGGTGGCAGTAGATGATGACGTGCTCCTGAGTATCGGTGAAGACCTGGGGCGCCAGTTCGCCGAAGCGAGACAAAGGAACGAGCTGCGCGTCCGGAAGATGACAGATCTGCCATTCGCTTTCTTCGCGGCAGTCGATGAGGCGGAAACTGCGCTCGCCAGGGCGTGACAGCAGATTGCTGACATCCACGGGTTCGATTTCGAGCGGGGTTTCCGGTGTCATGATTTCAGCGTCGGCAAATTATCAAGGGCGCACCGTTACGGGGGTGCCTTTGGAGACGTTGTGGTAAAAAATGGCCGCCATGTGAGGTGGCATGCGGACGCAGCCATGGGAAGCGGGGTAGCCGGGCAGGAAACCCTCGTGCATGCCGATGCCGCCGACGAAGCGCATGAAGTGGTGCATCTTGGAGCCTTCGAACCGCGTGCCTGGAGGCGCCTTGTCCTTGGTGACATCCACGTTGGCCTGGACGACATTGCCAGCGCTGTCCACAAAGTCGCCGTAGAGGTTGGATTTATGCCATTGATCCTTCTCGAAGATTTTGAAGTTCCCGGGCTTGGTCGCATGCCGTTCGTCGCCGGTGGACAAGGCGGAGACACCCGCGAGTGCGCCGCCTTTGTAAAAGTAGGCCTTTTGGTCGCTGATGTCGATGATGATGCTGGGTGCTCCGGACATGCCATCGCCATCCCAGTAGGAGTCCTGGTCAGCGTTGTACAGGGCGGAATGAGGGACGCTTGTGGTCGAGAAGGCTTCGAGATATTGCGTCTGCCCGCGTGTGCTGGCGCTCTGGCAGGAAGCCAGCAGTGCGAGGGCGGGAAGAAGGAGGATGCGGATGGCCTGGGGGATTGCCGATTGACTCATGCGTGAGGGGTACGTTTGCGCGGCCTGAAAAGCCGCGATCATATGCCGTGCCACAGCGCGTCTGTCCAGCGTCAATCCATGCTGGAAGGGGGCTGAATCCCCTGCTGGAGGGCAGGGAGGCAGGGATGTTGCGGAGAAAAGCGAAAAAGGCCGGTTTCCGGCGTTTGTTGCCCATGCGCCGTGCTCTTTTCCTTCCGCTTGTCTTAGCCACATTGATCCATGCCGAAACGCCCTCCAAACCGTCCGGGAGCGGGACGCTGTTCAACGGGTGGAAGCTCTCCCCCGCAGGCAGCCATGTGACACTGCCGGGAGACATGCCGCTGAAGATGATCCTCTCCCCAGACGGCAAGGTGGCGGTGGCCGTGTGCGCGGGGTACAACAGTCCCGGGCTGGCAGTGCTCAGTGTGGCAGAACAGAAGCAGACGCAGTTCATCCCCATCCCGCACATCTGGAACGGGCTGGCGTTTGATCGCGAGGGAAAGAGGCTGTTTGTGAGCGGCGGCAATTCGGGAGAGGTGCACGTGTTTAATTATGAGGCCGGGGCGTTTACCCCGCTGACCTCGGTGAAGGTGGCGAAAGAGGGCCAGCCCAAGTTTGTGGCGGGCATCGCCGTGCATCCGGAAGACGGCAGGCTGTATGTGTGCAACGAGGCCAACCACGAGCTGTGGGTGCTGAATGCCGAGACGCTGGCGGTGGAGCAGACGGTGGACGTGGGGCTGCACCCGCACTCGTGCCATTTTGGCGCGGACAAGCAGCATGTGTATGTGAGCAACTGGGGCGCGCGCAGTGTGTCGATCGTGGATGCGACCCAGGGGAAAAAGCTGCGCGATCTCAGCGTGGGGGTGCGCCCGAATGACATGGTGCTGGCACCGGACGGTCGGCTGTTTGTGGCGTGCGCGGGAGACAACACGGTGCATGTGATCCAGACCCGCACGCTGGAGAAGAAGGGCGAGGACCCCGACTCCTCCCGCCGGCTGTGGGACGGGACGCGCGAGATTATTTCGACTTCGCTCTACCCGCAGTCGCCTGAAGGCAGCACGCCGGATGCGCTGGCGGTTTCCCCGGATGGGAAGACGTTGTTTGTGGCGAATGCGGACAACAACTGCGTGATGGTGGTGAACATCGGCGAGTCTGTCTCGGAACCTGGGGAGAAGTATGTGGAAAAGATCAGCGCGGTGGAGGGCTTCATCCCCGTGGGGTGGTACCCCACCTCCCTGGCGGTCAGCAGCGATGGCGGCACGCTGCTGGTGGGCAATGGCAAGGGAATCAGCGCCATGCCGGACCCCAGCAAGGACGGCGAGCTCAAACCGGGGGAAAAGCAGAAGGCCATCCACCCCGGGCGCACCTTGGACGGCAGCGTGAGCTTCATCCCCAAGCCGGATGACAAGCAGATGACCGCCTACACGGCACAGGTGCGGAAAAACTCGCCCTACAAGCCGGAGATGCTGCGCACGGCACAGAAGCCGAACGACTGCGTGATCCCTGCCAAGGTGGGCGAGCCCTGCCCGATCAAGTACGTGCTCTACATCATCAAGGAAAACCGCACCTATGACCAGGTGCTCGGAGACTTGAAGGACGCCAAGGGCAGGACCATCGGCAACGGCGACCCGAGCATCACGCTGTACGGCGAGGATGTGACACCCAACCAGCATCAGCTCTCTCGTGACTACGTGCTGCTGGACAATCTGTACTGCAACGGAGAGGTGAGCGTGGACGGGCACAGCTGGTGCGATGCGGCGATAGCCACGGACTGGAATCAGCGCTCGTGGACGCAGAGCTACTCCTCCCGCAAGGACAAGCTGCCGGGGAATGACGAGCTCGAAACACCGACGGCGGGCTATCTGTGGGACCAGTGCAGGCGTGCGGGGATCAGCTTCAAGACGTATGGCGAAGGCGCGCAGCGTGTGCCGAGTGTCAACCGCGGGAAGTGGAGCGAAACGCGGGACATGGACAAATGCCAGAACTGGATCAACGACCTGCATGAGGCCGAGAGGACCGGAGAGCTGCCGCGCTTTACCATCATGGCGCTGGGAGAAAACCACACCAAGGGCACCACGCCCGGTGCGCACACGCCTGCGGCTTGCGTGGGCAGCAATGACCTGGCTTTTGGCAAGATCGTCGAAGCGGCCACCAAGTCGAAGTTCTGGAAGCAGATGGCGATTTTCGTGATCGAGGACGATGCGCAGAACGGGCCAGACCATGTGGATGCGCATCGCACGATCGGCTCTGTGATCAGCCCGTGGGTGAAGCCGCGCAGCCTGGACCACACGCTTTACACGACGGCGAGCATGATCCGCACGATGGAGCTGATTCTGGGCCTGCCGCCGATGACGCAGTATGACGCGGGTGCGACGCCGATGTTCCGCTGCTTTACGAATGAGCCTGTGATGAGGGAGTACCGCGCACGGGAGCCCAAGGTGGACCTTCTGGCTAAGAACACTCCGGCATCGCCTGGAGCGAAGGCCAGTGCGATGATGGACTTTGATGAGTTCGATGAAGCGCCGGAGGATGAGCTGAACCGCATTCTTTGGACGGAGGCGAAGGGGCCGGACGTGCCGTACCCGGCGCCGATTCACCGGGTGCTGTTTACAGAGTGAGCATTCCGGTGGTATTGGGAAGGGCCTGCTTTATCGCGGGTTCTGCCTCTTTGGTACACGGCTGCGGTTTGTGGCGCGCGCATAAGGTGGTGTTTGCCGCACGCTGATGGACGGGCGGGCTGTCGCCACGCCCATCCTACGACCAGAGGATCAATGCACGCCGTGGTCGGCGAGATAGCGCTCGGCTTCAAGGGCGGCGGCGCAGCCCTGACCGGCGGCGGTGATGGCCTGGCGGTAAACGTGGTCGGCGACGTCGCCTGCGGCGAAGAGGCCTTCGGTTTTGGTGCGGGTGCCCTGGGTCTGCAGGATGTAGCCGCCTTCGTCGGTATCGACGAGATCGCCGAGGAACTGGCCGTTTGGCACGTGGCCGATGGCAACGAAGACGCACTTCAGCTCGAGTTCGCTCTTCTCGCCAGTGACGAGGTTTTCGAGGGTGACGGCGCGCATCTCGCCCTTCTCATCGGTGAGGTATTCGCTGATGGTGGAGTTCCAGACGGGCTTGATCTTGGGATTGGCGAGGGCGCGGTCTGCCATGATCTTGGAGGCGCGCAGTTCGTCACGGCGATGGATGAGATAAACAGTGCTGGCGAATTTGGTGAGGAAACCGGCCTCCTCGCAGGCGCTGTCTCCGCCGCCCACGACGCAGACGGGGACGTTGCGGTAGAAAGCGCCGTCGCAGGTGGCGCAACTGGTCAGGCCCTTGCCAATGAGGCTTTTTTCGTTGGGCAGGCCGAGGTGCTTGGGGGAGGCGCCGGTGGCGACGATCACGGTGTGGGCCTCATAGACGGTGCCGCCATCGGTGTGGACTTCGAAGTGGCCTGCGGCGGTTTTTTTGACGCTGCTGACGAGGGCGTACTCGATGCGTGCGCCGAATTTTTCAGCCTGGGTCTGCATGTTCATCATCAGCTCCGGGCCCATGATGCCGTTCGGGAAGCCGGGGAAGTTTTCGACCTCCGTGGTCGTGGTGAGCTGGCCGCCGGGCATGTTGCCGGAGAGGATCAGGGGCTTCAGGTTGGCGCGGCCGGTGTAGATGGCTGCGGTGTATCCGGCGCAGCCGGTGCCGATGATGATGACGTTTTCCATGAAAAAAGGGAGGTTGGGAGGGGAGGTAGAAAGGTCGCGGAAGATGGAAAGGCGGGCCGGAGGTGCAACCAACGCTTTTTACAGACTCGTTGTTGGAGTTTGCGTCCTCCCGGCTTATTTCAAAAATAACAACGATGTCCAACCCCGCCCCGGATGCCAAGGCCAGCCGCAAATCGCTGGCGACGCTGTTTTTCTGCACGGCGCTGCCCATGGGAATGTGGAGCGTGCCGCTTTCGAACGTCTTCAACGCGCACGGCCGCGGCCACTTGGTGCCGTGGGTGTTTGCCACGACTGCCACTGCGGCGTTCATTTCGCCGCTGTTTGTGGGGGCGCTGGCGGATCAGAAGCATTCGCCGGTGCTGCTGCTGCGCTGGCTGACGGCGGCGACGAGCCTGGCGCTGCTGCTCACCTGTGGTGCCCTGGACTGGGGCTGGAGTGACGGGGCCGTGTTGATCTGTGCGCAGGTGCTGGCGCTGGTGGCTCTGCCCGCGTGGAGCGTGACCAGCAGCATCGTTTTTTCTCAGCTTCACGATGCGAAGGTGCAGTTTGGCCCGTTGCGTGCGTGGGCGACCGGGGGCTGGATGGCTGGCTGCTGGACGGTGAGTTTTGTGCTGCGGGCGGATGCCTCGCTGGTGGCGGGAGTGACCGCTGCGGGGCTGTGGCTAGTGGTGATGAGCCTGACGTGGCGGCTGCCGATGATCCCGCCCGGAGAAGTGGTGCAGCACCGCACCTGGAAACAGATTCTGGGCCTAGATGCGCTGGGGCTGCTCATCCACCGTGATCACCGCGTGGTCTTCATCACAGCTGCTTTGTACTGCATCCCGCTGGCGGCGTTTTATCCCTACACTTCGCGGCAGCTGCATGATCTTGGTGTGCAGAACATCTCCGCAGTCATATCTCTGGGGCAGACGACGGAGGTGCTGGTGATGCTGCTGCTGGCCAACGTGATGGCGCGGTTCAGGCTGAAGTGGGTGTTCCTCTCGGGGATCGCCATTTGTGTCGTGCGCTACTCGCTGAATACCATCGACACGCTGGCCAGTGTGATGCTGGGCACCTTTCTGCATGGGTTTGCGTACACGCTCTATTTCATCACCACGCAGATTTATCTGGAGGAGCGCATCGACCCTAAATGGCGGGTGCGTGCACAGGCGCTGCTGGCCATGCTGATGAGCGGCGTGGGCAATCTGCTGGGCTATCTAGGCGGCGGCTGGTGGTTTGATGCCTGCACGGTGGGGAAAATCACGGACTGGTCGCGCTTCTGGTGGGGAGAGACGGCGCTGACGGCGGTGGTGTGTGTGTTCTTTGCCGTGGCGTATCGGGGGAGGGCGGCGAAGACATAGATGGAGAGACAGCCGCCCGGCTTTGGGAGGAGACCAAAGTCATAGGTGTTTTCCACGCGCTCATGGACGGGCGGGCTGTCGCCACACCCATCCTACTTTATGCCAGGCCGGCACGGACGAGGAGGGCCATGGCGTCGGGGTCGCGGCCCATGAAGTTTTGGAAGAGCTTGGCGGGGTCTTCGGAGTTGCCTTTGCTGAGGATGGTGTCGCGGAATTCGCGGCCGACGGTGGGGTTCAGCACGCCTTCCTGCTGGAAGCGGGTGAAGGCATCGGCATCCAGCACTTCGGCCCATTTGTAGCTGTAGTAGCCGGCGGCGTAGCCGACGGGGCTGCTGAAGAGATGGCCGAAACGCCGCGCCATGGTGGGCTGCTCGGTTTTGAGCTGCATGAGGTAGCCCTTGAGGATGGAGCGCGCGAGCTTGTCGAGGTCCACGCCTTCATCGGTGGCGTGGTGCATGTGGAGTTCGAGGTCGAGCTTGCCGAAGGCGAGCTGGCGCATGATGTCGCTGGCGCTGCGGTAGTTTTTGGCGGCGAGCAGCTTTTTGAAGAGGCGTGCGGGAATCGTTTCGCCGGTTTCATGATGACGGGCGAAGAGGTCGAGGCTCTCGCGTTCCCAGCAGAAGTTTTCCATGAGTTGCGAGGGAAGCTCCACGAAGTCCCAGTAAACGCTGACGCCGTTGAGCGAAGGGATTTCCACATTGCCGCAGAGCTGGTGGAGCAGATGGCCGAACTCATGGAAGACGGTGGTGACTTCATCATGGGTGAGGAGGGCGGGCTTGCCGTCCACGGGAGGGGTCATGTTGCCGCAGATGAGGCCGAGGTGCAGGCGGCGGTCGCGCTCGCCACTGGGGGGGACGCCCATCCTGAGATAATTCATCCAGGCTCCGCCGCGCTTGGAGTCGCGCGGATGCCAGTCAGCGTAGAAGGAGCCGATGTGGACGCCCTTCTCGTTGCGCACTTCGTAGAATTTCACCTCAGGGTGCCAGACTTCCACGGGACCGGCTTTGCCGGGCTGGGTGCTGACATTGGCCGGGGCTTCTTTGCCGGGCTCGACGTAGATGACTTCGCGGCTGGTGATGCGCAGATCGAAGACCTTTTCGGCCAGCTGGAACATGCCGTTGAGCACCTTGTCGATGGGGAAGTAGGGGCGCAGCTCCTCCTCATCAAAATCGTACTTCGATTTGCGCTGGCGTTCGCTCCAGAAGGAGACTTCCCATGGTTCGAAGAGGTCGACGGCCTGGTGGGCGTTGTCGGCGCGGAACTCCTGAAGCTCGATGGTTTCACGCTGGAAGGCCTCATGCACGCGCTCGTAGAGATCCGTGATGAAACGGAGGGCGCTCTGGCCATTCTTGGCCATGCGATGGTTCAGTACATGGTCGGCGAAGTTCGCCTTGCCCATGATCTGCGCCTTCTCATGGCGCAGACGCAGGATTTTCCAGACGAGCTCAGTGTTGTCGTGTTCGCCGCCGCGGCCAATGCTGCAGGAACCTTCCCAGACCTGACGGCGGATGCCTTCGTCTTCGAGGTATTCCATGACCGGAATCATGGAGGGGGCCTTCAGAGTGAAGCGATAGACGGGCTTCTCGGGAGTGCCGAGGTTTTTGGCCAGAGCATCCGCTTTGGCGGCGTCGATGGCGGTCTGCGGCAGGCCTTTGAGACGATCCACGTCTTCGATGAGCATCTCCCACTTGTTGGTGGAATCGAGCACGTTTTCAGAGTACTTCTGCGTGTGCTTGGAGAGCTCGGCCTCGATCTCCTCCATGCGCTTTTTCTTGTCGGGCGGCAGATCGGCGCCGGCCTCGATGAAGCCTTCCATGGCCTCCTGCAGGGCGCGTTTGCGCACTGGGGGGAGATGCTTCGCCTCGTCGGTCTTGCTGTAGGTGACGAAGAGGTCCCAGAGATGCTCGTTGAGGGGGATCTTGGCGAAAAAGGAGCTGACTTCGGACAGCATCTTGTTGTGCGCCTCGCGCAGGGCGGGGGAGTTGCACAGGGAATCGAGGTGGGTGACCAGGCCCCAGGCTTCGTTCAGTTCGCGGGTGCATTCGTCGAGGCCGAGCACGACGGAGTCAAAGTTCATCAGCTTGCCGCGATCCTGACCGATGACGGCATCCAGATTTGCCTGCGCTTTTTCAAGAGCGGCGCGGATGTCGGCTTCGATGTGTTCGGGGGTCAGGGTGGACCAGCGGATGTGCAAGTCCTGAGTGAGGAAGGGTGCTGCCATGGTTGGGGCTTTTTTTCGCGGGCGATTGGGGGACGCGGAGTATGTAGCGGATGCGAGGGCCTGCAAATGAGATTGGCATTCAGAAATCGGCCCAAAATGCCGTGAGAATTGACAAAGCCTCCGCGCTTCACAACATGCGCGCACTGTGTCTGACCTCACTCCTCTTCGCCGTACTCCCCTACACGCTGTGCATGTGGAAATGGGGGCCCGCATGGTGCCCTTTGCCGGCTGGGACATGCCGGTGCAGTATACGGGCATCGTCGACGAGCACAAGGCCGTGCGGCAGAGCGTGGGCGTGTTTGATATATCGCACATGGGGCAGTTCATCGTGAGCGGTCCGGATGCCGAAGCATTTTTGAACCGGGTGCTGACGAACAACATCACCAAGCTGCAGCCCGGGCAGGGGCAGTACACCCTGCTGCTGAACGGGCTCGGCGGCGTGATCGACGACCTGATCGCCTACCGCACGAGCGAGCGTGAATTTTACCTTGTGGTGAATGCTTCGCGCATCGATGCGGACTGGGCGCATCTGGAAACCCAGCTCAACAAGGACGATGAGGTGATGATGGCCAACGCGAGTGATTTCACGGCCGGGCTGGCGATCCAGGGCCCGAAGGCACGCGAAGTGGCGGCGGCGATCTTTGGTGATTCGGCATCCTTTCCGGAGCACAACACCATTCTTGTCTCGATGACCGGCGAAGGGCCGATGTGGCTCTGCGGCACCGGTTACACCGGGGAGGAAGGTTTTGAATTTTTCATGCCGATGGAGACGGCGGAAGCGTGGTTCCGCAAAATCGTGGATGCCGTGAAGGCTGCCGGCGGCATGCCATGCGGTCTCGGGGCCCGAGACACGCTGCGCCTTGAGATGGGGTATCCGCTCAATGGCAATGATCTTTCTGAGCAGCGCACGCCGCTGCAGGCGGGACTCGGTTTCTTTGTGGATCTGGACAAGGGCGACTTCACCGGCCGCGAGGCGCTGGTGGCGCAAAAGGCCGCCGGACTGCCGGACAAACTGGCCGCCTTCCGCATGACTGGCGCGGCCCCTCCGCCGCGCCCACATTATCCGGTGGCAGTTGCCGGGGAGATCATCGGTGAGGTGTGCAGCGGCACGCAGTCTCCCAGCCTCGGAGCTGGCATCGGCATGGCCTATGTGCCGCTGAGCGCCGCCACGATCGGCAGCACTCTGGAAATCGAAATCCGCGGGCGGCGTTTCCCGGCGGAAGTGGTGAAGAAGCCGTTTTATCGCAAGCCCTCCCTCTAATATTCCCAACTGACATCCCCATGAGCAACGTCCCTGAAAATCTCCGCTACCGTGACTCCCACGAATGGATTGATCCCACCCAAAGCCCGTCTCCGGTCGGCATCACGGATCATGCGCAGGCGGAGCTGACGGACGTGGTCTTTGTGGATCCTCCGAAGGTGGGCACCCAGGTCAGCGCGGGGCAGCAGGTGTGCGTGATCGAGTCCGTCAAAGCGGCGAGCGACATCTACGCGCCAGTGGCGGGGGAGATTGTGGCCATCAACGAGGCCTTAAGCGGTGATCCGGGCCTGCTCAATCGTGAGCCCTATACCGGCGGCTGGATTTTCAAAATTCAACCGTCCAACGCGGCTGAGCTGGACGCGCTGATGGATGCTGCGGCCTACGGCAAGCACATTGCCTGAACGCGGTGTGGTTTTGAACGACTGACGCGCTCTTTTTGGCTGCAAGAGGTCACAAATTCGTTACTCGTTACGGAGTTTAGTCTCATGCCTTCCGAAGCATCCTCACCCATTGCCACTGTCCCGGCCGGTTTCCAGCTCAAGCCGATTGACGCCTATCACCGCCGACACCGCACCTTTCCGGCCAGCGGCTGGGTGGAGCGCCTCGTTAATCGTCTGCAGGACGTTGTTGAGGCGGTCATTGCGCATTGTTCCATTCACGGTGATCCGCCGATCTATGACTCGCGGCACTTCCCCTGGGTGAAGGACATTGAGGCGGACTGGAAGAAGGTGCGCGCCGAAGTCGATTCAGTGATGAAATACCGGGATGCGATGCCCAGCTTTCAGGACATCGTGAAGGAGGTCGGCATGATCCAAGGCGATGACCAGTGGAAGACGTTCTTCCTTAAAGGGGTCGGCATGGACTGCGAGGAAAACGCCCGCCACTGCCCGGAGACCATGAAGGTGCTGGCCAAGATCCCCGGCTGCACGACCGGCTTTTTCTCGATCCTTTCGCCGAACAAGCACATCCCGGAGCACCGGGGCCCGTTCGCGGGTGTGCTGCGCATGCACCTTGGGCTGATGGTGCCGGAGCCGCGCCACCAGTGCCGCATCCGCATCGCCGATCAGGTCTATGCCTGGCAGGAAGGCAGCGCGATCATCTTTGATGACACGTATAATCATGAAGTCTGGAATGACACCGACGGCTACCGCGTGGTGTTGTTTGTGGATTTCGAGCGTCCTCTGCGCACGCCGTTCAATTTCCTCAATCACGTGATCTTGAACCTGGCCTCGCTGGCACCGTTTTTGCGCGAAGCCAAGGGCAAGCAGAAGGCCTCCGAGAAAAAATTCTGGGCCTTGTTTGACAAGTGACACGGGGCTGCGGCTAGGTAGCGTGGCGGCTTCCACAAACCGCTCCGATTCCGATGCCTACAAATTTTTCCCGCCGTCACATTGGTCCCTCCGCCGCCGAGGCGGGGAGCATGCTGCAAACGCTCGGTTTCAAAACGCTCGATGAGCTCATCGACCAGGTGGTGCCGGAAGGCATCCGCGTGCGTGAGCCGCTCAATCTGGCACCGCCGCTGAGCGAGGAGCAGGCGCTGCGCCGCATGCGGCAGATCATGGGGCTGAACAAGGTCATGCGCTCGTTCATCGGGCTCGGCTACCATGACACCTTCACGCCGCCGGTGATTCAGCGGAACATCCTGGAAAATCCCGGCTGGTACACGGCCTACACGCCCTATCAGGCGGAGATCGCGCAGGGGCGGCTTGAGGCCTTGATCAATTTTCAGACGATGATCCGTGACCTCACGGCGCTGGATGTGGCGAACGCCTCGCTGCTGGATGAAGGCACCGCATGCGCCGAGGCGCTGGGGCTGGCGGTGGCGCAGGTGGCAGGGTCATCACGCGTGTTTGTTTCTGACCAGTGCCATCCGCACAACATCGAGGTGGTGCGCACGCGGATGGACGCGCTGGGCATCCGGGTGGAGGTGGGGGACGTGCTGAAGTGGAAGCACGATGGCACCAAGGGGCTGGCCGCCGTGCTGGTGCAATATCCTGACACGCAGGGTGTCATTCATGATTTTGGCGAGCTGGCAGGCGAAGTGCATGAGGCAGGAGCCTTGCTCATCGTCAGTGCGGATCTGCTGGCGCTGACGGTGCTGAGGCCGCCGGGTGAATTCGGAGCGGATATCTGTGTGGGCAACAGCCAGCGCTTTGGTGTGCCTCTGGGTTTTGGCGGGCCGCATGCGGCCTTCATGGCGGTGAAGGATGCGCTGAAGCGTCGGCTGCCTGGAAGATTGATCGGTGTTTCCAAGGATGCCTCGGGCCGGCCTGCGTATCGGCTCTCTCTGCAAACCCGTGAGCAGCACATCCGCCGTGAGAAGGCCACCAGCAACATCTGCACGGCACAGGTGCTGCTGGCGGTGATGGCGTCCATGTATGCAGTGTATCACGGACCGCAGGGGCTCAAGACCATCGCGCACCGGGTGCATGCCGCAGCGGTGTGGCTGGCAGGCGAGCTGCTGCGCGCGGGACTGGATGTGCTGAGCGATGAGTTCTTTGACACCCTGAGCGTGCGTGTGCCGAACGCTGATGATCTGCTCAAGCGTGCGCTAATTTTCGGCATCAATCTGCGCAAGATCGACGCCACCACGGTGGGCGTCGCTTTGGACGAACGCGTGAGTGAGGAGGAACTGCTCAATTTGCTCACCGCCTTTGGTATTTCGAAGGCGCAGCAGCCGCCGGTGCTGGATGACAAAAATCCGCTGCACTGCTCCGCGAGGCACCACCGCACGTCCGCGTTTCTGACGCATCCGGTGTTTAATTCTTACCACTCCGAGACGGAGATGATGCGGTATCTGCACCGTCTGGAGTCGAAGGACATCGCGCTGAACCGCAGCATGATCCCTCTGGGCTCCTGCACGATGAAGCTGAATGCTGCGGCGGAGATGATGCCGCTGAGCTGGCCGGAGGTGAACGGTCTGCACCCCTTCGCGCCGCATGATCAGACGGAGGGCTACCGGTTGATGTTCAGTGATCTCGAAGGCTGGCTGGCGGAGTGCACGGGTTTTGATGCGGTGTCGCTGCAGCCGAATGCGGGATCTCAGGGCGAATACGCCGGCCTGCTGGCGATCAAGCGCTTCCACGCCGCGCGTGGGGAGGCGCATCGCGATGTCTGCCTCATCCCCACCTCGGCGCATGGCACAAACCCGGCCAGCGCGGTGATGTCTGGATTCAAGGTGGTGCCGGTGACCTGTGACAACCAGGGCAACATTTCGGTCGATGATTTGAAGGCGAAGCTGGAGGCGAACAAGGACAAGGTGGCCGCGCTGATGGTCACGTATCCTTCGACTCACGGTGTGTTTGAAGAGTCCATCGTCGAAATCTGCCGTGCGGTGCACGACCATGGCGGTCAGGTTTACATGGACGGCGCCAACATGAATGCGCAGGTGGGGCTGACCTCTCCGGGGCGCATCGGCGCCGATGTGTGCCATTTGAATTTGCACAAGACTTTCTGCATTCCGCATGGCGGCGGCGGACCGGGTGTGGGGCCCATCGCGGTGGCGGCGCATCTGCGTGCGCATCTGCCGGGACATCACACATGGCAGACGGACCGCCGTGAAGGCGCGGTGTGCTCCGCCCCCTGGGGCAGCGCGAGCATTTGCACGATCTCATGGATGTATGTCGCCATGATGGGGCCGCGCCTTGTGGATGCGACGAAGTACGCCATCCTCAATGCGAACTATGTCGCCAGAAAGTTGGAGGCGAATTTCCCCACGTTGTACAAAGGCAGCAAGGGGCTTGTCGCGCACGAGTGCATCCTTGATTTCAGCCATTTCCACAAGACCACGGTGGAAGACGTGGCGAAGCGGCTGATGGATTTTGGTTATCATGCGCCGACGATGAGCTGGCCTGTTTCCGGCACGCTTATGATCGAACCCACGGAGAGCGAGAGCCAGGCTGAGATCGACCGCTTTTGCGAGGCGATGCAGTGCATCCACGCGGAGATGATCGGCGTCGAGAGCAGCACGTATCATCCCACGGACAACACGCTCAAGCAGGCCCCGCATACTGCGGCGGCTGTGACCAAGAGCGACTGGCCGCATGCCTACACGCGTGAAGCCGCCGCCTTCCCGCTGCCGTGGGTGCAGGAGTCGAAGTATTGGCCGCCGGTGTCGCGCATCGACAATGTGTATGGCGACCGCCACCTCGTCTGCACCTGTGTGAGCGTGGAAGAAGCGGCTGCAAGTTGAGGACTTCTCATGCGTTTCACGGCGCATGAAATTCCGTCTCGCCGTCCTTGCTGCTCTCGTTTTCGCTGCCGGCATCTGTGCTGCGGATGCGCCGCGTCCGAACGTCCTCTTCATCATCTTTGATGACTGGGGCTGGCAGCATGCGGGCGCCTACGGCTGTGACTGGGTAAAGACGCCGAACTTTGACCGCGTGGCGAAGGAAGGGGTGCTGTTTAAAAACGCCTTCACCTCCAATCCGAAGTGCAGTCCGTGCCGTGCCACGATCCTCACGGGGCGGAATTCCTGGCAGCTTGAGGAGGCGGTTTGCCATGGCGGCATCTTCCCGCCGAAGTTTGCCGTGTATCCCAATCTGCTGGAAAAAGGCGGCTACACCGTGGGCCTGACTGGCAAAGGCTGGGGGCCGGGGGAGTTCAAACTGGAAGGCCGCACGCGCAATCCGGCCGGGCCGGCGTTTGATGAGTTCAAGCAGGAGGTTCCAGCGAAGGGCATCGCGACCACGGATTATCCGCGCAACTTTGAGGCGTTCCTGACGCAGCGTGACAAGGCGCAACCGTTCTGCTTTTGGATGGGATTCAAGGAGCCGCACCGTGGCTATGAACTGGACAGCGGTGTGCGTCTGGGCAAGAAGCTTGAGGATGTGAAGGTGCCGGGCTACCTGCCGGACAATGCGACGGTGCGCGGTGATCTGGCGGACTATGCCATCGAGGTGGAATGGGGCGACAAGCAGATCGGACAGGCGCTCGAACTGCTGGAGAAGGCGGGCATGCTGGAGGACACGCTGGTCATTGTGACGTCGGATCATGGCATGCCGTTTCCACGGGTGAAGGGGCAGATCTATGAGGACGGGTATCATCTGCCGCTGGCCATGCGCTGGGGGAAGGGGATCAAGCCGGGGCGTGTCGTGGAAGATTTTGTCAATGTGCGCGATCTTGCGCCTACGTATCTCGAACTGGCGGGACTGCCGAAGCATGAGCAGATGAGCGGCAGCAGTTTGGTGAACCTCCTGCGCAGCGAGAAGAGCGGCTTCATCGAGGACCGCAAAATCATGCTGGCGGGGAAGGAGCGCCACGATCTGGGGCGTCCGAACGACTGGGGCTATCCCGTGCGCGCCATCCGCACGCCGGAGTTTTTCTACAGTCACAACTACCACCCGGAGCGCTGGCCTGCCTGCAATCCCGAAACCGGTTACGGCAACTGCGACGATGGGCCCACAAAAACATGGATCGTGGAGAACAAGGGGTTCTTCTACGATCTGGCGTTCAACTACCGATCGGAGGAGGAACTCTACGACATGGTCAAAGATCCTGAGTGTCTGAAGAACCTGGCCAACGTTCCCGAGTTCGCTGCGAAGAAACAAGAACTGCGGACGAAGCTGGAAGCCATGCTCAAGGAGGAGAAAGACCCGCGTGTGCTTGGCAATGGAGCGATCTTTGACACCTACCAGTATGTGGGAAATCACAGCAAGAAAGGCTACGCGGAGTGGGAGGCGCGCCAGCGCGGCGTGCCGCTGCCGGACGCCCCGAAGAAGAAGGGCAAGAAGGACGCGGATGAGTGAGATGATGGACTCGACTTTGGGGCGTTTGCGGCGATAGCAGCCGCATGCGCCTCCTCACTCTGCTTTTGCTGTTTGTTTCCTGCGGTCTGACTCTTCACGCTGCTGACAAGGCGGCTACGCCAGATGCGCTGGTCGCTGAATTGTACAAGTCAGAGAAGAAAAAGGCGTCGCCGTTCTTCCAGGACAAGAACCGGGCGCTGGTGGACCATTACTTCACGAAGGAGCTGGGCGATCTGCTGTGGAAAGACACCCTTGATTCCAAAGGCGAAGTCGGTGCGATCAATGGAGACCCGCTCTACGACGCGCAGGACATGGAGATCAAGGAGTTCGTCATTCACCCGGCGAAGACGGAGGACGGAAAGGTCGCCGTGCTGGTGACCTTTGTGAACTTCGATGAGAAGAAGCGCATCACCTTCCACTGCGTGCAGCAGGGCGGTGTGTGGAAGATCAGCGACATCCAGTACGCGGACTATGCGCTGCTGAAGCTGCTCAAGGACAGCGTTGGGAAGTGAGAATGAAGTGATGCGGGCACTCTTGCCCGCACGGAGGTTCCTGGACGTTCGTCCTGCGGGCAGGAGTGCCCACATCACTTTACTACTTAGACTGCTCCGGCGGACGGCGGAACTTGCTGCCACCCTCCGTGCTAGTGCCACCAGCGCCGGGAAACCCGCCGGACTTGCCCCTGCGCTCCTGCATGGCTTTCATGGCTGCCGCTTTTTCATCGGGATCGAGGACGCCGTTTTTGTTGGCATCAAACTTTTGCAGAAGCATGGCCTGCATGGGGCCGCCGCCTTTAGGGGAGTCACCTGAGGAGCCGGGGCTGCCGCCACGGCGTTCCTGCATGGCCTTCATGGCTGCGGCCTTCTCTTCGGGGTCCAGCGTGCCGTTTTTATTGGCGTCAAATTTTTGCAGGATCATTTCCCGGATCTTCGCGCCACCCTGGCCGGCACCGGGGCTCTGTGTGGGAGCGTCTTCGGCACGGGTCAGTGAGAAACTGACTGTGAGGGCAAGGAGGAAGGAAGGCAGGAGTTTCATGGCGGTGGTGGGTGCATGGGGTGCAACACCGGAGCGGGGGAAGAAGTTTCGCGGCATCTTTCCACGCAGGCCCTGCTTGCCCTTTTCGCTTAAGCCCTTACTCTCACGTCGGGTCGGTCGGAGTGATCGCTGGTATTTTTGCTGCAAGGCGGAGATGCCAGAGGAAAGTCCGGACACCACAGGGCAGCATGCCACGTGAAAGCGTGGGGGTTGCGGTGCAAGCCGCAGTCACAGACAGTATCACAGAAAACAAACCGCCTGCGCGCAAGCGTGGGTAAGGGTGAAACGGCGGGGTAAGAGCCCACCGCCCCAACCGCGAGGAAGGGGGCACGACAAACCTCATGCGGTGCAAGACAGAACAGGAGAAAGGCCCGCCTGGCCGCAAGTCCCGCAAGGGATGGATACCTCCGGGTAATAGTCGCTCCACTGCGCAAGCAGGGGCAGGCTGAGTGATCAGCCTGACAGATAAATGATCACAGCCAGGTGCCGAAGGGCATCGGGGACACAGAATCCGGCTTATGAGGGCCGATCCACCATGAAGGCGTCGGGAGAAATCCCGGCGCCTTCGCCTTTTCGGCCCGCAGGCCCTTGATCATGTCGGATCTGCTTCGAGACTAGACAGAACGTGTTGCTGCCAACTGGGAACGTCGATGACGGCGGCCCTCATCAATGAAGTGGAATCGCAGGAAGGATCGGATCACCGCAATTCCTTCACCCGCTACGATTTGGCAGTTCTCTGCAATTGCGAATGGAGATCAATTCGCAAACCAGGTCCTGGCCAGCGGACTGGTGGCAAAGAACTCCAGCAGTTGCTTCGCGATCTTTTCGCGGCCGCTGTTGCTGGGGTGGGTGCCATCGGGGCCGAAGTCGTCCTTGGTGTATTTGAGGTCGTCGAACTTGCGGCCTTTTTCACCGTCGGCCCAGAGGTAGGGGCCCCAGAGGAGGAGTGGGGACTTGTTGAGGGCGAGGGATTCGTCACCGTTCATCTGCTGCTGAATGAGGTGACGGACCGCGAAGGCACCCTCATAGGCATAGGGCTCGGGATTGAGGCCGGTGGTGGCATAGCCAGCATAGATGCGGCTGCCGAGGTAGGCGATGCGGAGATTTGGGAAGCGCTCTTTGAGTAGGTGCAGGACTTTGACGGTGTCTGCCTCCAGCGTGGCCAGGTGCTCGGTCTTGGTGCCGGAGGGGCCGGCGTTGGCGAGCTTGACCCATGCCACCTGCACCTGGTGGGGGCTGATTTCGGCGCGTTGCAGGCGGTGCATGGCTTCGGGCCATGGGCGGCCTTCTGGCTTCGCCCACGCGGCCATGGTCTGGCCACCCTGCGCGCAATCGACGATGGTGAGCTTGTCGGACTTGCGTGAGTCTTTGTCAGCGATGCCTTTGAAAAAGGAGAACTCCTGGGTGGCGTTTGACATGCTGATGGAGACCAGCGCGATTTTGCCGCTGTCAGATGGCTTGCCCTCGGCATCGAGGGGGGTGATATGGGCGAGGGCTGAGGCGGCTGATTTTTGCAAGGCCTCGGGGGGCTCGTTGCTGCCTTTGCCGTAGAGGCCACCGTCCTCGCCTTCATACGATTCTTCGGCGGTCATGTCTGTGAGAGGCTTGAGAGAGTCAGGCGCTTTGCGCTGATTCGCCGGGCGGCCGCCGCCTCCTCCTCCTTTACGAGCTTCCTTGGCTTTGCTGAGATAGGTCTGCTCCTCGGGGCTTAGTTTTCCCCCGCGTTGTTCGCGCTGGTAGAGCTGCCTGGCTTTGTCCCAGTCAATGGAGGAGCCGGTGGTCTGGCCGAATAATGAAATGCCGCCGAGGAGGAATGCGGCAAGGAAGGGGAGGCGGAAGGCGGTTTTCATGGTGGTGACGGATCATGAACACCGGCGGGACGATTTGGATGCGAGAAGGGCACTGCAAGAATCTTTTCGTCTTGTATTGCATCCCTCAACTTGTCAGCCTGAACGGTTTTACGCCATGTCCGATCCCAACAGCACCCGCCGCGTCGTCATTGCCAGCTTCATTGGCACCACCATTGAGTGGTATGATTTTTTCCTGTATGGTACGGCGTCGGCGCTGGTGTTTAACAAGCTGTTCTTTCCGAATTTTGACGCGCTGGCGGGGACGATGGCGGCCTTTGCGACGTATGCGGTGGGCTTCTTTGCACGGCCAGTCGGGGGCATTGTTTTCGGTCATTTCGGCGACAAGATCGGCCGCAAGTCGATGCTGGTGACGACGCTGATGCTGATGGGAGTGGCGACGGTGCTGATCGGCCTGCTGCCGACGTATGCACAGGTGGGGGTCTGGGCACCCATCCTGCTGGTGCTGCTGCGCTTTATCCAGGGCTTTGGGGTCGGCGGAGAGTGGGGTGGCGCGGTGCTCATGGCCGTGGAGCATGGGGCCACCGGCAAGCGCGGGTATTATGCGAGCTGGGTGCAGGCCGGGGTGCCGGTGGGATTGCTGCTGGCGAACGCTGTCTTCATGATCGTGTCTTCCATGAATGAGGCGGCGTTTCTTTCCTGGGGCTGGCGGGTGCCGTTTTTGCTGGGGGTGCTGCTGCTGGGCGTCGGCATGTTCATCCGGCTGAAGATCATCGAGAGCCCGGTCTTCACCGAGGCCAAAGCGCAGGACGCAGGCCCGAAGGTGCCGATTTTAGCCGTGCTGCGTGATCACCCGCGCAACGTGCTGCTGGCCATGGGGGCGCGCTTTGCGGAGAACGCTTTCTTCTACATCTTCACCGTGCTCGTGCTGAGCTATGGCTCGCAGCAGCTCGGGATGCCGCAGGCCACTTTGCTCAATGCGGTGCTCATTGGTTCAGCCGTGCAGCTGGTGGCCATTCCGTGCTTTGGGGCGTTGTCGGACCGTATTGGCCGGCGGCCGGTGTATCTGGGGGGGGCGCTCTTTCTGCTGCTCTTCGCGTTTCCGTTTTTCTGGATGATCGAGACCCGGCAGATGGGGCTGGTTATTTTGGCTGTGGTTATTGGGCTCATCGGTCACGCGGCGATGTATGGCCCCCAGGCAGCGTTCTTTTCCGAGCTCTTTGGCACTCGGGTGCGGTACAGCGGTGCGTCGCTGGGGTATCAGCTTGCGTCACCGTTGGCGGGTGGCATGGCGCCGCTGATTGCCACGGCATTGCTGGATCAAACTGGGGGCAAACCATGGCTGGTGGCGGTGTATCTGATTGTCATGGCCGTCATCACCTTGGTCGCGGTTTGGCTGGCAGAGGAGACGAACAAGAAGGCGCTCTGAGTCGGCGTGGGTGTCCAATTTGGCCCAAAAAGTGTCCGCCCAGAGTCAGACGAACCAGTTGCACAGCGCCCTGTTTCGTCTCCCTTGGCCTTCCTACCATGAACGACGCTTTCCCCGACATCCCCAAAATTCAGTATGAAGGGCCCAAGAGCCGCAACCCGCTCTCCTTCAAGCACTACAACCCTGACGAAATCGTCGGTGGCAAAACGATGCGCTCGCAGATGCGCTTTGCGGTCGCCTACTGGCACGCGATGCGCAACTCGCTGTCCGATCCATTCGGTGGCGGCACGGCCCAGCGCCCGTGGGATGACGGCAGCAACTCCGTGGCCAATGCGCAGCGCCGCGTGTGGGCCTGCTTTGAGTTCATGGAAAAGCTCGGCGTGGACTACTACTGCTGGCATGACCGCGATGTGGCTCCTGAGCTCGATACGCTGGCCGAGAGCAACGCCGCCTTTGACGCGGTGGCTGACGAGCTGGAAAAAGCGCAGAAGCAGACGGGCAAGAAGCTGCTCTGGGGCACGGCCTGCCTCTTCTCCCATGCGCGCTACTGCCAGGGGGCATCCACGAGCCCGAATGCCGGAGTGTTTGCCTATGCCGCCGCGCAGGTGAAAAAGGCCATGGATGTGACGCATCGCCTAGGTGGTGAAGGCTACACCTTCTGGGGTGGCCGCGAAGGCTACGCCACGCTTTGGAACACTGACATGAAGCGTGAGGTCAATCACCTCGCCCGCCTGCTGCACATGGCGGTGGATTACAAGAAGAAGATCGGCTTCACCGGTCAGTTCTACATCGAGCCGAAGCCACGTGAGCCCTCGACCCACCAGTATGATTCGGATGCTGCGGCCTGCTTGAACTTCCTGCGCGAGCACAACCTGCTGGAGCACTTCAAGCTCAACCTCGAAACCAACCACGCCACGCTCGCCGGCCACTCCATGCGTCATGAGATGCAGGTCGCCATCGCCGCGAACGCGCTGGGTTCCATCGATGCCAACACTGGTGACACCCTCATCGGCTGGGACACCGACCAGTTCCCGACCAACATCTACCTCACCACGGAGATCATGCTGGAAGTGCTCAAGATGGGCGGTCTCACCACCGGCGGTCTGAACTTCGACGCGAAGTGCCGTCGCGAATCGTTTGAGCCTGTGGATCTTTTCCACGCCCACATTGGCGGCATGGACGCCTTTGCCCGGGGTCTGAAGATCGCGCACGCGATGATCGAAGACGGCCGCATCGACGCCTTCATCAAGCAGCGTTACAGCAGCTACGACAGCGGCATCGGTGCGAAGATCGAGAAGGGCGAAGTCGGCTTCGCAGAACTCGAAGCGCATGTGCTTGCCAATGGTGAGCCGCTCCTCGGCAGCGGTCGTCAGGAGATGATGGAAAACCTGGTGAACGACTACCTGTAATCCGGGGACAACGCGTTGATTCAATTCGTGAGGCGGTCGGTAACGACCGCCTCATTTTTTTATGCTGCGCGGTGTGTTGCGTGTGGAGAGGATTTGCAGCAACGGTCGGCATGGCCGGACAGGTGAGCAATGATGACGAGTGGACACATGCGCTGGAGACGCTGCGTGGGGAGGCCTTTGCCGAATATTTACGTGGCTGCCGGTGGTTTGGCGGGAAGGCGCACAGGCTGCGTGGAGCGGAAGTGCTGGAGGTGCTTTCTTTAGGAGATGTGGGGCGGATGATTTTGCTGCGGGTCAATTATGTGGAAGCGCCGGCGGAGACGTATCTGCTGCCGCTGCAAGTGGGCGCGGATGGTGTGTTGTTTGATGCGCTGGAGGATGAGAGATTTCGCGCGGTGCTGATGAAGATGATTGCGGAGGAGGAGAGGCTGATCTGCGGCAGGGGGGAACTGGTGGGGATTTGCGGCGCGGAATTCAAGGAGAGCATCCTGGGGATGCGAAGGCCGATGACTTCACGTTTGCTGAAGCTGGAGCAGAGCAATTCGTCGCTGCTGTATGACGAGCGATTTTTTCTCAAACTGTACCGCAGGCCTGATGCGGGGGTGAATCCGGATGCGGAGCTGCTAAGGTATTTTAGCGAGCGGCACAAGTTTGCGCAGGTGCCGGTTTATTGCGGGGCGATTGAATACAGGGTGGCAGGCACCAAACCACGTGTGCTGGCGCTGCTGGTGGCTAATGTGGTGAGCGAAGGTGATGCGTGGAAAACGACGCTGAATGCGCTAAGCCAAGGATGGAATAAGGAGGGATTTGAGCGGGTGCGTCTGCTGGGCAGACGGACGGCAGAGATGCATCTGGCGCTGGCTGCGGAGACTGAAGATCCCGACTTTGCGCCAGAGAGGTTTGACGAGGCCTATCAGGGTGGGCTGGGCGAGTCGATGGCTGCGGTCATGCGGCGCATGATGAGGATGCTGGAGCAGAAGCAGAGGGAGCTACCTGCGGAATGCCGCGGCGAGGTGAGCGCACTGCTAGGGCGTGAGGAGGAGATTTTGCGATATCTGGAAGGGCTGATGGAACGGACCTTTTGCGCCATGCGGATTCGTCATCATGGTGACTATCACCTGGGGCAGGTGCTTGATGTGGGAGATGAGTTTTTCATCATCGACTTTGAAGGCGAGCCGGGGAGGCTATTGAGCGAACGGTGCGCCAAGCATACGCCGCTGCGGGATGTGGCCAGCATGCTGCGGTCCTTTGATTATGCGGCGCACACAGCTGCTGCGAAGCGGGGTGAGGATGATGAGCGGCTGGCGGAGTGGGGGGAGCGTGTGAGCCAGAGTTTTCTGGATGGTTATCTGAGCATGGCCAAGGGGGCGGCGTTTCTGCCGAGTGATGAAGCCGAGTTGCAGAGGCTGCTGGAGGTGTGCCTGCTGGAGAAGGCGGTGTATGAGGTGTGCTATGAGCTGAACAACCGGCCGGAGTGGGTGGGGATTCCTTTGCGGGGGATGATGAGAATTGTTGAGAGGTCTTGCGGGAGCGGCAGGTAGCGCGACAGAGGTGCGTGGCGGGGCTCTTTGCAGACGCTGCTGGTGAGTTTGAGATGTGACGGAGTGCTGGGTTTGCTTTCCTGTCGCAAATTGCCAAACCCAGGGTCGCCTCGCCTAGGCTCGGCTGACTCTGGGCTATATTACGCAGCCCCTTCAGGGCTGGTGTGCCGCGACGTAATGTCGCGGATGAAGATGGCATTGTATGCCCCACCCTATGGTTGGGCGCTTTCAGAACCTTGAGTGCGCGGACTTGTTTGGCCCCTTTTCGTGGATTCGTTCAGTTCTTTTTCTCTTCTTCTTTTTTATCGTCTTTCTCCGGCTTGGTGAGCTCGCGCATGGGATTGGGGGCTTTGTCGTCCTTGTAGAGCTGGAACTTGCTTTTCACAGGACGGCGGGGCCAGAAGTTGTTTTCGATGTCGGTGTCCACGAGTTCCTGGCGGGGGTCGAAGGTGACGGATTTCAGCTCCTTTTTGGTGAAGAGGAGCTTGGCGGCTTTCTCGGTGTTGAAGCGCCAGATTTCGGCGGGGAGCTTGAGCTCCTCGGTGCTGCCATCGGTGTATTCGACTTTCAAGATGGCGGGGGTGATGAGGCCGCCGACGTTGCTGAATTCGATGAGGTAGAAATTGTGCTTGGTCTGCAGCAAGGCGGGGTCGATCTTCTCCTCCTTGAGCTCTTTGATGAGAGATTCGAACTTCTTCTTTTCACTCGGCAGCACGGTGGCCTTGTCATAGCTGTCGTAGAAATCCTTGAGTTCGGGGTAGCGGTCGATGCGCTTGGAAAGCGAGTAGTTGCGCTCTCGGGTGAGGGTTTTAGGAAGTTCGTCCTCCTCCTTTTTCTTTTTGGGCTTCTCGATGGCGGGATCGCGTGAGTCGAGCTGGAGCCACTTCACTTGATCAATGGAGACATCGACATGGTCCGTGCTGTAAAACCAGCCGCGCCAGAACCAGTCGAGATCGACGCCGCTGGCCTCCTCGATGGTGCGGAAGAAATCGGAAGGGGTGGGGCGCTTGAACATCCAGCGTTTGGCGTAGGTCTTGAAGGCGTGATCGAAGGCCTCGCGCCCGAGGATGTGTTCGCGCAAGATATTGAGGGCCACGGTGGGCTGGCCGTAGGCATTGGGGCCGAGATCAGCGATGGATTCCGAGTTGGTCATCACTGGCGCACGGTCCTTGAGGCGCATGTAGTCGGTCATGCCGCGTTCGTTGCGGCGGTGCTTCCAGTCGTTCTCCCATTCTTCTTCGGTGAGGAATTCGACGAAGGAGTTCAGGCCTTCGTCCATCCAGGTCCACTGGCGTTCGTCGCTGTTCACGATCATGGGAAAGTAGTTGTGCCCGACCTCATGGATCACCACGCCGATGAGGGCATACTTGGTCTTCTCAGGATAGGTGCCGTCCTTTTCAGGGCGCGGGCCGTTGAAGCAGATCATTGGGTATTCCATGCCGCCGATGGGACCGTTGACCGACCATGCTACGGGATAGGGGTACTCGAAGGTGTAGCGTGAATAGACCTGGATGGTGTGCGCGATGGCATGGGTCGAATACTTGTCCCACAGCGGCATGCCTTCCTTGGGGTAGAGCGACATGGCCATCACGGGCTTGCCCTTCACCTTGGCACCTTCGACGGCCATGGCATCCCAGATGAATTTGCGTGATGAGGCGAAGGCGAAATCGCGGACGTTGTCTGCCTGGAAGATCCAGGTCTTCCTGCCTTTGGGCTTGGATTTTTCCGCAGCTTTGGCCTCATCTGGTGTGACGATGAAGAGGGGCTTGGTCTTTTCGCTTTCGGCCTGTTTGAGCCGATCGCGCTGCGACTGTGTCAGCACTTTTTCCGGGTTTTGCAGGGTGCCTGTGGCGGCGACGATGTGATCGTCCGGAACGGTGAGGCGCACGGTGTAGTTGCCGAATTCGAGAGTGAACTCGCCGGTGCCGAGGAACTGCTTGTTGATCCAGCCCGCGTAGTCCGTGTAGGCCGCCATGCGCGGGAACCACTGGGCGATGGTGTAGATGGTGTTGCCGTCCTCTTTGAAGTGCTCATAGCCGGTGCGCGCATTGATGCGTTCGCAGTCGTTGATGGGGTAGCTCCAGGCGATCTTGAAGACGAAGTCGGCTCCGGCTGCGAGGGGTTCATTCAAATCGAGACGCAGCATGGTTTTCACCACGGCATGCGGCAGGGGATTGCCCTTGGCATCGGTGAGCTTCCTGATCTTCATTTCGCCATCGTAGTCTTCGTAGGCCAGCAGGCGGTCGAGTGCGGAGTAGGTGATCTTGGAAGGATCAATGCCGCGTTTGGTATTGGGCACGGCGCGCGAGTCCGCCGTGTGGGAAAGGAAATTCTGATCGAGCTGCACCCAGAGGTAGGTCAGGGGATCCGGGGAGGCATTGTGATAGGTCACGGTGGCCTCTCCGGTGATGGTGCGTTTTACGTCATCCAGTTCGACGCTGATGTCATAGTCGGCGCGGTTCTGCCAGTAGGCTGTGCCTGGAGCGCCGGAAGCATTGCGCTGCGGAGAAGGGGTGGGAATGGTGGGATCGAGCTGCTGAAACTTGCCGACCGGTGCGCCGGACTCAGCGGCGGAAAGGGTGAGGGCGGCGAAAAAGACAGGAAGGAGCAGTTTCATGAGAAGGGCGATTCTCCAAATGCCGGAGTCAAAGGCAAGCGCATCCTGCTCAACTGATCTTGCGAGGCGCGGCGAGTTTCTTCCTCTTGCCTTCGTTTGCTGCTTCTGATTGCATCCAAGTATGAACCCGCCCGCCGACATTCTTTCCCGCCGTGACGCCCTCAAAGCCACCATTGCCTCCGTGGGGCTCAGTGCCCTGGCTTTTGAGCCTGTGCGTGCGGCTCCCGTTGTAGCGCCCGATGCGCGGCGGGGGTCAGTGAAGAAGTACAAGATGCTGAAGTCGATCAACCTGTGGGCTTTTCCGTATCCTGAGCGCATGACGCTGCGGGAGTGCATGCAACTGGCGAAGGATGCGGGATTCGACGGCATCGAGCTGAATTACGATCTCGACAATGATCTCTCGCCGAAGCATGGCACGGCGGACTATGTGAAAATCCGCAAGATGGCGGACGAGATTGGCATTCAGATCAGCGGGTTGTGCTCGTTCCTGTTCTGGCCGTATCCGCTGACGAGCAATGATCCTGCGAAGCGGGCGCAGGGCATGGATCTGGCGGGGAAGATCGCGCAATGCGCGCATGATTTGGGCGTGGAGAATGTGCTGGTCGTTCCGGGTGCGGTACACATTCCGTGGCGCACGGATCACGAACCGGTGGCGAATGATGTGTGCGATCAGCGTGCGCGTGAGGCCGTGGGCCAGCTCGCGAAGCAGGCGGAGAAGCTGAGGGTCTGCCTCAACATCGAGAACATCTTTTTCAACGGCTACCTGATGACGCCGATGGAGATGAACGCCTTTGTGGACGGCTTTGGCAGCGAGCATGTGCGCGTGCATTTTGACACGGGAAACATCAGCATGTTCCAGTTTCCCGAGCATTGGGCCAAGGTGCTGGGCAAGCGCACGAAGAACGTGCACCTGAAGGAGTTCACCAAAAAGGGGACGGACTTCAGCCTCGAAACCTTCAGGCCGCTGCTCGACGGGACCACGAACTGGCCTGCGGTGACGGATGCGCTGGCTGACACGGGTTATGAGGGCTTCCTGACTTTCGAATATTTTCATCCGTATGCTCATTACCCGGAGGCGCTGATCTACCAGACCTCGGATTCGCTGGACCGCATCCTGGGCCGCAAAGCATGAGCTGGGAAACGATCTGTCTTCTCTTCGCAGCCGGGTTGAGCGGTGGATTCATCGATGCGATCGCGGGCGGTGGCGGGCTGATCTCGCTGCCTGCTTTGCTGTGGGCCGGGCTGCCGCCGCAGATGGCGCTGGGGACGAACAAGATGCAGGCTGTTTGGGGCACGCTGATGGCGGTGCGGAAGTATGCGAAGGCGGGATATGTTTCATGGCCGCAGGTGAGGCTGACGGTGCTGATCACTTTTGTTTCCGCCATGGCCGGTGCTTGGGTGGTGACGCTGATCAGCAACGCTGTGCTGAAAATGATCGTGCCCTGGATGCTTCTGGGCATTGCAGTGTATGTGCTGCTCAGTCCTGGGCTGGGAAAAACAGCCGCACAGGCACGATTAAAAATCGGTGCTTTTGCCTGCCTGGCGGGAGGCGTGCTGGGATTTTATGACGGCTTCTTTGGCCCCGGCACGGGAACCTTCTGGGCTCTGGCCTGCATCTCGCTGCTGGGTTTGGAACTGACACGTGCCACGGCCTTTACCAAGGTGGTGAACCTCACCAGCAACATGGCCTCGCTGATCATCTTCGTTTTCTACGCGCGAGTTCATTATGAAATCGCCGCTGTGATGATTGCCGGGCAGCTTATTGGTGGGCGGCTGGGGGCTGGCATGGCGATTCGTCATGGGGCTCCGTTTATCCGCATCATCTTCATCGCCGTGGTGCTGGCGATGGTGGCGAAGTTGTTGTGGGATCAGTTTGGTTGATGGAGCGCAATTCAATGAATCCGCCTAAAATTGCAGGGCGTATTTGCCTGACACTCTCCCATGCCTATGATCGCTGCTCCCATGTCAACCGTTCAAACCACTGCCCAAGGGCGTCAGTTTCCAAAATTCGATCTCTCACGCCTGCTCGGCACCGTGTTCAAGCCCACTTTCGGGCGCAAGATCTGCATCCTCATCGACCTGCCGGATCTCGCTGAAGCGAAGGATTACGCGTTCTTGAAGAATCCCGAGCGCCCCATTCAAAAACGGGCGCATGAGCATTTTTATCTGGGGCTGAAAAACGGCGTGGCCGAAGAGCTGGCGCTGAAGGGAGGCGAAATGTTTGCCTACCAGCAGACCACCGGCAGCAATCTGGATCTGCCGGATCTCTGCGTGGACATGAGCGGCAAGGAGCTGAGCCTGGAGAAGGACATTTATCCGAACTACGACATCATTCTCTGCATCTCGACCTTTTCCGCCACGGCACCGCTGACGGCATTCGCGAAGCAGTATGGATTCCGTGGTGCGACGTTGCATGGCGTGAACGATGTCATCCTCAATTCTGGCCTTGCGGTGGATTATGAAGTGGTGAGCATCGATGCCGAAAAGCTGCGCAAGGCGATGACTCGTGCTGATGCCGTGGAAATCGATTTCACCGTGGAAAACGGACCCGACATGACGGTGCGTCTTGAATTGAGCCGTCAGGAAGCGCAGAAGAGCCACGGCCTGTGCCAGGGGGATGCACCTGACATCGCGAATCTGCCTGCAGGTGAGGTTTACTTCGTGCCCACCGGTGCGGAAGGAACCTTTCCTTTGAAATACGAAGACGGCACACTGGGCAAGCTGACCGTCACGGGCGGCCGCATCATCAAGGCGGAACTCATTGCAGGCAACCAGAGCACAATTGATGCGCACAACGCCAAGCTGGCGGATGACCCCATGACGGGCGTGCTTGGAGAACTTGGTTTTGGCACGCAGGTGCTGCCGGTTTCGGGTGCGGACATCCAGGATGAAAAAGTGCTGGGCACCTGCCATCTGGCCACGGGGCGTGACGATCATCTGGGCGGGCACATCACCCCTGCGCAGTTCAAGCGTCACCAGAACGCGACGCATGATGACATCCTGTTCGCGCCGCACAAGACGCCGAACTTTGACATCAAGCAGACGCGCATGTTCCGCGATGGCAAGGTCACCGTTCTGAACGAGCACTTCCAGCCGTCGAAATATTTGCTGGAAGCCCTGGCTGCTGAGTAGACTGACCGATGAACATTTACGAAACCCGTCGCCTGCTCGACGAATACCTGCTTTTTCACTACGGCCAGCCTGCGGAGGTGCTGCCATGGGAGAGCGGGCCGCGTGAGGCGCTGGGCTTTCCGGTGCGGACGGTGATGGAGCTGATTGATCTGCCGCGCACGCCCTGTGAAGCCGTGGCGCTGGATCTGGGCTGCGCGGTCGGGCGGTCGAGCTTTGAGCTGGCGAATTTCGGTGTCAGTGTTCTCGGCATTGATTACTCGCAGAGTTTTGTCGATGCAGCCACGGCGTTGGCCCGTGACGGCAGCATGAGCTACGAGCGCGTGGATGAAGGCAGCGCGAAAACGGCGCTGGTGGCTCGTGTGCCGGAGAATCTGCGGCGTGATCGCGTGCGATTTGAACAGGGGGATGCGATGAACCTGCGCAGCGATCTTGGCGATTACGACATCGTGCATGCGGCGAATCTGCTCTGCCGGCTGACGGATCCGCTGAAGCTGATCGAGCGTCTGCCAGGGCTTGTGCGGCCAGGAGGTCAGCTGCTGCTGACGACGCCCTGCACCTGGCTGGAAGAATTCACGCCACGTGGCAACTGGCCGCAGGGATCGACGCGCGAGTGGCTCACGTCCCTGCTGGAGCCGCACTTTGATCTGGCCAAGACCTGCGACATGCCGTTTCTGATCCGCGAGCACGCGCGGAAGTACCAGTGGAGTGTGGCACTGGGGATGCGCTGGCGGCGGAAAGTCGAGGAGGTGTGAGTTTGTGAGATTGATTCCAGCCGGCGTTTACGTCTAGGCTGGGTGATCATGAAAAACGCGTTGTTATTTGCCTCCCTCCTCGCCGCCTCTGTGCAGGGGCAGACCCCGAATTTTAAAGAACAGCAGATCGATGATGCTGTCGGCATCGGCTACGGGCTGGCGGTGGCGGATGTGAATGGAGACGCGCGCACGGACATCCTGCTGGCGGACAGCAAGGTGATCGTCTGGTATGAAAACCCGACTTGGAAGAAACATGTCATTGCTGAAAATCTGACGGAGAAGGACCATGTGTGCATCGCGGCGCGCGACATCAATGGCGATGGCAAATGCGAAATCGCCGTGGGGGCCGGGTGGAATCCGGGAGACACGGTGGGGAGCGGCGCGGTGTTTTATTTGATCCCGCCGACGGACCGCACGCAGAAGTGGGAGCCGGTGAAACTGGCGCATGAACCCACGACGCACCGCATGAAGTGGGTGCGCAGCCGGGCCGGACGCTATGACCTCGTGGTGGTGCCTTTGCATGGCCGCGGCAATGACAAGAATGGAGAAGGCGAGGGTGTGCGAGTGCTGGCCTACCACATGCCGGAAGATCCGCACAAGGAGTGGAACACCACGCTGGTGCAGGGAACGATGCACAAGACGCATAACCTGGACATCATTCCCGCGCCGGGCACCGAAGCTGAAAGCCTGCTGCTGTGTGGACGTGAAGGCGTGGTGAGGCTGGATCAATCTGATAACGGCTGGAAGGAGCACTGGATCTCCAAGCACCCCAAAGACTCCACCGAGTTGCTGGGCGCGGGTGAGGTGCGCTATGGCGCGTTTGCGGGCGGGCAGCCGTATGTCACGACGATTGAGCCGATGCATGGGGACAAGCTGGTGATTTACACCCCGAAGCCGGAAGGGCCCAAAAACGGTGAGTGGCAGCGCCATGTGATCAGCGATCAACTCGTCGATGGTCATGCCATCGCCACGCATGACCTGCTGGGCTTGAACAACCGCCAGATTGTCGTGGGCTGGCGTGCGCAGCAGAAGATTGGCAAGGTGGCGGTGAAGCTGTTCTGGACGACGAAAGAGGATGGCAACGGCTGGCAGGAAGCCTTCATCGACGAGGGCGGGATGGCCTGTGAAGATGCCGTTTGCGCTGACTTGGATGGAGATCGCGATCTGGAGATCATCGCCGCAGGTCGTCGCAGCAAGAATGTTAAGATTTACTGGAATCAGCGGAGCCAGTGAAATTTAAACTGACTCCTGGCCTTGGCTGATGGGTTGCATGGGCGTGCAACATGCTCCTAGAATTGTGACTGCTATGAGAGCCACACGTCTTTTCATTTCTTCCGCATGCGCACTGCTCCTGAGCCAGTGTGCCATGCCTGAGTTTTCACTGTTCTCTTCACGCATCGAAGTGGCTCGTCGCCCCATGATGATCATGCCGCCGCTGGCATCGCAGCCGGTCATGTATGTGTGGAATGGCAGCAGCAAGCCTGGTCCTCTGAGTGTGAACATTGATCTCAGCGAACAGAAGGCTTATCTTTTCAAAGGCGGTGAAAACGTCGGCTGGACTTACGTCGCTTCCGGACGCAGCGGTTTTGCTTCACCCACGGGCACGTTTCGCATCATGGAAAAGATCGTGAACAAGCGTTCGAACCGCTATGGCATGATCATTGACAGCAATGGTGATGTGGTGAACAGCAATGCCACGGCGGGTGTGTCACGCATTCCTCCGGGAGGTCGTTTCGTGGGTGCCAGAATGCCTTACTGGATGCGGATCACCGGTTATGGAATCGGGCTGCATGCGGGTGCCATTCCCCATCCCGGATCTCCGGCTTCGCATGGCTGCATCCGCCTGCCGCGCGACATGGCGGAGACGATTTTCCAGAATGTTTCTGTCGGTGCACGGGTGACGATCATGCAGTGAGGGGAAACCGAGCCGTTTACGATTGTTCCAGAAGCGTATGCAGGCGCACCGGCAACGCGGCTAACTTTTGACCGCTTCGGCCAGGATTTTCTCAAAGCGCTGCAACCAGGCCTGTGGGCTGGCCTCCCGCAGCAGCCATTGACGTCCTGCGCTGCCAATCACGAGACGCTCAGTGGCAGGAGTGGCCTCCATGGCCAGCACATCTTGGACGATGCCATGAACATTCCCCGGCTCATGCTTCAAACCGGTGACACCATGCTGTACGATCTCACTCAAGCCGCCTGAGTTTGCCGCGAGCACCGGTTTGCTATAATCATACGCTTCATAGACCACGAGACCGAGGGGCTCCCACCAGGTGGAAGGCACGATCACGGCGCGGCAGCGCCGCAGCGCCTCGCGTTTGGTTTCACCGCCTGTGTGGCCGAGCTGGCCGATGTAGGGATTGGTGCGGACGCGCTGCTGAACGGCATCGTTGAGCGGACCTTCTCCGGCGATGTGCAGCGACGGTGTCTTTTTACCGAGCTGTGCACGCAATTCGTCCCAGGCATCCAGCAAGGGAATGACGCCCTTGGTTTCGACCAGACGTCCGAGGAAGAGGTAGTAGCCCGCATCCTCCGCCACCGGGGGCTGCGGCATCGCATCCCAGGCATGACGCAGGGTGTGAACACGCGCTTCAGGCAGTGAACCGGAACTGACCAACTTCTGCCGCATGAAATCTGAAATGGCGATCCATGCCTTCACGCTCTTCAACCATCCGCTGCGATGAAGGGCCTTCAGCATGACCGCGAAGAGGGCGCTTTTCACCACGGAGCCCTGCCATGCGCCTGAGGAAATCTCTTTCCAGTAGCTGCCATAGAGTGCGTCCTGCACCACCTTGCCGTCTACCTGCAGAGTGCCGCTGACTGAAAAAGGACGATAATTATGCAGATACTGCACCACAGGAAGACGGCGCTCCAGAGCGGCATGGTACAACGACGGCGAGCCGACCGGAAAGATGTTGTGAAACAAGGCAACACCGGCACCACTGGCATCCAGAGCCGTCTCAAACTGCGCACGCGATTCCTTGTTGTAGAAAAGCCGCCTTGCCTGCCCGGCAGGTCCTGGAGCGCTTTCGCCTTTCCAATCCGCGCTGTCGAAGAAACACCGCGACATGGCATGCTGAGCACTCAGGTGCTGGAAAATGCGGTTCACGCTCATCTCTTCGCCGCCAGGGGAAAGGTAGCGGTTGAACACCTGCAAAATACCCGGTGTCATTGGTGTTCCCTCATTTCGTCGTAGTGTCGTCGCGCCCATTCCTCCAGCACGTATAGCATCCAAACGCGCTGACTCAACGGCCATGCTGCGGTGGATTCCAGACTGCCGCTGAAATATGCTTCACAAATGTCCCGCTTCTGCGCTTCATCCACCCAGCCGCGGTCACGGCAGCGCTGGGAGTCCAGCGTGTCGCGGATGCGCTCCTGCCATTTGGGCAACCGCATCCATTTCATCAGCGGCAGCGTGAAGGTTTTCTTCTGACGGTCATCATAAATCTGCGGGGGCAGGAGGCTGCGGAAGGCCTCGCGCAGCACTCGCTTGCCGCCCCGTGTGTCCAGTTTGCACTCAGGCGGCAGCCTGCCAGCCAAGGCAAAGATCTCCTTGTCCACCAGCGGCACACGCAGTTCCAGCGAGTGCGCCATGCTCATGACGTCATTGTCCCTCAGCAGGGTGTTGGCCAGATAGGTCTCCGTTTCGCGCAGGAGCAGTTCGTGCAGCCACGAATCTGGAGACTGTGGTTCAAAGACTGGAGAGGATGGCATTTTGAAATCTCCGCGCAAAAGTCGTGCCACTTGTTCAGGCGGCATGATCGTGCGTCCATAGGACTGCCATTCGCTCACGTTGCGTCCGGCACCGCCCAAGGCGTAAAACAGCATCTTCCACGCCTTATGCCCGCGTGCGCCCTGGGGCAGCATTGAATCTATGCCGCGCATCCAACTGCCTGCTGCAAGCAGCGGCGACTTCGCGGCCACGGCAATCAGACGGTGGTAGTTGTAGCCTGCCCACCATTCGTCGGCACCCAGCCCGCTGAGCGTCACCTTGACCTCTTTGGAAGCCAGTCGCGACACCAGCCAGGTGTTCAGCGCGTCACCCGTCGGCTGGTCCATTTGATCAAAATAGCCGTCCAGACTCGACTCCAGCGAAGCAGCCGTGAGTCGTTCACGCACAAATTCGCAGCCGAAATACTCTGCGGTGCGCCGCGCGGTATCGCTCTCGTCCGGCACCCCCGCGTTTTCTTCGTAGCCAATGGAAAATGTTTTGATGTGTTTCTGGCCCGCCTCACGCATGCAGGCCACCAGGAGGGTGGAATCCAGCCCGCCGCTCAAGAAGACGCCCGCCGGGACATCGGAGACCAGATGGGCCTTCACGCTTTCCAGCACGCCCTCACGCACCATGCGGCGCTGCTCCACCGCATCATGCACCCAGGCCTCGCGGCCGGGCCATGCAGGCTGAAACCAGCGTCTCACCTCGGTTTTGCCCCCACGCCATGTGAGCAGGTGCCCTGGGGGCAGGCAGCGCACGTCATCAAACATGGTCTCAGGACTCTGCACCGCGCCCCGCTGGAAATACTGGGCCAGGGCAACACGGGAAATCTGGCCGCCACCGCCCAGCTTCCGCACGGCGCGCAGTTCAGAACCGTAAATGAGCTCACCGGCTGCGTTTATGCGATAATACAGCGGCTTGATGCCAAAGTGATCCCGCGCCAGCACCACCGATCCAGCTTCAGCATCATGCCAAGCGATCGCAAACATGCCGCGCAAGCCCGCCAGCACCTGCTCAACTGGCGCACGCTCCAGCAGGGCTCCCAGCACCGCCGTGTCTCCTGAGGATGGCAGCTTAACTTCACCGAGACCTGCGCGCAGTTCGCGGAAATTGTAAATTTCACCGTTGAAGGTGAGGGTGAATCTTCCGCCACCAAACGACATGGGCTGCCGGCCGTGATCGCTCAAATCCAAGATCGAAAGCCGCTGGAAGCCCATCCACCAGTCTTCGCCTTCTGCCTCCGCCCTGTCATCCGGACCGCGATGCACGATCATCCGCAGCGACTGCCTGCGCAAGGCACGCTCATCTTCACGCCAAGGCGTGTGTGGCAGGCGAAACCATCCGAGAAAGCCGCACATGAGATGACGAATTTAAAAAAAGTGGTCGGACCCTAGGGCCGGGTCCCGCCCACCATGACACCCTTTTACTCGTTTCAAACAGGAAGCATTTGCACGATCAACATCTGACATTGTATAAATCGGTCATGAGCTTCCGTCCATCCCGGATCATTCTTGCCATGTGCTGCACGATTGCGCACATCCAACTGGCAGTGGCAGAGGAGACGGCTCCGCGCCCTTGGAAGGACACGCAGGGACGCGTCATCCAGGCCGCCTTGGTCAGCAGCAACGCCGACAGCGTCACCTTGAAAATGGCGGACGGCAAAGAGCACCAGCTGCCTCTCGTCCGCCTGTGTGCCGAAGATCAGGCGTATGTGAAAAGCTTGTCCGCGCCAGCTTCACCCACTGCTCAGGGGGCAACGCCTGCCGTGGCCGCGGCCTCTCTGAACCGGGTTCCCATCGAGAAACGCACCTGGCCTGAAAACGTGGTGGTTCCGACTAAATCCATTGAAATTCAGGTGATTGAGGAGAATTCGGTGGCGCGAAAATGTGTGTACCGGTCCGAAGGTTTTGAGTTCACCGCGCAGGCCAAGCTCATGCCCAGCGTGATGAAAGAAGTGGCGCGGACTTTTGAGGCTACGAAGTCCCTTGTTTCCTCACTGCCCTGGGGGGTGGTCTGCCGTCCGCCCGAGGGTTTCGAACGCTATCAGGCCGAACTGTTTGAGACGCGGAAGGATTACATCGCTGCCGGCGGGCCTGAAAACTCCGGGGGTGTGTATATGAGCGGGGACAAGATCTTCCGTGTGCCATTTCCCAGCATCGGCCTCAAGCTTCTGGGCAAGACCTACGCCAAGGACGAGAACTACGACGGGGGCACCCTGATCCATGAGATCACCCATCAGGTGATGGACGCCTACCTGACCTTTCTGCCCGTGTGGGTCATCGAGGGCACGGCGGAATACACCGAAATGCTGCCCTACAACGCCGGCAAGTTCCGTGCTGACGCACACCAGAAGGGCCTGAAAGACCACATCCAGGAAATGCAGAAGCGTGGGTATGCCATCGAGATTGGCAATCTGGAGGAGCACCTGAAGATGAACCGTGCCACCTGGTCAGGCATCGCCGACACCACCAATCGAAAGATGGGGGAGCTGTATTTCCGGTCTGTGCTCGCGGTGTATTTCTTCTGCCATCTGGATGGCGACAAAAAAGGCACGCGGTTCATCAAGTTCATGGACGCGGTCTATGGCGAGACCGAAGCCCTGCGCACCTTTTTCAAAGATCCGCGCGTCAAGCACCTCGAAGGCGGCCGCTTCAGCTACCCGACGAATTTTCCGCCGCCGGACATGAAGGCTGAGACCGCGCCGTTCAAACATCTGGACCTGCTTCTCGACGGACGAAGTTATTCACAAATCGCACAGGAGATGACTGCTGCTTACAAGGATATCGGGGTGAAAATCTCAGTGAATTGAGCCGCTGAGCAGGAAATTGGAAAAACAGCCCCTTTTTGGGAGCTATTTCACGTCTTTTACACCCCTGCGTTTGACGCACCGCATCGACTGTGCAAGATGCCGGGCTTTCCGGCCCCGCGATGCCGCAGCCCTGGCCTGCCAGCCAGTGGTTCCTTCGCTCCGAAAGCGCCCAAATCATACGCTTTCTACCCCTCTCAACCCGCCGCACTCGTCATCCGCACCCGGATTTCGTCATATTTTCCTCCCCCATGCCCAAAGATACAACCATCCATCGCATCCTCGTCATTGGTTCCGGCCCCATCGTCATCGGCCAGGGCTGTGAATTTGACTATTCCGGCGTCCAGGCCTGCAAGGCCCTGCGCGAAGAAGGATATGAAGTGGTGCTCATCAACTCGAATCCGGCCACGATCATGACGGATCCGGAGTTTGCCTTCCGCACCTACATCGAGCCGATCACGCCGGAGATGGTGGAGAAAATCATCATCAAGGAAAAGCCGGATGTGCTGCTGCCCACGCTGGGCGGCCAGACCGCGCTGAACTGCGCCATGTCCCTGCACCGTGCGGGCACGCTGGAAAAGCACGGCGTGCGCATGATCGGTGCGAAGCCGGATGCCATCGAGAAAGGCGAGGACCGCCTGCTGTTTAAAAATGCCATGCTCAAGATCGGGCTGGACCTGCCGCAGTCCGGCGTGGCCCACACGATTGAGGAGGCGCGTGCGATTGCCGAGCAGATCGGCACCATGCCGCTGATCATTCGCCCTGCCTACACGCTGGGCGGCACCGGCGGTGGCATCGCGTATAACAAGGAGGAGTTTGAAACCATCACGGCCAGCGGCCTTGATCTCTCGCCCGTGACGGAAGTGCTCATCGAGGAGTCGCTGCTGGGCTGGAAGGAGTTCGAGATGGAGGTCATGCGCGACAAGGCGGACAACTGCGTGATCATCTGCTCCATTGAAAACCTCGACCCCATGGGCGTGCACACCGGCGACTCCATCACCGTGGCTCCGATCCAGACGCTGACGGACCGCGAGTACCAGATCATGCGTGATTTCTCCTTTGCGTGCATCCGCGAGATCGGCGTGGAGACAGGAGGCTCGAACATCCAGTTCGCCATTCATCCGGACACGGGCCGCATGATCGTCATCGAGATGAATCCGCGTGTGAGCCGCAGTTCCGCGCTGGCTTCCAAGGCCACTGGCTTCCCGATCGCGAAGATCGCCGCCAAGCTGGCGGTGGGCTACACGCTGGACGAGCTGAAGAACGACATCACGCGCGAGACGCCGGCGAGCTTTGAGCCGTCCATCGACTACGTGGTGACCAAGGTGCCACGCTTCACCTTTGAAAAATTCCCGGGTGCCAACGAGACGCTGACCACGCAGATGAAATCTGTGGGCGAGGCCATGGCCATCGGCCGCACGTTCAAGGAATCCCTGCAGAAGGCCCTGCGCAGTCTCGAAATCAAGCGCTTCGGCCTTATCGGCGATGGAGCCGACAAGGAAGTGGATGACGAGACGCTGACCTCAAAGCTGACGGTGCCGAATGCGGAGCGCATTTTCTTCCTGGGCCAGGCTTTCGCCAAGGGTTGGAGTGTGGAGCGCGTGTTTGAGCTGACGAAGATCGACCGGTGGTTCCTGCGGCAGATTGAGGACATCGTGAAGGAAGACCTGCTCATCCCCAGCCAGTCTGGCGAAGCATTGATCGCCCAGATTCCTGAAGCAGAGCGCACGGAGGAAAAGAAGGCGGAAGTTCTCACCGCAGCGATGCGCAAATGGAAGCGCATGGGCTTCTCCGACAAGCAACTCGCTCATTCCTTTGGTGTGGATGAGAAGTACATTCGCGCCGGTCGCATCAAGTATGGAGTGGTCCCAACCTACCGTCTGGTGGACACCTGCGCGGCGGAGTTTGAGGCCTACACGCCCTACTACTACAGCACCTACGGCATCGAGGACGAAGTGCGGGACAACGACCGCAAGAAAGTCATGATCCTGGGTGGTGGCCCGAACCGCATCGGGCAGGGGATTGAATTCGACTACTGCTGCGTGCATGCGTCCTTCGCCCTGCGCGAGCTGGGGTATGAGACCATCATGGTGAACTCGAATCCCGAGACCGTGTCCACCGATTACGACACCTCCGACAAGCTCTACTTTGAGCCGCTGACGCTGGAGGATGTGCTGAACATCTATGAGCGCGAAAACCGCCACGATCAGGTGCTCGGCGTCATCGTCCAGTTCGGCGGGCAGACGCCGCTGAATCTCGCGAAAGGATTGGAAGAAAACGGGGTTCGCATCATCGGCACTTCGCCGAAGAACATCGAACTCGCGGAAGACCGCAAGATGTTCGCCAAGCTGCTGGATGATCTCGGTTTGCACCAGGCTCCGAGCGGCACCGCGACCTCGCTGGAAGAGGCGCTGGCCATCACGGCGAAGATTGGTTATCCGAGCCTTGTGCGCCCCAGCTTCGTGCTCGGTGGCCGCGCCATGCAGATCGTTTACAGCGACGCGGAACTGACGCACTACATGAAGAATGCTGTCGAGGCTACGCCCGACCGCCCCGTGCTCGTGGACCGCTTCCTGGAAGACGCCACCGAAGTGGATGTCGATTGCATCAGCGACGGCGAGACGACCGTCATTGGAGCCATCATGGAGCACATCGAAGAGGCTGGCATTCACTCCGGCGACAGCGCCTGCGTCATCCCGCCCTTCAGCCTCACCCCTGCCATGCAGGACCGCATTCGCGATGCCGCGAAGAAGCTGGCCAAGGCGCTCGGCGTGCGCGGCTTGATGAACATGCAGCTCGCTGTGAAGGGCGATGACTTGTATGTGATTGAAGTCAATCCGCGTGCCTCCCGCACTGCGCCGTTTGTCAGCAAGGCCATTGGCGTGCCGCTGCCGAAGCTCGCGGCCAAGATCATGGCGGGCAAGACTTTGAAGGAACTGGGTTTCACTGAGGAAGTCATTCCGAAGCACCACAGCGTGAAGGAAGCCGTGTTCCCCTTCAGCAAGTTCGCTGGAGTGGACATCATTCTCGGCCCGGAAATGAAGAGCACCGGCGAAGTCATGGGCATCGACTACGACCTCGGCATGGCTTTCGCCAAGAGCCAGATGGCCGCCGGCGGTACCTTGCCAACCAAGGGCAATGTCTTCATCAGCGTCAAGGAAACCGACCGCCCCAACGTGGTGAAAATCGCCAAAGGCTACGCCGACCTCGGCTTCACCCTCTACGCCACCAGCGGCACCGGCGGCGTGATCAAGGAGGCCGGCATCGCAGTTAACATCCTTCCCAAACTCGCCAGCGGCCAGCGCCCGAACGTCATCGACCTGATGAAGAACAAGGACATGGCTTTGGTGATCAACACCCCCAGCGGCAAGAACCCGCGTGAGGATGAAATCAAGATCCGCACCGCCTCGATGCAGAACCGCATCCCGATCATGACGACGCTGCGTGGTGCTGATGCCGCACTGCGGGCGATCAAGTCATTGCAAGGGACTGAGGTGCAGGTGTGTGCGCTGCAGGAGTATCACAAATAATCCTGCCTGGTCTGATTGGTTTGTTCTTCAAAGCGCGGACGAAAGTCCGCGCTTTTTCGTGTCTGGACACCATTGCCATTTTGAGTTCTCAAGCTCCGATGAACGATTGTTCTCTGGCCGGTGCAGGTAGGGGCATGAGGTGATGCTTTCATCACTTTGAAGTCAAAAGCGCCACACAGATACAAATGAATGACTTGCTTATTACGGTTGACACAATTTGACGAAATTTCTTATAAGCATCGATCGCTCATTCAATTACTCACAACGATTTCCAAGACCGTCTTAACGGACGGCAAAAGATGGCTGGCATCCAATCTCTGCAAGGTCCCATTCATTCCCAATGGAGACCCCTGCTTTTGATATCATTGATGGGGTTGTTGTCTTATTTCCCCATGCTGCAGGCTTATGTCTGGGCCATCGATGACTATCCTTTGTCCCAGATGGCACGGGTGGGTGGAGTGGAATATTTGGGCAATGCCTTCGAAGAAAGAGGCTTCTGGCGCCTTCTCCAGCATGGACTGGTCGGATGGATCTTGAATTGGGGTCCGTGGATGCCGGGGCTTCTCGCCATCGGCTCGCATATAGTGACGTGTCAGTTTTTCTACCTGGTTTTCCGCTGCCAGTGTGGGCCTCAGGATGGCGCGCTGGTGCTGGCAATTCTCGCTGCTTGTTCGCCGTTTGGATTCCAGGCGATTACCTGGACGTCTGCCTTGCCCTACGTTCTGAGTTCGTTGGTTTTGTGGGTGTCCATCTGGATGTTTCTGCGAATCCATGCCATTCCAAACTGGGCGCGGCTGACGTGGGGGCTGGTTTTTGCCGCCTCGCTGCTGGTTCATGAACACCTGCTCTTTGCCCTGGCCTTTGTGGCAGGCGCTGCGTGGCTGATGACTCCTCAGCAAGTCGCGTGGCGGGCTTGGTTGAAACCTTCCATTCACTGGGTTCCTCCGCTGATGGCGTGCTTGTATCTTGCTGTTTACGTCCTCTTCAAACCGCAGGACCACCTCCTTTATATGGAGCCTCATTTTCACTGGCCGGCTTTGCTCAGCCCGCTGGGCAATCTCTGGCAATGGCTGGACATCGGGGCTCCTGTCTTCAGCCCGGCTCTCTGGCAGATAGCCGCCAGTGAATGGCCTTTGGGATGGTTTGGTTTGGGCCTTTGCATCTTGGTTGGCGTTGCTGCCTTGTGGATGGCTCCAGCGGTTTCGGACGGGTTCAACGAGATCGACCAAGGTCATGGTAAAAAGGTGGTGATTGCCATGCTGATCCTGTTCCTGCTGGCCAGTTTGATTTATGTGCCAGCCGGAGGGTATTCGCTGGATTCACGGAAGCGGTATCCCTTGTTTTTGTTTCTGCTCGGTGGCGGGGGATTGGGCGTTTTGACCTGGGGACGGGGAGTCATGGCTCGTTGGCCGCATTGGCAGAGAAGGGCCGCCATGTGCTTGTTGGTAACGGCTCTGATGCTGGCGTGCTGGCTGCATGCCGGCTTGTGGAGAGCAGAAGCCAGGGCGACTCGGCTGTTGTCTGATTTTCTGGCTGCGAATCCAATCTATCATCAAGTCCATGCGAGCAAGCTTGTGGATCCTGCAAAGATTTCTCCTGCGACGCTGCGTCTCCATGGCCAGCCTTGGATCCTGACCCATTATGTCAGCCAGCCCTTTGTCATGGATCATCCGGGTCAGGCACAACCCGACATCAAGGAAACTTCGGGCGCAGACATTCCTTCCTTGAGCTATGACTACAGGAGCCGGGAGTGGAAAGTAATGGATAGATGACAGGGTGGAACTGCATTATGGAACGGCCATGAACGACCACCCTCTGCCAGCCCTCCGCAACCAGCTCCTCAGCCTGCATAAGCTGCTCATGAACGCCGAGCGTGCAGCCTATGAGGCGGAGGGAAATGAGATCCGGTCGCCGATGGAGTTTCTAAAGCTGCTGATGGAGCATGAGCGCTTTGCCTGGCTGCGGCAGCTCTCGCAGTGTGTGGTGATGATGGATGAGGCGATGGAGGAAAAGCCGCCGGTCACGAAGGAGCGAAAGGATGCGCTGGTGGGCGAAGCGCGGCATTTGCTCATGGGCTCCGAAGAGCCGGGGAGCTTTGCGGTGAGGTATGAGAAGGCCCGGAAGCATGACGCGGCGGTGGCGGCGGCGCATGCGGAGATCTGTAAGAGTTGGAACAGCTAATGCGGACACTTCATGGCGGCCGTGCGATGGGTCGACATCGGCATGTTCACGCCGGCCCATCGCCACTTGTCACTCGTCACTCGTCACTCGTTGTTTAAGGAAAACACAAAGCCGATCCGATTGCGGTCGATGCAGCAAAGGAAATACTCGAGGGTATAGCCCAATTCGGGATCGGTGACGTTGCCATAACTCAGTCCCCAATTGGGGGAGCTGCTGGGGACCCAGTTGCAGAAGACAAGCGGCGATTCGAACTCGGTCATAAAGGCTTCTGCAAGCGACCGCGCTTGTCCAGCCTCAAGACGCTCATTGCTGGCATAATGGACAGCCTCAATGATGGTGCTCTCCAAGAACTGAATGCCTTGGTCAATGTTGATTTCTTTGACCGAACGTGAGGTCACGTTTTTTAACGTTGTGACTTCATCTGTTTCCATGCCTGGGTAGCCCCGATAACCGGGGTATTCACGAAACCATTCGATAGCTCTTTGGAGCGACGGCGAACGCTCGCCATCGAGGTCTGCAAAAACGAACTTGAGATAGATATTCCAGATCGTCGCCTCTGGGTCATAAAGGTGATGAAAGATGCTCATGCTCGGGTAACCACGAGCATGAAGCACCTTTGCCGGCGACACAAGTTCACGCCAGCACCTCTTTGCAGTACTCCACGCACTTCTTCACTTCAGCCACCGCGTTGGAGCCCTCGGGGATTTTTACTCCAGCTCAATTTGCCTCGCTGCGCTTGCCCTTCGGGCAGCCTGCGGCTGGCCACCCTCGCTGCGCTTCGGTTCGGCAGGGAAGGTCCACTTTTCCTTTTTCATGAGCTGCAGCGCTTCCTGGATCGGGGCATGCTCCTGGCCCCAAAGGACGTTGAACCGTCAAGATGCACTGCGATTGGCTTACGGTGCTAAAGATCACAGGGTGCATGGCCGTATTGCAATGCCATATTGCAATAAAAGCCGCTTTCGCAACCACTCATGAATTTCACACGCCACCCTCTTTCCCGGATCCTCGCTCTGCCTGTCTTGTTTTTTGTCTCAACGGTCTACGCCCAAAATGGGGACTCAATGGGGAAGGTGCCGCCCTCGCTGGTGCCGGCGGAGCTTGTTCCGGACACGCGGGCTTTGTCTGCGGATGAGGAATTGAAAACCTTCCAGGTGGCACCGGGCTACCGGGTGGAACTGGCAGCTAGTGAGCCGCTGGTGGGGGATCCGATCTTTGCGCAGTTTGGTCCGGATGGGAGGCTCTGGGTGGTGGAGATGCTCGGGTACATGCCGGACATTCAGGGCAATCGTGAGGATGAGCCGGTGGGCCGGATCGTGATTCTCAAGGACACCGATGGCGACGGGCGCTTCGATCAAAGCAAGGTCTTCCTCGATCAACTCATCATGCCCCGCACGGTCCTGCCGATTGGCGAAGGCGCGCTGGTGGGCGCACCGCCGATGCTGTGGTATTGCCCGGACAAGAATGGCGATGACAAGGCGGATGAGAAGATCCTGGTGGCGAAGGATGCCGGCGCACAAACCATCCCTGGCCGCCCCGAACTGGCGAACCCGGAACATGGCGCGAACTCGCCGCTTTGGGGGCTGGACAACTGGATCTACTTTGCAGAATACGCGGCGCGTTTTCGCTGGCGTGGCGCGGGCGTTTTCGAACGCAGCCTCTCGTCCATGCGTGGCCAATATGGGCTCAGTCAGGATGACTTTGGCCGTCTCTTTTACAACTTCAACTCCGGCCACTTGCAGGGCGACATGTGGCCCTCCCATTACCGTCTGCGCAATCCGAACTATGAGAGGTCAGGGGGCCGCATCAGCCCGCCGGTGAACCAGGCCGTGTGGCCCATCCGTGTGACCCCCGGCACGAACCGCGCCTACATTCCTGAGAACATGGCGGGTCACAAACTGAAGAACTTTACCGCCGCGTGCTCACCCTGGATTTACCGAGGCGATCTCTTCCCGACGGATGCTCTTGGCAATGCCTTCGCCTGCGAGCCGGCTCTGCATCTCGTGAAGCGAGACATTGTCACCCTCGAAAAAGGCAGGCTCGTGGCGCGTGAAGCCTACAATCAGCGTGAGTTTCTCGCGTCCACGGATGAGCGCTTCCGTCCTGTAAGCATGACCACGGGACCCGATGGAGCGCTTTACATCGTCGATTTTTACCGGGGCATCATCCAGCACCGCATCTCACTCAGCCCCTATCTGGAAAAGTACATCCAGGAGCACGATCTTGTGAATCCACGCGGCCTGGGACGGATCTGGCGCATCGTTCCTGAAAATGCCAAGGCACGTCCTGCACCCAATCTGGCGAAGCTTGGCAATGCAGAGCTCGTCCCCATCCTCGCTCACACCAATTCCTGGCACCGGGAAACCGCCCAGCGCCTGCTTG
The DNA here is from genome assembly GCF_044222345.1 of Prosthecobacter sp. GTDB lineage: Bacteria > Verrucomicrobiota > Verrucomicrobiia > Verrucomicrobiales > Verrucomicrobiaceae > Prosthecobacter. Next base: position 350,947 of record NZ_JBGANL010000001.1, read on the forward strand.
TCGAGCGTGCGGATGCAGGGGTTGTCCCCGCATTGGAAGCTCTCACGCACAGCGATGTCGCGCTCGGCCGCATGCATGCCTTGTGGACGCTCGATGGCATGGGCAAGACCACCTGGCCGGTGATCGAGGCCGCGCTCGCTGACGTCGATGCCCGCGTGCGCAACAGTGCCGTGCGCATCGCTGAAGTCTTCCTGGCCGGGGAAGGGCGCGCCGCTGTGGTGACCAGGCTCATCGCCCTCTCCGCCACCGAACCGGATTCGCAGGTGCAGACTCAAATCGCGCTGACGCTTGGCGAGTTCCAGGACTCGGCGGCCGATCTGGCCATGGCTACGATGGCCAGCCGCGTGCCCGATCACCCCTATCTGGCCGAAGCCATCCTCAGCGGGGTCAAAGGCCGCGAGCTGGAACTGCTGGAGCATTGCCTTGCCTCTGGAAGCGGCAAGACTCTGATCTCAAGCCTGGCGGGCTGTGTGGCCAGCGAACGCAATCCGGCCCGTGTCTCACGGTTCCTGGCACTCGCGGAAAAGGCCGGTGCCACGCCTCGCAAAACGCTGCTCGCTGGCTTCGCCTCCAATTCGGCGGACTTCACACGCCGGAAGGTGAAGCTCGAAGCCAAACCTGCTCTTCTCGACACTCCCGGCACCGAAAAGGTGGCGGACATGCTGACTTGGCCGGGCAAGCCTGCGCCCGCAGGGTTCAAGCCGCCGCGCCCGCTGACGGCTGATGAGCAGAGCCGTTTTGACATGGGCAAGGCTCTGTACTCCGGCATCTGCGCTGGCTGCCATCAGCCAAGTGGTTCAGGCCTCGATGGCATCGCCCCACCGCTGATTGATTCCGAATGGGTCAATGGCTCGCCCGACCGGCTAAGTCGCATCGTGCTCCACGGCGTGCGCGGCTACATCACGGTCAAAAAGAGGCGTTACCAGCTCGACATGCCTCCGCTGGGCGCTTTGGGCGATGAGCCTCTGGCGGCCATTCTCACTTATCTCCGGCGTGAGTGGGAGCATGGTGCGGAGCCCGTCTCACCGGACTTTCTCAAAGCGGTCCGCGAAAAGGAAGCGCGACGCACCGATTCGTGGACGGAACAGGAGCTGCTCAAGATTCCGTGACCGAGCGTCTCGCTGCCCTGCACCTTTCGGCGTTCCCCAAAACAACAGGCCTCGAAGCCGCATCAAGCGACTCCGAGGCCGTGACTTGCTGAAAGGCGCAAGGCTCGCTTACGCCAGCGCTTCTTTGCAATACTGCACGCACTTCTTCACCTCAGCGATGGCGTCAGAGCCCTCAGGAATCTTGTATTCCAGCTCAATTTCGGCGGGGAAGGTCCACTTTTCCTTTTTCATGAGCTGCAGCACTTCCTTGATCGGTGTCTGGCCCTGGCCCCAGGGGACATTGCCGCCGTCGGCGGTGCGGTCCTTGAGGTGCAAATTCGTGATGCGGGCATGATACTTCTCCAGCACTGGGATGGGCGACTTGCCTTTGGTGCCAGCGACGTAGTGGCCGATATCGACGTTCAGCCCGATGTACTGGCCGAGTTCCAGGATGGAGTCGAACTTGTCCATCTCCGGCAGGTTGTTGGTATGGTTGTGAAAGCCGACCCAGATCTTGTGCTTGTCCGCAAACGGGGCCACGCGCGCGGCGAGGATGGCGTTGCGCTCGGTGGTCACGGCGGTGCAGCCCAGCGCCTTGGCCACGAGGAAGTTGAACTCGATTTCCTCATCCGACTGGCCGAAGCCCATCTTGTGGATGTGGATGTTCACGCCTGCGTCGTTGTACATTTTCCGCATTTCGGCGCACTTGGCGAGCTGCTGCTCACGCTCGGCGTCGGTGATCTTGCCGCCTTTGAGGCCTGCAAAAAGCTGGGTCGGCCCGCCCATGAGCTCGGTCTCGCTCAGGCCGTCATTGAGCAGCGCCTTGATCGTCTCCTCGGCGGTCTTGGCCATGCTGCGGTAGCTGTAGGTGATGCAGCCGATGCGCACGCCATTGAAGACGGAGCTGGGCTTGTCAGCGGCAGCGGCAAAACGAGGAAGTGTGAGGCCAGCGGCGGCAGTGAAGGCGGTGCCAAGGAAGGAGCGGCGGGAAAGCGTGTTGGTTGTCATGAGTGGAAACAGGGTGATTTAGTGAGTCAGTTTCAGTCTTGTGTTTGCCACATTCAACTCACGAAGTCACGCCAAACTGCGGTTTGCGTGGCTGCGGCTGTTTTCGCAGCGGTGGTGACGTGATGCGGAGGTGGCTGCCGCCCATGTGGCGGTGAGCAAGAGCTTTGAGTAAAGGCGAGGCGATGAATGGCGGGGCATATCTTTAATTTTGCTATGGCATCAGGTCGGTTTGTGAGGGTTTCGTGAGAAGCAAAGGGCATCTATGCAGTGGATCGACATGAAGGCGTTGCAGAAGGCCGAGTTTGGGTCAACGTCTCGGCCCCCCCCAAAAAAGAATAGAATGTTTTGTTTACGTCAGAGGCTCTGGCTGGGTCTCGCTGTCCTCGTTTGTGCAGCCATGTGCGGAGCGCCCGCTTCTCTTCGCGCCGCCACCCTGCTATGGGTGGGGGATGTGGATGCTGCCTGGAACACGAACAGCTCCGGCAATACCAACTGGTCTGCAGATGCTCTGCCTGCCGCCAGTGGTGACACGTTCACGATTGGCAGTGCCGGAACGAGCGGGACGAACTTGAACAACGACATCGTCGGCCTTGCGGTCGCGGGTCTGACTTTCAACGCGGGCGCGGATGCGTTTACGCTGACTGGCAATGCTCTCACCTTGAGCGGCAGTCTGACGAACAATTCATCCGCCCTGGAAACGCTGAGCCTGGCCCTTTCCCTGGGGGCCACCAGCTCCATCAATGCCACCGGTGGCGCTCTCACCTTCAACTCAGCGATCAGCAGCACAGCGAGTGACCTGTCCATCACGGGTTCAGGGGTGATCACCTTCAGCGGTCTGAGTTTTGCCTCCACCGCGAACAAGATCACCTCCACGGGGGCGGATGTGCGTTTTGTCGGAGACAGCACCATCGCCGCCGATGTGCTGATCAGCAGCGGCACGATGACGCTGCAGTCCGGCACCCAGATCTTCAATAACGGCCTGAAGGTGGACGGCGCGAGCAGCGTGCTCAATTTCACCGGAGCAACCGTGACGGTAAACGGTATTGGCGGCGGAAGTTCGGGCGAGCAGGACAGCCTGGAGATTCTCAATGGCGGCACGCTCAATGTCAGTGCGGGCACGGTGGGCCTGACGCCGAGCCGGTCCTGGATGCAGGCGGGTACGCTCAACATCACGGGTGGCACGGTGAACATGAACAACACGCTCATCGCCCAAAGCAACCTCGTGACGGCGAGAATCAATGTTTCCGGAGGAACTCTGAGTCTCGGAGGAGGCAATCGCTTTGCCAACAACGGCACGGCTATTTTGACCGTGAGCGGCACTGGCGCAGTCACGTGGTCGGTGGGCGGTACCGGTTTGTCTGAAAACGGGACGGGCAGCATCATCATGGATGGCGGCACGCTGAACATGACCAGCTCCGGAACCACGTATCTGTATCTGAACGGCGGCAACGGAGCGGCCTTCAACACGGCGGTGACCAGCGGCATCACTTTCAATGCGGGGGTGTTCTCCACACGCGGCTTTGCCATGAACCTGGGAGCGAATTCGACCAACCGGCTGGCGGCGCTGAACTTCAATGGCGGCACGCTGAAAGCCACGGACAACAACAGCTCCACCAACTTCATCCCCTACTCCGTCAACCTCATCTCCAAAGTACAGGCTGGGGGAGCGGTCATCGACACCAACGGCTTCAGCGTCACCATCGCTGACAATCTGGAGCACGACAGCGCGCTGGGTGCCACCGTGGATGGCGGCCTGACCAAGAATGGCACGGGCACCCTGACTCTCAGCGGAGCGAACACCTACACCGGCACGACCACGATTAACGCAGGCACTTTAAACATCGCCAACAACACGGGTGGCACCGTGACTTACAGCGGCCAGGTCAGCGGGCTGGGGGGGGCTTTGACGCTCAGTGGTGCGAATACACTGAACTTCACCGGCGGGATCTCGATGACCAATGCGGCCAGCACGCTCGCGGCGACGGGCAGTGATGTGAGGATGAACAGCGATGGGGACTTTCAAGTGGCCGCGGTTACGGTGAACAGCGGCGGGGTTCTGCGGTTTCAATCGGGAACGCAAACGTTTAAGAAAGGGCTGGTTGTCAGCGGCGCAGGGAGCATCCTGAGTTTTGAAGGTGCCACCGCCACTCACAGCGGCACTGGAGATGGGAATGGGAACAACGGTCTGCAGCTTGATAACGGGGCCACCATGAATGTCTCCGCCGGCACCGTGGTCTTCAACAACAGCAACCGTGCCTTCATCCAGACCAGCACCATCAATGTGACTGGCGGGGCGCTGACGATCAACAATGCTCTTTATGCGCAAGCGACTGGCACGGCATCCAGTGTGAACGTCTCTGCTGGCAGCCTGACGATGGGCGGCGCCACGCGTTTTGCCAACAATGGGACTGCGACGCTGACGGTGAGTGGAACGGGGGCGGTGACGTGGGCGCTGGGCACCTATGGGCTGTCTGAAAACGGTGCGGCGAACGTGATCATGAACGGCGGCACGCTGAACATGACGAGCTCTGGTTCCGGCTATTTCTTTCTCAACGGCGGCAACCAGGCGGCAGCCAATTTGTCCAGTGTCGTCAGCACGATTTCGCTCAATGCAGGGGTGCTTTCCACGCGTGGCTTTGCCATGAATACATCGAGCGGAGCGACTAGTGCGGGCAGCAACCGTCTTGCGGTGCTGAACTTCAACGGTGGCACGCTGAAGGCCACGGACAACAACAGCGCGACCAATTTCATTCCCGACTCGGCCAACCTCACCTCGAAAGTGCAGGCCGGGGGTGCGGTCATCGACACCAACGGTTTCAACATCACCATCGCCGACAGTCTGGAGCATGACACGGCATTGGATGGCACGGCTGACGGTGGTCTGACCAAGAATGGTCTTGGTATTCTAACTCTGACTGCTGCGAACACCTTCACGGGCAAGACGACCGTTGCTGCCGGCACCCTGGCGCTCAGCGGTGCGGGTGCCGTGGCCTCCAGCCCATGGATCGAGGTCAGGAGCGGAGCCACGCTCAATGTCAGCGCAGTCACAGGTGGCACCCAGACCCTGAGCAATCAGGTGCTCAGCGGCACCGGCAGCGTGATGGGCTCGGTGGTCATGGGTGCAGGGTCGATTTTGAAACCGGGCAGCTCCACGGATGGTTCACTCAGCGCGGTTGCCAGTGCAGGGGACGGCCTCGGGCTCCTGACTTTTACCAATCTCACGCTGGTCACGGGCGCAAGCAGTGGCAGCCCGCGTGTTCTCCTCACCCTGGGCGGGACGAGCAGTCATGCAGCCGACCCCACCGTGGCTGCCCAAGTCAGCGCCTTCAAAGACTCGGCCACCGGAGGATTGTATGACTCCATCAAGGTCACAGGCGCGCTCGGGCTGAATGCTGGCAGCACCATCAAAGTGGAACTGGCTGCCGCGTACAATCCCGGCTGGGGCGATGTCTTTAACATTGTCGACTGGGCCACCCTGAATCTCAACGCCGACGGCACCAGCGGAGCCTTCACCACGGCTGATCTGGCCCTTCCCACCCTGGGCAACGGATGGTTTTTCGCCACGGATCAGTTCCTCTCCAATGGGATCATTTACGTCGTGCCTGAGCCTTCGCGCATGCTGCTGCTGGCGACCGGTCTGCTGCTTCTTGTGCGACGTAGAAAACGCTGATGCTCGCAAGATGCCTCCCTCAGTTGGGTGGATTCATGGCGAAGACTTTGCATCTCGCGATTGAACCAACGGCGCACCGAGCTAACGGAAGAGCATGACCCTCACGCTTCCCAAGTGGTTCGATCTTCACACGCATTTCCGCCAAGGCCCCGCAATGGCCTCGTATGTCCAGGCGCATCTGGCCATGGGCTGCGCAGGGGCTCTGGCGATGCCGAACACGCAGCCGCCGGTGTCGCGCATCTCAGGAGCGGCGCAGAGCGATGGGTGGTCGATTGAGAGCTACTCGGCGGAACTGCGGGCAGCGGGGGCGGATGCCTTTGAGCAGCTCCTTGTGCCGCTTTACCTGACGCGGCAGACCACGGCGGCAATGATTGCGGAAGGTGCGTCGTCGGGGCAGTTGCGGGCCTGCAAATATTACCCGCCGCATGGGACGACGAACGCAGAGCATGGCATGCCGATGGATGACCTGATCGGCAGCGACGTGCTGCGGGCGATGGAGCAGCACGGGATTGTGCTGTGCATTCATGGCGAGCAGCATGCGCTGAGCGGGCCGGACTACATCGACGCGCAGCAGAATGCGGAGACGCGGTTTTACACGGAGCGGATGCCGCGCCTGATCGAGGCGCATCCCAAGCTGCGCATCGTGTGCGAGCACATCACCACACGCACAGCGGCGGAGTTTGTCGCGAGTGCGCCCGCACATGTGGGCGCGACGATCACGCCGCAGCATCTGCTGTACACGCTGGGACATTTGATTCAGGGGCTGAAGTACCACCTGTACTGTTTGCCCATTGTGAAGTTTCAGGATGACCGCACTGCCTTGCGGCAGGCGGTGACGACGGCGGGGCAGAAAAAGTTTTTCGCGGGCACGGACAGTGCGCCGCATACCACGAAGGCCACGGCCTGCGGCTGCGCGGCGGGCTGCTTCACCGGCGGCTGTGCGCCGCAGCTCTATACGATGGCGTTTGAAGAGGCTGGTGCGGATCTCGGCACGGCGGAGGGGCGGGCGCTGCTGGAAAGTTTTCTCTGCCTCAATGGCCCGGCGTTTTATGGCTTTCCGGTGTCGGAAAAGCGGTTTCAGATGGAGAAGGCGGCGCAGACAATGACGCTGCTGGAGACACCTGCGGGACCGGTAACGCCGCTGCCTGTGGGCATGGGGATGGAGCTGACATGGCGGATGGTGGACTGAGGTCCGGGCGGATGCATGAGAGGTGAGCGAAGGCTGCGCTGGAATGATAGAATTCAAGGCATTTGGAGCGTTGATTCATGGCGCGGTGCTGCAGATGGCCCGCCGCATGTTTTTGAGGTGGTGCTGCCAGACTGGCAGGCTGCCGCGAACTGCGGCTGCGGATTTTTGCTGAATCGTGCCTCCTCCGACTGAGCCAGCCACCTTCTTTTCGAACACGCCATGATCCCGAACTCCCGCTCCTCCCGCCGTCAGTTTCTTTCACAGGCCAGTGCGGCGGTGGCCGGACTGAGTCTGGGCCGTGGGGCCGGGGCGGAGGAGCGCGTGACGCTGCCCTTTGCCAATGGCGAGCGCCGGATGGTGCAGTTTCCGCAGAAGCGGCCCCTCATCCTGCTGACCACGCGGCCACCGCAACTGGAGACGCCGATGGAGGTGTTCAAGGAGGTGATCACGCCGAACGATGCGTTTTTCGTGCGCTACCATCTGGCGAACATTCCGCGCAGCGTGGATGCGGCCGCCTTTCGACTGGAGATCAAGGGGCTGGTGGACAAACCGCTGCAGCTTTCCCTGAAGGAGCTGAAGACGCAGTTTGAGCAAGTGGAGGTGGTGGCGGTAAACCAGTGCTCCGGGAACAGCCGTGGATTTTTCCAGCCGCGCGTGGGAGGCGGACAACTGGGCAACGGTGCCATGGGCAATGCCAGATGGCGTGGTGTGAGGCTGAAGGACGTGCTGACCAAGGCCGGAGTGCAGGCCGGGGCCAAACAGGTGGTGTGCAACGGGCTGGACACACCGACACTGCCGCAGACACCGGACTTCATCAAGGCGCTGGAAATGGACCATGCGCTGGACGGCGAGATCCTGCTGGCCTACGAAATGAACGGCGAGCCGCTGCCGCTGCTGAACGGCTACCCGCTGCGGCTGGTGGTGCCCGGCTACTACGGCACCTACTGGGTGAAGCACCTGAACGAGCTGAATGTGGTGAAGGACGCGTTTGACGGATTTTTCATGGCTACAGGCTACCGCATCGCCACCACCCCCGGAGGCTGTGTGGAGCCCGGCACTACACCCACGAGCACGGTGCCCATCACGCGGTTCAAGATCCGCTCCTTTCTCACCAGCCATCTGGACGGGGCGCAGGTACAGGCCGGCGTGGTGACGCACCTCAGCGGCATCGCCTTTGACCACGGTGCCGGCATCACGGAAGTGGTGGTGTCTGATGACGGCGGGCGTACCTGGCAGGCTGCTGAGCTGGGCAAAGATCTGGGCAGATACTCCTTCCGCCCGTGGTCCTTTGCGTGGAAGCCGCAGAAGAAAGGCCCCTGCGAGTTGAAGGTGCGCGCCGTGAACCGCCTGGGAGAATCGCAGGGCATGGAGCCGCTGTGGAATCCGCAGGGTTACATGCGCAATGTGGTGGAAACCACCCACGTGACCGTCGCCTGAACGCCCTGATGCCACGCCAACCCACTCCTCTTTGTCTCATGAAAAAAATCTTTCTCAGCCTGTGTGTGATCAGTGCCAGTGCAGTCTGCCTTTCGGCCGCAGACAAGGCCACTGTGGATGCGCCTGATTTTTCCAGCTTTGTGTGGCCGGCAGAAAGCGGTGCCTACAAGCCCGGCGCAGGTTCGGAGCTGGCGCAGAGCCTGTGCATCACCTGCCACTCCACGGAGTATGTGTCCACCCAGCCACCGCTGCCCCGCAAGTTCTGGGAGGCGACGGTGAAGAAGATGAAAGAAAAATACGCCGCGCCATTGCCAGCGGACAACACGGCGCTGATCGACTACCTGACCAGTGCCTACGGCGCTAAGTGAGCGTCGGACCAGATCACTTGGCGACTTTCTTTGGCTTGCCCCCACCTTGAGGCACCACCTTCACGGCATCGGCCGGGATGGGGGCCTGCGTGGCACTGAGCAGTGACAGGTCTGCAGGCAGGTGCTTCACAAAGAAGTCCTTGTACTGAATTTTCATGGCCGGTCCCACGTGCACCTGCACGGCGATCACTCCCTCAAGTGCGCGGCCCTTTTCATCGAGGTCGATGACGTCCACGGTTTGCACGCCGTCGATCCAGTGCTGGTGGTGATTTCCTTCGACGAGGATGCGGTAGTCGTGCCATTGGTCAGCGGGGAAGTTCTGGATGGGCAGCTTGCCGACAACCCAGGGCTGGCCCTGGGGATCGATGATGACCTTCTCTCCGGTGTGGGCGAGGATGCGACGGCCGCGCTCTTCGTAGAGCATGCCATTGTAGTCATCCTTCGCCGGGACAACATCGCACTGATAACCTGTGACGACCCATTCGCCGAGGTCAGGGCGCTCCTGGCCGCGATACTGCAGGCCGCTGTTGCCGCCGGGGGTGACTTTCACTTTCACGCGCAGCTCGAAGTTTTTCACCTTGCCGTCTTTCCAGGTGATGAAGCGGTTATAGTCCAGCTTGCCATCGGCGACGCCGGTGAGGCAGCCATCTTCAACGGACCAGTATTTGTCGCTGCCGCTCCAGCCGCTGAGATCTTTGCCGTTGAAGATGGCGGTGAAGCCTTCCGGTGCTGCCTGGTCTTTGGCGACGAGGGGTAAAGTAACAGCGAGTGAGAAGAAGCAGAGTGCGGAGCGGAGCATGGTGATGGAGAGGTGTGCGACTAAACGAAGAAAGAAGCCGACTCTTGTACAATGATTTATCCAAGGCGGTCGATCACCGGCCTGCAACTCACTCCGGCTTGGCCGAAAGCCGTATGCTGCGCACTTTCATCCATGCGCCAGCCTCAGCGTTGCCCACGGGGTCGATCCGCAGGCGCAGCATGCCGCCGCGATAGCTGGGGGTGGAGGACAGCGGGATCACATGGCGGTGGAACTCACCGTCAGCATCGAGGGGAAATGCGATGATGTTTGCGGATGCAAAACCCGGTTGCCCATGCGGCTGCCACATCACGATGCCGTGCTTCTGCTGCGTGTGAAAGGCGGCGTCGATGATGAGATACGGGGCATCCGCAGCCTGCCAGAAAGTCTGCGGGCTGATGAGCTGCGGATCGTCCTGCTCCAGCAGCACATGCAGGTGGTCTTTCACCGGCCAGCCAGTGTCGCGGGCGTTTTGGTAGTGCCAGCCCTGCCGATCCTGCGTGAATCTCCAGACGGGCGGACCCTGCGGGCGATGCGTGGCCGCGCGTGCGCGGATCTCCTGCAGGGTACCGAGCACCAGCTCGTAGCGAAACTCATAGACGATGTTGTGGTCGAGAATCTCCAGTCCCTGTCCGGCAAGGTAGCCGGTGCTGTTGCCATGCGTGTCATTGGGCCCGGGCTTGCCGGCAAAGCCGCCGGTGAAATGCACGCGCCCCGGAGTGATGAGGCCGAGGCCGTAGTCTTTCTCATCAAGATGCGCCGCCCAGCCTTCCGTGCCGGTCCAGAAAGACCAGGGATGTTTGCCATGAGGTGCAGGCGCTGCGGATACGGCCCCCTGGCTGAAGGGCTGGTCATTCATGTAGCTGACCACGCGAGGAAACGCGGCATTGGCATACACGGCGGGCAGCTCTTGCAGTCGCGCCGCATACTGCGTGGTGTCGCTGCGCGTGTTGGTCAGCCGTGCCCGTGCCTTCACCACCGCGCCGTCGAGTTCCAGCCAGGAGTCGAAGGTGCATTCCCCCGGCACGTTGTTGAGGGGCCATTGCAGCGGCACGCAGGTGAGGTGAATCTGCCTGCCGTCGTTTTCGTGCGTCACAATGCGGCTGGCATTTTTGAAGTCGTCGCCCGTCTGAATCGGATTCCAGCCAATGTGCCGCCAGTGCTCCGCTGGCTTCTGCCCGTTCGCTTCAAAGGGCACCGGGCCGGAGTAAAACGAAAGCTGCACCTGCCGCCCCAGGTCGAAGTTATTGATCACATTGGCCCCGTCCTTCACGCTGGCTAGAAAGGTGATGGCACCACCGTGATCGAGGTCCACCCCCAGTTTGAGGTGGTCATTCTCCAGCCAGCTCATGCGTTCCGCCTCGGCGGAGGTGGTGAGTAGAAGGATGGAGAGCAGCAGGCGGGAGGGATGCATGAAAGGTGAAGATGAGGCGGTCGTCCGATTCAGCAAGCGATGAAGAAAATGGATGCGGACGCGCATGTGCGCGCTCAGTTCGTCTCATGATTTCATTGAACATCATCGCCACGCTGCGCACGTGCTACACCGACAAGTTCGGTGTGCCACGGCAGTCCGGGCTGGTTCCCAGTGCCTGGGGTGTGGTGGAGTTTGAGCCGGCGTATCGGCGCATGGAGGCGGTGCGTGGCATCGAGCAGTTCAGCCACCTTTGGCTCATCACGCAGTTTCATCTGGTCACTGAAGAGCCGACATCGCTCACCGTGCGCCCGCCACGACTCGGGGGCAATGAACGGCGCGGGGTGTTTGCCACGCGCTCGCCCTTTCGACCGAACCGGCTGACCCTCAGCGTGGTGAAGCTGGATCGCGTGGAACTCGAAGGCGATGCCGCGCCGCGCCTGTTTGTCTCCGGTGTCGATCTTGTCGATGGCACGCCCGTTCTCGACATCAAACCTTATGTTCGCTTTGCCGATTCGGTGCCCGAGGCCCACAGCGGTTTCGCGGATGAAGCACCGCAGCGGCTGCCAGTGCGCTGGGACTGTGACAGCAGTGTGCCGGATGATGTGCGTGTGATCATTGACCAATCGCTCGCTCTGCAGCCACAGCCGGCTTACCACGACGATCAAGCGCGGGAGTATGCCACGGAGATCGCGGGCTGGCGCGTGCGCTGGGCGGCAACGCTTGCAGGCGCTTGTGTGAAATCGTGCGAGTGGGTGGGCTGAATTTTGGCGCTTTCATCCTCATGACTGACACTGCTCTTCCCATCCGCGCCGCCACAGAAACGGTGCTCGCCCATGGCATCACGCCGGACCGCTGCGACATTCTTCAAAACGGCAGCACGCTGGTGCTGCGCCTTACCGAAACGCTGGTGGCGCGCGTGGTGCAGGATGTGGACGGACCGCGCCAGGGCACGGAATGGTTTGCGCGGGAGAATGCCATCGCCCGGCATCTGACGGAGAACGGCGCACCCGTGATCCCCCTGCACCCCGATCTCCCTTCTGGACCGCATGAGCATCTGGGCTATCCGATCAACTTCTGGCAGTTTGTCACCCGTGTGGATGCCGAGGCTGATCCCCACGAGATCGGCCGCACGCTGCGCGTATGCCATGACATCATGCACCGCTTTGCGGAGCCTTTGCCCAAGCTGGCGATCCTCACGGAAAGCCTCGCAATTTTGCAGGACCGTGAACTGTTCCCTGCAGCCACGCAGGAGATGCTGAGGGACCACCTCTCGCACTCCATCGAGGTGCTCAGCCGCTGTCCGCATCAGCCTCTGCATGGAGACGCCCACATGGGCAATTTCATGAACACGACGCGCGGACTGTTGTGGACCGACTGGGAGGACACCTTCGCAGGGCCGATCGAATGGGATGTGGCCTCCATCATCTGGAATGCGCAGATTCTGGATGAAGACCACGCCACCGTGAGGGCGATCTGCGATGCGTACGGTCCTGTGAATGAAACGGCGCTTCACCACTGCCTCATCGCTCGTGCAGCCGTGATGACGGCGTGGTATCCCATCCNNNAGCGCCGCATTGACTGGCTCCGGACATTCACGGATGGCGCCGGCATTGCCATGGCTTGAGCTGCTTCAGCGCCGCTCCCACTTTTGCTTCTCCACCTTCAGGCTGATTTCCCAGCGACCCGTCGCGGCGTCTTTCTTCACGTCATGCTGCAGAACATTGGCGCCTGTGCTCGTCAGTTGCATGCCTTTGGGATCGTCAGGAAAGGACCAGGCATGCGTTTTGTCATTGAACTTGAGCATCTGGTCAAACCGACCGCTGGAGCCTGGCACATAGGCCGCCAGGCCCATCAAGGGACCGGCTTTGACGACATCCAATTCAATCCAATACAAGGCCCGGCGTCCAAGCAGTTCCATCTCGATGCCGACCTCGATCAATTGCGATGCCGAGCGGGAGAAGACGGAGCCGGTGTGGATCTTCCGCTCTTTGATGGGTGCATCGACGGTGTAGCTCACGCGGCCGTCGCCGTCAGTCGTGAGCGTTTTTCCCGCATGCGGAGCGCGTGAGTCTTTCTCGCTGCCAATGACCATGCGCACGGCCATGCCGGAAATTGCGCTGCCATCCTCATGCACAAACTGAGCTTTCACCTGAATCGGTTCAGCGGCTGTCTGCTGCATCACTCCGAAAAAACAGGTGAGCAGCCCGGTTAAGAAAGAAGATCCGGGGAGTTTCATGGGAGAGAGTCTTGGCACAGCGGACTGAATAAGATAGTGCAAGTTTCCGGCTTGAGCGGCTGATGGCGGCGTTGTGTTTGACGTTTCGCAGGAAAAAGCACATTTTTTGTCACCACTGGTGAGCAGGCGACCACTGGAGGATGACATGAATACTGCAACTCTCATCCCTGGAACTAAAGATGACGCCCAACTCGTGGAGCTCAGCCTGCAGGGTGACACGAGGGCCTTCAGCCGCATCGTGCAGCGACATCAGGCGCTCGTCTGCGGGCTGGCTTACAGCGCCTGCGGCAATGTGCATGCAAGCGAAGACCTGGCCCAGGAGACTTTCATCACCGCGTGGCAGCAGCTGCGCACGCTGCGCGAGAAGGGCAATCTGCGCGGCTGGCTCTGCGGCATCGCGCGGCATGTGATCAACAATTTCCTGCGCCGGCAGCAGCGCACGCCGACAGCGATGGCGGCAGAGCTGGACGAGGTTGCGCATCCTGCGTCCGCCGAGCCCGCACCGGATGAGAGCGCCATCCAGGAACAGGAAAGCGCCATGCTCTGGCGTACGCTGCAAACGCTGCCCGAGATCTACCGCGAGCCCATGGTGCTCTACTACCGCCAGAATGAATCCGTGGCCGCTGTGGCGGAGTCCCTGGAGCTGTCTGAGGACGCGGTGAAGCAGCGGCTGGCGCGTGGCCGCGCCATGCTGGCGGAGCAGGTGGAGCGCAGGCTGGGAAACACCCTGCGCCAGACCATGCCCACGGCGGCCTTCACCTGCTGCGTGCTTGCGGCTTTGCCACTGGCCACCACATCTGCCTCCGCAGCCACCGCCGGTGTCACGCTGGCCAAAGGGGGGACGGGAGGCAAGCCATTCATCATGGCATGCATCAATGGGGCGCTGAGTCCTCTTCTGGCCTTCGTGGCGGCGGGCATCGGCTACAAGGTGAGCATGGACAGCGCCCGCTCAGCGGAGGAGCAGCGCATGATCCGGAGATTCTTCCTGGTCATCATGTCATTCATTGTGCTTTTCTGTGCGCTGATGACCGCGTTGATTTTTGCCGGGCCATCGCTGGCGCGGCAGCAGCCAGGCCTCTTTGTGGCCCTGCTGGGCGGGCTTATTCTGGCCTGTCAGCTTTTCTGCATCGGCGGCCTGGTATGGGGCTTCCGGCAAAATAGGGGTGTGGCTGCGAATGAGGCGGGCGAGGCATCCTCTGAAAGCCTGCCGGTGGGAAAATGGGGCGTGCCGCAGCTTGAGTATCGCAGTCGTTTCACCCTGCTCGGGCTGCCCTTGGTGCACCTGCGCTTTGGCAGAAAGCGCGGCGAACCCATCCGCCCTGTGAAGGCTTGGTTTGCCGCAGGAGATCTGGCCCTCGGTGTGATCGGCGCCTTTGGTGCCTGCACCATCGCTCCCATCAGTCTGGGTGGCTGCGCCTTTGGGCTGGTGTCACTGGGCGGACTGGCCGTCGGCGTGCTCTGCTGGGGCGGCCTAGGCCTGGGCGTTTGGGCCATCGGTGGTTGCGCCCTTGGCTGGCAGGCCTATGGCGGCTGCGCTGTAGGCTGGGAGGCGGTGCAGGGGGCCATGGTGGCGGCACGTCACCACGCGCTGGGAGCTGTGGCTGTGGCGGAGCACGTGAATGATGCCGTGGCCAAAGCGGTGATGAACCAAAGCCCATTTTTCCAATTCACACGCAGGGCGATGAAATACGCGACCCTCCTCAACTTTATCTGGTTCGTGCCGCTGGTGCTGCTCGTGCGTAAAGGGCGGCAGATGCGACGCCAGGCTGAGTCAGCCTGAAGCCGCCTACTTCTGCTTCGCCGCCGACAGTTCCGTCACCTGCTTTGGATCATACTTCGAGCCCTTTGAAACCTGAATCAGTGTCATGCGCACCTTGGTGGGGAAGAATTTTTCGGGATCAGGCCGCTTGTGCGCGTGGAGGTTGTGGTCGTCTTTGAGGACGAGGTGCATTTCTTTGATGCCCTGGCTCCAGATGATGTCGTCGTTTTGCCAGAAGCGGGTCATGTCGAGATCCTTCTCATGCACTCCCGTTGTCTTGTAAACACCCGTGCCGATGCAGCCATAACCATGGTTCTGACCCTTGTGCGGAATGTAGCAGACACTCCACGTCGTGGGTTGATCACCCGCGGGCTTTTCGAGGACTTCGAGCCGCACGTGCACGGTGCCGTTGCGATAGTCCACCGGTGCTGTCCAGTCCTTGGGGCGCGCAGCATTCAGCATGTCGCCTCTGACGTAGTAGTGCGACTGACTGGGCTTCGAATTGAGCGCGTCTTCCTGGGTGAAAGTGAAGGTGACATCAAACAGCACAAACTGTTCGGCACGCGTGATGGTTGCGCCAAGGCAGAAGAGGAAAAGTGAGATGAAGAGGCTGCGGATTTGCATGATGAGAATCATGGGGGCGGACGTTGTACGGTCAATGCCGGATGCTGCCTTCGACATTTATTCGTGCGCAGATCGCAACAGCACCCGATGCCGGGTCGTTTCGTTTTCATGCGCTCTCCTTTGCTCATCCTTGCGTTTTGCTCCTCCACCTTTGCGGGTGAACTGATTCACGAAGATTTTACCGCTGTCGAGCTGCCCAAGGGGTGGACCACTGGTGGACGAGCCCATTCCTGGACCGTGGTGGAAGGCGCGCTGCAAGGCGTGTGCGCCAAGGATGATGATCACGGGCCTGCGGTTTTTGCTCCTCTGGCCGGACGAGACCTTGCCGTAAGCTGCAAGGTGAAGCTCGACGAAAAGGGCAACTGCCTGATGCTCATCGACGGTGAATCCGCGTTTGGCGGTTCGGCGCATCTGCTGCGCGTTTCCATCTATGGCAACACCTTGGCCATCGCCCAGGATCGCGGTACACCCGAGTCACATATCGAGCAGGGCAAGCTGCGCGCTGCCTTGGCAAAGGAGGGCAGGAAAGTGCCTCCGCCCACGGCGGAGCAGCTGGCCGATCCAAAATTTTACCGGGTCGAGCGTCTGGCCAGCGCACCGCTGCAGGCCAGGCCCGGCGAATGGATCAAGCTGGATGTGGCTCTCAGGAGCAATCAGGTGACTGTGACGGTCAACGATTCTCAGAAGCTCGATGCGAAAGGGACGGTATTTGATGTGGCGAAGTCGCGCCTGGTGTTTCTCATCGGTCAGGGGAAGAAACTGCAGATTGATGATGTGCGTGTGAGTACGCCCTGAACGGCTGCCAAACAAAGCGGCGCAGGATGCATGATCCTGCGCCGCTGCGGAATGAAGTTAAAATATGACGGTTACTTCGTCGTCGTGGGCTTGAAGTTCTTCACGAACTCCAGGCACTTGGTCACGTCAGGCTGGCTGGTTTCCCAGTCTTTTTCCCACTCAGCATCCAGCGGGCCGTAAAAGCCCTGCTCGGCAAAGAGGTTCAGCACGGCGGGGATGTCTGACTGGCCGGTGCCCCAGATCATGTCCTTGGCCTCGCGCACGCCGAAGGCGTCGAGATCCTTGATGTGGCTGTCGAAGATGCGGCCTTTGAGAATCTTGATGGCATCGGTGGGCTTCACGCCCGAGCGAACCCAGTGTCCGATGTCGGCGCAGGAACCCATGCGAGGGTCGCGGTCCTTCACCATGCTGAGCACATACTCAGGATCCCAGTAGCGGTAACTGCGGTCCAGAGGCTTCTTCGGATGGTTGTGGATCGCCATCTTGATGTCGTATTCCTTCACCAGTTTTTCGATGAGATCGAAGGCGTCTTCGGCGGGCTCGCTGACCACGACGCCCACCCCCATGTCCTTGCAGAAGTCGAAGATCTTGCGGCACTCCGCTTCATTGTTGAGAAGGCGCACCACACCATACCCCACGGGCGTGAGGCCCAGTTCCTTCAGCTTGGCCTTCACCGGGGCGCGCTGCTCGGCCGTGGTGTTGTGGTCAAACTTGGATTTCGGATCGTCCTTGGATATCAAGTGGCCGGGGAAAAACTCCACCGTCTTGCCTCCGCAGGCGGCGATCTTTTCGAACGCTGTCATGAGGTCGAACGCCTTGAAAGTATAGGCCTGGCAGCCGGCGTAGAACTGGCCGACTTTGGCGCTTTCGGGCAGGGTTTGGCCGGCCACAGCCAGGGAGGCCGTGCCGAGAAGAAGGTAGAGCAGTGTCGTGCGAA
This sequence comes from Prosthecobacter sp., assembly GCF_044222345.1. Taxonomy (GTDB): domain Bacteria; phylum Verrucomicrobiota; class Verrucomicrobiia; order Verrucomicrobiales; family Verrucomicrobiaceae; genus Prosthecobacter. Next base: position 368,268 of record NZ_JBGANL010000001.1, read on the forward strand.
TCATGGGGAAATTTGAACGGCATGCATGCGCACTTCTTGCAAGATGGAATGGAAGTTGGATCCCAGGGGGGCGAAACGAATCAAGTCCGGCAACTCCCAGGTTCAACATTCCATCCAATGACAGCGACGCACAGACTTCTTGGTGGCAAATCTTGCGGGCAAAGGAATTCTCAAAGAGCGCCTGTTCCCCGTGGGGATTTCCTTCGCTTCTCCTGTGGCAAGGAACGCCACCGAAGAAGGCCGTGCGAAGAACCGCCGTGTTGAACTCGTGGACATGGGGGCCGCGAAGGCCAGGCGAGAAGGCGCGCCTGCGCCTCTTATCGGAGTGCTACGAAGTCACCCTCAAATAGCACGCAGATTTGCTCGGCGTGGATGACCTGCACCTGGAGTTTGAGATGCGCTTTGCCGGTGCTTTGGAAGGCTGCCTTGAAGGCTTCCAGTGAAGCTTGATCGGGCCGCAGGCAAACGGCGCGCAGCATGCCTCCCACCGGACGCTTGTAGCGGATGCTGCTTTCACGGATCACGATGTGCGCATGGCGGTCTCCCAGTTGCAGCCAGAGCATGGCGTAGCCGGTCAGGGTGGTCAGGGCGCTGAGGCTGCCGCCGAAGGCGGTGCCGAGATGATTGTGATTGGGCTCCAGCGGCGCCGTCACCACAAGCTGCGCACCGTCGTAGCTTTCCAGTTTGACGCCCATGGCGCGCGTGATCGGGATCTGCTCATGGAGGAATCGTTCGGTATCTCGCAGAAGGTCGTCGTTCATGGAGAGGCAGATCCGGGTTATTTTGTCCACCAGGTCGACAGACAGGCCTTCGGCGTGTCTGGCTTGATCAACGTGTCCTCGGAGTAATGCGAGGTGTCGTTGAAGAGCATCAAGCGCGCACGCACCGGATCTTTGAAGTCCACCACGTTAAGGGCCGCCGGGTTTTGATCCAGATTGTCCCGATATCGCCGAGGATCGAATCCCAGCAGGGAGCTGAGCAGCAGGCGGATCGTCGCCTTGTGGGAGACGACGATGATCGATTCGCTTTCATGCTGCCGCACGATCTCCATCAGGGCGGGCAGGGCCCGCGCCGTCACGGCAAGACCGCTCTCCCCACCTTCAGGGGCAAAGGTGAAGGGATCTTCATCCCAGGCCGCGGCCTCGCTGGGAAATTTCTGCTCCACTTCCGCACGCGTCAGCTGCTCCCAGTGCCCGTGTGAGATTTCCTTCAAGCCTTCTCGCGGATGCACCTCAAGCTGATGCGCCGCTGCCAGAATGCGCGCGGTTTCCATCGTGCGGTCCAGAGGTGAGGCGTAAACCGCTGCCACCGGCAGGCCTTTCAGACGCTGGGACAGGCGGCCTGCCTGCGCACGGCCTTCATCGGAGAGCGGTACATTGGTGGCGCCGGCAAAGCGGTCCTCGGCAGTGAGGGTGGTGGCACCGTGACGGATCAGATAAATGCGAGTGAGAGCCATGAGAACTGCCTATAGCACAGGTCATCCGTGTCTTTCGAGTGGATTTGCATGCCGGTGGTGCCTTGCTAGCAGGGCGGACCGAACAATGATGGCATCCAGCGCGCACGGGGCGAATACATCGCCTGCCTGGGGCATGATGATCTCTGGCTGCCACACCATCTGGAGTCTCTGGTGGCCGCGCTGGATGCAGGAGCAGACGTGGCATGGGGAGCCCTCTCGTTCGGCGAGTGCCGCTGAATCATCGGCCCCAGCGGTGGCTGTGAGAAGAGGGCCTGCATGATCCAAGGCGGAGCGAACTCAGGGCTTCTTCACTTTCTGCACCGGTGTGCTGGGCAGCGAGGATACATCCAGCATGAACGCCTTGGCAGGCTGCTTGCCAAGGAGCTGCAGATCGAACCATTCGACCATGCGTTCTGTGTCCTGCGCCATTTCCTGCCAGCCGCCGTGCCCGGCACCTTCACGGATGACCAGTTCGCACACCGCCCCCTCTTCGTGGCAGCGCTTGAGAAAGCGTTGTGACTGCGTGATCGAAACCTGCGGGTCAGCATCGCCATGCACGATGAAGATCGGCGGCTGGCCTTTGTGAACCCAGTAAATCGATGATAGTTCGCGTCCCAATGCCGTGCGTCCTTCCTCCGTCGCCGCCTTCGGACCAAATGCACCCGCATAGGCTGCAAGTTTGCCGATGCCCACGGCATTGTCGCCGGGCTCAAACCAGTTCAGGTAATCGGTCGGCGGATAAAAGCATGCCACGGCATTCACCGCGCTGCTTTCGCGGTCAATCGGATCAGCCGCCTTCGCATCGCCAGGGCCGCCGCGTGTGGCCAGCATCAGGCTCAGGTGCCCGCCTGCGCTGCTGCCAGTGACGCCGAGCTTTTGCGGATCCACGCCATAGTCGGCCGCATGAGCACGCACAAAGCGCACGGCACGATTGAGATCCGCCACGATCTCCTCCACCTGAAACCGCGGCTGCGTGCCATGCACGACCACAAACGTCGTGTATCCCGCCTTCGGCCAGCCGCCATCGCTGATGCCATTGTGGTTCGACTTCCAACCGCCGCTCACGATCTTGATGATGCCCGCGCCGTTTGGCTTCACCGGCTTGAAGACATCCATGGTCAGCGCCACGCCATCATGCTTGGTGTAAATGACATCGCGGACCCGCTCCGGCTCCTGGGCATGCAGGGCGGCGGAGATCAGAAGGAGGCAGGGGCTTAGTTGGCGTAGGAGGCGTTTCATGGTTGAATCAGTGTGGTTTCTTACTTCTCAAATTTGGCAGTTGTCCTCCTAACCGCAGCTCGGAGATGAGGCAAGACGTGCATGACTCCGCTGGCTCACGGCTTTTTGACGGGTTGATCCAAAGTCTTCAGCTGCACGTCGTTTGGACCAAGTCCGAATTCGCCACGTAGCTTTTGATGTTTGGTTTTGCGGTGTCCGCCGCCTTCGCAAGGATGGCCGGCGCAATGAGCAGAGCACCATGGAGAGGGCCTGAATTTGTCTCCCCATGTGCAAGTGATGCAAAGGCTGGAAGGCTGAGAAAAAGAGTGTGTTTCATCGGGCTGTAGCTTTCGGAGAAGGCTGGAGAGCGCTGGGCAAGGTCATGCCTCCCAGGAAATATCGTGGGTTCGTTTTCATCACAAAATGGAGGGGGCGGAATCGCTTACTGCGGCCAGTAGAAGGCGATCTTCTTTTTCAAGAACTCTACGCTGCGTGCGAGCTGCTCCATGCCATCCACGCCGTCCTCGATGCTGATCCACCCATTGAAGCCTTTGCTCTTCAGTTCGGTGAAGATCGCGTCGTAGTCGTTGAGGCCTTTGCCGATCTCACCATGACGCAGGCGCTTGGCATAGCCCATGGCGCCGCCTTCTTCCTTGCGCAGATCTTCGATGGTGCCTTCCGCCAGATAGCGGTCGCTCGCATGCATTGTCACCACGCGGTGCGAGACACGCTTCAGCAGCTCAATCGGGTCTTCACCCGCCAGGTAGGTGTTGGAAGGATCATAGTTCACGCCGAAGTTGGGGTGATTCACCGCATCCACGAGTTTGCAGAACACATCCATCTTCTGCGCGAATTCGGGATACTCCCAGAAGTCATCCTTGTAGTGGTTCTCGATGATCAGCGTGATGCCGCGCTCCTGCGCGTAGGGCAGGCAGGCGTAGATGGATTCAGCCGCCAGTTTCACGCCTTCATCCAGCGTCAGTTCCGGACGACGTTGTCCGCTGAGCACGCGGCAGTAGGATCCGCCGAGCGTGTGCGTCATGTCGATCCAGCGTTTCTGCTTCGCGATCTCCTTGTCGCGGAAGTCGGCATCCGGGTGCGTGAAGTCGGGAGAGCAGCACATCATCGGGATCACCTTGCCGGTGTCCTCCACTTCTTTCCGGAAGCGCGGCCAGTTGCTCTCATCGCCCATCTCAAGGAAGCCTGCGTACCATTCAAGGCCCTGCACATCGAGCTTGGAGGCGAGCTGGATCCATTCGGAGACGGTCATGGTTCCTTCTTTGCAGAGGGCCTGCATGAAGGCTTTGGGGAAGGCGGCGAGTTTGGGCATGGGAGTTATTTGGAGGGAATGGTGGAGGCGTCTTTCGGCGGATTGCGACCAATGAAGGGATGCTGCTCCAGGTCAAAGACCTGGCCGCTGATCGGGCCGCACTCGTCGGCCAGCAGCCACGCGGCGCAGGCGGCGATCTCATCGGGCCACAGGATGCGTCCGGCAGGCGCATAGACCTTGGGCAGGTCCGCATACCAGTCTTCGCGCAGGCCGTGCTCGTGTTTGCGCTTGGCTTCGTTCTCCGTCAGTACCCAGCCGGGATTGATCTGGTTCACGCGCACGCCGTTTTCACGCATCAGCGTGTCGCCCAGGTTGCGGGTCAGGGTCATCAGCGCGCCTTTGCTCACGCTGTAGGGCATCAGATTGGGCTCGCCGCTGTACGCATTCACGCTGCCGATGTTGATGACACTGCCATGCGTTGCGCTCAGATGCGGCAATGCGGCACGGGTGATCAGGTAGGGCACCACGCAGTTGATCTCCAGCATGCGGCGGAACCACACGCCATCCGTGGTCTGGATGTTGCCCGTGCCCACCTGCGCGGCGTTGTTCACCACGGCATCCAGTTTTCCAAAAGCCTTCAGCGCAGCATCCACGAGCAGCTGCGGGGCCGCCTCATCCGCCAGATCCTTGATGACGAGCGTGGCATTCTCTGCGCCGAGTTCCGCCACAGTTTGCTCTCCCAGATCCTGCTCCAGGCCGTGGATGAGCACGCGTGCTCCTTCTGCAACGCAGCGCTTGGCGATGGCTTTGCCGATGCCAGTGACGCTGCCAGTGACGATGATGACTTTATTTTGAAGACGAGACATGTGTTAGGAATCAGTAAAAGGACCGGAATTTTGTTGGGAGAGAGCTTCACGTACGCGCTGACCATTCAGCGATGCGACCGAAGTTTTCTGCTTCAAACTCATCGCCGCCGCACAACCCGCCGCTTCGCCCAGAGCCATGGCGGTCACCGTCACACGGGTGGAGGCATGCGCGCCACGGGTGGCACTGTGGCAGCGGCCCGCGACCAGCAGGTTTTCGATCTGCTGCGGCACCAGCGAGCGATACGGGATGTCATAAGGACCAGGCTGTACCTTCTCGGGATTGAAGTCGTTTGCACTGCCGACCACGGTTTTATTCGGGTGCAGATCGAGATACCAGCAGCCGGTGGCGATGGCATCATCAAACCGGCGGCCCTGCATGATTTCCTTCTCGTTCAAAATGTGCTGCCCGATGAGCCTGCGCGATTCACGCACGCCGATCCATGGATAGGCTTCGAGAAAATAGGAGTCTTCAAAGGCGGGAATATCACGCTTCCACGCACGGTGCATGGCCAGCGCATCCGCCCGGCCCTGCATCTCCGCCCGGCTCAGATCCGCTGCATTCGTGGGATTGGCGGGAACACGCACGCCATGCACGTAAACCTCGTCATTGGCATACATGAACATCACGCCCGGACCGTAGAAATGCGGCAGTTCTCCCAGCTCCTGCGCTTTCACCAGCGCAGCACGGCAGAGCTTGCTGATGTCAGGTGCTCGCTGAACTTTGCCAATGCGAAAATGCAGCGTCAGCGGCTGCACCTCGGCGCTTTGTTCCGTGGGCGCACCCGCGCGGGCGGCCACATCGGCATCGCCCGTGCAGTCGATCACTACCTTGGGCTTGATGCGGACGAGTCCGTCCTTGTTGGCGATCACCACCGAGGTCACACGCCCGTTTGCAGACTCCGCATCACAGACAAAGGAATTGAACAGCACGGTCAGCTTGTCGCCGCAGGCCTGCAGTTCACGGTCCAGCAGCACCTTGAACTCAAAGGTGTTCGGGATGGTCGGATTGTGCGGCTTGATCTCTTTCGCATCCGCCTTGCACACGCCCGTCTTGGCCAGCAGTTCCAGCGCGATGCCACGCACCACCACGCGGTGTGTCTTGATGTCCGCGATCCCATCAAAGTAGGGCAGGCCCACGCTGGTGATGATGCCACCCGCGAACGGGGCTTTTTCCACCAGCATGGTCTTCGCGCCATTGCGTGCCGCGCTCAGTGCCGCCGCCGTGCCCGCACAGCCACCGCCGCACACCAGCACATCCGTCTCGATCTCGCGCATGGGGGCCTTCGTCAGCACCTGATCCGCCGCCATCGCAGATGCCATGGGTGCCACCGCCGCGACGGCAGACGCCTTCACAAAGGCCCGCCGGGTGCTCGGGTCACTGCTGGTTGGGTTGGGATTCATAACGGTGAGCATAACGGAGGCATGCCCCGCAGTTCCACGACAAAGTCTGTGCGAAATGCGTCAGTGATTTAAAGCTTGGGCAAAGCCACGGTTTCAAATATCATTTTTCCATGAAAATCATCCATAAAGGCCATGGTTTCACGCTGATGGAGCTGCTCGTTGTCATCGGCATCATTGCCCTGCTTGCAGCCTTGGTGCTTGGCAGCGGGGGATCGGGCTCCTCCAAGCGGCAGGTGACACAAAGTGCAAACCAGATGGTCGAGTCTGCTCTGGATCGCTACCGTGAGCACTACGGTGAATACCCCGAACCTGCAAATGGAGATGAGACGGCCGAGGTCATGCCGGGGAAGGTCTATCGCATCGGTGCCGCCAAATGCCTGTACCAGGCGCTGCGGGGCGATGGTTGCGATGCCATCAAAGGAGCCCAGTCTGTCGGAAATAATAACTCTCAGTCGGACGGTCAGGTCAGCGCAGACGAAATTAAAAATGCCATGATTCCTGAAATGCCACAGGGAATGTGGCGCAAGGTGGGTGGCAGCTACATTCTTGTCGATGCCTTCGGTCGTCCGCTTCAGTACATCAAGGCCGACAGCGACAAGAAAAACACCATCAACAGCACCTACGACCTCTGGTCCTATGCTGAAGACGAAAAGAACATCATGGCCAAAAGCAAAGACACCGAGGCCCATGCGAGCCTCGGTGCCAAGTGGATCAAAAACTGGTGAGAGGGAAACTCGTCTGCTTATTTCGCCACGCCCTTGATGCTGAAGTCGTCGTAAATCACGTCCACGCGGTTGGTGGTGATGCTCACCACCGTCTTGTGATCATGCGCGACGCCGGGGGATTGGAAAGTGCTGACGACCTTGCCGTCGATGCTGGTTTCCACCACATCGTTCTGGGTGCGCACGGTAAGCGTGTGCCACTCCTTGAGCGACACCGTGGTGGGCGTCGACTTCGTCCACTTGAGCATGTTGGCCTTGTCCTCGGCAGTCAGTGTGGGCGGGGTCGTCTTCTTGCGCGCGTAGATGTCATTGCTGAAGGTGCCGGCCTTGGCATCGGCAACGACCACTGCCTTCGGATTCACCGAGATGCTGCAGATGTGCCCTGCGTGCGAGCCTTTGTAGTCCTTGTCATCCAGCCAGATGTTGAAGCCCTTGGCCTGATCGCTGACCAGCTGAAACTTCACCGACACTTCCAGATCTGTCTCCGGGGCGATGCGGATCACATCTACCGCGGCATGATCCGACTCCGGCGCAGTGATGCCCACGAGCACGCCGCCTTTCACTACACTGGAGCTCTTGTAGTGGCCCCAGGCCTTGCCGAAACCATCGGCGGCGAAGTCATCCGAGAAAATGACGCGTGGATAATCGAGGGCAAATGCGGAGGTCGCCAGGAGGGCGAGGCAGAGAATGGATTTCATGGTGGTGGTGGGTGAAGAAAGAAGAACGGCAGGGCGCCGTCCATCACACACGCTATTTGACGAACTTCTTCACAAAGTCCAGCACTGAGCGGGTGAAGGTCCATTGCCCCGGTTCCGGCAGGCACTGCCCTGGGGTGTTCGCCCAAGACCGTGCCTCAGCCACCAGAAATCGGATCTGGCGATCACACCGGGCGCAGCACGCTCTTCACCACTTCGCCCTTGTGCATTTTTTCAAAGGCCTCGTGCCATTCGGTCACAGGCCACACGCCGCCGATGATGGGCTTCACGTCAAACTGGCCGCTGCTCAGCAGGGCGATGACACGCTCCCAGATCGGCCAGTTGTGGCTGAAGCTGCCCTGCAGCGTGATGTTCTTCTGCACCAGCGGGTCGAGGTTGAAGCCCAGAGGCTGCGGGCCCCAGCCCACCTTGCTGATCCATCCAGCCGGACGCACGATGTCGAGCGCGATTTTCAGCGTGATGCTCGCTCCAGCGGCGTCGATGACGCCATCACAGCCGAGTCCGTCGCGGGCAGTGGCCCAGGGCTTGGCATCGCCGATGATGACTTCGCAGCCATACTGCTTCGCGATTTCCAAACGGTGCGCGTCCTGCGGCAGGCCGACGATGGCAACTTGGGCACCGCAGAGGCGTGCCATGGCAGCGCAGAGTATGCCGATGGTGCCTGGGCCGAGAACGACCACGCGGTCGCCGGGCTCGATGCGGGCGTTTTTCACCACAGCGCTGTAGGCCACGCAGCAGGGCTCGGTGAGGCAGGCCTGCTCAAAAGGAAGCTGGTCCGGCACATGGTGCAGGATGCGGCTGGGCACGCGCACATACTTCGTCATGGCGCCATTCACGCCGTAGCCGAAACCCTTGCGGGTGGGGTCCAGATTGTAGAGCCCGCGCTTCGTCATTGGGTTGTTCGGGCTGATGATGGCGGCGGTTTCGGAGACGACGCGGTCGCCCACTTTCCAACCTTCCACTTCCTTGCCCACTTCCACGATGCGTCCGCCAAACTCATGGCCGAGCACGACGGGGTAGTTCACCGGCCAGGAGTGGTCGGCGGTCCACTGGTGGAGGTCGGAGCCGCACACACCCACATTGGCCACTTCGAGGAGCACGTCCTCGCTGCCGATGGTTGGCGTTTCGATTTCACGGACTTCGACGGAGCCTTTTTCAGGCGCGTAATTGACGACGGCGGCGGATTTCATGGGTTGGAAAGAGGTGGAATTAGAAAGCAGGAACGTCCTGAGCATGCACGGCCTCGCAAATCATGCGCAGCGAAGCTTCGAGATTGCCGTCAGCGGTTTTGAAAGCGTCGGCATCAATCGTCAGCGGGGCACCAAGCACCACGAGCGGTGCGCCGTATTTGGGGCACTGGATGGCCTGCTCCAAACTGAGTCCTCCCACGGCCTGGACGGGCACCTTGACGGCGTTCACGACTTCCCGCAGCTGATCCAGCGGGCTGGGCATGCGCATGCCAGCAGCGGCGATGCCCCGGCGCTCATCGTAACCGATGTGGTGAATCACGTAGTCGCAGCCCAGATCCTCCAGCCACTTGGCCCCTGCGATCATGTCCTCGGAGATCATGTTGTCTCCCATGACCTTGCAGCCGAAGTCCTTGCCAGCTTTTACCACGCATTTCACCGTTTCAGCATGAGCGCGGGCCATGACCACGACGTGGGTGGCCCCGGCCTTGGCCATCATCTCGGCCTCCAGATAGCCGCCATCCATCGTTTTCAGGTCAGCCACGATCGGCGTATTTGGGAAAGCTTTTCTCATGGCGCGGACACCATGCAGACCTTCGGCAAGAATGAGCGGCGTTCCGACTTCCAGCCAGTCCACTCCGGCACGCATGGCCAGGGCGGCGGTTTCGAGCGCTTCGTCGATGTTCGTGAGGTCGAGGGAAATTTGAACGATGGGTTTCATGGGCGGTTGTGCTTGCAGATTAATGCAGAACCCTGCATCTGCGTCACGACAAAGATCATGCGAAATGCGACAAGCGGGTTTTGCCGGGTGATTCGCCATATTTGCGGCGGTAGCAGCGGATGAAATAGTTCACGTCTCGGAAGCCGCAGGCGTGCGCGATCTCCGTGATATTGAGCTGTGGATCTTTTAAAAGGGGGCGCGCGCGTTCCAGCCGTGCGAGCAGCAGGTAATTGAGGAAAGACCGGCCGCTGAAGTCACGGAACAGCCGGGAGACATGGTTGGGATGCAGATGTAGAAAAGAACTCACATCCTGACGCCCGATGGGGTGATGGAGGTTTTCCTGAAGGAACTGGCAGGCCGCCTGCCAGGTGAATCGCGCCTTCCCAGCTTTTGTTACCGCTGGCTCGGGCTGCTCGGACATCTCGGCGGTCTTGATGATGAGGAGTTCCACGAGCCGACGTGCCGCCAGATCATCGGGTGGTGAACCACGCCGGTTTTGCAGAGCCTGGAAGAAATGCCGTCCGTCTTCATCCAGCACCCTTGAGTAGTGATGCGTCTGAAGAAACCGGTGGCCTCCACGGCCTTTTTTAGCCAGCAGGTATCGCGTCATCTCAGGCGTGAAGACGAAGCCCATGGCAAGATAGAGCGCCGATGCATGGGGCTCCATCAGCGCCTGGGGCGCGGCCACAACGGCGTCCCCGCGCTGAAGCGTGATGATTTCCAGCTTCTGCTGGCGGAGGACGATGTAGCGCCCGGTACCGGCAAGGCAGATGGAAAAGCGCGGAATGTCATGCACGGGCAGCCCTCCCCGCAAGGCTGGCGTGCCGGACTCCAGGGCCAGATGCACACGCCGGGGCCATCCGCGCCTGAGCAGGCGGCGGATCCAAGTGGGCCATGGGCCAGCAGGGGCGTGGGCGGCGGGCATGTTGCGTTTGTGCTATTTTTGTTAACAACTCGGGCTGGGAAGCTGGGGGCGGAAGCCGCAGACTGCAACGCGTACTCGCCGCTCCGGAACCCACCACCGCCATTCTGCCATGAAGCCCGCTCCTGCTGATTTTTCCCGTCGCCATTTTCTACGTGCTGCACTCGCAGGTCCGGCAGTGCTGCCTGCTGTCACGTGGGTGTCTGCTGCGGAAGACAAGAGCAATGCAGTGACGTTTGATGAACCCAACCGCAGCGTGACGCTGGTGCATGATGCGGATGTCATCGTCTGCGGTGCGGGGCCAGCCGGTGTGGCGGCAGCAGTGGCTGCGGCGCGGTCGGGCGCACGGGTGCGTTTGTTTGAGACCAACGGCTGCCTTGGCGGTGTGTGGACGGCGGGGTTGCTCACCTGGATCTTTGATTTCGACAAGCCCGGCTTCACGCGGGAAATCACGCGGCTGCTTGATGAGCGCGGTGCGCGTCGTGGCACGGACGCGGGACGCTTTGTTTATGAACCGGATGAAATGAAGCTGCTGCTGGAGGATCTTTGCAGCGAGGCAGGGGTGAAGTTTCGCCTGCAAACGCGGGTGGTGGCAGCTTATCGGGAGGGAAGGCAGCTCACCACGGTCATCACAGAGTCACGTTCGGGCCGTGAGGCCTGGCAGGCTCCTGTTTTCATCGACACCACGGGCGATGGCGTGCTGGGCGCTCTCGCCGGCTGCGGCTGGGATCTGGGCAGGATGGGCCAGGATGACAAGTCGGCGGAATGCGCCTGCCAGCCGCTCACCATGAATGCCCTGGCTGTTGTGCGTGACGTGACGCAGATGGGGAAGTACATCTCTTTTTACCAGGGCGACCTCAAGTGGCACGTCGAGGCAACGGCCAACTTCAAAGCGGAAATTCAGCGTGCCGGGGTGGACCCCTCCTATGGCATGCCGACCATTTTCCATGTGCGCGACAACATCGTGCTGCTGATGCTGAACCACGAATACGGTGTACGCCCCGATGACGCCGACGCCATGACCACCGCCACGGTGCGCGCACGCAGGGAGATCTTCACCATCACACGCGCTTTGCGGAAGCTTGGCGGTGTGTGGGACGGCCTTCAGGTGGTGGCCACGGCGGAGCAGATCGGCGTGCGTGATGGCAGGCGTATCCATGGCCGCTATATGGTGAAAACGGAGGATCTCACCCAGGGGGCACGCCACCCAGACGCGGTGGCGCGTGTGACCTTTGGCGTGGACATTCATGCCAAGAGCAAGGCGGACAATGACAAGCTGACCATCGAGCGCGGTGGCGTGAAAAAGTTCACTCCTTACGACATTCCGCTCCGTGCGCTCATTGCGAAGGATGTGGACGGCCTCATGATGGCAGGACGCTGCATCAGCGGGGATTTTGTGGCACATGCGAGCTACCGCGTGACAGGCAACGCCGTGGCGATGGGAGAGGCCGCTGGTGTGACGGCGGCACTGGCCGCGCTGAACAAGCGCCAGCCTCATGAAGTGGCCTGGGAGGACTGCCGGACGATGCTGGAAAAGATCGTGCGTTAAGTGGAGAGGGGCAGTTGCGCGTTGTCTGCGCTACGGCATCCTTCTCCTTGTGACGACCCCCCGGCGATCTGATGTGCCTCTGAGACCCCGCGTGCGCGCCAAGCGTTCGGCGGCGGAAATTGCGCGCTGGAGGAAGCAACGGGCTGCGTGGATGGCCTCTCTGGAGCCGACGCTGCTGTTTCAGCGGCTGTTTGACCATATTCCGGGAGTTTACTTTTTTGCCAAAAACAAAGCGGGGCATCTCATGTTTGCCAGTGAAGGGCTGATGCAGCGCTATCAGATGCCGGATGATTCCGAGATCATCGGGCGCACGGACTTTGATCTGAATCCGGACACGATGGCGCAGGCCTATGTGGACGACGACAAGCGCCTCCTGGCAGGCAAGGTGGACGTGATCGAGCGCGTCGAGCTGTGGTGGGACTCTCAGGGCATCCCGGACTGGTTTCTGGTGACGAAGCTGCCGCTCTTTGATTCCAAACGCCGGGTGCAGGGTGTCATGGGCACGCTGCGGCGTCCTGATGAAGCGGAGCGCAGATTGCCGGTGTTTCAAACCGTGGCGCAGGCGGTGGAAATCATCCGGCATGACTACTCCAAGCCGTTGCTAATCGAAGATGTGGCGAAATCCTGCGGCCAGTCGCTGCGGCAGCTGCAGAGGCGGTTTCAAAGCGCGTTCGGCATCACCCCGCAGGAGTTTCTGATTAAAACGCGGGTGCTGGCGGCAGTGCGTTTGCTGGAGAGAACGACCCTGACCGCGAGCGAGGTTGCGCAGCAGTGCGGCTTTGTGGATGCGAGCAGCTTCACCCAGCATTTCCGCAAACGCATGGGAGAGTCACCGGCGGTGTATCGACGCGCAAGGCGATGAAACTCAGTGCAACTCGTCGCACAAGGCCAGTGCTTTCAGAGCCTGCGCCGTGGCGATGTAGGTGATGTAGCTGTAGTTCCCGCGATAGAGCGACTGCATCCACCACCGGCCGGAAACGCGCTGCTCCTGCTTGAGCCAGGCCAGGCCGCGCTGGATGCGTTCATCGCCTGCTGGGATGTTGCTCTGACGCATCAGGACGATGGCAACGGCAGTCATGTAGGCATCGCTTTCTGGTTTTGCGACATCCGGCAGGCCGTTGATGAGCTTTACCACGGTGTCGCTCATTTTGAAATGCCAGTCGCCAACAGCGGACATGTCGCGCAGCGACCAGCCGCCGTCGGCATGCTGTTTGGAGGACAGCAGAGCCAGTGCTGCATCTCGTTGCGTTTGAGGCACTAGATCGGGCATGTAATGCGCAAGCTGAAGGCGCAGGATGCGGTCGAAGTCATTCTTTGGCTGCGCGTCTCGCAGCCAGGACTTCATCTTTTCGATGCGTGCGAGCAGTTCCGCATCCTTCAGTCCAGCGAGCCAGCCGGGTGCGGTGGTTGCTGCACGCGCAGCTTGCAGCGTGAGTTCGAAGTCGGTGGTGATGTGTGGGATTTCAACTTCGCCGTAGCTGACGAAGGAGCCATTGGCAGACTGGCGTGCAAGCATCTCCTGCAAAGAGCGCTCCGTGTGGGCGGAAAGCTTCCCGGTCACGTGCTTGTCCCATTCGGCGAGACCCATGGAGCGCCAGATGCTCGACCAGGAGCCGCCATAGTATTTGATGCCATCCTTTTCCGTTTCTTTCTGCGGTTTGACCTCTGCAGGCACGGTTTTCACGAAGTCCGCCAGCACTTCCTCTAATGGCATGCCGAGCTGTTTGGACAAAGCCGGGCGCTCGCTCAGATAGGGGCCGGTGGTGTGGCAGTTCACACAGGTTTTTTCGCGCACCCAGCAGATGGCGCCGTCATCGAGGTATTTGGCGGCAGCCTTGATCGTTTCGGGACCGAAGGCTTTCACTTTGGGTTCGTCGGCCGTGGCCCGGCTGATCTGGATGCCTTCGGTCTGGTATTGGAACTCGGGCTTGGGTTTGGGCGCATCGGCGGCGAATGCCGCGGGGGTGAGCAGCAGGAGGAAATGGGCGGGCTTCATGCGCCTGACTGTACGCCGCGACTTTCTGCGATTAATCTTCCGAGCGAGATTGAGTCGTCTTCATAGAGCCAGCGGCGGAACGCGGTGGCAATCTGCGGCCATTCGTGGTCGAGCATGGCAAACCATGCGGTGTCGCGGTTTTGGCCTTTGATGATCATGTGCTGGCGGAAGATGCCTTCAAACGTGAAGCCGAGGCGCAGGGCTGCATTGCGGCTGGGTTCATTGCGGGCATCGCATTTCCACTCCATGCGCCGGTAGCCGAGATCTTCAAAGCAGTGACGCAGCAGCAGGTAGCAGGCTTCGGTGTTGGCTTTGGTGCGCTGTGCTGCAGGCGCATACCAGATGTTTCCCAGTTCTGCCACGCCATGCTCGGCGCGGATGCTCATGAGCGAGATGCTGCCGAGACAATGCTGAGTGGCGGCGTCACGAACGGCAAAGGCGATCACGTTCGGTGTAGCCTGCCATCCACGCAGAAAGGCTGCCTGCTCTTCAATACGGGCAAACGGTCCGCAGGGCATGTAGCGCCACAGTTTGCGTGTGGTTTCATCGACATGCGAAATGGCAAACAGTTCTGCCACATCCGCAGCCACATCGAGAGGTGTGAGTGTGACAAAGCGGCCATCGAACCGTTGGGGGGTAGGTTGGGGTTTCATGTCAGTTTTTTCATCATTTTAGCCGTGTCGCGATCGGTCTGATCCATGCTGTCTTCCAGCATGGCGATGACAGACTGTGCATCTTTTGGACGGTTTTGGCTGAGTTTGAACATGCCTTCGATGCGGGTGATTTCGATTTCGAGGCCGACGATGCCTTTCATGAGGCCGTCGCGGAATTCGGCGGGGAGGGTGCCGTGCCAGCGGTTCGGGCGTCCGGTTTCGTAGAATTCGACGAGATCGTGCAGCATTTGCACAAATCGGTCATGGTCAGTGACGATGCGTGGAATGCCGTAGGCGTGTACGGCGGTGTAGTTCCAGGTGGGTATGGCGGGCTCGGTGACGTACCATGCGGGGGAGATGTAGGCGTGGGGACCGGTGAAGATGATGAGGACCTCGGAGGTGCCAAAATGGCGCCATTGGGGATTGGCGCGGGCCATGTGGGAGAGGAGAAATCCGTGTTCACCTTGTGTCGGATTCAGCAAAACGGGCATGTGTGTGGCCAGCGGAACTTGGCCGTCATGGCTGACGAGGGTGGCAAAGCTGTGGCGGCGCATGAATTCATGCAGGGTGTCACGGTCATTGACCTGGAAATGCGCGGGGGTGTACATGCTACTTCTTCTTTTCTGGAAGCGCGGGGATAGGGGTGACGTCGACGGGGGTGTCTTCGCCACGGAGGGTGTTGCCAATAAAGATTTTGGCGCGGGCGATGACTTCGGGATGGCCGACGGAGCCGTGGCCGCCATCGGTGATGGGGACGAGGAGGGAGGGGACGCCGGCTTGTTTCAGGGCGGCGTGGATGGCTTCGGCGTGGAGGAAGGCGACGCGTTTGTCGGCGGTGCCGTGGAAGGTGATGAAGGGAGGATCGTCACTGGTGACGTAAGTGACGGGGGATGCGGCGAGAGCTTCAGTGCGTTTTTCTTCATAGGTGCCGCCGAGGAGGCCGGAGACGGCGTCGTCTTTGGCGATGGGCTTTTCATCCTTGTCGAACATGAGGGCCTGGGTGAAGTCTTCGGGGCCGCAGAGGTTGACCACGCATTGAACGCGGCTGCTGAAAGCGGTGCTGGGGCCGAGGTCGCCTTCGAGTTCTTTGACGTCGCCGCTGGTGCCGAGGAGGGAGGAGAGGTGGCCGCCGGCGGAGCTGCCCATGACGGCGATTTTGTTGGGATCTAAATTGTATTCTTTGGCGTGGGCGCGGATCCAGCGGATGGCGGCTTTGCAGTCGTAGATCTGGGAGGGCCAGTGGGCTTCTTTGGTGAGGCGGTAACCGACAGCGACAGAGGCGTAGTCGCCGGTGCGGGCGAACTGGATGGCGGAGGCGGCGTAACCGAGGCGGTCGCCATTGACCCAGCCGCCGCCGTGGATGAGGGCGACGACGGGAAGGGGTTTGTCGGTGTTGCGTTTTTTGGGGAGGTAGAGATCGACCTTCTGCTTGGGATTGTCGTTGCCGGCGTAGGGTTGATCGAAGCGGAGTTCGACCTGGTTCTTTTCGGCGATGGTAACGACGTTCTTTTTTTGGGCGTCCAGGTCTTGTGCGAAAACGGAAGACGCTGCCAGCAGCAGGAGTGGAAGAAGAGATTTCATGGTGGGGAGAGAACGTGGGAGGGGCGAAAAACTAGCGGATGGTTGTCTGCTGCGGATGCGCAGCCTCTGGGATGGGCGTGGGCGCGGAGGATTGGGGTGGCGCTGGTCGACAGACAGCAACTGTGTCAGTTGGCAAGCTGGAATTTTGGATCGGCGATCAAGCGATTGAGGACGCAGAGCATTTTGCGCATGACTGCGGTGATGGCGACTTTGAAGGGCTTGCCGCGTTTGAGCAGCCCCTGATAAAAGGTTTTGAGGATGGGGTTGATGCTCACGCAACGCACTGCGGCCATGTAGAGAACTCGTCGCACCTTTTTGCGTCCGCCCTGGATGTGGCGCTGGCCGCGCATCGGCCCGCTGTCATAGGGATGCGGGGCGAGACCTGCGAGGGAGGCGATGCGCGAGTCGTCGAGGCTGCCGAGTTCGGGCAGCTCGGCCATCAGAGTGGCTGCGGCCACCTGGGCAATGCCGTTCATCTGCTGGAGCCGCGCGGCCTTCTCCCGTGCGTCCTGATGGTCCAGTGCGGTCTTGATGAGCTTGTCGAGCTGCGCGATCTGCCTGCTCAAAGCTTTAATCAGGACCTTGGCCTGCGTGATGATCTGCGGGTGGCTCAGCTGCAAAAGCTGGGTCTTCTGGATGGCGCGTGCGGTGACCAGCTGCTCGCGGCGGCCGACCAGGCTGGAGAGTTCGAGCTCCCAGTCAGGAGGCAGGGTGTCGGGCTGCGGCTTGAGCGCGGCACCGAAGGCGGCGAGCACGGCGGCGTCGATGGCATCGGTCTTCGCCAGCTTCATGCTGGCCTTGGCGAAGTGGCGCACGCGGGCGGAGTTGAGCTTGCTTACGGCTTTGCCTGCGCGCAGCAGGGCCAGCCAAAGGGCCTGCTCGTAGCCGCCGGTGGCCTCAAGGATGACGTGTTCGCCAGGCGGCAGCATGGCGATGAGCTTGCGGTGGCCGGCGGTGGTGTTGGCCAGCCTGAAGGCCTTCTTTTTGCTTGGAATGCCGTGGATGTCGAGCCATTCGGCGCAGACATCGACGCCAACATGGACAACCTCAGCAGCAGAGGTAGAATGGGTGTTCATGGATAGGATGAGTTTGAGTGTTCGACTTCTTCCTTGTGATGCGAGCTTCCGCTGCAGGCATGGCCTGTGGCAGGCTCAGTCAACTGTTCGAGTTCGAGCTTGTCCTGGCGTGTGAGCGACTGGCTGCCTGACGATCTCAAAGGATCAAGAGTGCCTCCGGTCTGTCCCACACGCGCTCAGGCTGGTTGGCCGTCACCACCCAGTCTGAGTTCCAAGCTTGAGTTCAATCTCAGCCCAGAATCAGGACAACTCCACTCATACAAGGAGTGTCTGTCGTACTTCAATGCATCTGCTCGGGCTCAGTTTTGGGTGACGTTGGCGCGATTTCGCGCGGGGTATTTGCTGCTGTCTTTTTCCTCACACCTTCCAGCTTTCACGCGCTGCGGGGCCGTGCATGAGGGCGGTGGCTTCTTCGTCGCCGATGATGGTGCGGGTGGTGGGGTCGATGGTGAGGCTGCGGTTTACGTGCAGGGCGATGTTGCCAAAGTGCATGGTCTCGGTGAGACGGCCGCCGTAGGCGAAGCTGGAGCGGCAGGTTTCCTGACCTTTGATGGCGAGCAGCCAGTTGTCCCAGTGGTTGGAGCGCTTCAGGTTCACCTTGGGCAGTGAGGTGCTGAGCTCCTGCATCTTCGCCTCGGGGATCACGCGGGGTGTGCCGGCGTGGGTGCCCATGAGGATGGTGGTTTTGCTGCCGTGAATGAGGGTGCCGCCATCTGGGAAGGTGCGCGCGGCATCGAGTTCCGGCGGGCGTTTCAGGGCGTGGTCTGCGCCATGGTACCAGTGCAGTTTGAACTCGCCGCGGGTGGCGCTGGCGGGAAAGGTGTAGGTGATCTTGACCCTGGCCGGGAAGGAGAGCTTGCTGGGGCCGGAGGATTCAATCTCCACGCGGCTGGGGCAGTCGAGACCCCACACGTGATACGGTGCGTCCATGTTGTGGCAGGCCCAGTCGCCGAGCGTGCCGTTGCCAAACTCAAACCAGCCGCGCCACTGAGCGGGCAGATACTTGGAGCTGTAAGGTACGCTGGCGGCGGGGCCGAGCCATTGATTCCAGTCAAGACCGGCGGGCACCGGCTCTTCTGCGGGTCGTGCATCGGGGTAGCTCCAGATGGGACCTGCCCAGCAGTGGGCTTCGTTCACATTCCCGAGGACGCCGGCTTTCACCCACTCTTCGAGCACGAGAATGCCGCCGCCGGAGTGGCCTTGATTGCCCATCTGGCAGGCGAGCTTTGTCTGCTGCTCCAGCGCCATCAGGTCCCGTGCCTCGGCGATGCTGTGCGTGAGCGGCTTCTCCAGATACACCGGCTTGCCGGCCTGCATGCAGGTCTTGGCATTGAAGTGATGCGTGTGGTCCGGTGTGGAGATGATGACGCCGTCGATGTTTTTGCCGTGCTGATCGAGCATCCTGCGGAAGTCGGACACAAAGGGCACGGAGGGGTTGGCTTTGCGTGCCTCGGCGGCCCGGGCTTCATGGACATCTGCAAAGGCGGCGAAGTTCACGCTGTCGTTGTTTTGCAGGCTTTGCACGGCGTGCCAGCCTTTGCCACCAGCTCCGACAAAAGCGATGCTGAGCTTTTCATTGGCTCCGAAAACGGAACGCGGGAGGATTTGCACACCGGCGAAGGCAACGGCGGTTTTGCTGAGGAAGTGACGGCGGTTGGTCATGGAGTGCGGGCGTTGCTGCAGTGGTTTACACCAGAGGTTGTGGAAGTGCACGGGATTGCGACGGGCCAAGTGAATGGCATTTTTCTGAAAGTCGCGGGGACTTTCGGATTTGCCGCAAAAAGGCTGAAAGAGGCAGAGATTTGAATCAGCCTGTGAGGCTTGTGCGTCATTGCCACACTGCGGTCAAACGAACTTCCTCAGACTCACTTGCTGAAAGTGAGTGTTATGAATCACGATCAAATCAGTTTTGAATTTTTAGGCTGAAATGGGAGCTCAGCTGCTTCACGAGGCCGGGTGGAATGAAGGGACGGCGTAGAAGTAGTTATATGCGTCGCTTTATGGGTCTCTGATGCCAAGGAATTTCATCTTTCCGCTGGAATTGGTGCCCAAGGATTGTGGAACTAGACGGAGAGTGGATTTGTTGTTTTAATGGGTGATGTCGTTTTCTACGATGGTCCAGGCTCGTGATTTTTATTTAGCACCTCGCCTTCGCGTGCAGCAGCCACGCTCCAGTCTTCCGGGGTGGAGCGTGCGAAATATGGACAAATCGGCATGGTGCTTTTCCGAATTGGCGCTTTTAAACGGCTTTACATAAGCTTTAAACAAGAGGCACCTTCGGCAAAGCTATTCGCGAATCGTGTTATATCGTCTGTTGTCTTAATTCTGGCCAATTCGATCGAAGCTCCGATCTTAACTTGATCATAGCCGCGAGATACAACCGATGCACTCCATCCGCCGTTTTTGAGACACGAGACAACTTTATCGACGTTTGGCAGCAAGTACTTTTTGACTGTTGAAAAATCTCGATCGCCTTGATTAGACCAACAAATTGAGGCTTCAATTTTTTGGGACCCTTCATTACCCCAAATCCAAAAGTCAAAACCTGTAACGGTCGCTACCACTGCCCTCAGATGTTCTTGACTCCAAACATAGTCGTTCAGCCTCTCACATCTTGCTGCGATTTCTTCCGCAATCAACTCTGGATCATTCGGCTTTGTAGCCCGCAATGTCTCGCTTAGACGCTTCATTTCTCCTGCAATTTTAGTTAAATCCCAACGAAATTGTTGATCATTCATTGTGGAAAAAAATATCAACCGAGCAAGACGATGAGGAAGTGATTTCCAAGCTTGGCACTCAAGCTTACCAATTTTCCACTTCAACTCTTGCAACCAAGCAATATTATTTTGGACACTGTATGGCTGTGGGTGATTGCCTGAGAATAAAAAGAAAAGCGTCATTCCAATGCCAAATGAATCCACTAAGGCGCTGCGGCGACTGGATTTTTCAGTTTGCTGATACTGCTCAGGAGCGTGATACGCAATAGTGATGCTGTCTGGATTGACTGAGTTTCCAGTAGCTCCCTTGTGCCAACATAGATCAAAATCTAATACGACAACTTTCCAATCGCCATCATCATCGGGCGAGTGAAAGCCTTCCAACATGATATTCGGCGGACGCAAATCTCGATGTAAAACATGTTCGGGGACAGAATGTGCATTTTGTAAGATGGATACCAGTTGTGTCCCAATCCGAAATTTTGTTGCCCAGGATCGTATAAATTTTGAGTCAACCGCATCCTCAAGGCTGTAGCCGTCAACATAATCCATTACCGTGCAGGCCGGCAGCTCCCAAGAGTGCTTGTAACAAACAATCCCGTCGATTTTTCTTTCTTCCAAAAGTCGCATGGCGTAAACGCCACGACGAAAGCTTTCGAGCATTGAACGGTCCTCTCGGATGTTCTCTAAAAGAACTTTTATTGCGACTTTTTCGCCTTCTGGACTTACGGCCTCGTAGACATTCCCGAATCCTCCTTTTGACACGTGGGAAATAATTTTGTATCCAAAAAGGATGTTATTTGGCTCTTTTGCGGTGACTCGCCAGAGGCGATATACGCATTCATCGTACTTTTTAAGTAGCTTGTCGTAGTCATCCTCTTTTGTGGGGGAATTCGATTTTAAAATTCTCACAGCTTCTTGATTTAGAACCTGCCTAATTTGTTCCGCTGGAAGTGTTTGGAGTTCCTCTGGAGTAGGAAGAGAAACATTCCTCTCTTTTTTTGTTTCCGGTATGACGATTGGAGGAGGTTCATCTTTGGCAATGAACTTTTTAATGTCCTCAATAAACTCAGCAACCTCCCGGTGGGCGTCGCCACTCTCTGCTAGCGAATAGGCGATCCTTAGCAATCCATATTGTTCAGCGAACTCGTCAGTGGCCCTGTCATTCCTATGCGTAATCCAATAATGACCACCAAATCTCACTCCGTGGCTTTTCAGTCGTCGCAAATGTTCAGCAATCGCAAAATCGTCAGCTGAAATTCCAATAAACAGAAGAGTTCTTGAGCTCAAACACTGAATAAAAAAATCAAAAAAACTGGGGGTTTTAATTCGTGCCAGATCCTCTGCGGTGAAAATCCAACTGGAATCATTCTGGAGTGTTCCATGTAAATTTGTAACAAACGGCTTTCCTGCCTGAATTGTATGAGCGTAATTTCCGACTTCTAAGCCGTTGAATTCGGTCAGTGGGCCGCTGCTGTGCACTTCGGCATACGAGCGACCTGCAAAGCGGTCGATATTAGTTGTGATCATGCCAGAAATTCCTAAGTCCCACAACTTAACGTATGTTGACGGCGGTCTAGTGTCATCTGCGTTTGAAAACGCGCGTCGTATGCTTGCTCGGTAACTGGTGTCCCCCAATGCAGATTTAAGGTGCGAAAAAGCCTGCCAATAATTTTGCCACGTCGCTGAATTGAATGGGTAACGGGTGGCGCGGCAGTGGAGGAGATTGCAAGTTGGGGGATGGACCAGAACGACTTGTTTGCAATGGCTTTGGGATTGAACACGCCGTGGAAGGTCGTGCGCAGCGGATTTGAACAGGCAGATGCTGAGAACAAAATTCCTGTATGTGGACCTTGAGGTGGAGGCGGGGGCAAAGATGCCTTGTCCGGTCTGCGGCCATCTCTGCCTCTGGCCCTTGATCACGAGGTGAAGCGCTGGCGGCCATCTGAACTGGCAGCATCCCACCTACCTGAGCGCCCGGGTGCCGCGCATCCAGTGCCCACAACACAAGGTCAAACAAGTCACGGTGCCATGGGCGCGGCCGGAAAGCGGGCTTCACCTTGATGTTCGAGGCCTTCGTCATGGCCCTGGCGCGGGAGATGCCCGTGGCAGCCATCTCCGGTCTTGTGGCCGAACACGACACCCGCCCTGGCGCATCGCAGCATTATGTTTCCCAGGCGCATGACCAGCAGGATTGGAGCCATGTGACAGCCGTAGCCATTGATGAAACAGCCACGCGCGGGCGCGGCCACCGTTATGCCACGGTGGTGGTGCAGATGATGAGCGCGAGCGAACGGGCCGCGCCTGCTGTTCATGACACCTGAGCGCAGCGCCGCCTGTGTCGGTGAGTTCGTGGCGGCCATGCCTTGCGCACGGAGCGCAACCCTGGCAGGTAACTCGCCGCCATTGACATGGGTGTGGCCTATCAAAAGGGGTGCGGAACGTTGCCCGCAGGCACAAATCGTTTTCGACCGTTTTCATGTCATGCAACTGGCGGGCAATGCGGTGGAGGCGATGCGCAAGCATCTGCGTGATGACGCCGATGTGAAGGGTGCGCTGTGGGCCTTGCGCGGCAATGAGAGCACGCTGAGCCAGAATCACCGGAAGTTGCGTCAAGACCTCTGTGCCCGGCACAAATCACTGGCGAGGGCCTTGGCCTTGCGAGCTTGCAGGGGAAACCTGGGAGTGGCCTGCTGGTGCAGAGCACAACCCTATCTAAAAGCCTGGTGCTCCTGGGCGATACGCTGTCGGTTGCCTGCCTTCAAGCAGCTGGCCCAGAGCATCCGTAACCACTGGGGACGGCATCCGCGCTACTACCCTCATCGTATCACCTCTGCTGCCATCGAGTCGATTAACGGCATCATCCAAACCGCACGCCGCCGAGCCCGCGGCTTCCGCAACTTCAACAATCTCAAAGCCATCTGCTATTGGATGGCTGGAGACCTCAACCTCAATATCCCTTCAGCGTTTACCCATCCTGTTTAGCGAAGCGCCATAATTTTCCTCACTTTCAGCTAGAGCGATATATGGTTCGCGTCGCTTTCTTTCAGACTGTTCAAGTGTATCCAGCTTTGCTAATGCATCTTCCTCAAGTTGCTTTTTGAGGTTCGACCAAACAGGAAGATTAGCAGGGGGCTGCGCACTCAGCCCCGCGCCGACTACGACAACGACTTGCTTAGTGCGCAGCGCAATGATGGCTCTTAGTGCCTTATGATTTTCTTGAGAAATATTAAATGCCATACAATTTTATGCCTTATGCTTTGCTTAAGCTTTATGATGGTAAGAATGAATCCAATATTGCAAGCGCTTTTAAGACCATTGCTTTTCAGCTCTCATGAGATAAGCGCGTGTCATGGATTTAGCTGGGAGTAAAGCGATATTGCGAGCTGCTGAAGACAGGTCTGTTGCTGAGAGACAGTGAAGCCGATGCCCTCGAAACGGTTCACGGCTCCTTTACAGATTCGGATGGCAGGTGGCGGACCACACATGCAAAGCCAGGACGTATGCGCTTGGGAGCGGTGGCTTTTGAAAAGAAGGAATGCGATGAGGAGCAGACCACGTTGGAGTGAAGGATTCCACGGACGCGCACTGCGCATCCCTATCATCCAGAGCAGCACGTGCCGCAGGGCTTGGCAGGGAACCGCTGTGCCGAGTGCGAAGTTTAGGGCCTATGGCGTCGCCGGCATTGAATAAGGTGCGCCATCCTTGGAAGGTGGAGAGGCAGGAGATGTGGGCCGTTGCACAATCGATTGAAAACAGCTCTACAGTTCAGCCTCCCGTTTGAGGCTACTGCGACACTTTTTTAATTGCTCATGATGACTGGCATTGTTTGACTCACCCCTCCAGGCCAAGCTTGCGGCGGCCTTCGTCGGTGAGGCGGTTGGAGGACCAGGCGGGGTCCCAGACTTGTTCGACGACGACGTGTTTGACGCCGGGGACTTTCAGTAATTGGGGCTCGACGGGTTTGGAGTTGCCGCCGGAGCCGAAGGTGAAGAAGCCGAGGCGGGGGCGGCCGCGATGGGGCATGGACATGGTGACGTGGACGGTGTCGCCCCGGACGCTGATGTCGTGCACGAGGCCGAGGTCCACGACGCTGATGTCGGCGGTGTACAACTGCTCGTCCTTGCATTCGCGCAGGGCCTCCCACAGGGCTTGTTTGGAGATGGGGCTGTCGCCTGCCTCACCGGGGCGGGCGAGGCGTGTGGTGGGTTTGGGCGGTGTGATGTTGCGTGGGATTTCGCCGGGTGAAAGGTGGAGCGGATTGGCGAGGCAGTGGCGCAAGGATTCGAGCTGCGCGGGGCCTTCGGCGGCGGTGAAGGGGATGGCGACGTAGGCGTTCTTTTGGTGCAGGACGGCACCGGCGGGCACGACTTTCAGGGGCAAGGGATAGCGGCTCCAGACATGACCGTGCCAGCGGTAGAACATCTGCGGCGAGCCTGAATGCCGGGGCTCGGGCATGCCCTGGGCGGTGTGCTCCAAATAGAGGGCGACGAAGGAATCCTTGCTGTCTTTGTTGGCAAAGCCGACGGCCCAGATGTTGTCGCGCTGCTTTGGGTCGACGGGGCCGCTTTGCAGTTTGCCATCGGCACCCATCCAGAGCATCTCGGTGAAGGACTGACCGGAGAAGACCCACTCGTCATCGCGCAGGGCGGCGGCTTCGAATTCTTTGATGACGTGCATGCGGCCGATCTTGTGGAACCAGGGAATGCCTGCGTAAAAGCGGTACTCGACCTCGATGTGCAGGCGGCTGGGGGAGAAGACGGGATGCACGGGAGAATAAGGAAAGCCCCAGCGGCGGACGATGGTGCAGAGGGGGCCGCGAATGACTTCATAGTCGGGGCAGCGCTCCCACAGGGTGATGCGCAGTTTTTGGAAGTGACCGGCGGCGGCGTAGTCGTGGGCCCAGTCAATGCCGGGGGGCTCGCCATGACCTTCGCCGCCGGCAAAGAGTTCGAGGCCGTGCTCGCGCTTGAGGGTCATGCGCTCAAGCTGTCCCATCTGATGGGAGAGCGAGGCCTTGTAGGCGTCGTTTTCGATGTCGAGCGCGTAGCCTTCGCCGCGCGTTTGGAGGTCGGTCAGATAGGCGGGGAGTTCGGCATCGGGGTTGCCATAGAAGAGGAGGTAGGTCTGGCGCAGATGCGCAGCGCCTTCGGCCATGAAGAGAACATGGGCCTGGCGCTCCTTGCCACGGCGTACTTCGCTGTGGGTCTGGCTGGGCACCTCGAGGAGGCTGTGGTCGGGCTGGATGCGGGCGACACGGACTTCGCGGGTGAGTGAGACGGCCTGCTCTGCTGCGCAACTGAGCAGCACCTCCACGGGCTCGGGAGCACGGTCCAGGCCGATGGTTTCATCCAGGGTGAGCACTTTGCAGAACTGCCAGCCGGATGCCCAGGTGCGCCAGGCGGGAGGCAGTGCTGACACGGCCACAAACTGAGCGGTGGGAACGAAGGGGGTGCCGTGGTCTTCGCCTTCCGCCTGGGCTTGCAGGGTGGTGCTGCGGAGGGAATCGGTGAGCGAGCGGACGAGGCGGAAGTCCTTGTTTTTCCAGGCTTCTTCGAGCAGGCGGAGTTTCGTCTCAAAGCTGTCGGTCTTTTCCCAGTAGGTGTCTTCGCTCATATTATTTGGTGGTAGGACAAAGAGCGGCGCTGAACCCGAATCCTTTCGAATTTCAGAGGCTTGGTGATGAAA
The DNA here is from genome assembly GCF_044222345.1 of Prosthecobacter sp. Classification (GTDB taxonomy): domain Bacteria; phylum Verrucomicrobiota; class Verrucomicrobiia; order Verrucomicrobiales; family Verrucomicrobiaceae; genus Prosthecobacter. The sequence continues at coordinate 394,007 of NZ_JBGANL010000001.1, forward strand.
TGCGGGGATGAGTGAGCCGTGGGTTGGCGCCGACGGCTACGGTTATGTCACCGCTACGCGGTTGAGAAGTGGGGGGCTTCTCGACAGGCGGTTTGATCAGGGCGAGAGTACAAAATGACTAACTAAAGCGCAGTGACCCTTCTGAAGGACAAAAGGGACAGAAAGGACATGGCAGTTGTTATGCCGGTGTTTGTTCGTCAAGCCTGTGGTCTGTTCTTTTAACGCGAAGGGCGGAGGAATGACCGCGAATCAGAATCGAGCGGGATGCCTGCGGTTGATTGCCAAATGGCTGCATCCATTGCGTGCCATGGTATGGAGTTATTTAAGCTGCTGGAGCTTGAGGTTGTCGAGGAAGAAGGCGGTTTTGGTGGTGCCGAGGGCGCTGAAGAGGAGGTAGCCGGCGTTGGTCCAGGCGGGCTTGCACTTGAGGTCGGGGTAGGAGTGCTGGGTGCCGTCCTGACGGGTGATTTCGAGGGACCATTTGCCGGCGCCGGTGGTGGCGGTGATGGAGACGCGGAACCATTCGCCGGCGGGGATTTTGATGAGCTGGACTTTGCCGTCGGTGCTGGCGGCGAGCTGGTCTTTCTGCCAGCGGAGGTAGGGGCCGTTGCCGAAGTCGAGGTTTTTGCCGCGGATCTCGAAGAACCAATCAGCGCCGGGCTGGGCCATGACATCGAACTCGGCGTGGAAGGTGCCGGTGTCCCAGGTGGTGGGGTAGATGTCGAGGATGGGATCGTAGCTGTGTTTGAGGTCTGGAGTGTCCTGGACTTTGAGAGCGCGCTTGGAGCCAGGTGTGAACGGAGAAGCGGTTTCGTCGGTGACGGCGATGGATTCGCCTTTGTTTTCGTGGGTGTATTTGGCACCGCGAATGCCGAGGGTGCCGAGGCCGGCGTGTTCGAAGTCTTGATTGATTTGGTAATTGGGTGCGGGCCAGGGTTTGGCGTCGGTGTCCCAGGTGGGATACTCGTGGCCTTGGGCGGCGAGGGTGCGCCATGCGGGGTCGGTTTTACGGACGCCTGCGAGGGTGAGGTCCCAGGGCTTGAAGCCGATTTTTTCGGCGGGGGAGTTGGGCCGGAGGCGGAAGTCGCGTACGGCGAGGTTTTCGAAGAGGGGATCGGCAAAGAGGCTGTCTTTGTCGCGGCCCATCTTGCGCCATTCGTCCCAGGTGAAGTGGGTCTTGGTGAGGGTGGCGGGGATTTTGCCGTCGGTGGGCCAGTAGAGGTTTTTGCGGAAGACGAGGCTGTCTTTGGGATCGCCGCGTTCGGGTTTGTCGAAGAACTTCCAGTTCCATTCGCCGCCGTCGAGGAGGGGGGAGGCGGGGTCCCAGACGACGATGTTGTTCATGTAGCGGAAGCGGAGGCGGGCTTCGTTGCGGGAGGCCTGGATCTGCGCGGTGTGGCCGAAGGCGAAGATGTTGTTTCGGACGGTGTTAAAGTAGCCGTAGTGCTGGTGGAAGCCTGCGTTCCAAGTGTCGTGGACGAGGTTGTTTTCCATGAGGGTGTCGGCACTGCCTTCGTCATTGTAGAGGCCCCAGCCGCCGTAGCGGTGGCTGGCGACGTGGTGGACGTGATTGCCACGAATGATGGTGCCTGGGGAGGTGCCGAGGCCGTAGTAGCCGCCCATGTCGCTGAGGTAGGCCCAGCCGAGGTGGTGGATGTGATTGTTTTCGACGGTGGTCTCGCGGGAGGCGGTGTCGCCGTAGCCCCAGTTCCATCCGGCGCTGATGCCGGTGTAGTAGAAGTCTGCGATGTCGCAGTGGGTGACGGTGCAGTGCTGGGTGTGGGTGAAGACGACGCCGCAGGCGCTGGGGTGGAGGCGGCCGCCATGCTGGATGATGCAGTCTGAGATGGTGATGTGATGATTGACTCGCTCTTCGGTGGGGCGTGCGATTTCGCCGACATAGACGCCGCCACCGCCGAGGTCGTGGAGGTGGCAGTGGGTGACGGTGGAGTCTGAGCAGCCGTTTTTAAACCAGAGGGCGTGGAGGCCGGTGTGGGAGATGTCGCAGTTTGTGAAATGGATGGCGCTGGAGTCTTCGATTTCGATGCTGCCGTCGCTGGTGGTGGCGGCCTGGCCGTCGTGCAGGCCGTCTGCTGGATAGTGGTAGTTGCTGCTCTGAAAGGAGATGCCTTCGAAGGACACATCGTGTGCGCCTTTCATGGTGATGAATTTTTCCACGACGGGGGCGGTGACGGTGGCCTTGGTCATGTCTTCGCCGGGGAGGGGCATGTAGAGGACTTCGCCTTTGGCTTGATCGAGGAACCATTCGCCAGGGGCATCGAGTGCGGCGCGGAAGTTTTCGACCCACCAGCGCTGGTCGGGCTCGAATTCGACGAAGGGGTAGCGGGAGCGGCCTTTGATGCGGACGGCGAGGACTTCGTCGTTGAGTTCCTTGATGCGGCACTGGCCGACGGCCCAGGCGTGGGTGACGGTGAGGAGGACGTGGTCGCGCTCGGGCTGCGGGATGGATTTGAGGACGTCGTACTGCTCTTTGGCGATGGAGAAGGCGTGGAAGTTCATGTTCTCCCTGAGGTCTGGGAACACGCCTGCGCCGACGGCTTCGGTGATGTGGTAGTAGCCTTTGTTGGGCGAGCGGGCGAGGGTGGCGCGGCGGCCGTTGATCCAGAGCTGCTCGAAGGTCCAGGCTTTGTCGGGAAGAGAGGCTTTCCACAGGCCGCCTTCGGCTTTCTGCCAGCCGGTGATGGGTTTGCCGGCGGTGAAGGTGGCGTCTTTGCCGGACCAGGTGACTTTGGAGTCTTCTTTGCCGAGAGTGAGGGTTTCGGTAAGGGGGTAGGTGCCGGGGGCTACGACGATGCGTGCGGGCTTGGCGGCGGCGCGGGCGGCGTCACGAGCGGCCTGAGGGGTGGAGATGGGGCCCGAGGGAGAGAGCTGGATGTCTGCAGCGAGGGAGAGAGTGGCTGCAGAAAAGAGAAGGGCGAGGGCGCGGAAGAACATGGGGACTTCTTCGCGCCGGGGGGCGGGGAGGGCAAGAAAACGGTGTGATTGTAAACTGGGAACTGAAAACTGAAAATTGGCAACTGGCCGGAGTCACTCAGTGGAGCATCTGGCGGACGGTGGTGGCGACGGGATGGATCCAGGCGATTTCTTCGCGGCTCAGTGTGACAGGGGGATAGAGGGGATTGAGACTGGAGAGGACGATGGAATGGCCGTGGTCTGCTGTGCTGTAGATGCGGAAGAGGATGTCTCCGCCGAGGCTGTCGCTGAGGCGTGCGACGACACGGTTGCCGGTGTGAGGGAGGCTGTTGGGATAGAGGATGGCGAGTTCGCCATCGTGGTGCTGGGGGAGCATGGCATCTCCTGCTAGGCGGAGGGCGAAAGCATCGGGATCTGTCACGCTGAAAGCGAAGTGCTCGGCGGCAGCGAAGACGGCCTGGGCAGGCGAGGCCAGTTCACGTGCGGCAGGGATGGTGAGCACGGGGAGGAGGGAGATGCGCGGGGTCGCGGGTGCGGGAGCCGCAGGAATCGAGAAGGCTGGAGTTTGGGCCGTAACGGGGGCGGGTGCTGCCTGGGGTGGTGTGTTGTTAGCACTGACGGTTTCTTGTTCTGAGGCAGCGGCGGCGGCGACGGCTGATTCGTTTTGAATCTCGGCTTCGAGTTTTTCGATCAGCTTGATGACGGGCAGGGAGGCATGGGCCCCATTTTCGATTTTGGTCACGTACTGGCGGGAAACGCCGAGGCGCTGGGCGAGTTTTGGACGGGTGACACCCATTTTTTCACGGAGGGCGGCGACACGCAGGGCGAAGGTGTTTTTTGTGCGGATGACGTGCTTTTCGACGGGGCTGACTGCGGGCGTGGGTGCAGGTGTTGGCTCCGGCTGCACCAAGCGGTCGAGAGCTTCGATGGCTGCGGGTGGGAGACCTGCCATTTCGGTGGGTGCAGATGTGGTGTCAGGCTGGGGCATGTGCATGGCGAGCTGTTTGAGATTGGCGGCAGCCTCGAGTTTTTCGATCAATTGGAACACGGGTCTGGAAGGAGCCTGGCGGCCTTTCTCCAAGACGGTGACGTAACTGCGACCCACGCCGAGCCAGTGGGCGAGTTCGGGCTTTGAGACGCGCAGCTTTTGGCGTAGTGAAAGGCAGCGGGCAGGGAAACCGACAAGCTTTTCTTCAGAGACTGGGGAGTGTGGCATAAAAGAAGGGGGTGAGGATGGTATGCGACCTGTTGTGTTTTCAAAGAAGCTGAGAGGAACGAATTCGTGGCATAAAAGGAGGAGGTGAGGACGGTGTGCGACTGACATGCCGGGGGGGATTTGGCACGATGAATTCCCTATGCATAATCTGCGCCAAAAATGTGCCGGGTATCTGCGCCGAAGGGAAAAGAGATAAAAGTATCAGACCCAGGCACATTGGACCGTCGATTTTCATGCCGAGTCTCTTTTTGTGCAGGGGCAAAGGGGCGGCGGTTTGGCAAGAGCGGCTGCGAAGCTCTGCTGGAGATGGGCAAACCGAGCAATGGTGATTTTACTCGCTGTCAGGGCGCGTATCGGTAACAGTCTGCCGCCTTTTTCATGTCCCAGGAACCCTCAGCCCAGCATCAACCCCCGTTTGACGTCCCAAGCGTCGAGGAGATGGCCGCATTGCTGCCGCAGTATGCGTTTGAAAAGCTTGCGGCCTTTGGTGGGATGGGGGCTGTTTACCGTGGGCGGCAGGTGAGCCTGGACCGGCTGGTGGCGATCAAGATTTTGCCGCCGGAATTTGGCCGGCAGGAGGACTTTGCGGATCGGTTTAAATCCGAGGCGCGTGCGATGGCAAAGCTAAACCACACGCACATCGTGGGGGTGTATGACTTTGGGATCACCCAGGAAGGGCACCTGTACCTGGTGATGGAATGGGTGGAGGGGCAGACGCTGCACACGCTGATACATCAAGGCAGCATTCCGGTGCGGAAAGCGGCGAACCTGGCAATGCAGCTGTGTGATGCGCTGGCCTTTGCGCATCATCACAAAATCCTTCATCGCGACATCAAGCCGGGGAACATCATGATCAGCGAGGATGATCAGGTGAAGGTGGCGGACTTTGGACTGGCAAGGCCGATCACGGGTGAAGCGGAGGAAAACCCCTTCGGCACGCCGGATTACGTGGCGCCGGAAATTTTGGGCAAGGGTGCGGTGGACCAGCGGGCGGATATTTTTGCGGCCGGTGTGGTGCTGTACGAAATGCTGACGGGGCGCGTGCCGCAGCAGCCCCGGCGTTCGGTGATGGAGTTTGCGCCGCTGTCTCCGAAGTGGGATGAGCTGATTGACAGGGCGACGCATGCAGATCCCACGAAGCGCTTTCAGGATGTGGGCGAATTTCGTGCGCATATTGCGATGCTGGTCAACCAGGCTGCGCAGCCGGTGAAGGTGGTGGCGCTGGCGGAGGATGAGCCCAGGAGCAAAGCTGCGCTGAAGCCGCTGCATCTGGGATTGATCGGGGCTGCGGTAATCGTCATCGGCATCGTGGGCGGGATGATGTTCAGGAGTGAAGGGGGGCCGGAGACGCCTGTGGCAAAGGACTCAGCGGCCTCTGTTTCCAAGGCTGATGAAACTGAGCAGCATCCTGAAATTAAGAAAGTGAAGGAGCCCGCCGACAAGGTGGAGCCGGTGGTGGTGGCGCCCGCTGTGGAACCGGAAATGAAAGCGCCAGAACCTGCGCCCAAGGTCGAAAAGAAGATCGCGGTGGAGCCTGTGCCAGCTCCGACGCCCACGCCCGTGCCTGCGGCGATGCCAGTTATTGTGCCGGTGCCGGAAACTCCGCAGGAGCTGATGCAGCAGCTGGAAAAACGTGATGCGGAGCTGGCGCTGATGATCACTGATTTCGCGGCCCAATGGCTGGCCAACACGGAGACAGGCACGGATTCTGAAATGCAGAGCCTGGCTGACAAATACATCCCGGCGCTGCAACGTGGTCTGACCGGCCTGATGCCGCAGCAGCGGGATTTTGTGCTGAGTGAAATCTCCCACATTGCGAATCATGAGCCGCTGGAGGAGCCGGACCAGCTCTGGCCGGAAGTGCTCAAGACGCTGCGCAAAGCGTATGTGGCGCAGCGCGAGGCGATTCAAGGACGTGCAGACATGGCCGTGCAGAAAATGCGTGCAGAACAGTGCGAACTTGTTTTGCAGAAGGCCCGTGAACGAAGAGCCGCAGGCAAGGAGGAGGCGGCGAAACGTGCGGAAGTCGTGGCTGCGGAACTGGCGAAGCTGAAGACGGCGCCGTCGCTGAGTGCCTTGAGACAAAACGCGGCTGGCGCGACGGGTGTGGGCACTGCGCCGCCGACGGCTGCCGAGCCGGTGCGTTGAGCTGCCATTATAGGACGGAACCGTTAAGATTATTTCCTCGCGGCGGAAGTGGTAGAAGGTTATGAATCAACCATGTCCGAAGAATCCACCCCCAGCGAGCTGCCTTCGTTTGATGTCCCGAGTCTGGAGGCAATGAACGCCTATCTGCCGCAGTTCCAGTTTGAAATGCTGGCTGCCTGCGGCGGAATGGGGGCGGTGTACAAGGCGTATCAGGAGAGCCTGGACCGGCGGGTGGCGGTGAAAATTTTGCCGCCGGAGTTTGGGGCTGAAAAGGAATTCAACGATCGTTTTAAGATCGAGGCGCGTGCGATGGCGAAGCTGAACCACACGAACATCGTGGGTGTGTATGACTTTGGCATCACGGCGGGAGGGCACCTGTATCTGGTGATGGAATGGATCGAGGGGAAGTCCCTGCACGATCTCATTCACAAGGGCGGGCTATCTCTGCGGAAGGCGACGAACCTGGCGATGCAGCTGTGCGAGGCACTGACGTTTGCGCATGAGCATCAGATCATTCATCGCGACATCAAGCCGGGCAACATCATGGTCAATGGTGCCGACCATGTGAAGGTGGCGGACTTTGGACTGGCGCGACCAGTCTCCGACGAAGCGGAGCAGGAGAACCCTTTTGGTACGCCGGATTATGCCGCACCGGAGATTCGCGGCGGCAGCGTGGTGGACCACCGGGTGGACATTTATGCCGCAGGGGTGGTGCTCTATGAGATGCTGACCGGCACGATTCCGGGGGAGCCGCGGCGCTCGGTCACGGAGTTTGCGAAAATCTCGACGAGGTGGGACAGCATCATCGCCAAGGCCATCGACCCCGATCCGGAGAAGCGGTATCAGGATGCGGGAGAGCTGCGTGCGCACATCAATGTGGCGATGAAGCAGTCAGCGGCGCCTGGAGAGGTGCCAGGCGATGTCATGGCCATCGATCTAGGCATCGGCATGGGGACTGCCCCGAGAGTGGGAATGGGAGCGGGCTTGGGTGCAGGGTTGCGGCTGGGGGCGGGCCCGGGTGCGAGTGCTCCGGCGGCATCTGCTGCGCCGGCACCTGCAGTGCGTGCACCGGGACCGAGTGTGCCGCGCGCACCGGGTGTACGAGCGCCAGGCGTGCCGGCGGTGGTGGAGAAAAAGAGAGCTGCTCCGCCACCCAAGCCGGCGGTTCGAATGACGTCGCAGCAGCAACAGCTCATGCTGGTCATCGGGGTGGTGGCTGTGGTGGTCGTTGGGTTTTTGGCGTTGATCTTCTGGCCGTCTTCCAAGGGAGCGTCACGCAGCTCGTCTGCGAGCGCCGGAGCGACGCCGGATGAAATTCATGAGGTGATGCAAAACCTGGAGCAGCATGATGCCGAGCTGGCGAGGCTGGTGAACTCGTTTGCCCAAGACTGGGCGGCCACGGGCGCGGATAAAAGCCCCACCTCGCCCGTGGCCGAAAAACTGCGCAAGGCGCACAATGCTGCGGTGCAGGCCAAGGCCAAGGAGCGCCTGGAGGCGGCAAGGCGTGCGGAGATTGTGGCTGCGGAGATGGAGAAGCTGACCGGGGCGCCGTCATTGAAGGCGCTGAAGCAGGCGGCGGAGAGGTAGGGGGGGTATCGAGGCAGGTTTTCCTCCTGGCGAATCATTGGGCGGATGCCTTCAAGGGAGTGGCTGACTCCGGCGAGGTGCAGGCAAGAGTGCCTGCATCACTTATGAAAAAGCCGCCACCCGTTTCCGGGCGGCGGCGTGGTTTAGACCGGGGGCTTATTCGCCTTTGCAGCAGTCTTTGCCGCAGGCTTTGCCTTTTGCTTTGCAGCAGGCGGCGCAGTTGTCCTTGCAGCACTTTTCACAGGCCTTGCCGGCGGCAAGGGCGGTGCTGGAGAGGGCGGCGACGGAGGCTGCGGCGATGAGGGTGAGGATGGTTTTCATAGTGTTGGATGTGTTTGTGTTGTTTTGTTTGAATTGCCCGCCTGGAGGATTCCGGCGTGCGGCGCGGGCATGCGCGTGCCGGGTGTGCCATCGAGTGGCGTTGAACTGGCGGTGAGGCCAGACGGCCGGGCAGGCTGTCTGGGGTGCGGCGAATGAGATGGCCGCGGAGAAATGAGATCACTGCTGCCCGGAGCGTCTGGCTTCCAGACGCGGGGTGCGTGGCTTCAAATCAAGAGGGCGCAATGCCGCGAATAGAGCGGCACGGTGCGCAAGGGCGGCCCGTGGTCGTGACGGGGCGCATGATTGGCCAAAGCCCCGGAGGTGAGGCTGAGAGGGGATAGGGCGTGCCAGACGGGTTCAGCCAGCAGCTTCAAGGCAGGGGCCGGGGCGTTGACGAAGGCGGAGGCGACATCGCGCGCGGTTTCGTGCTTGGCGCAGGGGCAGTTTGGCTCCTGGGAATGCTCAGATGCCGAGTGCTGCTTTTTGGCGCAGCAGCTGGCGATCTCTTCCTGCTGGGGAGCGGTGATGCAGCACCAGCACATCGGGAGACCGATGCAGAGGGTGAGGATCAGGGCTGTGAGGCGGGAGAGCATGAGGTGTCAGATGCTAGTACGTGAGATTTTATTCAATGGTTGCAAGCAATGAGTGTGCCGATGCTGCGCGCGGGGTTCGGCAGCAGCTTTGGGGTGCAAAAAAAACGCCGCGCGGTTTCCCGGGCGGCGTTTTTGGCTTGATGATTTCTGACTGCGCTTTTAGCGGAAGCTTTTGGCGAAGTCGTCGGAGGTGGCTTTGGCGACGACCTTGGTTTTTTGGAAGGTGGATTGCTCGCCCTTCTCGATGAGGATGCGCTCGTAGTCGGCGGAGGACATGGGGAGCTCGATGGTTTTGTCCTGCCAGGTGGAGAGGAGGATGGCGTTGGCGAGTTCGACGCTGCGGATGCCTTCGGCGGCGGGGGAGAGGAGTTTCTCGCCTTTCAGGATGGCATTGGTGAAGTTTTGCAGGATCTCGATGTGCTGGCCGCCGGTCTGATCCACATGGATGTCCATGTGCCAGCTTTCGGGCATGGCGAAGGCGGCTTCGGCTTCCATGCAGAATTTGCTCATCTGCTGGCGGTTGCGCTGGAAGTGGATGCGGGTGCCGTCGGTGACGGTGAGGCGGCCCTGCTCGGCGGAGATTTCGAGCTTGTTGATGCCGGGGGCTTCACCGGTGCTGGTGACGAAGGTGGCGGTGGTGCCGTTGTCGTACTGCATGATGGCGGTGACATCGTCCTCGACTTCGATCTCGTGGAAGCGGCCGAACTGGCAGAAGCCGCGCACTTTTTGAGGCATGCCGAAGAGCCACTGGAAGAGGTCGAGATTGTGCGGGCACTGGTTCATGAGGACGCCGCCGCCTTCGCCTTTCCAGGTGCCGCGCCAGCCGCCGGTGGCGTAGTAGTAATTGGTGCGGAACCAGTTGGTCACTTCCCAATGCACGCGGCGGACGGCACCGAGTTCGCCGCTGTCGATGAGGTCTTTGACCTTCTTGAAGCAGGCGTTGGTGCGCATGTTGAACATGGCGGCGAAGATCTTGTTCTTGTCCGTGTGCGCAGCGATGAGGCGCTCGCAGTCGGCCTTGTGGACGGAGATGGGCTTTTCCACGAGCACATTCAGACCGGCCTTGAGGGCCTCGATGCCGATGGTGGTGTGGCTGAAGTGGGGGGTGCAGATGAGGATGGCGTCGATGTGACCGCTGCGGATCATGAGGTTGACGTCGGTGAAGGCTTTTTCACCTTCAATGAGGTTCGGCAGGGTGCCGACGCTCTCGCACAAGGCGGTGACGCGCAGGCCGGGGATTTTGCCTGCGCGAATGTTTGCAAGGTGTGCCTTGCCCATGTTTCCAAGCCCAACGATGCCGAGTCTGACGGTTTCCATGGTCCGAAACTAGCGGGGCGGGCGGGACGGTCAAGCGACTCAACAGTTGCGCTTTGCCCCCCGTGCCTGCATTTTACATGCATGCGACCGACCTGCCGTCTCCGAGATCAGCTCATCCTCGTCATGGGATGTGTGGCGGCGCTGCTCAGCACCACTCTCATGGCAGACGACCTTCGCATCGGCATCATCGGGCTCGACACCTCGCATTCAGAGCAGTTCACGCTGCGCCTGAACGACCCCGCGAATCCGAACCATATTCCCGGTGCGCGGGTGGTGGTGGCCTATCCGGGGGGGAGTCCCGACATTGAGGAAAGCAAGACGCGCATCGAGGGCTTCACGGCGACCGTGCGTGACAAGTTTGGCGTGCGCATCGTGGGCAGTGTGGCGGAGGCCTGCAAAGATGTGGACGCGGTGCTGCTGCTGAGCCTGGAAGGACGCCCGCGGCTGGAGCAGATGAGGCAGATCATTGCGGCAGGCAAGCCGGTCTTCATGGACAAGCCGGTGGCGGCTTCCCTGAAGGATGCAGTGGAAATCTACAAGCTGGCCGCAGCGGCGCAGGTGCCGGTGTTTAGCGCGTCTGCGGTGCGCTGGTACCCCGGGGTGCTGGAGGTGGCGAATGCGGAACCGACGCCGGCGCGCAGTGTGATCTCGTATGGTCCGGCGCATGTGCTGCCGCACCACCCGGACTTGTTTTTCTATGGGATTCACCCGACGGAGGCGCTTTTTACGGTGATGGGGTCCGGGTGCCTTTCCGTGACCCGCACGACCACGACGTCTGAATCCATCGTCACAGGGCTGTGGTCCGGGGGGCGAACCGGGACGCTGCAGGCGATCCATGAAGGGGCGATGGCGTACAAGCTGATCCGGTTTGGGGACAAGCAGATCACCGAGCAGAAGTCGGATGGCGACTACACGCCGATGCTGCGTGAGATCGTCAAATTTTTCCAGACGAAGCAGGCGCCTGTGGCACCGAAGCAGACGCTGGAAATTTACGCCTTCATGGCGGCGGCGGAGGAGTGCAAGCACCGGGACGGCGGGCGTGTCTCGCTGCGTGATGTGATGGTCAAAGCGGGTGCGCCCGAGGCGTGGCTGCCTGAGGATGGGAAAGCCAAGCCGGAGGCTCCGAAATCGGTGCCGAAGGGGCTGCCGAAGCCGGGGGCTTCGTAGGCGGAGCTGGATGCTGGATAGGATGGCGTGGGTGCATGAACAGGTCCTATGGGACCCATGCGACGGATGGGGCTGACAAGGGGGCACTCAACGCGAATGGCCGCGAATATCCGCGAATTTTTTGGAATGGTGCCGGGCAGGGGATGCTTTGAGATTCTCTGCGTGCTCGTGAACCGGCCTACTCTGCGTTTTGGACTTGCTCGCGGATTTTTTCGAGCTCGGTTTTGGCGGTGACGACGTGGTGGGCGATCTCGGCGTTGTTGCACTTGGAGCCCATGGTGTTGAACTCACGGAAGAATTCCTGCAGGAGGAAATCGAGGCTGCGTCCGGCGGGGGTGTCGCTGGCCAGATAGGCGCGGAACTGCTGCACATGGCTGGCGGCGCGGGTGAGTTCTTCGGAGATGTCCGTGCGGTCTGCGAACAGGGCGATTTCTTTGACAAGGCGTTCGTCGTCCAGCGGGAGGGGCAGGCCGGCGTCTTCGAGTCGCTGACGGAGGATTTTGCGTTGATGCTCGGGAACGGTGGCGGCTTTGGCGCGGATGGATTGCAGGAGGGACTCGATGACGGCGAGGCGTGACTCGATGTCGCTGCGGAGGCTGGCACCTTCGGTGGCGCGCATGGTGTTCAATTGCTTCAGGGCGGCAGCCAGCGCTTCCTGCAGGGAGGGCCAGGCGTCTTCGGTGGCGATTTCTGTCTGAGCCTGGGTGATGACGCCGGGCAGGCGGGTGATGTCGGTCAGTGTGATGTCCAGAGGAATGTCCAGTTTCAAGGCCAGGGCGTGCATGGCGTGGTAATAATGCGCCGCGAGTTCCTGATCGACCCGGACGGCTTCGGTGCCTGAGGTGCCGGTTTCCCGGCGGACGGCCACATTGACGCGCCCACGGGAAACGACTGCGGAGACCTCGGTGCGGACGGCGTTTTCCAGCTCGGAGAGCTCACGGGGGAGATTCACCGCGACTTCGAGCTGCTTGCGGTTCACGGAGCTGCATTCGACGCTCCACGTCACGCCCGGACGCTGTGCTTCGCCCCGGCCAAATCCTGTCATGCTTTTCATAGCTATCAGATGGAACGATATTTGACATTGGTAAAGCTTTGGATGTGGCGACTGCACATTCGCCGCGATTCCGATTTGCATCGTCCCGGGTACTCCCTAGTCTCGCCCTCCCTATGGCAAAAGCGGCTCTCGGCAAAGGACTCGGCGCACTCATTTCGGCATCTTCATCGGTGTCGGGAGTGTCGCGCCTGCCTGCACTGGCTCAGCCTGCCCCCGGAGATGTGGTCAATCGTGTGACGCTGGACCAGATCGTCCCGAGCCCGCTGCAGCCGCGCAAAGAATTCCAGCCGGAGATGCTGACGGAGCTGATGGAGTCCATCCGCGAGCACGGCATCATCCAGCCGCTGATCGTGCGCCGGGTGAACGGGAAGCTGGAGCTGATCGCCGGTGAGCGGCGTTTCCGCGCCTCCCGCGAACTGGGCCTCAAAGAAGTTCCCGTCATTGTCCGCGAAGCCAGCGACAAGGACGTGCTGGAGATGGCGCTGATCGAAAACCTGCAGCGCGAGGGGTTGAACCCGATCGAGGAGGCGCAGGCCTACTCGCGACTGGCAAAAGATTTCCAGATGCGGCAGGAGGACATCGCGCAGCGCGTGGGCAAGAACCGTGCGACGGTGGCCAACACGATGAGACTGCTGGAGCTGCCGGAGAGCATTCGCGACATGCTGGTGGCGACGAAGATTTCAACGGGCCATGCCAAGGTGTTGCTGATGCTGAAGCAGCATGACGCGCAGGAGCGTCTGGCGCAGCAGATCGTGGCCAAGAGCCTGACGGTTCGCGCCACGGAAAAAGCGGTTGATGCCATCCTGCATCCGCCGCCGCCACCCCAGCCGAAGCCTACGGAGACGGACCTGATCCGTGCGATTGAGGCTGTGGAGCAGAAGCTGATCCAGCACCTGACGACGAACGTGAGCATTCATCACGCCGAGAAGAAGGGACGCATTGAGATCGACTACTACGGTGTGGAAGATCTGAACCGCATCCTGAGTGTGATCGGAGTCAAAGAAGAGGCCTTCGCGGAAGACTAACGGGCGCTGAGCGCCAATGACGAAATCCGTATGACGAATGACGAAACAAGCATGCGTTTGAAGCCGATGGCGTCTTGTATTCGCCATGTGGCATGCCTTGCTTTGACGCTGCTGCTGCTGGGCTGCCAGGGCGAGGCCAAGACAGACTCCGCTGACGTACGCGAGTTTCTCACGCATTACTTTTCCACCTGGTCTGCCAAGGACATGGATGGTTACGGGGCCTGCTTTCATGAGCAGGCGCGCATCGTCTTCGTGCATCAGGGCGTGCCGCAGAGCCAGGGGCTGACGGACTTTCTGCATGGCCAGAAACTCAGCCATGCCACCACCACGGTGCCGATGACCGAGGTGCCCACGGACATGAAAATTCTCCGCGATGAGCGCACCGCCCAGGCCAGCGTGCGGTGGAAGCTCACGAAGGGAGCCGACATCACGCTTGGCACCGATTGTTTCACGCTGATCAAAACCTCCACCGGGTGGAAGATCATAAGCCTGGTTTTTTACAACGACTGACCGCGACAAACGCATGTCCCACACACCTTCCAAATCTACCGCCGCTTCGGCAGAGAATGCAGCCGCCACACGCGGCACGCGCCTTTTTCTGGGGATTTCCTGCTTCCTGGCCGGAGCGGCCATGATGGTCATTGAAATCTGTGCCTACCGCCTGCTGGCACCGTTCTTCGGCAACAGCGTGTATACCTGGACCGCGCTGATCGGGGTGATCCTGATCGCGTTCAGTGCGGGCGGTTATCTCGGGGGACATCTGGCAGACCGCAAGATGGCGCTGGATCTTCTCGGCTGGCTGCTGGCGGGATCTGCAGTGCTGACCTTTTTCATCCCGGCGCTGCACACGGTCTTTGCTCTCGGGATGAGCGCGCAGGGTCTCATAGCCGGGCCGGTGATGATTTCGCTGCTGCTGTTTGCGATTCCTGGAATTTTGCTCGGTGCGGTCTCGCCGGCTGCGGTGCGCTTTTACAGTCTGACGCTGAAGGACACTCACGTGGGTGCGGCGGCGGGGACGATCAGCATGCTTGGCTCTCTGGGCAGTTTTGTGGGCACCTTTCTTTCCGGCTTTTTCCTGCTTTCCACCTTCGGAGTGCGCAGCATCTTTTTCGGCACGGCGGCGCTGCTGCTGGTGCTGGCGATTGCCGCATTCGTGCTGGCCAAAAACACCCTGAAGCAGCAGGCTCCGGTGATTTTGAGCGGCCTGTTTGCCTTTGGCATGAGCTGGATGACGGCGCCGAAACCCAAGCCGGGGGTGATCTTTGAGCATGAGTCGTTTTATCATCACATCGAAGTCAGCGAGCGAAGCGAGGGCGATGTGAAGCGCCGGATCCTCCAGCTGGATTCGACGATGGAAGGCGGCATGGACGCGAACACCGGCGATCTGATTCTGCCGTATCAGCAGTACTGGAAGCTGGCCCTGCTGCGCGAGCCGGCGAAGGTGGACAGCGCACTGTTTATTGGAGCGGGGGCCTTTGGCATGCCGGAGAATGTGTCGCGTGAATTTCCTGAGGCGGCCGTCGATGTGGTGGAAATTGACCCGCAGGTGATCGAAGTCGGGCGCAAGTTTTTCAAGCTGGACGAGCATCCTCATGTGAAGGCGCATGCGGGTGATGCGCGCCGGTACCTGCTGCAGAATAATGGCAAGAAGTGGGACCTGATTTTTGGTGATGCGTACAACGGCATCCGGCAGATTCCGCCGCATCTCGCGACGCAGGAGTTTTATCAGCAGATCGCGGATCATCTGGAACCGAAGGGGGTCTTCATCATGAACCTGATCGCCTCGATTTCCGGGCCGAAGGCGGAGCTGACTTCGGGCATGATCGCCACGGTGCGGAAAGCCTTTCCCTATGTGGAGGTGTTTGCCGTTGGTTACCGCCGGGATGAAACGCAGAATGTGATCCTCATGGCCTCACGCGAAGATTTGAAGCCGCTGATTGTGGATCGCTATGTGAAGCAAGGCTCCTGGCAGGAACAGCTGATCCGTACGCATGTGCCTGCGGGTACGGTGCCGCGGTCGGCCTATGTTTTTACGGATGATCACAATCCGGTGGATGCGATCATTGCGCGGGGGTTGCTGGAGTAGCAGCGATTTCGCCGTGTGGTGGTGAGGCGGATGCCAGTGTGTTTTTCACGCACTCATAGACGGGCGGGCTGTCGCCACACCCATCCTACGGATAGCGTGCTCACGCTGCTGGAAGCGATGACTACTTTTCCAACGGCTTGGCGGCGGGGGCGAGAGTGGGGGCGACGAAGGCATCGAAGACGAGGACGCCTTTGAGAGAGTCGACGGCGCGTTCGAGCTGCTTGTCGCCGAGATTGGCGAGCTCGAGTGCGGCGGCTTCGCCGGTGCCGTGGGAGGCGCGCCATTTGGCGATGCGCAGTTCTTCGTCTGAAGTGAGCGCGGAGACGATGTTGGGCTCGATGCCGTTTTCGTGAATGGTGCGGTGGCTGGGGGTGTAGTACTTGGCGGTGGTGAGGCGCATGGCGGCGCCGTTTTTCATGGGCAGGATGGTCTGCACGCTGCCTTTGCCGAAGCTGGTGGTGCCGACGATGATGGCGCGCTTGAGGTCCTGCAGGGCGCCGGCGGTGAGCTCTGAGGCGCTGGCGCTGCCCTGATTGATGAGGACGGCGATGGGGTATTTGCGGGGTTCTTTGCCATTACGCGAGGGGGTGCGGAAGGGCGGCGGGTTTTGCGAGGCGACGCGGCCTTCGGTGGTGACGACGACGGTGCCCTCGGGGAGGAACTCGCCGCACACGGCGACGGCGCTGTCCACGAGGCCGCCGGGGTTGTTGCGCAGGTCGAGCACGAAGGCTTTCATGCCCTGCTTTTCGAGTTCATCGAGGGCTTTGCTGAGCTCGCGAGGGGTGGGCTGGTTGTACTGGGAGATGCGAGCGTAGCCGATCTTGTAATCTCCGGCCATCTTGGGCGAGAGCAGCATGGGATCATGCACGGAGGTCTCGGCCAGGGTTTCGTGTTTCACCTTGAACTCGAGGAACTGCTTGGTGCCAGGGCGGCGGACGGTGAGGCTCACTTCATCTCCGGTCTTGCCCTTGAGAAGCTGCATGGCCTCCGCGATGCCGACGGAGTCGGTGAGGACGTCGTTGATGCGGACGAGCTGGTCGCCGGAGAGGATGCCGGCGGCATTGGCGGGGCCGTCTTCGCGGACGGTGATGATGGTGAGGATGCCCTGGCGGAGGGCGATGGTGATGCCGATGCCTTCGGAGGTGTCGCTCTGCTCGCGCTGCATGTCTTCGAAGAGGGACTTGCCCATGTATTCGCAATGGGGGTCGAGCTTGTGGAGCATGCCTTCGAGGGCGCCTTCGACGAGCTCGGCGTAGGTGATCTTGGACTCGTCCACGTAGTTTTGCCGCACCATTTCCATGGCGCGGGTGAGCATCTCCATCTGGGTGTAGGCGTCCTCAGGCGGGGGCTTGGGAAGAGGGGCGGCCGGGGCTTTGGGGTCTGGCTTCGGGGCGGGCTTGGGCTCAGCCGGTGGTTTGACGGCTGGCTTGGGAGCAGCGGGCGCTGGGGTCGTTGCGGGTGCAGCGGGAGTTGTGGCTGGAGCCGGGGACGGAGGGGCCGCTTGAAGGCTCAGGCTGAGGGCCAGAAGGGAGAGAAGTGCGGGGGCGCGACGCATGGGGGCATCCTGCATGATTCCGGGCTTTTGCGACAGGGGAAATTCTGCCAGCATGGCGCTGCATGCAAACAAGCTCCCAACCCCAGATGCTGCAGCCTCCCTATTCCCGCTGGTTCTGTTATTTGCTGCTCGCGGCCATCCTCACTGTTCTGAATCCTTATTTCCACTCAACCGAGGACCGCTTTTATTCGCCCAGCATTGGAACCTACGAGGAAACGCCGTCTGGCATGACTCCGACGACGATGAAGATCCATCTCGATGGTCGGACCTATGGCCAACTGGTGGCCAGTGGATGGACAGAATGGGGGCTCATCATTGTCGGGATTGAAGCCTTCGTATTCATCATCAGACGTCTTCGGAAGTGATGTGATTACTTTAGCGTGATCCCCGCCCAGCAGGCGAACTCCATGTTCCAGCCGTTGGCGTGGGCTCCGAGGCGGAGGGGCGGCGTGAAGAATCAGGCTGAGGGTCAGGGTGGAAGGAGTGCTGGGGCATCCTGCATGATTTCAAGCGGGCGACACCAAAAAGTGGGGGAATCCGGCATGCCGCGGCAAGCATCAGCCTGCGGTCATGATGGCCGCGCGTCGTGACACCCAGCCTGACGCTCGATAGAGCGACCACGATTTGCTGGAGGAGAAGGACAACGAATACGCGACCAGAAGTTCGTCACGGAATTCGAGTCTTACTTCCCAGCTGCCCGATTCATG
Source organism: Prosthecobacter sp. (assembly GCF_044222345.1). Lineage (GTDB taxonomy): Bacteria > Verrucomicrobiota > Verrucomicrobiia > Verrucomicrobiales > Verrucomicrobiaceae > Prosthecobacter. The sequence goes on from NZ_JBGANL010000001.1 coordinate 411,717, forward strand.
CCGCTGAGTCTTGCCGAGAAGTGCATGGTGATGAGTGGACTTGTCGAACCGGCCATTGCGGGTGAGCAACTCCAAGGTTTCCCAGCCTTCAAGGTCAGGAATGACAGCCTTGAGGTGAGCGCCGATAACAAGCCTGCTTTTCTCCAATGGCGGCGCAGGCCGGGAACGGTCACCTGGTGGCAGGGTCAGATAACTGACCAACCCGAGGATGGCAAAGGCCACGAAGCTGCCACACGAAGAAAGGCCTATCAGCTGCCAGTCACGATTGGAAGAGGCGGCAATCAAGCTGGCAGCGGTGCCTGCACCGATCAGCAGTGCCCAGATTAGTTCGATTTGTTTTCTCCGGGGCATAACAGCAGAGTCTTGGCTCACTCCACCTCAATCCCAGCCCAGTAGGCGAACTCCATGTTCCAGCCGTTGGCGTGGGATTCGAGGCGGAGGGTGATTTGCTGGCCGGAGTATTTGGAGAGGTCGAGATCGAGGGTTTTCCAGCGGGGCTTTTCGTGGTCCACGGTGAGCTCTTTGACGACTTGGCCATTGATGAGGGCTTTGGCGGTCCAGTCGCCGCGATCGTCGGCGGCGACGGTGGCGGTGAGCTTGGTTTTGCCGGGTTCGACTTTGAAAGTGCGCTCGAAGCTGGCGGGTGTTTTCTTGTCAGGGAAGGGGTGGATGAGGAGGACGTTCTTTTTGCCGTAGTATTCGCTGAGTTTCATAGGCGTGCGCTCGAAGTCGGGGGCGCTGACGGTCCATGCGGGGTTCCAGAGATTGACGCTTTCCCAGTCGATGGCGCGGGAGCTGTTTTTGGGTTTGGAGGGGACGGTCTCTTCGACGCCTTTGATGAGGAGGTCTTTTTTCTCCTTGGTGAGCGGGCCTTCTTCCGGCGGGGCGAGGACGTACCAGATGAGGTCGCGGAAGGCGGTGTCTGGGAGATTGCCGAAGCCCATGGGCATGAGGCTCTGCTTGGTGTTGGTGAGCGTGGCGACCTGATCGCGTGGGACGATCTGGGAGGCGCCGCCGGCACCGAGGAGTTTGACGTGAGCGGGGGTGTCCTCGACGACGCGACCGGCGAGGGTGCGGCCGTCCTTGGTGGAGACCGTAAAGTTTTCGTAGCCGTTGCCGATGATCTGATTGGGGTCGATGACGTTGGCGAGGATGGCGTCGAGATTGCTGCGGCCGCTGCCGATGAGATCGGGGCCGACTTTCTGGCCACCGCCGTGGAACTCGTGGCAGACCATGCAGGTGGAGGTGAAGATGAGCTTGCCATTGGCGAGGTCGGGCTCGCCGGTGAGGCAGGCTTGTTTCTTTTTCGCGATGAGGACTTTGACGTCGTCGGAAGAGTCCTGCCAGGCGCCGAGGACTTTGGCGGCATGATTGCGAGTGGCGGTGTCCTGGCTGGTGGCGAGGGCGCGGCGCACGGGGGCGGGGAAGCCGGTGGCGCTGACTTTGCCTGCACCGATGGCGTCGAGCAGGGCGTGCATCCAGGGGGTGCGGGAGCAGAGGGCCTCGACGGCGGCATTGTAGAGGAGGCCACGTGTTTGAGGGGCGGAGGGCAAGCCGGAGGCTTGCGCTACGGCGATCAGCGGGGCGATGAAGTCATCGGTGCCGAAGTCTGCGGCGGCGCGGATGGCGGCGACGGAGAGGGCGGGAGAGGTGTTCTCGGTGAGCAGGAGCAGCAGCGCTTTTTTGACGATATCTGACTTCACCTTGGCGATGGACTGGAGCAGGGCGACGCGCTCTTTTTCGGGCTTGGTGGTGTCGCGCAGGGCGGTGATGGTTTCCTGCAGGGCGGCTTCATCGCCCCAGAGGACGGCGAGGGTCTGGGCGTGTTTGCGGACGTCGGTGTCAGAATGTGAACGCCAGCTGGCGAAACGCGCGCCGATACTCGGATCATCCTTTTTTGTGATGGGGGAGGAATCGACAATCCCGCGCAGGGCCTGCTTCAAGAGCGCGGGGGTTTGTTCGATCAGGCCAACGAGCTGCAAAGCATATTGGGTTCCTGACATGCCGCCTTCTCTCATTTCGCACAAACGGCGGGCCGCCTTGTAGGCAATTTGATCTGAGAACGGGCGACCTTGTTCGAGCATTTCGGCGAGCCTCTCCAAGCACCGGGATTTCTTTCCGTCAGTTGCATAAGCCTCCCAACTGCCAATCACCTCGACCATCAATGCCTCGAAGCCGGTCCAGAAAAGGAGGCGTGTGTTGTCCGATGTATCATCTTTGCAGGCTTTGATCAGAGCCAGGTAGGTGTCGAAAATTTCCTTCTCCGGAAAAATGGCGGCGAGTCTTTTCGGGCCAGTCAAAGAAGTGGCGGCATGCTGGCGAAGGGCAACTGCCACGGCGAGTCGGGTGCTTGGATCTGAATTTGCAAGGATGAGGCGAATGCGTGCCAGAACGTCAGCGCCCGATTCGCTGGTAGTAAAAATAGCTTCTGCGGGGGCGTCCGCTGGAATATCAAGCCTGGATGAAAAGCTGTTCCTTGTGCTGAATAATCCATGCTGGCCGCCGCCCGTTAACAAATTGCCTGTTTTTTGTCCAGGACGCAGAGCGTCTGCCATAAGGTGGATAAGCCAGGCTCGAGCCGTTTGGGTGCCGGAATCAACGATCTTGCCAGCCTCCTTGCTACTGAACAACAGACCCCATGAGCTTGCCAGGCTGTGGAGCAGCCAGAGAGATTCCATCTGCTCCAATGAATCGCCAGTGGTTGCCTTTTTCCAAAGCTGCAGCCCCAGACTCTTCGAGGAGTTCTGATCGAGGGAGGGGGCGTTTTCCACGAGCATCCTGCGCGCCATGCGGCGCATCCAGTTGTTGGGATGCTCCAGGGTTTGGACGAGATCGGGGGTGGCGAGTTTTTTGAGGTCGAGATCAGCGGTGTCGCGGGTGGTTTTGGATTTTGAGTCGGTGGTGACGACGCGCCAGATGCGGCCGCGTTCGCGGTCCACGCCTTCGGGGTTGGCTTTGGCGTTTTGGTAGCAGGGGTATTTGTCGCACCAGTCCATGATCCAGAGGAAGCCGTCGGGGCCGGTCTGGGTGCTGACGGGGCGGAACCAGCCGTTGTTGGCGCGGAGGAAGTCGCGGCGGGGCTCGCATTTGAAGGTGGCGCCGACGGGAGTGAGGACTTCTTCGTGGATGGCGTTGTCGTGGATGTTGCCGATGAAGGCGTGGCCATGGGTGTCGGCGGGATAGCGGCCGCCCTGGTAGATCTGGATGCCGGCGTAGGCGGCGCGGAAGTGCTTGTGCTTGACGATGCTTGGGAGGAGTTCGTAGGCGTAGGGGTTCTCGGGCGCGCCGCCCTGGCGGGTGTAGATGCCGCCGGGGGCCATGTGGAAGAAGTGATCGATGACGCAGGCGCTGACGAAGAAGTTGCCGGCGGCGTCGTAGTCGCAGCCCCAGGGGTTGCTGGTGCCGTCGGCGAAGACTTCGAATTCCCAGGAGGGGGCGGGGGTGTTTGCGGAGTTTTCTTTGCGGGCAGGAGTGCCCACATCACTGCCGGAATTGCGGGCAGGAGTGCCCGCATCACTGGCCGGACTGCGGGCGGGATTGCCCGCGCTACTTGGGCGGGCGCGGCCGATGCCGGCGTCGAATTTGAAGCCTTCTTTTTCGGGCTGGCCGGGGCGGCGGACTTTGCTGTTGGTGAAGACGCCGTGGGTCATGTAGAGCCAGCCGTCGGGGCCCCAGGTGAAGCTGTTGACGAGCTCGTGGGTGTCTTCGCGGCCGAAGCCGGTGAGGACGACGCGCCAGGCGTCGGGTTTGTCGTCGCCGTCGTCATCGCGGAAGTGGATGAGGTGGGGCTGCTGGCCGACGTAGATGCCGCTGTCTCCGCAGATGATGGCGCTGGCGAGATTGAGGCCTTCGACGAAAACGGTGCGCTTGTCGGCGGTGCCGTCATTGTCGGTGTCTTCGAGGATGATGACGCGGTCGCGGGGGATTTTATCGCCCAGCTTGGGCATGGGGTGGTATTGGTCGTCCTTGGCTTCGCCGCCGAAGGGGCGCTGGTTTTCAGGGAGGGGCGTGCCTTCGGGGTATTCGTAGGCTTCGACGACCCAGAGGCGGCCGCGGTGGTCCCAGGTCATGGCGACGGGGTTTTGCACCATGGGTTCATGGGCGAAGCAGCGGACTTCGTAGCCGTCCGGCACGGACATGAGGGCGCGGGCTTCCTCGGGTGTGGGGCAGACGGTGGTGGCGGCGGCGCGCTCGCCTTCGAGTTCTTTGCCGGCGGCGAAGAGGTTGAGGGAGAGGAGGCAGAGCGAGAGGGAGAGCAGCGAGCGCATGGTGGGGGCTTGGTTGTAGCAGAAGCTACGGAGAGAGGGCAAGGGGGATGTCGGACGAGAGGGGGGAATGACGAATGACGAATGACGAATGACGAATGACGAATGACGAATGACGAATGACGAATGACGAATGACGAATGACGAATGACGAATTAGGGGGCGGTGGGGACGTGCGGTTTTGCCGCAGAGGAGCGGAGAGGCAGAGGGGGCAGAGTTTTTTTAACCACGGAATACACTGAATACACGGAACCAGAATGGGCGGGGGCTGATGAGAGAGCGGGAAACTGCGAGACTGATTTGACCGGGTGAAATCTGGCCTGTTAATGGCGGGGAATCTTGTTATCCCTTTTCCAATGGCCTCTGAAAACACTCCGACTCGCAAAACTCCTGAACAACTTCGATCCTGGCGCTGGTATGGCCGTGATGAACTGCGCTCGTTTGGGCATCGCTCGCGGGCGAAGCAGGCGGGGTGGGGGAGCGAGGATATTGTGGGGAAGCCGGTGATCGGGATTCTGAACACGTGGAGTGATCTGAACTCCTGTCACATGCACCTGCGACTGACGGCGGATGCGGTGAAGCGTGGTATTCTGCAAGCGGGTGGACATCCGATGGAGATTCCGGTGATGTCGGCGGGGGAGATGCTGACGAAGCCGACGGCGATGTTTCACCGCAACTTTTTGGCGATGGAGACGGAGGAGATGCTGCGGGCGAATCCGATCGACGGAGCGGTTTTGCTGGGCGGATGTGACAAGTCCACGCCGGGGCTGCTGATGGGTGCCTTTAGCATGGACATCCCGGTGATCTACATGCCCTGCGGGCCGATGATCAAGGGCAACTGGCGTGGCGACACACTGGGCAGCGGCAGCGATGTGTGGAAGTATTGGGATGAAAAGCGTGCCGGAAACCTGAGCTGGGAGCAGTGGTGTGAGATCGAAGACGGGATCGCGCGTAGTCCGGGGCATTGCATGACGATGGGGACGGCGAGCACGCTGACGGCGCTGGCGGAGACGCTGGGGCTTTGCATTCCGGGGGCGTCATCGATTCCTGCTGTGGACAGCGCGCATACGCGGATCGCGGCGGCGGCGGGTCGGCAGATCGTGGAGAACGTGTGGCTGGATCGGAAGCCATCAGGCATCGTGAGCGAGCGTTCTTTTGAAAATGCCATCGCGGTGGACATGGCGCTGGGTGGCAGCACGAATGCGATCGTGCATCTGGTGGCGATGGCCGGACGTCTGGGCATCAAGCTGCCGCTGGAGAAGTTTGACGAGATCAGCCGTAAGATTCCGCTGCTGGCGAACATGCGGCCTGCGGGCAAGTATTTGATGGAGGAATTCTTCCTGGCGGGTGGTCTGCGTGCGCTGCTGAACGGCATGCGCGAGCTGCTGCACACGGATGTGCCGACGATCACGGGCAAGACGCTGGGTGAAGACATTGAAGATGCCATCATTCACAATGAGGATGTGATCCGCACGCCGGCGAATGCGCTGCAGCCAGATGGCGGCACGGCAATCCTGCGCGGCAATCTGTGCCCCGATGGCGCGGTGATCAAGCATGCGGCCGCGACGAAGGAGCTGTGCACGCACACCGGGCCTGCGCTGGTGTTTGACAGCTATGCCGAGCTCAAAAAGAACATCGATGACATGGATCTGGATGTGACGAAGGACAGTGTCTTGATTCTGCGCAATGCGGGGCCTGTGGGTGCGCCGGGCATGCCGGAGTGGGGGCAGCTGCCGATTCCGAAGAAGCTGATCATGCAGGGCATCCGTGACATGGTGCGCCTGAGCGACTGCCGCATGAGCGGCACGAGCTACGGGGCGTGCGTGCTGCACATCGCACCGGAGAGTGCGGTGGGTGGTCCGCTGGCGCTGGTGAAGACGGGAGACTTGATCGAGCTGGATGTGCCGAACCGTAAGCTGCACCTGCACGTGAGCGATGAGGAACTGGAAAAGCGCCGTGCTGACTGGAAGCCTGCGCCTGTGCGGTATCACCGTGGCTACGCCAAGCTGTATGTGGAGCATGTGACGCAGGCAGATCAGGGGGCGGATTTTGACTTCCTGCAGCATGGGCCAGCGGTGCCGGAGCCGGACATCTTTTAGAAGTGGGCAGGGCGTTTTCGGGCTGGATTCACGCGCTGATGATTGGGCGGGGCAGCATTGTTCAAATATGCTTGAAGCTGCTTTGCATTGAGGCACAAAAAAACCTCCCGGC